>JBMOFM010000013.1:0-86168 GCA_049318825.1 Alphaproteobacteria bacterium | reverse complement strand
TTGGCCAAACATTGCGTGAAGCCGGACCATTGGGCATTACCATTGCCCTTGGCACTTTGTTACAGGCTGAAGCTATTCCACAAGTAGAAAAAACCATGCAAGAAACCATGGGTATGGCCTATAAACCATTCAAAACAACCGCTGCCACCGCCGCTAAACTTTTCCAAGCTAAACTCGCTTGATTTTATTTTAGTGGCGTTTTTTTCTCTTGAGGGGCAGCTATTGGTGCAAAGGTTAAACGCCCTTGCAGCCAATTGCTATCCTTCAGGGTAACCGTCAATTGATCGCCCTGCTTATAACTTTTTTTGGTTTTATTATCTTTGAGCAGCCCTGCCGCTTCATCCAGATGAAAAAAGCCCGGTAATAAGCGCATGGGCACTAATCCTTCAGCCCCAGAATCTGCTAACCTCACAAAAAGCCCCGCACGCGAAAGGCCGCTTACCTGTACCGCATAAGAATCTTGACGGTTTTTACTGATATAAAGGGCTTGATACCGTTTGCGCACATCCCGCTCTGCCTCTATGGCCCGCCTTTCTGTGATGGAAATTTGCTTGCAAATTTCTTCTAATGGTTCAGAAAGCTTGGCTTTTTCCTTTTTACCTAAACCATAAGCATCGATCAGTAAGCGATGCACCATTAAATCAGCATAACGGCGAATGGGTGAGGTAAAATGAGCATAAGAGGCCAAGGCTAAACCAAAATGGCCAATATTTTGTGGGCTATATACAGCTTGAGACTGGGCGCGCAACACCATTTCATGAATTTGCTGCCGATTTTCTACATTTTCTGCCAAATCCAGTAAATTTTTCAAGGGAAGCGGTTCAGTAATTGGCAATTTGGGCAAGCGCAAACCAGCGGCTTGTAAAAATGGTTTTAGTGCATCAATCTTTACTGAATCTGGCTTATCATGCACACGGTACACACAAGGAAAATTTGCTTTTTCTAAGGTTTCAGCGGCAGCCACATTGGCGGCAATCATCAATTCTTCTACCAATTTATGGCTATCCAACCGTTGACGTTGGCTAATTGATTCCACGTTGCCCTCGCCACCCAAATTAATGTAATATTCGGGTATGTCCAAATCCAACGTACCTCTGGCTTCTCTGGCCTTTAATAAGGCCAGATACACACCATAAAGTGGCTGAATAATTTTTTCTAATAATGGCTTAGTCGTGGTATCTGGCTCACCATCCACCGCGGCTTGCACCTGTTCATAAGTTAAACGCGCTACCGATTGCATCAACCCACGCACCAGTTGATGGCGCACCAATTGCCCATCCTTATCAATCCATAAATGAAAAGCCAAACAGGCGCGCGGCTCGTGAGGGCGCAAGGAACATAAACCATTGGATAAAAATTCCGGCAGCATGGGAATCACCATGCCGGGAAAATAACAGGAATTGCCGCGTTCTCTGGCTTCCAAATCAAGTGCCGATTCAAGCGGCACATAATAGGCTACATCGGCAATGGCCACCATGGCATGCCAACCATCCCCATCTTTTTCTGCCCACACCGCATCATCAAAATCTTTTGCATCTACCCCATCAATAGTAACCAAGGGCAAATCACGCAAATCTTCACGCTTGCCTAAGGGTGGTACAATAGCATTTTCAGCAAATTCTAGAGCGGCTGGCGAAAATTGCTGCGGTATATCATGCTCAGCCAACGCTAAACGAGTAATGAGGGTAGGATCACTGGGGGAGCCCAATATTTTCTTTAACTCTACCTGCCCCGACAAACCATGGCGCTTGGGCAAAAGCTGGACAATAATCAGGCTACCATCGGGCAAATTGGCCAATTCTGGGGTAGGCTTCAGGCTATAATAGCGCTTTACGTCTTTATTATCATCACCATCTTGGGGGATAAGGCGGCCAGCTTTAGCATCATAGATGCCCCAAATTTCTTTTTTATTGCGCCTTTGTGAAAAAGCGCCTGTTTTTTTAGCCGAAGCAGGTGTTTTTTTTGCCTTGCTACCAATGCCACGGTTTTTCAGTTTCTTGGTGATAGCCTCAGGGCTTTGCTTGCGGCGATTGCCAGATTTTTTCTTTGTTTTCATGTTCATAGATAAGCAATTATTGCTTCATTTAACAAGTGTAGAATGAGTTTGGGCGCATAATTATTGCCAACCCCTCTACAGTTGATGTATATTACATTTTATATTTTTTTCTGATAAAGGTTATTAATGTTGCCCATAGATTGGCATGGCGATAGCGATAAACAAGCTCATCTGGAATGGATGAGGGATATATGGCTAGAATTGGGAGAAACCGATCAAGGGAAAGAAACACAGCAATATCTCAGCGATCACAATGTGCCTGTTCTGCTGGTGGATCATGATGTTAATATAACAGGTAACGTTTTCATGCGGGTGATGGATGCCGATTCCCGTAATTATTTATGCTTAAACCCTAATCGCATTATTGCATCTCACCCTAATTACAATGTACACAAGAACTTAGTTATTAATCTATATTATGCAGGCTCTCTCATTCATGAACTGAAAGGCCATCACGAACATAAACATGATCTATGGATCAATGATCCTGAAAACCATCGAAAAGGCTTCTCCCAATGGCTTGGTCAAATGATATTATTTGAAGCAGAAGCTGATTTTGAAAAGTTTATTGATTGGTTTGATCGTTATTGCCAACAAAGCAATATGTATAGACTCTCTAACTCTGTTTTTGAACATATGCTAGAAAAACTCGATAAAACCGTTGATGAGCTTATTGAATGCCTGACGGAAACAGCCATACATAACGATGAACACAAGCAAGCCGCTCATACAATCGAGGTTCTACAAAATAGAACCATGCCCGAATTCAAACAATTATTATGGCCAATCTATTATTCCATCTTCATGGATGAAAATATTAACACAGACTTGATTGATTGGAGACAAAGCTATGCAGCTCAATATCAGGCCAATAATAATCCAAGCTCTGCTATTGAAGCGGCTCTTTGTGAAGATCCAAAGGGTAAAATCTACGCCGGCCAAGAATTGGTTGCTTACTTTACAAATCCAGCCCTTGGTATAGATTCAGTGCAACAGAAAAGCACCAATCCCCCGCTACAAGTAGCAAAAGACACAAAGGCAAGGCCAACATCGGCAAGCGCTATAAAAAAATCCCATGCGCCCAACATCTAACCTTGTGGGTAACAGGTGAAATTGATTGTTTCACCTGTTATACGTATTTTCTACAACTCACTATTTCTTATTTTTGGACCAGCTATTTAATTCTTTCCACCAGCTTTCCATTTTCTTATCAGCTTTTTCTACCATGTTAGGGTCTTTCTGGCTGATATGTTTTTGTAATTCTCCAACATCCTTACGCATGGTGGCAATTTCTTTGCTACGGGTTTTATATTCATCATTACGTTGCATTTCATCCAAAGCTTCATCAGCATGTTTCAACGCATAGCTGGCACCATCGTAATTTTTACCTGCAATAAAATTGCGGGCAAGCGCTATATTATCCAATGCTTTATCATGCGGAACAGTTGCCCTGCTTTCCACAGTGGCTACCTCTTCTATTAATAAAGCCAATTGATTATCGGCCTCTTTAAGATTACCCGCATTAATAGCAGTTTCGGCATTAACCAGATACGCATCTGGCTTATCTCCAGTTAAATCTAAGGTTAGATACACAATATCAGCATCGGTAACGGCCAGATCATTTTTTGCCCATAAGGGCCCATTACTCATTTGCTTTACCTGAATAGGCCCTGTTTGAATAGGGAAATAGTGATATTTATGCTCGGTATCATATTTGTAAATAATTCGGCCAGATTCCACATCAGTAATGCGCCGCTGCTCAGCGGTGGCAGTTTTAATCATGGTCACCAGATTACGGGCTTGGGTAATATGCTGTTTGCCCAATTCTATGTTTTTCATGGCCAAAGCCACACGAGCATAATTCACATGCTCCACAAAACCACTAGCCGCTAACCGTGGGTCAAGCATGGCTTCCTTACTAATGGGCACAGTGGCAGTATTCACTGTATCGGTTGTAATATTATCGGCAGCTATTGCCAATAAGGGGCTAAATACCAAAGCCGTACTGAAGAGGGTTGTCATCAGCATTGTGGATTTTTTCATGATAATTTTCTCTTTGATTTATGTTGAATGGAGCTTGACGTTAAAGGGTGTTTACTGTTGGTTGGTCGATTTTTTTATGCTATCGCCAGTATCTTTTATGGCATCTTCCAGCTTATTGGCGGGGGTACGCTCTTCTAATTGGCGGGCTGCCTTATCAACACCATTGGGCAATTCATTCACTGCATCGCTAATTTTTTCACCCGTACTACGCTTATCTTGGGCATTCAGGACATTATAACCAATAACGGCTATAACAACGAATATCGCCGCAATCGCCACTAAAACTATTCTGTTTGTCTTAGGGGGTGTATTTACTAATTTCATGAGGATACTTCTTACAAAAAGGGATAAATTTGTAAATAAAATAATAAAACTTTTTATCACCTTATTGGCTATACGCTATATCTATTAGTTTGTGCATTATATTTCGATGCTAAAAACCGCTCATTACATAAAAGATCAATAAATTAACAAAAAAAATCCACCCGCTTTCTTATAAACAGGTGGATTTTTTCACTTCATACTTAATAAAAAAACAGATTTTATAGCCTTGCCAGATTTTCTAGCACAATTGTCATTTCTTCTTCTGTGCCCATGGAAATACGCAAATATTGAGCAAGGCCATAAGCCCCCATTTGGCGTACCAATATGCCCTGATTTTTCAATTGGAGCCGTACATTTTCTGCACCAAAATGGCCAAAATCCACCAATAAAAAATTAGCATGCGAAGGATGAAAGGCCAAGCCAAGCTTTTTCAAGCCTGCACTGGTTTGCTGCAACACCGTTTTATTTTGTGCCAAGGCTGCTTTTATGTGCGCTTCATCTTGTAAGGCTGCCACACCCGCTATTTGTGCGGCTGCGTTAACATTAAAAGGCTCGCGGGCACGGTTCAGGGCGTCGGCCACATGCGGGGGGCAATAGGCCCAGCCCAAACGCAAGGCCGCCATGGCAAAAATTTTAGAAAAAGTATTCACCAGCACCACATTGCCTTTATCCACCAAGGCGCGACCATTATTATAATCTGCTACATCGGCCATAAATTCACTATAAGCACCATCCAGCACTAATAAGATGTTGGCAGGCAAACTAGCCTGTAAGCGTTCTATTTCTGAAAAAGGCAAATACGTACCCGTGGGGTTATTGGGGTTTGCTAGAAATATCATGGTGGTGCGCGGGGTAATGGCCGCTAATATATTATCCACAGAAGCTAAGCAGTTATTTTCAGCCACGCTCACGGGGGTAGCGCCTGCTGCCTTTGCAGCTAAGGGAAACATTAAAAAACCATGCGCGGTATGAATAACCTCATCCCCCACACCGGCAAAACAACGCGCCAACATGGTGAGCATGGCATCCGAACCATTAGAACAAATAATCTGCTCGGCTGGCAGGCCATGTTTTTCGGCCAGCGCATCACGTAAATATTGACTGGCCCCATCAGGGTAGCGATGAATTTGGCCAGCCATTTCCACAAAGGCTTGCATGGCTCGTGGGCTAGGGCCAATCGCACTTTCATTAGAAGCCAAACGAATAAGGCGTTGCCCTCCCTCGGCCTTGGCTTCCCCACCAATATAAGGAGAAATAGCCAGAAAATGCGGTTTGGGTTGTGGAAGTTTGCTCATCATTTATAACCTTTAATCAACTATTCGAAAAAAACAGGCAGCCAACGCCCCAATAACACACCATGTGATTGGTCTGAAAGCTTTACCAAATAAGGGATATGATTAATAGTAACCAGCCATTCTTCTGGCAATAATACATTCTCTGCATTATCAGCTTCATAAGGCATGGCACTCAATACCAATGATTTTTCTGCCATTTCCGGCGCAAGAGAAGAAAGCAGCCAACATTCTTCCTGCAAGCCTTTGCGCCACCCAGTAAAACTGCCACCCACCCATAATTTTCCTTGATATTGTAAGGCTAAACGCATGGCAATAGCGGGCGATACCATGGCCACCATCTTGCCTTTCAACAAGATTTCTGCCAGTTGCAATGATGTACTCACCTGCAATAAACTGGCCTCCACCCCAAACATATCCCGCGCCATTAACGATGCCAAGGGCTCGGCTTTCAAGGTAGCCACCGTAAATGGACGCTGCTGCAGGCTACTGGCCCCGATAATTTCACGCCAGATTGCCCATAAAGTGCTTAATGGTAAGGGTGGTTCGTGTGCATCCAACCGTGCTTCCATGATTTGCGCCTCTCTCACAAGGCGTAAAGGCAACTCACTGGCTGGTTTTAAGGCCGCAATTTCTTTAACCATTGAAAAGCGCTGCTGTAATGCTTCTTGCATCGTGGCATCCAACCGGTTGATCTCTGCACGATAATGGAAAAGCTTTTCTTGTATATCCACCATTTTTTACTCAGCCTTTTTGTTCAACCCTCTCACTTGCAGCCTTGCGTATTTTACGCATGTGCTCATATTCAGGTTAAGAATTACGGGTTATCGGTCACTAATTTGTCTATTGTATTCCCAATGAAATTTTATTTAATATCAGCAACGCTGCCGTGCTAACAGATATTTTTCACGCAACCTAATTTTATATGTTATTGCTAAACCATGACCATAGATAATAATGTCCTGCCTTGCCAATATTTTATAGCGGAAGCACCCCTGCCACTTGATAGCGGTGCTACACTCTCACCTTGGCAATTAGCCTATCAAACCTATGGCACATTAAATGCCAAACGCAATAATGCAATTTTAATTTGCCATGCTACCACGGGTGATCAGTTTGTAGCCGATCAACACCCCATTACTGGCAAAGAAGGCTGGTGGTCTAATTTGGTGGGTAAGGGCAAACCCATTGATACTGAACGCTATTTTGTGATTTGCAGTAATATTCTGGGCGGGTGCATGGGCTCTACTGGCCCTTCCAGCCTTAACCCCAACACGGGGGAGCCTTATGGCTTGTCTTTTCCTGTTATTACTATTGCCGATATGGTACGGGCTCAAAGTAAATTAATCGAGCATTTGGGTATAGAGCAATTATTTTGCGTGGTGGGTGCTTCCATGGGGGGGATGCAAGCCTTACAATGGGCGGCGGATTATCCCCAAAAAATATTTGCCGTAATGCCGATTGCCACCGCTTGCCGTCACTCGGCGCAGAATATGGGGTTTCATGAGGTAGCGCGCCAAGCCATTATGGCAGACCCCGATTGGATGGAAGGGCGTTACCCGTTATTGGGGTTAAAGCCAGCCAGAGGCTTGGCTGTGGCGCGCATGGCCACCCATATCACCTATCTTTCTGAAAGTGCCTTGCAACGTAAATTTGGTCGTAAATTGCAAACTGATGATAAATTAAGTTTCAGTTTTGCTGCAGATTTTCAGATAGAAAGCTATTTACGCCATCAAGGCCATAGTTTTGTGGCGCGCTTTGATGCCAATTCTTACCTTTATATTACCCGTGCCACCAATTATTTTGATTTGGGCGCAGAACATAATGGGCATATTGCAGAAGCTTTTCGCCATTGCCCTGCCCGTTTTCTAGTGGTTTCCTTTAGTAGCGATTGGCTGTTTCCCACGGTGGAATCACGCCACATGGTTTTGGCATTAAATGCAGCCGGTGTGGATGTAAGCTTTGCAGAAATTATCACCGATAAGGGGCATGATGCCTTTTTGCTGGAAGAGCCAGATTTTTACCGCGTGGTGGAAGGTTTTTTAGAACGCTGCGCCCGTGATTATCAATTGCCAGTTACCGCAAAAAAACCACTGCAACCCGCCAATAAACCGGCGTTACGGGCAGATTTACAAATGCTGTGTGATTTTATTCCAGAAGGGGCAAAAGTGCTGGATGTGGGCTGCGGCGATGGTAGTTTATTAGAAAGCTTAATTATAGAAAAAAATGCCCAAGGCTTTGGCTTGGAAATTAGCCGTGAAGGCGTAGAAAAAGCACTAGCACGGGGATTATCGGTTATTCAGGGCGATGCCGAAACAGATTTGGTAACCTATGCCAATCAATCTTTTGATGTGGTGGTGCTATCCAAGGCGCTGCAATCGTTAAAGAATCCAGCCATGGTGCTGGCCGAACTAGCACGCATTGGCAAAACAGTGTTGGTCTCATTCAGCAATTATGGCCATTGGCGGGTACGGCTACAAGGGTGGCTGGCTGGCCGTGTACCCATATTGGAAGGTGAAAGCGGCAAGGATGATGGTTGGTGGAATGCCCCCCATATTCGCCCGTGTAGCCTCACCGATTTTTTAATGCTACTAGAACATAGCGGGCTTTATTGCCAGCAAGTGGGGTTACTATCCCAGAAAAAAACCACTTTTATAACAGCCGATAATTTACCAAATTTCGTGTTCAAGCGGCAGATAGAACGCGCCAACGCTTTTACTAAGCAGGCGGTTTTTGAGGTGAAATCCTCTCCCTGATGAGAAAAAAGAAATTTTATAACTATTTTATCTTATCCCCATTTTTACTGTGCTTTGTGGTTGAAAATACCGCAACTACACTTTATTGGAGTATTTGCAAGGCTGCTCTTTACTCAAAAAAAATATGAGCAGTAACATATAAAATATGGGGGATTAATATGGGTTTTCTTCGTAACGATGAGAATGAGTGGAACTGGGGCAATATTGCTGTAGCAGGTATTGGGGGCGGCCTAACGCTCACAACTATTTTTACGTCGGTACAAACACTTAAGCAAACAGAAGTGGGTGTGGATTACGAATTTGGTAGAATAGTTACCCTTAAGCCTTCAGAGTTCAGACAACCCGGTCTTTCGTTTAAGCTGCCATGGCGTTCGGTGAAAGCCATGGATTTAAGCCAACAGCATTTAGAAATTGGTAATTTGGAAACCTACACTAAGGATAACCAAAAAATCCATGTTGAGTTAACGGTTATTTACAGAATACCGCAAGACAAAGTAATAGAAATTCTGGAAAGAAACCCCAATTATCAACAAACATTGCAAAGCACGGCCACCAATGCCATGAAAATTGTGCTGGGCAAAAATAATGCGCAAGATATTGCCTTTAATCGTGAACAGATTATTAAAGATGTTACAGTAGAAGTGGAGCGCGAAGCTTCTAAATTGTTGGGGCTGGAAATTGTGACCACACAGGTAGCCAATTTTAAGTTTGAACAGGGTTTTGAACAGGGAATCGCTCAGGCTGCACAAGCTAAGGCTGTACTTACTCAAAAACAAACAGAACAACAACAAATTGAAGTGGAAGCAAAAACAACGGCCATTAAAGCGCAGGGCGATGCTAATGCTATAAAAATTAATGCCGATGCTACCGCTTACGCTACCCAAAAACAAGCCGAAGCTTATAGAACCTTAGTCAAAGAAATTGGCTCAGAGAACGTAGCTGCCTATTTTCTTACACAAAAATGGAATGGCCAAGTACCAGCCGTTCTTAATTTTGGTGGTGGCAGCGCCATCGTACAAACACCAGCAGAGCTATTAAAACCCGCTGCACCAGCAGCTAAACCATAAATATTATGGTCATTCCACTGATAGAATGACCATAATATTAAAGCAAAAAGGCTGCAAAACCCCATAGGTTCTGCGGCCTTTTTTAGATTTTCAGGATGTTTTTTACTGAAGGTTTTGAAACGCTTTGAGAATGGGTGGGTTGCGTCCCCACTGTTTCTTCTAATAAAAGTGCCGCCTCTGCTTTTAGGGCACGGCGCGATATATCCGGCACCAGTGCTACTATAGGAAAAGCCTCGCGCTCGGCAAAATTTAATTCGTAAAATTTCGTGTGGCCTTCATATTGTTCGGGGTGTTGTTGTATATAATCATTGGCTGCTTGCGCACTATGGTTATAAAACACATAGGCCAAGGCCATTTCTTCTAGGCTTGGTTGGGGTTTTGCTGTTCCCACAAGGCTTTGGCGGGATCTTGTTTATTAAAGGCAATCGATTCCCCCTGTTGTTTAATAAAATCGCTGATATTTTCATAGTCTCGTTCAAAATAATCGGGGTTATTAATGGCATCCTTAGCCTGTTTTATAAAAAAATCACTGCCAAACCGTTGTTTAATAAGCTCCACATCCAAGCTGGTGTGGTTTTGTAAATATTCTGCCACCCGTAAAACTAACTGCTCTTCGCGGAAAGAGTGAGAGCAAACACCATAGTAAAAGCTTTTATATACTGCTTGTAACGCATCGCCCATAAAAAGGTGTAATGGCGGTATTGTTGCTTGATGCACCTTCTCATTGTGAGAATATTCTTGGACATCCTGCCCTAGCAATATTAAAATTTCTGCTTTTACGCTTATATCTAGTTCGCTACCAGTAAATAATGCTAATAAAATATGATGAAATTCATGCGGCACATCAAAATACCCTTGCTCACCATATTCATCCAGCATTTCAGTTTTATATATTACACTGGCTGCACCACTCAATCCCTTTGCTTGAAGAAATCTACTGCCTGCTTCACTCGCAGTTTCATTGCCCATGGATTCTTGAGCTAATTTTTTTAAGGATACATCATCCATGATTATTGCTTAATTACGCTATTAGAATGTAACGTCATTTATATTACTAATTATATCTAATTTTAACAATATATATTTTATGGGGCTGCGTTTCTTTGCTCACTGGTTTTTTTGTTATTTATCTGGCATGAAACTCGGTTAAAAAGCGTATCCTAAAACAGCCAGGAAAACCCCATGTCTGAATTTGCTATTGCCACCTTGCCACCGCAACCACGCGTGGCCACCGCCGTTCTTGTGCTTGAAGATGGCCATGTATTCTGGGGGCAAGGGGTGGGTGCAACGGGCAATGCCGTGGGCGAAGTGTGTTTTAACACCAGCATGAGTGGTTACCAAGAAATTATTACCGACCCCTCCTATGCTGGGCAAATCATCAATTTTACCTTTCCCCATATTGGTAATGTGGGCTGCAATCTTGTGGATGTGGAATCACGCCAGCCCGCTGCCCGCGGGGTTATCATGCGGGAAGTTATCACACCGCCTTCCAATTGGCGTTCAGAAATTTCTTTTGATGAGTGGCTTACACAAAAAAATCTGATTGGAATTGCAGGCATTGATAGCCGCGCCTTAACCGCCCGTATTCGTGATAAGGGCGCGCCGAATGGGGTGATTGCGCATCAGGCGGATGGTAAATTTGACCTCGCCGCTTTGTTGCAGCAAGCCCAAGAATGGAGTGGCTTGAATGGGCTGGATTTAGCCGCAGCGGTTACTTGCGACGAAACTTATGAATGGAATCAAGGCCTTTGGGAAAAACCCTTACCAGAAAAACGCCCTTTTCATGTGGTGGCCATTGATTATGGTGCAAAACATAATATTCTGCGCTGTTTAGTGCAAGAAGGCTGCCGCGTGACCGTGGTACCAGCCAACACACCTGCAACGGTGATTTTGGGTCTTCAGCCAGATGGGGTGTTTTTATCCAATGGCCCAGGGGATCCTGCCGCCACGGGTATGTATGCCGTGCCGATTATTCAAGCTTTATTGGCCGCAAACTTACCCATTTTTGGTATTTGTTTGGGGCATCAATTACTGGCCTTAGCTTTAGGGGCTAAAACTGGTAAAATGCGCTTGGGGCATCGCGGTGGTAACCACCCCGTTAAAGATATAAAAACGGGCAAGGTAGAAATTACCAGCCAGAATCATGGCTTTATGGTGTTGCCAGAAACCCTGCCCGCAACGGTAGAAATTACCCATATTAGCCTGTTTGATGGTAGCAATGAAGGCATTGCCGTGAAAAACAAGCCTGTATTTTCGGTACAATATCACCCCGAGGCTTCCCCCGGGCCAGAAGATGCCCATTATTTATTCAAGCGTTTTATTGATTACATGCAAGAAGCGACCACCAAATCATAAAAGCACCAGCCGAGATCGAGGAAAGCCTCCATGCCCAAAAGAACTGATATAAAAACCATTGCCATTATTGGGGCTGGCCCAATTATTATTGGCCAAGCCTGTGAATTTGATTATTCAGGCGCGCAAGCTTGTAAAGCCTTGCGGGCAGAAGGCTACCGCGTGGTGTTGGTGAATTCTAACCCCGCCACCATCATGACCGACCCCGATTTGGCGGATGCCACCTATATTGAACCCATCACCCCTGAAGTGGTGGCGCGCATATTAGAAAAAGAGCGGCCATGCGCCTTGCTGCCCACCATGGGCGGGCAAACAGCCTTAAACACCGCACTGAAATTAGCAGAAATGGGCGTGCTTGAACGCTTGAATATTGAATTGATTGGTGCCAGCCGTGAGGCCATTAATAAGGCAGAAGATCGGCATTTATTTCGTGAAGCCATGACCAAAATAGGGCTAGAAAGCCCGAAAAGCGTGGTAATTCGCGATATGGAAGGCGCAAAAAAAGCCTTAGAAATGGTAGGGTTGCCTGCTATTATCCGCCCATCTTTCACCTTGGGTGGTACGGGCGGGGGTATTGCTTATAACCGCCAACAATATGAAGAAATTATTTTTCACGGGTTGTCAGCCTCCCCTGTGGGCGAAGTGCTGGTTGAAGAATCGGTATTGGGTTGGAAAGAATATGAGATGGAGGTGGTGCGCGATAAAAATGATAATTGTATCATTATCTGCTCCATTGAAAATATCGACCCCATGGGCGTGCATACGGGCGATTCCATCACCGTTGCCCCTGCCCTAACCCTCACCGATAAAGAATACCAAAAAATGCGTAACGCCTCTTTGGCGGTATTGCGTGAAATTGGGGTGGATACGGGCGGTTCAAACGTACAATTTGGCTTAAATCCTAAGGATGGCCGAATGGTGGTTATTGAAATGAACCCACGGGTTAGCCGTTCTTCTGCTTTGGCCTCTAAGGCCACGGGTTTCCCCATTGCCAAGGTGGCGGCTTTATTAGCCGTGGGTTACACGCTGGATGAGCTGAAAAACGATATTACGCAAGTAACCCCTGCCAGTTTTGAACCCAGCATTGATTATGTGGTCACTAAAATTCCCCGCTTTGCTTTTGAAAAATTCCCCGGCAGCGATTCAACCCTCACCACGGCCATGAAATCAGTGGGTGAAGTGATGGCTATTGGCCGAAACTTTAAGGAATCCATGCAAAAGGCCTTGCGCGGTTTAGAAACAGGCCTGCAAGGTTTTGATGAGTTAGAGCGTTTTATGCGCAGCCCTCAAACCAGCACGGATCGGGATGCTATTCGCGCGGCTTTAGCACGGCCAACCCCTGAGCGTATTTTAGCGGTGGCGGATGCTTTTCGTCATGGCTTTAGCGTAGAAGATGTGCATGATGCTAGCCGTATAGACCCATGGTTTTTACGGCAAATTGCTGAAATTGTTGCTGAAGAAGAAAAATTACGCCTAGAAGGCCTGCCCCGCGAAGCACAAGGCATCAGAAACCTTAAATCAATGGGCTTTGCCGATGCCCGCTTGGCGCGGCTCACCCGTCAAACAGAAGAAGAAGTGGCGGCTATCCGCCGTGGTTTTGCCGTGCATCCTGTTTTTAAGCGCATCGATAGCTGCGCGGCTGAGTTTCCTGCCCCCACCGCTTATATGTATTCCACCTATGAAGGTCGCTGGAGCAAAAGTATTTGTGAAGCAGAGCCTAGCACCCGTGAAAAAGTGATAATTTTGGGGGGGGGGCCTAACCGCATTGGTCAGGGTATTGAATTTGATTATTGTTGCGTTCATGCGGCCTATGCCTTGAAAGAGCAAGGCATTGAAACAATTATGGTGAATTGTAACCCCGAAACGGTTTCCACCGATTACGATACCGCCAACCGCCTCTATTTTGAGCCATTAACCGCTGAAGATGTGATAGAAATTGCCCGCATAGAACAAGCCAATGGCGCATTATTGGGCGTGATTGTACAGCTGGGAGGGCAAACCCCACTAAAATTGGCGGATGAACTACAAAAATCGGGTATTCCTATTTTGGGTACCTCGCCCGATGCTATTGATCTGGCCGAAGACCGTGAGCGTTTTCAGCAATTATTACACTCGCTGAAATTGCGGCAGCCCCCTAATGGTATGGCACGTTCACGGGTTGAAGCCTTGGATGTTGCCCGCCAGATTGGTTTTCCGGTGGTTATTCGCCCCTCTTATGTTTTGGGTGGGCGCGCTATGGAAATTGTGCATGATGAGGCTGGCCTAGAACGATACATTACCCAAGCCGTGAAGGTTTCTGGTACCAACCCCGTGTTAATTGATGGTTATTTGCAAGATGCGGTTGAGGTGGATGTGGATGCCATCTGTGATGGCCATGCTGTGTATGTGGCTGGCATTATGGAGCATATTGAAGAAGCTGGCATCCATTCTGGTGATTCTGCTTGTGCCCTGCCACCCTATACCCTAGATAGCACCACCATTGCCGCCATTAAAAGCCAAACCGAATTGCTGGCCAGAGCATTGCAGGTAAAAGGCCTAATGAATGTGCAATTTGCCGTGAAGGATGGCAAAATATTTATTCTGGAAGTTAACCCCAGAGCATCGCGCACCGTGCCTTTTGTGGCCAAAGCCACGGGCGTGCCCATTGCAAAAATTGCAGCACGGGTAATGGCTGGTGAAAAACTGGAAAATTTTGACCTAAAACCAGTTGGTCATCAAGTCGCCGTGAAAGAAGCGGTATTTCCATTCAACCGTTTCCCTGGGGTGGATGTAATTTTAGGCCCAGAAATGCGCTCTACCGGTGAAGTGATGGGGTTGGATGCTGATTTTGCCATGGCTTTTGCCAAGGCACAATTGGGGGCTGGTGTAAAATTGCCCATGACAGGCCAATGTTTTATTTCGGTAAAAGATAAACACAAACCGCAAGTGGTAGAATTGGCCAACCGCTTGGTTGCCATGGGTTTTTCAATTCTAGCCACCAAGGGTAGCTGTGTATTTCTACGCGAGCACGGTATTGCCGCCCAACCAGTGAATAAGGTTTTAGAAGGCTCCCCCCACATTGTGGATGCGATGATTAATGGAAAAGTGCAATTGGTGTTTAATACCACTGAAGGCGCACAAGCCACCGCCGATAGCTTGAGCCTACGCCGAACGGCACTGATGCACAACATCCCCTATTATACCACTTTAGCCGGTGCCAAGGCGGCGGTAATGGCCATTGAAGCAACAAGCAAAAACCCCATGGGCGTCATGGCTTTACAAGAATATTTACGTTATGAATCAGCAGCAATTGATACCAAAGGAAGTAAAAAAGCTGCGCTATAGAAATATCTTCAAAACATTTGTTTTGAAGATATTTCTATGAAAACCACCTTTGTGAATGGTGGTTTTCCGCCGCGAAGTGAGCGAAAAATAAAAAATTTCACTTTTCTAACTCGTTTTGAAGAGATTTCTAAAGAAAAAGATAAGGACAGAACTAATGGAAAGAGTACCAATGACTGCTGTTGGTTTCAACGGCATGCAAGAAGAGCTAAAAAATCTTAAATCAGTAGAACGCCCCAATGTTATTAAGGCAATTGCTGAAGCCAGAGAGCATGGAGATTTATCGGAAAACGCTGAGTATCATGCCGCTAGAGAGAGACAAAGCTTTATTGAAGGCAGGGTGCTGGAGTTAGAAGATCGCATTAGCCGCGCTGAAGTTATTGATCCTTCAAAACTATCAGGAAAAACCGTTATGTTTGGGGCCACCATTATTTTGGTGGATGAGGATAGCGATGAAGAAGTGACGTATCAGATTGTTGGCCAATATGAATCAGATATTACCAAGGGGTTATTATCCATAACCGCCCCACTGGCGCGCGCCTTAATCGGCAAGCGGGTGGGAGACCAAGTAGAGGTGGTAACGCCTGGTGGTTCTAAATCTTATGAAATATTAAAAATAGACTATAAATAAGAAAAGCCGCTATCGCGTCAATTGTTAGAATTTATACCGTATTTGAATGCGATTGGCGCGATTTTGTACCACGATATTGGCCTCGCTTGCGCTGCCAAGCATACAATATTTTGGCAGTGATGGTGCCCTACTACCATTGGTTTCTATTTTTAATGCCATGGCTGGCAGCAATATTTTACTATCACTGGCTTGTTGCATTATATCTTTAACGAATAATTCTCTAGCAACACCAGTGATCGCACCAGCACTATAAAAGCTCATTATATCTGGTGGGCGAGCAGTGTTTTTTATGTCTTTATCCTGTGGATGACGCGAAGGCCTCACCTCGGTTGTGCCAACAGCTTTCATAAAACGACGCGCCAACGGGGTTAATTGCATATGCTGATCATAAGCACCAACAAAATCCACCACCACTTCGCTGGCCTCATCAATATTTCGTAATGATGCGGCGGTTTTATGTTCTACACTCACACAAACAGATCCAGCCAACTCATTGTCATTAATAATATTGGCTATCTTATTAATCGCTAAAATTGGTCTATCTGCTGGAGTGGGTTGCGAAGGCTTCAGGGTAGCCGACGTTCTTGCTATCAACATAACCAACAAGGAGGAGATAGAAATATAGCTTCCTATACCAGCCCACAGCAATAATGATTGCTGTGCATTCACAAGAGCACGACTAACACTATAAGTTAAGGCTTTTGCTGGATATACTGGTTCACCATCAAAATAACCGATATTTCTTGAGTCCATTTTTTCAAAAATGGATGAAATTTTTCTTGCACTAATCGGGATTATTTGGGCCGGCTCATTAATAACGGCAAATGGAAGAATTCTGCCTAAAAAAACTGTTTTTCTTCCCCCCGGAAGACTGCAGACCAACTGGCTATAGGCAGCATCCAGCTCTCTTAAATTTTCTAACCATTCAGGGCATTGTCTCTGAGCAGATTTTTTTTCTTTCCTATGCTCCAGCGGTAAATTATTTTCTGGTAGAAAATGAACCTGCCGCGCTTGATAGGCAGAAGTAATCAAGATGAGCTGCGCCTGAGGCGTGGATAGAGCGTCTAACTCTTTTCCATCCAACCCCAATATTTCTAAACAATCAGCGCGAGTAAGGGACGGCATATCATATCGCTTATAACAACAAAACCATTCCTATACTAGCAAAGCCCCCTACAAAATCAATGGTTTTTTACGAAAAATCAAGCAGCTACTTTCCCACCTTTGCCCTTGCTGGCACTATCTGGGCTGTTTTTCAGCATTTGCCGCAACACATACTGCAAAATACCACCGTGGCGATAATATTCCACCTCATCTAATGTATCAACGCGGCACAGCAATTTTACTTTATCTTGCACCCCAGAAGGACGGTGAATGGTAAGAGTTAAATCCATGGCAGGACGCAAGCCCTGTTCTACGCCGTGAATATCAAATAATTCATCACCAGTAAGTCCTAGGCTGCGCCTATCTTCCCCTTGCTTAAATTGTAGGGGCAATATTCCCATGCCCACCAGATTCGAGCGGTGAATCCGCTCAAAACTTTCAGCAATCACCGCTTTTACGCCCAGTAACCTTGTGCCTTTTGCCGCCCAATCACGGCTAGAACCGGTACCATATTCCTTACCCGCAAAAACCAATAAAGGCACATGATCTGCAGCATAACGCATCGCTACATCATAAATAGGCAACACCTCACTGGAAGGCACATGCCGCGCATAACCACCTTCAACCCCAGCCAATAATTCATTGCGAATACGAATATTAGCAAAAGTACCACGCATCATCACTTCATGATTGCCGCGTCTTGCACCATAGGAGTTAAAATCTTGCGTGGGCACATGGTGGCTAATTAAATATTCCCCCGCTGGGGATGTTTTTTTAATATTCCCCGCAGGTGAAATATGGTCGGTGGTAATAGAATCACCAAACACCGCCAACGCTCTTGCTCCCGCCACATCCTTCACTGGCTGTGGCTCTGCTGGCATATCATCAAAAAATGGTGGGTTTTTTACATAAGTTGAACTTGCCAACCACTCATAGGTTATCCCTTCCGTTACTGGAATGGCCTGCCATTGCTCAGGGCCAGAGAACACATCGCTATAACGTTCACGGAACATGGAAGGAGTTAAACAGCTTTCCATGGTTTTAGCCACCTCTTCATTGGTTGGCCAAATATCTTTCAAATAAACAGCTTCTCCGTTAGCCCCGGTGCCCAATGGCTCTTTCAGTAAATCAATTTTAACAGAACCTGCCAAGGCATAGGCAACTACTAGTGGCGGGGATGCTAGATAATTAGCCTTTACTGCCTGCTGTACCCGCCCCTCAAAATTACGATTACCCGATAACACAGAGGCCACGGCTAAATTGCCCTGATCGATTGCAGCTTGTACGGCATCAGGTAATGGCCCAGAATTACCAATACAGGTGGTACAACCATACCCCACCAGCTGAAAACCCAATTGATCAAGGGGCTTTTGCAGATCTGCTTTTTGTAAATAATCGGTTACAACCTGCGAGCCGGGTGCCAAAGAAGTTTTCACCCATGGCTTTACTTTTAAGCCCTTTTCTACCGCTTTTTTTGCTACCAAACCAGCCGCCACCATAACACCCGGATTAGAGGTGTTAGTGCAAGAGGTAATAGCTGCAATCACCACATCGCCATGGCCAACTGAAAAATCTGTGCCAGTGGCAGCAGTACGAGCATTACGATTTGCTGTTTCTACCCCAAATCCAGCCAATTCCTTATCAAACACGGACGCCATATCGGCCAGTAACACCCTATCTTGCGGGCGTTTGGGCCCCGCCAATGACGGTTGTACGGTGGCCAGATCCAGTTCTAAAATATCGGTAAATAATGGATCAGCGGCTCCTTTTTCACGCCACAAGCCTTGCGCCTTGGCATAAGCTTCAACTAATTTTACCCGCTGCGGGTCACGGCCAGAAAAATTAAGGTAACGAATGGTTTCCTCATCAATCGGGAAAAAGCCACAAGTTGCTCCATATTCAGGTGCCATATTCGCTATCGTGGCGCGATCAGCCAGCACCAATGTATCTAAACCAGCCCCAAAAAACTCAACAAATTTATTCACCACGCCTTTTTTGCGCAGCATTTGGGTAACCGTTAGCACCAAATCGGTAGCCGTTGTGCCTTCGGGCAATTTTCCAGTTAAACGAAAACCAACAACCTCTGGTAACACCATCGAAACTGGCTGCCCCAGCATGGCGGCTTCAGCTTCAATACCACCCACACCCCAACCCAATACGCTTAAACCATTCACCATGGTTGTATGGCTATCAGTACCAACCAAAGTATCTGGATAGGCTAGCTCATGACCATTTTCCGATGGCTCTGTCCACACCACCTGCGCTAAATATTCAAGATTTACCTGATGGCAAATACCCGTACCCGGCGGCACCACCCGAAAATTAGAGAACGCTTTTTGTCCCCAGCGCAAAAAGGCATAACGCTCAATATTACGCTCAAATTCCAAGGCCACATTACTATCAAAAGAAGTGGCCGCCCCAAAATAATCGACCATTACCGAATGGTCGATGACTAAATCCACCTGATTACGCGGATTAATGCGCCCTGCATCTCCACCCAATTTAGTCATGGCGCTACGCATAGCAGCTAAATCAGCCACGGCTGGCACGCCAGTAAAATCTTGCATTAACACCCGTGCAGGGCGATAAGCGATTTCCTGTTCTGAATGACCATCCCAAGCAAAAGTAGCTTTAATATCATCCGCTTTTACGCCGCGACCATCTTCACCCCGCAGCAAATTTTCTAACAATACTTTTAATGAAAACGGCAAGCGACCAAGCTTTTTTCCATCATCCCCTAATGCTGCAGCCAATTTCGGCAAGCTATAGTAATCATAGTGCTTACCATTGACATCGAGGGTTGTCAGGGTTTTGAAGCTATCGAGGCTGGATGGGCTCATCATATTTTCCTGTATTAATATTATCGTTCTTTATGCAATTCTCTTGGTTTGTACAAGCGGGTAAAGCCCCTTTATAGCTAAGCGACAGCATCCAACAATAACTGTTACAAAAAAGCAACATTAATATCGCTAAACATGCTACAAATGATGTTTTTTCAACACATTATTTCGCGCTTGCAATGCAAGAAAATCATTGATAATAAAAACTGTGAATTTTTAGGATTTTTTTATGCTTCCCGATATTGATTTATTAGTGCTCGACATTGATGGCTGCATCATTCCACATTTTGATATTATCGTTCAAACTCATAATAATTTTTATGAAAAGCTGGCTTTTTCAAGAGGGCTTGATAGCAAAGAATTAAAGCTACGCATTCAAAAACATGCGCTTGAAGCAAAAGAGGATGGTCAAAATTTATTCAATCTGGTGTATAATGACATTGGTGCTGGGCTGCATCATTTTCCTTTTTTACTCCCTTTGCAAGAAAGTGATAAAGAGCTTGTGGCTCAACTTAATGCCGAAAAAGCCGCGATTACCGACTTTTTTGATCACTTTATTCCCACATTAGCTGCTATTGCTTTTGATGAACATGGCAACCGTACCCATACAAAAATCGCTTTATTATCGGATGGCCAAGAGGCTGGGGTAGTAAATCGGCTAAGTTTTGCTGTTATTAACAGCCAGAAAATTGCAGGTTTTCTACCCAATGGCTTTTCTGTATTGGATCTGATTGATCGCATTTACTGCCTTGATGACCCATTCCACCCATTAGATGCAGAACAAGAAGGGATTAACTTAGCCTGTACAACAAGAATGGCTGTTATTGCCAAAACTGAAGCTCTACCTCCAACATGGCATAAACCTAACCCACAAGGGCTACAAAAAATTATGGCTGATTTTGGTATAAAACCAGAGCATACCCTCATGATAGGAGATACTGCCAGAGATATTCAGGTAGCTATTGATTGCGGCGCGCATCATGCTTGGCAAAAACATGGGGCCGATTTATCTGAAGATGTGTTACTGCATTTACAAGAATTGGGCGACCCCACTTATAAGGCTGGCGTAGAAGCCGTAACCCAAAAATTACAGCAATTCGCAATTACAACACACCATTTAGACGATGGACTTATTAATATTTTCAACTATTTTGCCATAGCGCCTCGTTGCTATTTGCCTGTTTCTCAATCTCAACATTCTTGCAAACCATAGAATATTTACCCAAAATTTACTTTTTGCAGAACAAATTATAGAAGATTAGAAAAAGTCATGGGTTTTTTTCATGAGCATCGGCAAAGCAGTGGAAGAATGTCTAAAGGCCGCCAAAGGTAACCCTGTGCTGGCGCAACAGTTTCTTATGCAGCGCTGCATGCAAGATGCAACATTGCTTAAAGCCCTCACCACCCCTTTTCTCAAAGGGATTACCGCCCATGCAGTACGCCATTTTATGCAGGCCAACCAGCGTGTAAAAACAACGGGGGGGTTAGATCAATCACGCATGGATGCATTAATTAATAAAATGGCGGATAATTTTTCACCCGAAGATAGCGCCATTCATCGGCAAACTGAAAAACGCTTAAATTCTTCTAAAAACGCGACCGCTATTGATGATTTAATGCAAGAGGCTCTTGGGCTGTCTAAACCTTTTCCCCAAAGCACCGCATCTCGGCAAGCCAGTCAAAATCACGCAAAAAATATTCGCAGCATTGCCGCTGCCTTTTCACAAAAGAGATTCGAAGAGTTTGTAGAGAAGAAACGCCCACCACCAAAAAGCTAAGAATATTTGTTTAGGGTCAGGAATCATAAAAAATGCCCTGCTCAATTAAGAAGCAAGGCACCTTGATATTATGGTTGTGCGAAAGAAAATGAGGCGCTATGCTGAATATTCAGCAGCAGCTATTTCATTTTTTGTTCAACGAATTCCACATGAGCACCACGACCATCAACACCAGCTTTTCTATCAAATTTTTTGAATTTGAGTTTTTCTGTTGTTTTACGTGGATTCTTCTTTTTTACATAAAAAGTGCCCGTACCTGCTGTGCTAACCAGCTTAATCAGTACTGTTGATGTTTTTGCCATGATATTAAACCGTTCAAGAAATTGTATAAAAGGTGATATTAAATGCACCGCTGCGAATGTCAATATAGACAGATTGCTTCTATTAGGAAGATGTGTTTTTGCCGCGATTGCCCTGATGGTTGCCACAGCCCCCATAAAGGTAATGGCGCAACAAGTTATAATCCCTGAAACAATAAGAGATGGCATAGGCCGCATTGTTTCTTTTGCTCAACTGGATCGCAATATCAACGCCATTCATATTTATTATGATGGCGCATTTGTGGGCTATTACCATAATGATACGCGTCAACCCATATTTTCTAGCCATGACTCTTTTCCCATGATGGGAGCAGAAGGAATTTTTGCTTGCTTGCTCACAGCCTTTGCGGTGGATGATGGCTGGGTAAATTGGGACGATACAGTAGAAAAATATTTACCCTCATGGTCTGCCCCTGCCTATAGAAAAGTGACATTACGTCAATTACTCAACCACACAAGTGGGATGGATCTGCATCAAATATTTGACCCCTCTCCCCACAAATTACCCATGCTCACTGCCCCGCCCGAAACATTTATGGGGCTTAACCCAGCTGGCTATCAATATGCGGCGAAAGCTATTTCTGTAGCGCTTTCCAAACATTCACAAACCATCACCAGCTATCTACGGCAAAAATATTTTAACCCAACCGGTAGCTCTATAAAAAAATGGGAAACAACAGAAGAGATCCCTGTATTTTATAGGAAAAATTTATTTGAGGGCGGCCTAGAACTACGATTCTACGATTGGATTAAACTCGCTGAATTTATCCGCCTGCAAGGCGTTTGGCAGCAAAAACATTTGTTGAAATGGGAAAGTTTACTGCCCTGCTTTCAAGGCAGTAAATATAATCCAGCCGTTGGTGTTGGTGTATTCATGAATATACCACTGGGGCGACAACAGGTCTATCAATATGATCTGGGGAAAATTTTTACCGAGATTGATGGCTCGCTGCTTGAATTTAGCCCGCGCGATTTTTTAATGATTAGCAGCGATAGAAAAAATGGGCTTATTATTATTCCCTCGATGAAGCTTTCTATTTCTATTTCATCCACGCTGATGGGCAATTTAGAAATGGGAAGAATTGTAGAAACTTTGCTACCAAAACAGTAAAAAATTTCAAAAATAACCTTAATGTCAATTATTTAATGTTTTCTAGCCTTAATTTACTTGCTAATTGTCGCACATACCCATAACATTGGAGGAAATAAAAAACTAATTATAAAAAACTAATTGGGGAGAGAAAAGAATGAGCGTAGCCACAATATTAAAATCAAAAGGCATGGCCACCATCACCGCTACCACCCATCAGCGAGTTAGCGAGTTAATTAAAACCATGCGGAAATGGCGTATAGGTGCTGTGATTATCAGTAATGACGGTGTGCATGTGGAAGGTATTGTAACAGAACGGGATGTGATGCACCGCCTTGATGAAGATGGCCTAAGTTTTTTAGATAAGCCTGCCTTAGAAGTGATGACCAGCCATGTGAGAACATGCACCATGGAGACCCCCATCATTGAAGCCATGCAGCAAATGACCAATCATCGTTTCCGGCATATGCCAGTCATTCATCAAGGGCGTTTAGCCGGCATGATCAGCATTGGGGATGTGGTAAAACACAGGCTGGAAGAGTTAGAATTTGAAACCACGCACCTAAAACGGTATATTGCAGGTTATTAAATTTTATGTGATATTTCTTCAATATACAACATAG
The DNA here is from genome assembly GCA_049318825.1 of Alphaproteobacteria bacterium. Taxonomy (GTDB): domain Bacteria; phylum Pseudomonadota; class Alphaproteobacteria; order JBMOFM01; family JBMOFM01; genus JBMOFM01. The sequence continues at coordinate 62,571 of JBMOFM010000013.1, read as the reverse complement.
CGACCTTTTCACTGCATTAGACCCCTTGTATGTTTATGGAAACAGTGTATTCAAGCAACTGTTTCCATATAATTTTACAATGTTTAATCTCAATGAAAAATAATATTATCGCTATACAAACAAATCCCCTTGAAAACCTTGAATTTTCTGCCCGTTATGTTGATTCAACATTTAGTGTAGCGCTCGAATGTCAAAACAGGGGGTACAGCATTTATCAATACACCCCCAATGATCTTTATATTCTCAATGGTCATTTACTGGTAGATGCCCTACCCGTTGAATTGAGTTGGGATGAAAACAATCACTTTACACAGGGCAATATTGAAACAATTAATTTGGCCGAAGTTGATGCTATTTTGATGCGCAATGATCCGCCAGTTGATTATCATTATTATGAAGCTGCACAAAAACTTTGCTTAATACGCGAGCAAACCTTAATTGTTAATGATCCGATGGGGGTTATTGCCTTACCAGAAAAAACCATTCCCCAATTTATCGCGGCTTCACATCCTCATTTGGTTCCTGAAACTTTAATCACAGCCAATGTGTATGCCTTCCGTGATTTTATCATTGAAAAAGGCGGCGCTATTGTAAAAAGAAATGATGATAAGGGTGGTCAAGGGATTATTAAATTGCTGCCCAATGACCAAAATTTAGATTGGTGGCTTAACCAGCAAACTGAAGAAGGTAAACGTTGCGCCGTAATACAAGAATTTCTTGAAGATGTCACCCTAGGAGATAAACGCATTATCTGGTTTAACGGTGAAATAATCGGCCAATTATTGCGCATGCCAAGCAATGGTCATTATTTAGCCAATCTTCACGCAGGCGGTACGGCCACGGGATGTGATATTAATAACCGTGATCTAGAAATATGCGAAGCCATATCGCCATTGTTGCATCGTAATGGCATTCTATGGGCGGGCATTGATGTTATTGGCGGAAAGCTGATTGAGGTTAATGTTACTTCTCCAGGGGCACTGAATGAGGCCAGCCAAGCCATGGGACAACAGCTTGAAAAAAGATTAGCGGATAGATTAGAAGAAACACTTGCAGATTTTTATAAGCCTAAAACTTCTGTGGCGAAAACTCAAAGAAATCAACCCATAATGAGTATCTAGCTATCATTAGTTGATCAATGTTTCTGCACTTGCAGGTCATTTAATAAAAATCAATGAAATATGTGTTGTTTATTTCTTTTGTATGATATAGAATAAGTTATTGATAATTTTATTAAACAAAGCTTGATTGGTGAGTAGCAAATAATTTCTCTCATGAAAAAAGCTATAATCCTGTCAGGATTGGCTATGGCGGCGGCGTCTCTGGTTCCATGCCCAATTGTCATAACTAAATTTTGATGATGATAATATGTTCAAAATAAGAGGTTTCCATTAGGATCCTCTTGTTTTTTTATATCCACGAACAATAGTGGTTAATTGTGACGCGTTTGAAAACGGCTCCATGTTATAATTAATCTTGATTTTTCGTGCATTTATCTCTACAGCATGTTTCATAAAATAGTTCCGATCATGCATAGGGAGAATAAGGGTGAACGCGAAGTCCGCAGCCAAAAAAACAAGCCTAAATGGAACACATGCAACAGCAGCCACAGAAAAGGAATTGCTGAAATATTATCAAGATATGTTGCTGATTCGTCGTTTTGAAGAAAAAGCCGGTCAGCTTTATGGTATGGGTTTAATTGGTGGCTTCTGTCATCTTTATATTGGTCAAGAAGCGGTAGTTGTGGGCATACAAGCTGTTTTGCAACCGCAAGATACCGTAATCACTGCTTATCGTGATCATGGTCATATGTTGGCTTGCGGAATGGATGCCAAGGGTGTTATGGCGGAATTAACAGGACGCAGCACCGGCTATTCACGCGGAAAAGGCGGGTCGATGCATATGTTCAGCCGCGAGAAAAATTTCTTTGGCGGTCATGGCATTGTGGGGGCTCAAATTCCCTTAGGTACTGGTTTGGCCTTTTCTCATAAATACAAAAAAGATAATGGCGTTTGCGCCGCTTATATGGGCGATGGTGCGGTTAACCAAGGCCAAGTATATGAAAGCTTTAACATGGCTGCCTTATGGAAACTACCAGTTCTTTATGTGATTGAAAACAACCGTTACGGTATGGGTACCGCCACAGCACGCCATGCCGCTGGTGACCTATATATGCGCGGCAGCCCTTATGGTATTCGCGGCGTCCAAGTGGATGGGATGGATGTGTTAGCGGTGCGGCAAGCTGCACAAGAAGCCGTGGATTATATTCGTGCTGGCAATGGTCCAGTGGTATTAGAAGCCATGACCTACCGCTATCGTGGTCACTCGATGTCGGATCCAGCTAAATACCGCTCGAAAGACGAAGTAAACAAGTTCAAAACAGAGCATGACCCGCTAGAATTGGCTAAAAAATTGTTGTTGGATGGCAAGCTGATTGATGAAGATAAACTGAAACAAATGGATAAAGACATTCGTGCTATTGTTGCAGAATCAGCTGAATTTGCTACCCAGAGCCCAGAACCGCACCCTGATGAGTTGTGGACAGATATTCTGATAGAATCTTGATAGTATAAAAGCTTTTCATTGACGGGCAAATAAATCAAACATTCTAAAAATGGATGGGTTTGCTCTAAAAAGAGGATAGAGATAAATGATTGAAGTGTTGATGCCAGCCCTCTCCCCCACCATGACTGAAGGGAAAATTGCACGTTGGCTAAAAAGAGAAGGTGAACAAGTATCACCCGGCGACGTGATTGCTGAAATTGAAACCGATAAGGCCACCATGGAAGTAGAAGCCGTGGATGAGGGTGTTTTGGGCAAAATATTAATTGCAGAAGGCACCGAAAATGTAGCCGTAAATACCCCAATTGCTTTATTAAGCGCCGAAGGTGAGATCATTTCCCTAAGCAAGACATCCTGCAATAAAGAAACAACAGCATCTTGCTCAGCGGAACCTGAAATTGATCAAGCTGTTACCAAAACAGCCCCAGCTTGGGCGCCCCAACCCGTAGCGGTTGCCGTGCTGGATATTAATGAAGAAAAATTTTATACATCAACCACTCGTCAAACTGTGCGTGAGGCCTTGCGCGATGCGATGGCAGAAGAAATGCGGCGCGATGAAACCGTGTTTTTGCTGGGGGAAGAAGTAGCAGAATATAACGGAGCTTATAAGGTAAGCCAAGGGTTGCTCGATGAATTTGGTAGCAAACGGGTGATTGATAGCCCGATTACTGAACATGGCTTTGCTGGCCTTGGTGTAGGCGCTGCCTTTGGTGGATTGCGCCCAATCATTGAATTCATGACCTTTAACTTTTCGATGCAGGCCATTGATCATATCATCAATTCTGCTGCTAAAACCCTTTATATGTCTGGTGGCCAAATGGGTTGCCCTATTGTGTTTCGTGGCCCTAATGGAGCTGCCTCACGGGTTGGAGCCCAACATTCTCAATGTTATGCAAGCTGGTATGCTCATGTTCCGGGCTTAAAAGTGGTGGCTCCTTATTCAGCAGGGGATGCAAAGGGTTTGATGAAAGCGGCCATTCGTGATCCCAATCCGGTGGTATTTCTTGAAAATGAAATTTTGTATGGTCAAAGCTTTGACGTACCAACCGATCCAGACTTTGTGCTACCTATTGGTAAAGCTAAAATTGTGCGTAAGGGAAGCGATGTCACGATCACTGCCTTTTCAATCATGGTTGGTCATGCGCTAGCCGCCGCTGAAATATTGGCCAAAGAAGGAATTGACGCAGAAGTTATTGATTTGCGTACCATCCGGCCATTAGATGTGCCGACAATAGTAGAAAGTGTTAAAAAAACCAGCCGTTTAATATCGGTAGAAGAAGGTTGGCCTTTTGCTGGTATTGGATCAGAGTTAGCCGCTGTGGTTATGGAGCAATGTTTTGATTGGCTGGATGCACCTGTGGTGCGGATTCATGGGGCGGATGTGCCCCTGCCCTATGCTGCCAATTTAGAAAAATTAGCGCTGCCACAGCCTGATAATATTGTACAAGCCGCTAAATCCTTGTTGCAATAAAGATTAAAGAATTAGAGGGAATATAAGCATGCCCATAGATATTTTGATGCCCGCCCTTTCTCCAACCATGACTGAGGGCAAATTGGCTCGATGGTTAGTAAAAACAGGAGATATTGTATCCCCTGGGGATGTTATTGCTGAAATTGAAACCGATAAAGCCACCATGGAAGTAGAAGCCGTGGATGAAGGCTTGGTAGCACAAATTTTGGTGGCTGAAGGCACTGAAAATGTAGCCGTTAATAGTGTAATTGCCGTATTAAAAGCTGAAGGCGAGAATGATGCAGCGCCAATTAAATTGGCTGCACCACTACCATTAGCAGCCCCCGTTGCTAAAGTTACTGCGGCTCCAACGCCAAGCTCTGCACCAGCAATGCTAACAACAGGGCAAGGGAACCCCTTGGCAACAACGCAACCAAAATCACGCCTTTTTGCAAGCCCCTTAGCTAAAAGGCTTGCTAAAAATGCAGGGCTTGATTTAGCCAATATTAAAGGCACTGGCCCCCATGGCCGGATTGTACGCAAGGATGTTGAAAAAGCACAAACTTCACCAGCAACCCCCGCGATAATAGCCGCTCCAGCTGCTGGCAAAGCACCAGTGGCCGCTTCTTTATCGGCGGCGAAACAATTGGCTGATGCTTATGGTATGCGCTATAAAGAAGTGCCCAATAGCAGCGTGCGTAAAGTAATCGCCCGTCGTCTTACCGAATCCAAGCAGAATGTTCCACATTTTTATCTGACCATTGAAACGGATATTACAGCATTACTGGATTGGCGACAAAAAATTAATGCGCGGGGAGAAGTAAAGCTTTCAGTGAATGATTTTGTTATTAAAGCCGTGGCTTTAGCGCTGAAAAAAGTGCCCGCCGCCAATGTGGCTTGGGGTGATGATTCCATGCTACAATTTGAAGATGCTGATATTTCTGTAGCGGTAGCCACCCCCAATGGCCTGATCACACCGATTATAAAAACAGCTCAAAAGAAAAGCCTTTCTGAGATTTCTGCCCAAATGAAAGATTTGGCAGCAAGAGCGCGCGATAACAAATTGAAGCCAGAAGAATTTCAAGGCGGTACATTCTCAATTTCAAACCTTGGTATGTTTGGCATTAAGGAATTTGGCGCCATTATTAACCCACCCCAAGCTTGTATTTTGGCCGTGGGCACCTCTGAACAAAAACCAGTTGTGCGCGATGGCGCTATAGAAATTGCATCCATCATGAGCTGCACCCTATCCGTGGATCACCGCGCGGTGGATGGAGCCGTGGGGGCCGAGTTTTTAGCAGCTTTCAAAAAGCTGATTGAAGATCCATTATCTTTATTAGTCTAGGTTAATGCTCATGCTCAGCGATTTATTTAACGAAGCAGTAACACCCGTGGCGATTCTTATGCTAGGGGGCTCGAGTGGGCTAGCCTTGCGATTATTGTGGAAAGCTTCAATTGATGAAATTCATAAAATCGAGGGTGTGAAGATGGATCCAAACCTCAAAAAAGAACTTCGATTGAAATATCCCAGAATAAGAAAAGACCTGTAAATGGTAGAAAATAATACCATTCAGAGCTTGAATAGCTGCATCCATTGCTATTCAGTTTTTCCTGAAGAAAGATGATGAATAATGCTGAGTGATATATTTAACCAAACGGTAGAAGCGGTAATACCCGTGTTTGCTTTTGGGCTAATGGGTACTTTTGGGCTAGCCGTGCAGAAATTGCGAAAAGATTCCATTAATAAAAGCCGCCAAATGAGGGGGTTAAATATACACCCAACCATCAAAATACGGCTTAAATTTAAGAATCCAAACAGAAGAATAACTATTTCCAATAAGAACCAATACCATCAAGGGGTAGGATGATGCGCTTCAATATTCTGTTTTATAGTTTAGCTATTTCATTGTTGCTTTGTGGTTCTTTGGTAAAATATGCGAATGCTGGCGTTTACCGCGAGGGCTGCATTAATGGCTATCTAGGCTTTTCTAAAGCACCCGATCAAAAAACTCAGGATAATATTCGGATTTTATGTGATTGCCAAGAAAAAGAACTGAGCGATAAGGGGGTTAGCCAAACAGAATTGTCTAATTTTGTTAAAGCCGCCGCTAATGCTAAAAACCCTCAGGAAGTGATGAAAGCATCCCCCACTGTTTATGGATTATTAGTATCAGAAGCCATGGCTAAAAAATGCGCCAATCCATTCACTCGATAATTTGATCATTAATCTTTATGGCCACCCGCTTGGCTAATATTGTTAGACGATAAAAATACAGAATTTTAGAGGTACAAGATGACGGAACAACAATTTGATCTTATCGTGGTTGGTGGCGGCCCCGGTGGTTATGTGGCAGCCATCAGAGGCCGGCAATTGGGCTTAAATGTGGCCTTAGTGGAGCGTGAGCATTTGGGTGGAATTTGCTTAAATTGGGGTTGTATCCCTACTAAAGCCTTATTAAAATCTGCTGAAATTGCCCATACCCTCAAGCATTTGGGTGATTATGGTTTTTCTGCTGATAATATTAAAATTGATTTTTCTAAAATCATTGCCCGCTCACGGGGTGTTTCACAGCAATTGGCAGGTGGTGTTAAGCATCTGTTAAAAAAGAACAAAGTGGTTGTGTTTGATGGTTTTGGCAAATTGCTGGGCAAAGGCAAATTGCAGGTTTCTAAAGATGGTAAAGATATAGCCACACTGGCTGCCCCTCATATTATCTTGGCAACTGGTGCACGGGCACGGGTTCTACCGGGTTTAGAACCCGATGGTGAGCAAGTGTGGACGTACAAAGAAGCCATGGTTCCCACCGCCTTACCACAATCGCTGCTGGTAGTTGGTTCGGGCGCTATTGGTATGGAGTTTGCCAGTTTCTATCACCATATGGGGGTTAAGGTAACGGTGGTCGAGGTTCAAGATCGCGTGTTACCGGTTGAGGATGAAGAAATTTCTGCTTTTGCGCGCAAGCAGTTTGAAAAACAAGGCATTACTATCATCACCTCAGCTAAGGTTAATAAGCTGGATCGACAAAAAGCCAAAAATCAGGTGGTGGCAGATATTGAAGTGGCTGGAAAAACCCAACAGCTAGCAGTAGAGAAAGTGATTGTAGCCGTTGGTATTGTAGGCAATATTGAACAAATAGGCTTGGAAAACACCAAAGTAAAAACCGACCGCGGCCAAATTTTAGTCAATGAATGGCTGCAAACCGATGAAGCTGGTATTTATGCCATCGGCGACGTGGCCGGTGCACCATGGCTAGCCCACAAAGCCAGCCATGAAGGGGTTATTTGTGTAGAAAAAATAGCCGGCAAAAACGACGTTCACCCATTGATTAAAGAAAACATCCCAGGCTGTACCTATTGTTACCCACAAGTGGCCTCGGTTGGCCTTACTGAAACTAAAGCCAAATCAATGGGCAAAGAAATTCGTGTAGGACGTTTTCCTTTCATGGCCAATGGTAAAGCCATTGCCTTGGGAGAACCAGAAGGCCTAGTGAAAACCATTTTTGATGCCAAAACTGGTGAATTACTCGGTGCACATATGATTGGGGCAGAGGTTACAGAAATGATTCAAGGCTATGGCATAGCCAAAACACTAGAAAGCACAGAAACTGAACTGATGCATACCATCTTTCCACATCCTACCCTTTCGGAAATGATGCATGAATCAGTATTGGATGCTTATGGTCAGGCTATTCACTTTTAGCACCCATCATCTGAATATATAACCATAGCACTAGCAAAATATAACAGGCTAAAACATTTAACTATTTACAGATTAACCTTATCTGTTTTAGCCTGTTGATCTTACTATGTTTTTGGAGAATAAAATCATGGGTTATACATCCGCCAACCAGAAGGGTTCTTACCTATTCACCAGTGAATCGGTGGCTGAAGGGCACCCTGATAAGTTGTGTGATCGTATCTCCGATGTCGTGGTCGATTTATTTTTAAGCGCCGACCCACAAGCACGGGTCGCATGCGAGGCCGTAGCCACTACCAATTATCTGCTGATTGCTGGTGAAACCAGAGGCCCTGCCCAAGTAACCCATGAGCGTATTGCCGAAGCCGCGAGGGCTGCCATTCGTGATATTGGTTATAATCAGCATGGTTTTGATTGGCGGAATGTGCGCATTGATGTGCGCTTACATGCACAATCGCAAGATATTGCCCAAGGGGTAGATGCCAATTCCAGTAAAGATGAGGGTGCGGGTGATCAGGGGATTATGTTTGGTTATGCCTGCACTGAAACTGAAACTTACATGCCAGCGCCTATTTTTTATTCTCATGCCGTGCTACGCAGTCTATCAGAAGCGCGCCATTCAGGGGCTTCTCCCCATTTAGGGCCCGATGCTAAAAGTCAGATTACCCTGCGCTATCAAGATGGAAAACCCATTGCTGCTGATAAAATCGTGGTTTCCACCCAACATGCAGAACATCTCACCCAAGAAGAAGTGCGTGAAATTGTACGGCCTCATGTGGTAAATGTATTACCCGAGGGCTGGATGTGCGCAGAAGAACATTTTTATGTAAACCCTACTGGACGCTTTGTGGTGGGGGGGCCAGATGGTGATTGCGGTCTTACGGGCAGAAAAATTATTGTGGATACTTATGGTGGCGCAGCCCCCCATGGCGGCGGTGCATTTTCAGGCAAGGATCCCACTAAGGTGGATCGCTCTGCTGCTTATGCCGCCCGTTATTTGGCTAAAAATGTGGTGGCGGCTGGTTTGGCTTCGCGTTGCTGCATTCAACTTTCTTATGCTATTGGCATTGCTGATCCCTTATCGCTTTATGTGGACACGTACGGCACATCGCAGATTGAAGAAGCCAAATTAGAAAGAGTGTTAAAGGAAATAATGAATTTACGGCCACGCGGTATCAGGCAACATCTCAATCTTAACCGCCCTATTTATGCAAGAACAGCGGCTTATGGTCATTTTGGCCGTACACCTGATGCAGATGGTGGCTTTTCTTGGGAAAAATTGGATTTAATAGAAAAATTGCGGTCGGAATTTGGTAGCTAATGGAAGAATCTGAGATAAAGGGGGGAGATAAAAAAATCTCTCCCATTCGTTTTTATGGCAGGCGTTTAGGGCGCGTGGGGTCTCCCACCAGACAAAAATTGATGGATGAAGTGCTTTCATCTTTTTCCATCAACCTAGAAACTCTTAAAAACCAATCGCTTGATGATATTGGTTATTTGTTTGAACACTCTTCCCCTTATCAGCAATTCTGGCTAGAAATTGGTTGCGGTGGCGGCGAGCATATGGTGGCATTGGCCAATAATAACCCAGAACATGGTTTCATTGCTGCAGAAGCATTTCTCCCCGGTATTGGAAAACTCATCCACCAGATGGTAGAAAAAAAAATTACCAATGTACGGGTTTTCCCTGAAGATATACGCCAGCTTTTTCCTTATTTACCAACGGGTTCTTTAACCGGGGTTATTTTATTATTCCCAGATCCTTGGCCTAAAACAGCCCATGCTAATCGCCGGTTTGTATGCCCTTCCAATTTAGAAGCCATTCACCGGCTATTGAAAGAAAATGGTGAATTTCTTACCGCTACCGACGATGAGAATTTAGCGCGATGGACCGAAAAACAACTGCAAACCAGCCCATTTTTTGAAATTATTGATATAAAACGGCAGCGCCCCCAGCATTGGCATAGCACACGCTACGAAAGCAAAGCCTTAAAACAAGGAAAACAGCCTTGGTATTTTACTTGCCGTAAAAAAAACCTAGTCTTGATATAAATCGAACCGCATTTATTTATTGTGGTACATCAATCAGTAATATTTCAGCGTCCCCCTCTGCTTTAATAGTTACATTTTTGGTGTCCGTAATTTCTGCGCCATCGCCTTGCTGTAATGTATTACCATTAATGGTAATACTTCCCAACGACGCCAGAATATAGGCTTGGTGTTTAATCACTTGATTGATGCTAGCACCCGCAACCAATTTACCCCCATAAATAGCGGCATCTTGATAAATGAACAATGCCCCCTGCCCAACATGTTGTTCTTGGCCTGATACTAATATCGGTAAACCACCGTGGCTGATCACTTCTTTAGGAAATTCCCTAGCCTCCCAGCGTGGTTCAACATTCACGCGATTAGGCTCTATCCAGATTTGATAGAGCGTTGTCGCAATGGTTTCATGATTAAATTCAGAATGCCTCACCCCTGTGCCCGCACTCATTACCTGCACATCCCCAGCCGCCGTGCGTCCTTTATTGCCTAAGCTATCTTGGTGCGTAATGGCCCCTGCCCGCACATAAGTAATAATTTCCATATTATCGTGAGGGTGGGAAGCAAAGCCCCTTCCTGCCGCTATGGTGTCGTCATTAATCACCAACAATCGGCCAAACCCTAAACGTTGAGGATTACGATACCCAGCAAAACTAAAATGGTGGCGAGCATCTAACCAACCGTGATTAGCGTGACCAAGCGCAGAATAAGGATATATAGTGACCATCAAAAAAAACCTCAACCAAACTTCATTTCAACCATAGCCCTTATCACAGCTTGGCACTGATAGAAACTTTTTTTATGCTGGCAGCAGTAATCGCCATATTTTTGAGTGTAGCATAGCCAGTTTCACCAATTTCTGTGGTTAGCCCCTCCACAAACTCTTCTGCAATTAAACCAGCCTTCATATTAGCGCCCAATGCCGCTAATACCCCTACCATACCCGCCTTTTCAGCGGCAGGGCTTAAGGCTAAACAGCCTCGTTTCAAATCCACGGCACAGCCTTCAAAACCCTGATGAGCAGTGGCATTAAAAAACTTTTGCGTTAATAGGCCTTTCACATAACGCCCTAATACAACGCCCAATTGCTTAATTTCTATAGGCTCTAAAGGTTTTTCGCGTAAACCAAAAATATCGATATGCCCTAATATATTATGGGCCTCTTGATTATCCACAAAAATATTACCCATATGGCGATCCAGTTCAAGTTGAGCGCCACATTTATTATAATGTGCAATTTCAACAACCAGTTCAGCAATAGCCGCTTGCTGAACTAAATTTTCTGGAGCCTGCTGAAAAAATTTTGCCAACATTTCACCCTTCATCAGGCTCATTTCCACATGGCTGTTATCTTCAGCAGAAAAAATCTCTACCACTTCATGCTGCCACGCTTGTTTTCCCACGCTAATCTGCCAAGGTTTATACAAAGCAGAAACAGTTGCTGCTTTTTGTTTTGCAGCCAACATATCAACTTCCAGATACAGGCTGTCCATGGCTTGGGTAATAATAGCCGGCCACTCTTTATAGATGATGTTTTCAGCCGCCAATATATTGGCGGTTTTCATTAATGTTTGATATAAATATTCTGCCTGTTGTATGATATTGGGCTTTAATAAATACAGTACAGTTTTTTCGTCATTCTCATGCTCTAATTCTAGGGCATAGGCAATCGAGCCAATACCCAACAAACGCCCAAAACGCTTCAAGCCCTTGTTTCCTATTGCATAGCCCGCTTTTTTTGCCAAATCTAATAACGAGGCTCTTTCTATATGCCCAGCCATATATTGGCATTTTTCCAGTTCTTTTCTGTAATTTTCTGGCGTTGCGTGGTGATTACTAAATGCTTGGGCTAGTTTAATACCCAAGGGTGGAAAAGCTTCACAAATGCGACGCATCAATATAGCTGGCGCAGCTTCTCCTTCTCCTATATCACGGCTAGACATCAGGCTGGCCAACATTAAGCGAAGACTATTATCTTCTAGATTTTCTATTAATAAACGCAATGGCCGTGAAAAATCTTCACGGTTATTGCGCGGCAAAATAATTTCAATAATATCTTGCTGCGATTGTTGATAAAAAAGTGAATCCTGTTGTTTGCTGATGGGGAAATATAAGCGGTCATAAATTCCAATTTTTACATTCGCCGGCAATAAATGAAAATTTTCATGCAGTGTTTCTAATTTTTCGCTCAAAGACTCTCTGGCATTGGTGTGCACATACTCAAGATAAAATAACTCTGGAAAAATCCAATCCAGCTTTAACCGTGAATCATTTTTCTCTTGAAGACGCTCCAGCAAGCTAATACCCAGCTTGTGATCATAAGGGGTGGAAATAAAGCTAATAAAATCTCGCCGTAGAGCCATATCTTGATGCAATACATCCAACACCAATTCAGCCGCCCCTACAAAATGATCATCCCCTCGGCCTTGATATTGATAAGCATGACACAAATCCTGTACCCATTTGGCCATTATAGGCTGCAATTCTAGGCTGGTTGCGAGTTGCTGTAATATCTCTCCCTTACTTACTGTGCCTAATTTTTCTGCTAGAAAACTGAGTTTTTCTTTTGCTTGCTGCGCCCATATTTCACTGCCATCATCATGGCTTAACAGGGTGCTGTAATAATCAATAATTTGGGCTTCGGCTGCCCGTTTTAACGGGGTCCAATTTACATTGCCCATATAAATTTGCCCCGTATATTTCGCATCCGCTTGATCTTTTAATGCATGAAATAACAGTATTTGGGCAATATTCACGGCTGTTTGTTGAGAGGCATTTTCTTTTTGCAATAGTGCCAATAATTCTTGCTGTATTTCTTTCAAGGTTAAATTTCTACTGAACTCATTTCTTCTTACATCCAGCTCGGTATAAATTTTTGCTTTTTCTTCACTTGTATCAGCCGATTGCCATATTTCTTGTATCCAGCGCAATATATTACGGTTGCTATGATCGATAATTTTTTTCGATGGATGGGTTGGCGGCGATGAGTCAAAACCATTCAACCATTTTAAGAAGAAAAATAAATCATCCCCAGCAAGCGAGGTGCTTTGTACCATTTCTTCTAATCGCAATAATTCCTGAAGGTTTTTCGGTTTCCAGCCCTCATCTAAGGCATTAGCTACCCTGATGTTGATGTATAAGGATAATAATCGGGGACATTTCCAAGAATCCCCTCCTTGATTATTACCCTCGATATTTTTACTTAAAGTACTGGGCTCAAGCCATAAAAAGCTTTTCAATAACTGCTCTATATCCTTAATGTCATCCCATTTTTCAAAAAGATGCCGATATTCAGGCGCCAGCACCACCCCAGTATCTGGTAGTTGCTGCATATAGGCGGTGGAATCCAGTAATAATATTTGCTGCCAACAATTATCAAATAACCCTTCTATTGGCGGTTTCAGTATCAGCTCTATTAAAGGATGGCGTGGTTGCACTGCTAAATGACGCCCGAGTACCTTATTACTTTTACTTAAAAAACTATCCCCTCTTATCTCTAATTCCCAAGGCTTTAGGGTTAATTCAGCAAAATAAGATGATGCGAATTGTTCAGATTTATTCACTGTTTCTGGGTAATAAGCTTGTTGTGCCAGATTACAAGCTATGCCTCCCAAATAAAATTCCCGTAGTTTTTTCTTATATTCAAGGTTTTTAGCCGCCAGCTTAATGGCTTCTTGTACAAATTTTTCAGCAAAAGCATGGCCACCCGCATATATTGAATATTCTGGGCGCAAATTTTCTAAATGCTGATGGATAAAACCATCCCAATCTCTTGCCAATTCTCCCCAATCTATGGCTTTAATTAAAAGTTTCTCCCGCTCATCGCGTTGCTTTAGCCGTTGTTGTTCTATGGTTTTGTAGAGATTCCAACCATCGAGCTGGCGATGATAAGAAACCGAGGATAAATGAGAACCATTTTTATAATAGCCCGGATCTTCTGGCCGCCAACGGGCGGTCAAATAACCATTGGGCTGTGTTTCAAGACCGTAATATGTGCGAGAGAAACTCTCTTCATCAAACTCTATTAACCCATTCCATACCTTAATCTTACTATTTTTATCTTGCAGAATTTGTAACTCTGGCAATCGGGGATCGGCTTGAACCCCCATATAAAATAAGCTGGTAATAATATTTTCGTCTTTGGTTTTCTGATAGGCTTGTACGGGTCTATTCCAGAAAACTGGGCCATGTTTTTGATGTAAATAGAGGCGTTTCTGGTGAAAGTTCAACGCAACATATACAAAATATAATTCCATATTTATTCTGCTATAAATTTCACCCTCCTGCCCTTTTTCTTCAAAAAAAGCACTCATTCTGGGCAATAAATCAGCCAAAGTTTTTGCTGATTCTTGAATGGTTTTATCATGATCTGCATGCCAGAAACTCTCAACAGCATCCTGTAATTGGTTGGTATGAGGGTAAAAACTACGGCCTTTTTTGAGTATTATAGCTTGATTTTCTGAGCCCTCTATCTGTTCTAAAGGGTTCGCTTCTTGCCATAGATGGTTGGCTAGATTATAACATTGTTTAGCAAACCGTATATTATGGCTTTGTAAATCAGTAACCGCCACCCCTAAACGACTGCGTGCATTGTGGTGAGCAAAACCAGTGGCTTGCCAATCAATAAGTTCTACGGCATCAAGAATAGAGGAACGTCGGTTTCCATATTCTTCATGTAAAAATAATGGGCGATGATGCTGTAATAAATTGGCTATTATATCGATTTGTTGTGCAGCGTTTACCCGTGTAAAATTTTGCTGCGTGAGATAATTTTTTATAGCGCAATGATCTTCTATCTCCGCCAATTTTTCTGGCAGCCATGCGGGTAGCGGTGTTTTTTCAGGAAAAACCATACCCTCGCGCAGCATAAGCACACAGCTATTGCTAATTTCTCGAACACGCTGATCTGAATTAGGATGGGTTTGAAAATAACTCATCAGTCGATGCGCGCCCCCTGTTACAAATCGCTCAAAAAAATCTGCTAATGCTTCAGGGTGATAACCAGCACCAGCAGCAAGACGCACCCCGCCATTATCCGCTCCATATTCTTCTTGCTTATCTATTCTTCTCTGTTTTACGGTTTCTATGTCTCTGGTGGTTAAAAATTTTTCCCAATATTCAATCTTACGCTTAATCAAGGGGTGGAATATTTCATGGCTTAAAACACCCACCAATTCATCTTCATTACGCACATCATTAATAAGCCCCACATTGACAATGGCGAGATCGTGCTCCACCAAAATCATGGCATTAATTTCTCTGTTACTGCTGAGATAAACGACGGGACATTCAGGCATAAAATCATGCCGAAACTCAGAATCTAACGCCAACCAAATTTTATACACTAAAACATTAAGCCATGATTCAATTTCTGGAGCACTGCCATGCGCCAATAATTGTAAATCATCTATTGTAGGCTGCGATAAATCGTAAAATGGCGCTTGAATAATCGGCATAAGAATTTTATTTATTGTAAAATACAATGCAAATTACAGTAAATAGAATAAATTTCAAGTTTTATTGTTTTGCATTCCATTGGTTGCATAACTTCACTATATTTTGTACCCATGCCGCCTGTGGTGCTGCTAGGCGGCTGGCCAGCACCTCTTCTATGCGCTGGTGATAACGCTGAATTTGGGCGATTTCTTGTTTTTCTAGTAAATCCACATCGATCAAACTTATATCATACGGCACAAGGGTGAGACTATTGCATTGTAAATAATCGGCATGCGGGCTAGGGGCAATATAAAATAAATTTTCAATACGGATACCATATTGCCCTTCTATATATAAGCCGGGTTCATTAGAAAGCACCATGCCAGCCTCCAAGGCCGCGGTGTGATAATATTTTGAAATACGCGCCGGCCCTTCATGCACACTCAGAAAAGACCCCACCCCATGGCCAGTGCCATGTTGATAATCCAAGCCCTCCCGCCATAAATATTGGCGCGCTAATATATCAATCTGCCAGCCTTTTGTGCCTTTAGGAAATACCGCCCGTGCCAGTGCTAAATGCCCTTTCAACACTAAGGTATAATGCTTTTTCATGGTTGGGGTGGGCACACCAATAGCGATGGTACGCGTTATATCGGTAGTACCACCTTGATATTGCCCCCCACTATCCACCAAATAGAGAGAGCCTTGCTGCAAATTTTTTTCAGTGTGAGGGGTAGCACGATAATGCACAATAGCCCCATTACCAGCCGCGCCAGAGATGGTTTCAAAGCTAGGGCATACAAACCCAGCCTGCTGCTGACGACATTGCAATAAATAAGCCGCCGCCTCTAACTCCCCAATGGTTCTGCGCGCGCTCTCCTGCTTCAACCAATACAGAAACTCTATCACGGCTAAACCATCTTGCTCATGCACGCTGATCGCATCGCGCAATTCTACGGCGGTTTTTCTGGCTTTTAGAATAAGGGTTGGATCATCACCTTTTATAATTTGTGCCGCTTCTGCGCTTAATTTGCCCATATCCGCCACATTGGTGATTGCCTCATCCACCAACACTCGCTCATGCGGCATCACCCATGGCAGTTTTTCTTGTGGGTGGCGAATTTTAATCTGATCCCCCCATATAGACCGCAAAGAATCGGGCACACGGGCAGGGTCAAGCAATAAAACCACTTCATCGCGGCGCACCAAGGCCTGACACAACACCAAAGGAGTATAAGCCAAATCCTGCCCGCGAATATTCAACAGCCAATTCACACCATGCGGATCAGCCAAAAACACCGCATCTGCATTATGTTGGGTTACAATTTCAAAAAGTTTCTGGTGCTTATTATCAATAGAACCACCCGATTTTTTATAAGCATATAACTCGCTGCAAGGGGCTGCGGGGCGATTATTCCACAATCCATCAATCGGGTTATTTTTTTCAATTTTGGTAAGAGTAAAGCCTAAAACATCCAGCTTTTTTTCCCATTTTCTGCGCCATTGCTCACTATGTAAATGCGGATCATAGCCCACATCCCTGCCCTTTATATGAGCATTAAGCCATGCCATCAGGGCTTCATCATCGCCCCATGGTAGAATATCCCATTCCTGATTATTCACTTCAGCGGCCGCTTGAATGGTATAACGCCCATCCACCAACAAGGCCGCTTTTTTACCCCCCACTACCGCCATGCCGGCTGAACCACTAAAACCACTCACCCACTGCAAGCGTTCATCGCAAGCGGGCACATATTCACCCAAATAGCGATCGCCGCGCGGTACAAAAAAACCTGAAAAATTATGTTTTTTCAACCATTGCCGCAATAGGGACAAATGCGATGGAGGAGCAGTTTCTTTTGAAGCTTTGGTCATTTTTTATCGGGGGGTCATTTTTTATCGGGATTGGGTGTTACAAAAAATAAGGGTTGGCCATTCACCATTAATATTTTCACCATTAACAATCTCCCCTGCCAATTGCAAGCCTTGGGTGCGATAAGCATGGCAAATAGCAGCGCGTTGCATGGATAACAGGCCAGAAACAATAATATAACCATTAGGGTTTAAGGCAGCGGCTAATTTTGGTGCCATTTTAACAAGCGGGCGGGCTAAAATATTGGCCGTAATAATATCAAAACGCTGCCGCCCCATTTTGGTGCTGGCATCGCCTGCATCGGCTTTAATAAAGGGAGAAAGCTGATTAATACGGGCATTAGTTTTGGTTACCAAAGCCGATTGTGGATCAATATCCACCCCCAATACCGGAATATGCCACAGCCTTACCATAGCCATGGCCAAAACACCACTGCCACAACCAGCATCATAACCCGATTGCGGCCGATAAAATTTTGCCAATTTTTCTAAGGCCATTAAGCAACCTCTGGTGGTGGGGTGTTCGCCTGAACCAAAGGCCATGCCTGCATCCACTTTCAACGGCAAACCCGTGCCCATGGATGGTATAGCATGATGCGAACCATAAATCACAAAACGGCCAATTTTCAGGCGCGGAAAACCCGTATATACCTGTTGCAACCAATCCGTCATTGGCAATTCAAACCATTCAACATGCAAGGGCGCATGGCCAGTGCTGGCCTCTAATAAAAATAATAAGGGCAGCAACCACTGATCGGCTGGTTTTTTGGTGAATAGGGCTTCAATCTCGGTTGGATAATTCAGCCAGTCAATTTCCTCATCCTCAATACCCATGGGTGGGCGAGCAGCGGCATTAATTTCCATGGCTGAAACCGCCACGGCTTCTTCACTTAAAGCTTGCACCAGCATGGAAGGATCACACCCCGCCGGCAAATTAATCATTAAACGCTGCAAAGGCTTAAAAGAGGTAGGCATCTTCGTCATGAATGGCTCAAAATAATAGTGGGTTCTTTTAGTGGTGAGGACTGATAATAATTTATAATGGCACATAAATAAAAGAATTCTTTTATTTATGTGCCATTATAGTTATTTTTTCACGCACCCAAATGGGTGCGGTGCTGCAGTCGCATCCCCCCTATTTAGCTATATAGCTCTATTCCAATGCTGATAACAAGCAAGTAACATATTGACCATGGAAAATACATATAATATATTTTCATATCATTTTAATTTGTTGCATGTTTTTAGCATTAATTTCTAACCTTTCCCGCCGGCAATTACAGCAACAGCCAATATGGCCATTCCTGCCCCTTACCTTAGAAACAGACAAATCCCTCTCCCTTAGGGAGAGGGAAAAAAGACGGCTTTGGTGGTTAATTTTGTTATCTTTAAGCAGCTTATGGCTTTCTACCCCCGGATCACGCAACCAAGCCAACATGGTGTAAATTTTTGCTTTATTGATCTTATTGGGTTTAAAAGATGGTGAGGAAAATTTTTTTGCTACTTTCTGCACAATTTTTTCAGCACATTTAAGCATTGGTTGAATATCTGGCGTAAGGCACTTTGCTAACCAATCTTCCATTTCACCATTATCTTGATTATTAGGCATAATATATAAACCAAAAGGAATAATGCCTTCTTCTTTATGTTTATATATTAAACCCGAACTATTAGGCACCAATTCAGGCTCTGAAATATAGTCATGTTCTTGTAATTTTTCAGATAGGATATTTTTTGTATGCTGAAAACCAGCCATATTGTTATCACCTGAATCAGCATCAACAATCATGGCAATCGCTGATATTTTTGTTCCACGAATTTTCTTAACGTGTTCGGCAAGTTTTTTATCGCTGAATAAACCCTGCCTGCCACCTTGTTGTTCCACACTAATATTGTGAATAATCAGATTATCATCACCTTCAAGTAGTTTTTTAAAAAATGCCTGATCTGCAAAGCCTTCTACCAATAGTATTTTTTCACTCATGAGGGTTATCGCACCTCAATATTATCTTCGATGATATTGGCTAGGGATTCCTCATCATATTCAATGGCGATGATTTTATTATTATCCTTTTTTGCGGCACTTCTATCCAAACTGATCAATACCCCTTCCATATCTTTTCTTGAAAGGGCTATTTTTGCAAAGCTGTTGATGGTATCTTTACTATGAGTGGTCGCAAAAATTTGAATATTGTAGCGTTTGGCTATTTCAAATAAAAATTCCCAAATTTTGCTTTGCGTACGCCAATATAAACCATTCTCAAATTCATCAATCAGTAAAAATCCAGTTTTTTGCGCTCTAGGGATAAACAAAGCCAGTTGCAATATGCGCATCATCCCTTCGCCTAAGGTTTTTAGCGGGATGGTTTTCTGGAAATCTTGATGCTTTACAAAACATATTTGATCAATAGGATCAAAAAAAACATTGATGATGCGCGGCTCAATGATTTTAAGGGCATCAGTTAAAATTTGATTATCGCCATATTCTCTATTTATTTCTGCAAACAAAGCCATCTGGTCATCAGTTGAAGGCAATTGTGAAGAAACATAACCATCTTTGTATGGAGAGGTTGCTTTTTTATCTCCAACATATGAGCCCAAATGAAGCAATGAAATTCCAGCCGTAGACCTTTCAAGTCCATTGTATTTGGAAACAACTTTCAAGCCAACATAAAATTCTCCTAAATGTTCAAATTCTCCTTCAACAATCACGCCATTCTGAAGACTATTGATGTCACCTATTTCAATTTTTTTATTTTTTTCTATCGCTCTATTGGTAAACAAAGACCTAGCAGGATGATCTTGGTAAGATTGTACAATATGAGTTTGCGCCGACCAATGAGAGGGAATAAATTCATCTCTTGCGGATAATAAATCGAAGAACAACCTAAAGTCTGCTAATTCTCCAGCATAAATCCTTAAAGCTTCCAAAATGGTGCTTTTGCCTGAATTATTAGCGCCCACAATTAAATTCACATGCCCCAGCTTTTGAATGGTTAAATCTTCAAGGCAGCGAAAATTTTTAATCACTAAAGAAGGCAAGTGAGGCATATTCAACCACTGTTCGTCGCTCATTTTTTATCCATTTTGCTTTGATTGCTCAATAAAAATCAAAAGAACTCAAAAAATCCCTCTCCCTAAGGGAGAGGGGAAAAAGACAGCCAAGCTGTCTTTAGGGTGAGGGCTATCAACCCTTCTTCAAATAGCCCAACATAATTTTTTTAACGCCGCTATCACCAAAATCTATTTCGGCCTTATCCTTATCCAGCACCACAACCACGCCATAACCATATTTTTCATGAAACACCCGCTCGCCCAAGCGCATGGAAGTTTGCGGACGCACTGCAGCAGGGGTTGGGCGCGGCTCCACATCCACCGCCCGCGCCGAAGAGCGCAATGGCCGCGGCGGGGATTTTTGCCAACTACTGCCACTATTCCCACTCATAAAGGGATTGGGGGCGTTAGAAGGGGTATAAATTTTTGCCCCTTCTTCATAATCATCATCAATTTTATCATTTTGCCAGAAACCCGAAGAAAACCCACTGCCATAAGAGGCAGTTATTTCCTTACGGCGTTCTATATGTTTTTCAGGCAATTCCATCACAAAACGTGAGGGAATAGAATCGCCCCAATAGCCATAGGTACGCCGCCGCCGCGCCATGCTCACATAGGCCAGTTTTTTGGCACGGGTAAGCCCCACATACGCCAAGCGCCGCTCTTCTTCTACGCCTTTCAGGCCATTTTCATCCAAACTTTTCTGGCTGGGAAATACCCCCTCTTCCCACCCCGGTAGAAACACCGCGTCAAATTCCAAGCCTTTAGCCCCATGCAAACTCATAATACTCACCTGAGCGCGCGTTTGATCGCCTTTTTCTACCTCACTTACCAAGGCCACATGCTCCAGAAAATCAGTTAAGCTCGGAAAATCAGCCATAAAGGCACTCATTTCTTTCAAATTTTCTAACCTGCCCTCAGCCTCTGGCGTTTTTTCCTGCTGCCACATGGCAGTGTATCCCGATTCATCCAGCACCATCTGCAGCAAATCTTTTAAGGATAAGTTGGCCGATTTCTGCCGCCACATCTCTAATTGCTGTAAAAACTGGCGAATTGGTTTACCTGCCCTTGTGCCAATGGTTCCTTCTTCACACATTGAAGCCGCAGCATCATAAAGGCTGATGCCCCGCTCTCTGGCCACCATATGCAATTGTTGCAAGGTTGTTGCACCAATACCACGGCGCGGCACGTTAATCACCCGCTCGAAAGAAATATCATCCGCCTTATTGCGAATAAGGCGGAGATACCCCAACGCATCTTTAATTTCTTGCCGTTCATAAAAGCGTGGGCCACCAATCACCCTATAAGGCAAACCAATATGAATGAAGCGTTCCTCAAATTCCCGCATTTGGTAGCCCGCCCGCACCAATACGGCAATGTGATTGAGGCTAACCCCTTGCTTTTCTAATTTTTCAATTTCATCGCCCACAAAACGGGCTTCTTCGGTGCTATCGCTGGTTATTTGTAACTGTACGGGCACACCATGGGGATCTTCTGTCCATAAGGTTTTCCCCAAACGGCCTTGATTATGGGCAATTAAACCACCCGCTGCTGATAATATATGCTGGCTAGAACGGTAATTTTGTTCCAAACGAATGGTTACTGCGCCCGGAAAATCTTTTTCAAACCGTAAAATATTTTCAATTTCAGCCCCGCGCCAACCGTAGATAGATTGGTCATCATCCCCCACGCAGCAAATATTATGGTGGTTGGAAGCCAATAGCGATAACCAGCGATATTGCACGGCATTGGTATCTTGATACTCATCCACCAGAATATAGCGGAAATTTTCGCCGTAACGCTGTAAAATTTCTGGGTTTTGCGCTAGTAAATTAACACCATGCAGCATCAAATCGCCAAAATCACACGCATTAAGCTGCGCTAAACGCTGCTGATAATGCTGATAGAGCCGCACCATGATTTTATCATGCTCTTGCACTTGTTCTGGTAATAAGCCCTTATCCTTCCACCGGCTAATAATCGCCATCACCATGCGCGGCGGGGTTTTCTTTTCATCGATATTGGCCGCCTGCAAAATCTGACGGATCAGGCGCAATTGGTCATCAGCATCCAAAATCGTAAAATCACTATGCAGTCCAACCGCTTCACCATGACGGCGCAACATGCGCAACGATAAAGAGTGAAAGGTGCCAAGCCAACTTCCTTCCACGGGTCGCTGTAACATATTTGCTAAGCGGTGTTTCATTTCCTGTGCGGCTTTATTGGTAAAGGTAACCGCTAGCCATTGATTATCATAGAGCCGGTCTCTATTCATCAAAAAAGCAATACGGCTGGTGAGCACCCTAGTTTTACCCGTACCAGCACCAGCCAATACTAATAATGGGCCTTCACCATGCTCTACGGCTGCCCGCTGTGGGGCATTAAGGCCACGCAACCATGATTGTTGTTGAGACATATTACTCATAGCGGCAGCATGATGGCTAGGCAAAGCGGATGGCAAAGACATAAAAAATTTTCCATTGTGTAGAAACTATTGACCGTAACGGTTTATAAACCATATGCTGCATTAAAATATAACTCTACTATTGTGGTGAGACAATAATGAAAAGAAAAGTATCGAAACAATTGTGCCTATTAATGGCTGGATCCCTGATTTTAGCTGGGCTTTCTGGCTGTGCTGGCAAAAAAACTGGTGATTATGCGGCCAATGACCCATTAGAAGGGTTCAACCGCGTGGTATTTAAGTTTAATAAGGGTGTAGATTTTGTGCTGCTTGACCCTGTCACCACTATCTATAAGGTATTAATGCCAGATTTGGTACAAAAAGCTGTGCATAATTTCCTTGATAATTTATCCAGCCCTGTAGTGGCCGCTAATCAAGTATTACAAGGCGATGTTAATGGCGCTGGCAAAACCCTTGGCCGTTTTGCATTGAACACCACCTTAGGCGTGGGCGGCTTGCTTGATGTGATGGAAAAAGATAAGCGCAGCGATGAAGATTTTGGCCAAACCCTCGCCTCATGGGGGGCTGGCCATGGTGCTTATTTGGTACTACCAGTCATTGGCTCTACTTCGTTGCGCGATATGTCGGGTAAAATTGTTGATGATCTCGTTGATCCATTTAACATCACCTTCCGCGATCATGATTGGTATGCCGCTTATTATAGCCGCATGGGGCTTGAAGCTGTTTCCACACGCGCCAGATATATTGATGAAATCAAGGCGTTACAGAAACAATCCACCGATGAATATGCAGCCAGACGTGCGGTATATTTTCAACGGCGTGACAAACAAACAGGTGGAAAAGCTTCAGATACCGCTGATATACCAGAATAAATTTAGTTAAATATTTTAATAGTAGGCGTTATGAAAAAATATCCTTTATCAGCTCTTTCAGCTGGTTTTGTGCTGTCATTATGTGTTGGGCTTGGTAACCAGCCACTGGCTTTAGCGCAAACAGCACCCGCACAAGCTGAAACTGGTAAAAACACTGCTGCTCCCTTGGCGGTTTCGGTTGCACAAAACAATCTTTCTGCCAAGGCATTTGTTATGAAATTAAGTGAAGATGCCGCCCATAAGGTGGTAAGCTCCACCGCAACATCAGCAGAAATAGACGCCTATTTTTCTAGTTTTTTGCAAGAACGGTTTGATTTAGATGCTATTGGCCGTTTTGCGGTTGGTCGTTTTTTCAATGCTGGTACAGAAGCACAACGCCAAGAATTTTCTCGGCTATTTTTACAACAATTGGTGCAAAGCTATCGCCAACGCTTTTTAAACTATAGCAACGAAAAATTTATGGTGCTGAGCGAACAACAAGTTTCAGATAAGGATACGCTGGTAGAGAGTCAGTTTTTACAACAAGATGGCCCGCCGATCAATATTGAATGGCGGGTGCGCCGTACAACCGAAGGAACTTACCGCGTGGTGGATATTTCGGTGGAAGGCATCAGCATGGCACGCACCTACCGTGCGGATTATGAAGCCGCCCTACAACGCATTGGCTTTGATTTGGATGCGTTCTTAAAACAAATGGCACAAACCTCCCTATAATTGCAAACATTTCTGTGGTTTTTATTTGTTTTTTATACTTTATCAATTAGACTACAGCAATAATCAATTATTGTGAGTTTTTGGTGTCTTTATTTTTTGATCCATTAGGTGAAACAGATAAACCAGAGCATCTTGGATGGATAGCAGCGGTTTTTGCCGTTATTGGTGCCACTGAAGATGGCAGAGAGATGCTGGAATTCATTAGGGAAAAAAATCTGTTAATTGCCATGGCGGAAAACGCAGCCACTCATCAAGCCATCAGGGGTTTTGAATCTCTAAAAGGAGAAAAACAACCCATCTGGATGATGACACCACACAAATTGATGCTCGATCAAGGTGCTGATTCAATCTTTAATTCTTCCGTTCTTCTCCTATTTGCCAGAGGAGCAATCCATGAGATTAATGGTCATGTGGTTCATGGCGATTTAGAGTGGCAATCAAATCCTAGCAATTGGGATCATGACCCCGAAAAATTGCGCGCCGCGATGTTTGAACAAGAATGTATTGCTGATTTTGCTTCTTTCAAAAATATGGTGCACCGATATCGAGAAAACCTTGATTATGCATGTACCAATGTTGATAAAAAATGTCTTGACTACTTAGCTGAAACAATTGGCGATTTATTTATAGAAATTCGTAAATTAAAAAAAATGGGAGAAGCTGGGGCTGAACAGCTGGCCATGGCGCAAGAGCGTTGGGATTGCTTAACCGAGGTGAGAGACCCTATTTTTACAGCCGAATTATTTGATCACTATCGGTCTTTATATATGCAACCCGATATTAATAGCGATATAGAATATAGAAATAAAATGTTTGATAGTGGCGCGCTAACAAATGCACCAGCCGTGGAAGCGAAACTCTATTATTCAGCGCAAATTCTTGCTTATATGGAAGGCACGCTTACATTAAATGAGGTTGATCAATATTTCCTTGGAAACAAGCCATCAATAGAACCCACCCCAGTTTCAACCATACCCAATGCTCCTGCTACAAAAACGGCTTCCACAGCTCAAATTTCTCGGTTAGCTTTTCGTTAAACTATTATTAAAATACTCATGGTTTGTGGGCAGGCTTGATTGAATATTTTCGTTGCAGCTTTTCCACCGCATCAGGGTTACTGGCTAGATTTTCTATATGCAATGCCCTGTTCCATAAAGTAGGGTGACTGGCTTTCATTTCTCTACGCCAATCATGGTGAGAACTGGGTTTATGCTGATCGGTAATTTCCGCTATTTCTAATACTTTGATAAGCCCATGGGGGTTTTCTGGCATATTTAAGGCCACACTAACTGCATCACACTCTAATTCTTGCTGCCGATTGATTGCTTTAACACAGAATTTTTGTAACTTAGGGGCTGTTTTTTGAGCAATCATCGTCGTCAATGCTCCCAATAGAAATACCCCGCCACTATCCCTAGCTTTTTCTACTCTTCCAAAACATAAGTGAATAGCGGCTACTACCCCCATACAAACCGTCAAAAACTGAAGTGTTGGTGGTAGGGCATCGGTTAAAGCCTTTGCTGTAGAAGTATATTCAAAATAATCTACCAAATCGTGAGCGATTTCATGACCAACCACGGATTGTAATTCTACTAAGCCTATTTCTGGGTGCTGCAACATACCAACAGTAAAAGCCATTGAATTGGTAGAGTGATGATAAAAAGCAGCTACCTTCTTACTTTCCACCACATAAATCTTAAAAATAGACTTGCCAACCCGCGCCGCCATTTCTTTTATTTCTTGCTGTAGGCTGGGGAAATCATCTTCCCGCAATTCCCTAATTAAAGCTTTAGGAAACTTCTTAACAAAAGCAGCTAAAACAAGTTGTTCTTTTTCTGTATCGCTTATCTCTGGCATTTTTATAGGGTGTGCATTGTCTAATCACACCCTGATTATAACAAATAAATAAATAAATTTATATTGTTATTTGCTATATCAGCAACTTTCTGGCAATCGCCATCACATCCTGCGCTGCATCAGCCTGTGGTGAACGGGTAAGCAATGGCGTTTGGGCTTTAATACAATCGCGCACCTTGCTATCACGGCGAATAATCCCAGCAAGGGGGGGGCTTATTTTCAAGAAAGATTGACAAGCCTTGAGTAAGGTTTGATAGGTTTTCATGCCCTCGGCTTTACTACTGGCGGCATTAATCACCACCTGAATACCAGCAGCCTGCCCTGCCCCATGCGATAATTTAATAAAGGCATAAGCATCGGTAAGGGAGGTTGGCTCTTCATTCGTAATCACTAACGATGTGCCAGCCGTAGAGGCCAACATGCGCACGGTACGATCAACACCAGCCGCCATATCCATCAATACATAGCCATAATGGGTAGAAAGTTCGGCCAATTCACGCTGCATCATGGCTAGTTTTTCTGGCGGCAGGGTGGCCAGATTACCCACACCAGAACGGCCAGCCACCACATCAAAACCGCCCGCTGGATAATGCGTGGCTAAATTGCGCAAGCTTGATTTTCCTTCCACGGCGGCGGTAATATCACGGGTTGGCAATAAGCCAAGCTGTACATCCACATTGGCTAAGCCTAAATCGCCATCAAACAGCAATACTTTATTGCCCAATTGCGATAATGCCTGACTCAAAGAAATAGAAAACCATGTTTTACCCACACCCCCCTTACCACTAGCCACCGCCAATAAATTGCGCGGCCGCACCAAAGGGTGGCTGTGGGGAAGAATTGCTATTTTCTCATTCATGATCGGCTTCCTTTCGCCAACATATCCTGCATTTGCCTTGCGGGGGATTTATCCTGCAAGGGCAGGCGTAATAACATTCTAGCCAAAATATTGGCCGAAAATGGTTGCGGTGCATCCTGCACCCTTGCCGAGGCTGAAAAATCAGCCAATGCCATTTCTCCTGCCATACTGGCCGCTAATACGCCGCCCAAACGCCTTGCTATGTCCATGCGGGTGACCGCCATGCGCTTAATCCCTAAACTGGCGAAAGCCGCAGCCATATCGGCACAATCAGCAACATCCCCGCCAGCCGGTAATACCAGTAACGCCTCGCCATGGGTGGCTTTAATTAATTGTGCGGCTAGGGTTAAATCTTCCCCACTGAACGGATTAATCCCTGGGGCATCAATAATTAAACGATCTGCACCGCGATTAGCACTCACCGCTAACCCCAATTCCTGCGCACCATTCACCGCTATGCAGCTAATGCGTAATATATCCGCCAGTTTTTGTAATTGATCGATACCCCCTGCCCGTTGCATATCCGCGGTAATGGTAACGGGTTTTAAGCCAGCGATTACCGCTTGCGTGGCTAGCCTTGCCACCATCACCGTTTTTCCTGCCCCTGGGGGGCCAATTAATATTAATGGCTTTACCCATTTGCCTTTGGTAAGAGGCTTAAACTGAAAAACCTGTTTCAATGCCTGCTGCAAGGCTTCTTTTACATCATGGGTTTTTTCTGCCCCACGGCTAAATAAGCTAGAAATTACCCGTTCGGTTAAAGGGGCAGTGCTACCATGATCGAATAAGGTTGCGGCCAGCTGCTCTAATACATCATCCCCACTATGTTGGTGGGTAGCATGGGCATATAAACCCACGGCTTGCTGCTGTAAAAAAGCGGGGTGGGTAAAGCGGGCTGCCGCTTCTTCTTCTGGTTGATGATACTCCACCACATCTTCATCCAGCGCGGCGGTTACCTGAAACCCTTGGCCGTTCATATCTTTGGTAGAAATAATAACCGCATCATCGCCCAAGGCCTCACGCACCAAGCGCATGGCATCAGACATGGTTCGAGCTTCAAAAGTTTTTAGACGCATTCCGTCATTTTTCCATCATTATGCTTATTAATCGGTTAATATAACCGGCAGAAGCCGCTTTGTATCATCATCACTGGATATAATCATAGCTGGCCAAGGGTACGCACCTTAGCACGGGGGTAAATCTCGCTTTGCGACATTACCGTGGTTTGTGGGCGGAAACGCTCAACAATAGAACGCACATAAGGGCGAATATAGGCACTGGTTAGCAATACGGGTGCTTCACCCTCTTTAGCAAATTTTTCATAGGCCCCACGCACGGCCACAATAAATTGTTGTAAACGAGAAGGTGCCATGGCCAAATGCTTTTCATCGCCGCCGCCCACCAAGCTTTCTGCAAAGGCTTGCTCCCATTCGGGCGACAGGGTAAGCAAGGGTAAAAAGCCACCGCTATTCACCTGACTATCGCATAATTGCCGTGCCAACCGCCCACGCACATATTCTGTCATTTGCGTTACATTACGGGTGTGGGAAGCAGCTTCTGCCACCGCTTCTAAAATGGTGGGCATATCACGAATGGAAACACGCTCGGCTAATAAATTTTGTAACACACGCTGCAAACCACCAACGGTAATCACGGAAGGAATAGTATCGGCCACCAATTTTTGATGCACCTTATCCATTTCATCTAATAGTTTTTGGGTTTCGCTATAAGAAAGCAATTCCGGCATGTGATCTTTAATGGTTTCGGTAAGATGGGTGGTAATCACCGTGGCTGGATCCACCACCGTATAACCCTTAAACATGGCTTCTTCCCGATAATTATTATTCACCCACATGGCGGGCAAGCCAAAGGCTGGCTCGGTGGTGGCCTCACCCGGCAAGGCAATTTTACCACCACGCGGATCCATACATAACAGCATGGTGGGGCGCACTTCTCCCGTGGCAGCTTCTATTTCTTTAATCCGTAGACTGTAAGCATTGGCTGGCAATTGTAAATTATCTTGAATGCGCACGGCGGGCAGCACAAAACCCATTTCAGCCGCTAATTGCCGCCTTAAACCTTTAATCTGATCGGTGAGTTTATTATTCATATCACCGCTAGCCAGCACCAACAAGCCATAACCCAGCTCTAGGCGAATAAAATCCATGGCCAATGTTCTACCAATTGGCTCTTCTGCTTGAGGAACATTGGCCTCTGCGGTTATTCTTTCTTGCTCTATTAATGCTTTTTGCTTGCTTTTATCCTGCTCAATTTTGGGCAAATACCACGCCAAACCACCTGTTGCCCCAGCGATCACTAAAAAAGGTAGAGCTGGTAAACCCGGCATTAAGGCCATCACGGTCATCAACCCAGAAGTGATACCCAACGCCATGGGGTTGGCCGCAATTTGGCCAAACATGGCTTGATCCACCGTGGTACCTTGCCCCGTTTTAGAAACCAGCAAACCGGCGGCAACACTCACCAACAATGAAGGAATTTGCGAAACCAAGCCATCGCCTACCGTTAGGGTAGTATAGGTATGGGCGGCTTCAGCCAATGCCATGTTTCGCTGTAATACCCCAATTAAAATACCGCCAATTAAATTGATAGCGGTAATAATTAAACCGGCCACAGCATCACCGCGTACAAATTTTGCAGCCCCATCCATGGCTCCAAAAAAGCTGCTTTCTTCTTCTAATTCTTTGCGGCGTCTTTTGGCTTCATTTTCATCAATTAACCCTGAGGATAAATCCGCATCAATCGCCATTTGTTTACCCGGCATAGCGTCCAAGGTAAAACGAGCACCCACCTCTGCTATACGGCCAGAACCCTTGGTAATAACCATAAAATTCACAATTACCAGAATGGCAAACACAATAAGGCCGATCACAAAATTACCGCCCATTAAAAAGCCGCCAAAAGCCTGAATCACATGGCCAGCAGCATCGGTGCCTTCATGACCTTTTTCTAAAATAATACGGGTAGTGGCTACGTTCAACCCAAGCCGCAATAAGGTGGTAACCAATAAAATGGTGGGAAAAGAGCTGAAATCCAAGGCACGATTAATAAAAACCGTGGTCATCAATACAATCACTGAAATAGAGATGGATAGAGCCAACATCACATCCAGCAATACGGTGGGCAACGGCACAATAAGCACCGAGAGAATACAAACAAGGCCAATGGCAAACACCACATCGCCCCGCTGCATTACTTTCATTGCATCCCTAAAACCCGGGGCACTCATGCTATTTCCTTCTGCCATTATCTGCTTTTTTCCTCTCACGCATCACGGTACAACCAACAATTTGGCTAAACATGAGCATAATTAGCATTTTCCCCCGGCAGTGGTACTTCTAGCCCTTGATCGGTATATTCTTTTAATTTATTGCGTAAGGTACGAATAGAAATACCTAAAATAGTGGCCGCATGGGTACGATTTCCCAAACAATGATGCAATGTATCAATAATTAATTCGCGCTCTACTTCAGCCACGGTGCGCCCCACCATGGCTGCGTTATTACTAGATGCAGCGTCTTTTTTATCCACCGGCTTTTCTTCTACTGGTGGAGATGTTAGCGATTGACCAGAAAACATCACCGCATCTGGCTGTACTATATCTTCAGGCGATAATAACACCGCACGGTGCATGGTATTCTCTAATTCCCGCACATTGCCCTTCCACTGATAGGCCACCAATTTTTTTACGGTTTCTGGCGATAAGGTTTTTTCATCAAACCCATTCACCTTACTATATTTTTTCACAAAAAATTCTGCTAGGGGTTTTATGTCGCCTGGGCGTTCTCGCAAGGCTGGCAAGGCTAAATTCACCACATTAAGGCGGTAATATAAATCCTCGCGAAATTTGCCCTCGCGCACATAATCTTCCAATTTACGGTTAGATGTAGCAATCAGGCGAATATCCACTTTAACAGGCTGATTTCCTCCCAAACGATCAATCACCCTTTCTTGAATGGCGCGCAGCAATTTAGCCTGCAAGCGAATATCCATTTCTGAAATTTCATCCAATAGTAAGGTTCCACCATTGGCTTCTTCAAATTTGCCAATACGGCGGGCATTAGCCCCCGTGAATGCACCCTTTTCATAGCCAAACAATTCGGATTCCAGTAAATTATCGGGGATAGCCGCACAATTTACCGAGATAAAAGGCGCACCGGCACGCTTACTTTGTTTATGCACATGCTGGGCGATCACCTCTTTCCCTGTACCTGATTCACCAGTAATCAGCACCGTGGCTTCAGATTTAGCGATTTGTGCAGCTAAAGCAATAACGCGCCCCATTACAGGATCACCAAAAATCAAATCCTTACTATCATCACTCACCGCCGATAATACCGCCGCAATTAATTCTGGATCAGGCGGCAGGGGAATATATTCTTTAGCCCCCGCTCTAATCGCTTTCACGGCCGTTAAAGCATCGGTATTAATACCACAAGCAACCACCTGCAGGCTAAAGCGTTCATGCTTTAATAACTCCACCAATTGGCCAATATCCTGACGCACATCAGCCATGATTAGATCCGCCCCTTTACCCGTGCGCAAAGCGTGCATCGCCTGCTCTACGGT
The DNA here is from genome assembly GCA_049318825.1 of Alphaproteobacteria bacterium. Lineage (GTDB taxonomy): Bacteria > Pseudomonadota > Alphaproteobacteria > JBMOFM01 > JBMOFM01 > JBMOFM01. Next base: position 31,140 of record JBMOFM010000013.1, on the reverse strand, counting down.
TTCAGCATGGCTAACCTTTGCCCCTCTGGCATGGGCTATTTTCCCTGCTTCTGCAATCGGCCCAACGGGGGATCCAACAATTAACAACCTCATGAGATGCCTCTAGCTTGTACGATCAGATTTTACAATTTCAGTCATGGTCACCCCAAGGCGATCTTCAACCACCACCACCTCACCGCGGGCAACCAAGCGATTATTCACATAAATATCAATCGCCTCCCCTACTTTGCGGTCTAGCTCCACCACTGCACCGCGCCCCAATTTCAGCAACTGGCTTACCTGCATGCTGGATTTACCCAACACCGCCGATATTTGCACGGGAATATCATAAATCGCATCAAGGTCACGCTGCTGTAATATACCATTACCGCCGCCACCGCTATCACCGCCTTGCATGCCACCTTCCAGCTCATGCAAATTAAAATCACTCGCCATTTTATCTATCCCCTTTTTCTATTCTACTGCCCGCAGGCATAAATCTTTTGCCTGATCCCATAATTGATTAATCAACCGCTCCATTCCACCACTTTGCCATTCTGCTTTTATATCTGGCGGCTGTAAGCCGGCTTCTGCCAATACTAAATATTTACCGCTAAAGCCGGCTTGTTCAGCCAGAACCGTAAAACGGCTTTTTACTTCTTCTACCATCATGGGGTGAACCTTTAATGTAATGCGCGGTTCTTCTACCCTTAATGCCAAAACCTGACCCAATATATTGTCAATTTCTTCCATGGGGTGACGGCTCATCAGTTGCGGCACCAAATGCTTAGCTAATAACACGGCCAATTTTATCGCTTCTTTCTCGGCTTTTTCATCTCTTTTATCTTCCGCCTCCAATAAAAACTGTAATTGTTGCACGGCGTTATTGGCTAAATCGGCAGCTATTCTGGCCAGCCCTTCTTCTGCTTGCTTTACCCCTTCTATTGTGCCTTGTTCAAAAGCATGGCGGGTTGCTTCTTCCATCTGATAATCATTATATTGTGGTAGGGCACGCTCATCTATCGGCTCAGGTTCAGGCTCCACCACTGGCCGTTCATTAAATTCTGAAAACTCAAAAAGCTTAATACCACTCAATGATTTTACCCCTACAATCTCTCATACACCTCAAAATTTTTAGTAAACCAGCTCATCATCTCCCTTACCATCCGCTAATACCAACTCTCCTCTGGCAGAAAGATCCTTGGCCACAGTTACCATCATTTGCTGCGCCTCTTCCACATCCCGCAGGCGCACTGGCCCCAAAGAAGCCATTTCATCTTTCAAAATTTTACAAGCACGCTCAGACATATTGCTGAAAAATAAATCCTTGAGGGCATCGCTGGCGCCTTTTAGTGCCAAGGGCATTTTTTCTTTATCAATACTGCGCATTAATGTTTGTATGCCAGTGGGGTCGAGTTTATTCAAATCTTCAAAGGTAAACATCAAGCTCTTGATTTTTTCAGCCGAATCACGATTACGCTCTTCTAAAGACGACATAAACCGCCCCTCAATCGCCCGATCAAGATTATTAAATATTTCCGCCATCATTTCATGAGAATCGCGTTTAGCGGTGCGGGCTAGGTTGGTCATAAATTCATTGCGCAGCACCTTTTCCACATCCTCCAAAATTTCTTTGGGCACGGTTTCCATGCGTAACATCCGCATCACCACTTCCATGGCAAAAGTATCGGGCAATATTTGCAATACCCTTGCTCCATGGTCGGGTCTAATTTTAGAAAGCACCACGGCCACGGTTTGGGGGTATTCATTTTTCAGATAATTCGCCAGCACATTCTCATTCACATTGCCCAATTTATCCCACATGGTACGACCAGCTGGCCCGCGCATTTCTTCCATAATGCCGGCCACTTTGTTTTTATCCATCACCTTTAACAGCAATCGCTCGGTACTTTCATAAGTACCCACCAAATTGCCGGTTTTGGACATCTGATCCGCAAATTCAACGAATAAGCGTTCCACCACGCCAGAGCTTACCGTGCCTAGATTAGCCATAATTTGCGAAAGCTCTTTTATTTCCTCTTCATGCATTTGCTCAAAAATTTTGGCAGCCTGATCCTCATTCAATGACAACATAAAAATTGCCGCTTTCTCAGTGCCATTTAACGATCTAAAATCTTCACGCAACCGCATGATTACCTCTTATATTCAACAATAGTCCTTAATTTGCCTGCTCTTGATACATCCAACTTCTAATAATATTGGCGGTTTCTTGAGGATGCCTTTCAACCATATCGCCAATTTTACGCAACGACGATGCCCGTACCTGACCTTCAATCTGATTAATTGAAATCATCCGTTCTAATTCATTTTCTGGTTGTCCCGCAGCATCAGCTAAAGCTTGAGTCACGCTATTAGAAGAATGGGAAGAATGAGGAGCCATTAACGCTGCGGCTGGATTCATGGCTTGTTCTAATAACACACGGTCATCATCACTCATGGGAATGCCTGCCTGACCAGACGACACCTGCAACACCCGCATCAATACGGGGCGCACCACCATCAACAACACCATGATTGCCACCAAAGCCACCATCAGGCTTTGGGCTATTTTCATAACATCTTCCTTGTTCATGCCCATGAAAATTTCTTTTTGACCGCTTTCTCCTTGATCGGCAGCCATACTATCGGCAAAACGCATATTCACCACTTCTACCGTATCGCCGCGTTCACTATTATAGCCCATGGCTTGGCGCACCAAGGTATTGAGTTGCTTTAATTCAGTTTCGCTGCGCGGGGCATATTCTTCTTTGCCATCCTCTTTTTTGGTGGTAATACCATCCACCAATACGGCCACGGCTAAACGCTTAACCTGCCCACCCTCGCGCAATTGTGTTTTAACGGTTTTACCGATTTCATAATTGGTGGTTTCTTCTTTACGGCTTTGTGTGGATTGTATCGCATCTTCCTGGCCATTCCCTTGCGCGCCGCCGGGTAATGCATTACCCACCGATACGGCCTTATCTGCCCCTTCTTTATTTTTATTATCTTCGCCAGAGGTTTGAGTAGAACGCACCACCTGTTGATCGGGATCATAGCTTTCAGTGTTGGTTTGCACGCGGTCAAAATCTAAATCAGCGGCCACAGTGACACGCACCTTGCCATAACCAAGGCTTTTACTTAATAAATCTTCTATTTGAGCACTCATTCGGCCTTCAAAAGACCGGCGCATTTCTTCGGCATTTTGCATCGCAAAGCCGGCTTCATTTTCATCCCTTGCTTTTGCCAATAAATTACCGCGAGAATCAATCACTGAAACGGCCGATGGTTTCAGTTGGGGCACTGCCGCCGCCACCAATTGCTGAATAGCCAGCACATTTTCCTTGCTCAGCTCCGATGAGCCTTTGAGTTGTAAAAAAACACTGGCCGATGCGGGCGATGCCTCCCGCGAGAATAGCTCACGTTTAGGCAATACCAAATGAATACGGGCATTTTTTACAGAGGTTAGGGTTGCAATGGTTCTAGCCAATTCTCCTTCTAATGCCCGTATTTGATTAATATTCTGGACAAAACTGGTGGCCCCCAATTGGTTGCCCTTATCAAAAATTTCATACCCAATAGAACCGCCAGATGGCAAACCATCCTGCGCCAATACCATGCGAATACGCCCTACTTCTTTAGCGGCCACGCTTATTCTAGCGCTATCATCGCTAATGTTGTAGGGAATTTTCTTTTCTTCTAACTTTTGAACAATGGCTGCTGAATCTGCCGTGTTAAGATCGCGGTATAAAATAGCCATATCCCCCGTAGAGGCGTTGAGCATCACAAATAGAAAAAAGCCCAACAAGCCAACGGTTACCAAACCAATAATGGCAAGGCGTGCAGCTCCAAGATTTTTTAGTGTTTGAAAAAATGCATTCAAGGTGACAACTCTTCACTTTATTTCAAGCTTTCATTATTCGCCCCTTTAAGTAAAGAAGCCCTTAAAGCTAGGCAAAAATTGCCTAGCGGTTTTAGTTGGGTTATAGCCCAAAGCTGTCGCATGGATTTATTACTTATTTTCTCTTAGAATATGCCTATGTTTACCTATCAATTCACCCGCCGCTATTCTATGGCACATCGGCTGATTTCTGGCTTTTCAGAAAAATGCGCTACCCCACATGGCCATAATGAATTGGTGACCATCTCTTTAGAAACACCTGCTGATTTTTCCCTAGATGCTAAAAGCAACATGTTTGCCGAATTTTCAATGTTAAAATCACGGTGGCATGAATGGATAGATCATCATGTGGATCACGCCCTGCAATTATCGCAATTTGATCCACTTATTCAATGGTTTACCACGCATGAGCCCCAGCGTTGCCAGCGTTTACTGATAACCCCCGGTGATCCCACCACCGAATGCTTAGCGGCGTGTTTTCATGCCAAAATCAATGCTTTTTTAGCAAAAGCCGCCATTGGTTTAACCTGCCAAGAAATATTAATTGAAGAAACACCCACCAATCACATACGCTTAAAAGCCCCCGCGCACCATCAATGGTTTCACCAAATTACTGGTGATTATTGGTGGAATCGCCCTGATATGAGTATCAATGATTTATGACTTATACCGTAAAAGAAATTTTCAAAACCTTGCAAGGCGAAGGGGGGCAAGCGGGAAAAGCTGCCGTTTTTTGTCGGTTTTCTGGCTGCAATTTATGGAGCGGCCTAGAGCGTGACCGCGCCACCGCCATTTGCCGTTTTTGCGATACTGATTTTGTGGGAATAAATGGTGAAAATGGTGGAAAATTTGCCAGTGCTGAAGCCTTAGCCGCAACCATCGCCCATTGTTGGGGGAATGGCACAGCGCACAGGCTGGTGGTATTTACAGGCGGTGAGCCATTATTACAGCTCGATGAAGCCTTAATCACCGCCATCAAACAACAAGGCTTTTCTATAGCCGTAGAAAGCAACGGTACCATTACAGCGCCAGCAGGAATCGATTGGCTATGTATTAGCCCCAAGGCTGGAGCTAAATTGGTACAAAAAACGGGGCAGGAATTAAAGCTGGTTTATCCACAAACAGGCCTAGAACCTGAAGAATTTGCAACCCTTGATTTTCAACATTTTTTCCTGCAGCCCATGGATAATGAATGCCGTATTGATAATACCAATCAAGCAGTGGCCTATTGCCTTAACAACCCACCTTGGCGCATTAGCCTGCAAACCCACAAATTAATGGGTATTCCCTAAAAGCTCCTTCTATTGAAGGTTGGCCAGTATTTTTGGCACGGTTTATGCATACATACCCCACCAATAGACATGTAAAGGGTGGGAAATATGCGTTCTTTAAGTATTGGTGCTACTGGCATGTTGGCGCAGCAATTAAATGTGGAAGTTATTTCCAACAATATTGCTAACATGACCACCACAGGTTTCAAGCGCCAGCGCGCGGAATTTCAAGATTTATTATATGATAATCAAAAACGCCCCGGCGCGCAATCTTCAGAAATTGGCACAACTTTGCCTTCTGGGGTACAGCTTGGGGCTGGTGTAAAAGCTGGCGGCGTGTATCGCATCAATGAGCAAGGGGCGATGCAAATGACCGAAAACCCCATGGATGTTGCGATTAAAGGCAATGGTTTTTTTCAAGTAACCATGCCCGATGGCACAACCGCCTACACCAGAGCTGGTTCCTTTCAAGTAAGTGGCGCGCCGGCCAATATCGGCTCTATTGTAACGCCGCAAGGTTATCCAGTGGTGGGGCCTTCTCCTATTTCGCAAGAAGCAACAGCGGTTACCATTAATGATGCGGGGGAGGTATTTGTAAAATTGGCTGGGCAAACTGCTGAACAAGCGGCAGGCCAATTTCAAATGGTTACATTCCAAAACCCTGCTGGCTTAGAAGCCATTGGCGATAATTTATTCACCGCCACTTCTGCCTCTGGGCAACCAGTAACAGGCACCGCCGGCCAAAGTGGTGTTGGTACAATTTTACAAGGCGCGCTGGAATCTTCCAACGTGAATGTTGTGAATGAAATTACTAACCTTATTACCGCCCAACGGGCTTATGAAATGAATTCCAAAGTTATTAAAACCAGCGATGAAATGATGGGTACAACAAGCCAGTTACGATAATCAACAATTTATCTAGCATAAGGAAAATATAGCATGCAGAGCATCAACAGCAAAAAAATCAGCCGCGTGACTTGTTTAACAATCTTATTATTCACCATTCACCACCCCAGTGCTGCCGCTAGAGATATAGAAATTATTAAACCCGTTATTCAATTATCTGATCTGTTTCCTTTAGTTAACCCAACCCAAGATAAAATAGTGGCCGCAGCCCCCCTGCCGGGAGAAAGCCAACATTTCACGGCCGATCATATGGCAAACATTGCCAGTTCTTATGGGCTTACCGCTAATAATAATGAAGACATCACCATTACGCGAAAAAGCCGGCCCATTACCATGAGTGAAATCACCGATATGGCCTTAAAAAAAATCACCGATCAGCTTCCTCTGGACGGCTTAAAAAGGCAATTTATTGCCGATGTCACCCCCAATAATATGGCAACCACCATCGAGGCCAGCCTCAGCTTGAATGATGTACAATATAATACAGAACAACAACGGCTAAGTTTTCGGGTGGATGCCAATGAAGGCTTAGATAAACCCCGCACCATTGCCCGCATATCGGGTAAATTGGTGGATATGGTAAAAGTGCCGATATTGCTACAAGGGGTAGGCACGGGCGATATTATTCAAGCATCTTCGATCGGTTGGCAAGAAATTCGCCGCGACCGCCTACCCGCCAATGCCATATTAGACGATAAAAAAATGGTGGGCATGAAAGCACGCACCTATCTACGCCCGAATGTGGCCTTGGCTGCCCCAGAAATGATGATGCCCGTTGCCGTAAAACGTGGTGAAACCGTTACCATGGTGCTGGAATCGGATGTCATGAGCATCACCGCCACTGGTAAGGCCATTCAGGAAGGCGCGGTGGGCGATTATATTCGCGCCGTTAATCCCATGAGTAACCGCGTCATAGAAGGTGAAATTATTGCCCCACAAACCTTGAGAGTTTATCCACCATCACAGGTTAAAAATAGAGTTGGCACAAATCTTGCGTTAGCAAGATAAAACAAATAAGTAACAGGGCAAATTCCATGAAAAAAATTTCCACCCATTTAATATTTTGCAGCCTATTGCTATTGCCAGCTTGTAACAGTTTAGACAGGCTACAAAATATTGGGAAAGAACCCGATTTAAGCGATATTAATCGTGAAAAACTGGGAACGGGAATTAAACAGGTAAGCCTACCCATGCCCAATTATCAGCCGGAAATCAGGCAACAAAATTCTCTCTGGCAATCTGGGGCGCGGTCTTTTTTTAAGGATCAACGCGCCACCCGCGTGGGCGATGTGCTCACCGTTACCATAGAAATTAATGATAATGCCACCATCAATAACCAAACAGAACGCGGCCGCACCAATGCTGAAAGCACTGGCGTACCCAATGTGTTGGGTTTTGAAACCAAACTGGCCAATATTCTACCCAATGCGGTGGATGCTTCTAAATTGCTTGATACCAGCAGCGATTCCAAAAGCAAAGGCACGGGCAAAATCACCCGCAATGAAAGCATAAAACTACAAGTCGCTGCCCTTATTTCTCAGGTACTGCCTAATGGTAATTTGTTGATCCAAGGCCGCCAAGAAGTACGCGTGAATTTTGAAGTGCGCGAATTGCTGGTCACTGGCGTGGTGCGGCCTGAAGATATTAGCCCCGATAATACGATTTCTTATGAAAAAATTGCAGAGGCTAGAATTTCTTACGGCGGTAGAGGCCAAATTTCAGACGTACAACAACCCCGCTATGGCCAACAATTGATGGATATTATCCTACCCTTCTAAGGGTAAGGATAATATCTATACCGATATTAAAAATTGTTTTTAGTAAAAATTTATATATAATGAGAGCTTATTGTTTATCATAGGTTTTTTAAGCGAATGAGTTCTCTTCATTCTGGTTTCTTGCATTCCCGTTTGTGGCATGGTGTTGGCACCGACGACAAAGCGATTGCCGATATCCAACACACCCCTTCAACAACAGATGGACGAAGGTTCTGATCCCAAAGCCTTTGTGCCTGTTGCTGATATGTGGGCTAGAAGCCGACAACTTTCGCTGATTGGCGCGGTTGCTTATGGTTTGATGCGTGAAACACTATCCGACATCACGCAACCAATCAATTTATTAGAAAAACCGATTGCCGTATTAAAAGGCTTTGCTAAAGAACATGAAATTATTGGCCATGCGTTGGTGGCCGCCTGCCACCCCTCCATGAATCATGTACAATCGGAACATGATAAAGAATTTCACATGGCAACAACTGTTACGCTTGCCTTAGCCCCCCTATGGCAGGATATTATTAATAATACCCCAACCAATAGCACAGAATGGTCTGGCCTTGGCTTGATCGGTGAAAAAATTGTTCAAGAATTTAACACGCGCTTGCACCACGAAAAAGCTGCAGAAAATACCCCCCATGAAGCAAGCCAGATAGCTATCATGGCGGCCATTTCCATGCGGCAGATGCTAGTTTTTTTACTCAAAGACCCTGATTACGATTTTCAAGAACAATCAACCACTGCAGCCTTACAGCAATTATTTTCTACCAATGCCGCTATTTTACTGCAAGGCAACGAGAAAGATATTAATTTATTAGTTAATTTTTCACGCGCCTTGCCCGATATTTTTGCTGAATATATAGCAGAAAATTCTGTGTATTCACGTCTAAAACCATATGAAGGAACTATCGAGCAACTTGTAAATTCTGGTGTTATTACTGCTGTTATAGAATCAAATCCACAATTTTCAGATTTACTCTATTCCACAATAGATTTATTAATCGGTGATAATAATTCTGAATATGAAGAAGATTACAGCGGTGGGGCTATTGTATCACTCAATCAATTGCTCGCTGCTGGCATTTCATTTCCCCATAATCATGGTTTTACTCAGCAATTATTTGAGGATTTATCCGCAACATTGGGTCGTGGTGGTTACATCGCAGAATTTATGCCCACTTACGGGGATAATTTTATAGAGTTTTACCAACGGGCTGTTGTCGCAGGTTGCGATTTACCCACAAAATTTACACCAGATAGTCTGTTAAAAGAACTCACCAACACCTCTCGTGATTTTGATATTAAGGGTGTTTGCCATTACGAAGAACCATCCGAGGATTTTGGCAAACAAATTGCCTTTTTGCACCTACAACCCGCTAATTTGGTAAATTTACTGGAAAGATTAGCCACCAATACAGCCAACAACCCTACCCTGTTAAACCCCAGAGCGGTAAAAATGTTATTGGATAATGATTTGATAAACGCTGATTGTTTCCAAAAAACTGCCAACCCCAACATCCCCTCGCGCGTAACAATGGATTATACATCTGAGCATGTGTATGTGGTCGATCAACCGGCACTAGCACAGCAAATCGAGGGAATAAAAGCCAATATGGGTGCAACAACACAGAAGAAAATTGCAGCGGCAGCCCCCAAAATTTTACGGGCAGCCCCATAGAGGATGATGTAAAATCATATAAAACTGCAGGAATTTTATACTTGCCTTTCCATAAAGCGGGTGACTGGTTCTTGATCGGAGGCCTCCATTTTATCGGATAATCTAATGGGGTAATCTCCAGTAAAACACGCATCGCAAAATGCTGGTGCATTTACATCGCGCTTGGCTTCACCCATGGCACGGTACAAACCATCCATCGAAATAAAGGCTAAACTATCCACGCCAATATGTTTAGCCATTTCTTCTACCGTGAAACGGTGCGCTAATAAACGCTCTTGTTCGGGGGTATCAATACCATAAAAACAACTATGGGTGGTAGGCGGTGAAGAAATACGCATATGCACTTCTTTAGCCCCCGCTTGGCGCACCATATCCACAATTTTCATGGATGTTGTACCACGCACAATCGAATCATCCACCAACACCACACTTTTGCCTTCAAGCAATTTTCGGTTGGCATTATGCTTCAATTTCACCCCAAAATGACGAATATGGTCGGTTGGTTCAATAAAAGTACGCCCCACATAATGGTTACGGATAATACCCAATTCAAAAGGCACTCCACTGGCTTCAGCAAAGCCCAGAGCTGAAGGAACCCCACTATCGGGCACGGGCACGATCACATCCGCCCCTAATACGGCTGATTCTTTAGCCAATTCCATACCAATACGCTTGCGCATGGCATAAACAGAACGCCCTTCTAACCAACTATCGGGACGGGCAAAATAAATATATTCAAAAATACAAAAACGGCTGGTTTTAGGGGTAAAGGGAAACTGGCTATGCACACCATCGGCATCCACCACTACCATTTCTCCCGGCTTAATATCGCGAATATAATCGCCGCCAATAATATCCAGTGCGCAGGTTTCAGAGGCCAGCACATAAGCATCGTTCACCTTGCCCAACACTAATGGCCGAATGCCATGAGGGTCACGCAGACCAATAATTTTATCCTTTGCAATACACACCAGAGAATAAGCCCCTTCAATCTGGGTTAATGCCGTCACCAACCGCTGCACAAAGCTTGTGCCCTTGGCTTTTGCCACCAGATGTAAAATCACTTCTGTATCGGTGGTGGAATGGAAAATAGCCCCATCTTTAATTAATTGCTGCCGCAATTGGCGAGCATTGGTTAAATTACCATTATGGCCAATGGCAAAGCCACCACAATCAAAATCGGCAAATAAAGGCTGCACATTACGCAACACCGTATCGCCAGAAGTAGCGTAACGGTTATGGCCAATGGCGGCATGCCCATGCAGCTTTTCTACCACCTCTGAGCTACTGAAATTATCCCCCACCAAGCCAAGCGCGCGGTGGGTGTTGAACTGCTCGCCATCAAAGCTTACAATACCAGTGGCCTCCTGCCCCCTGTGCTGCAGGGCATGCAAGCCCAAAACCGTGAGAGCGGCCGCTTGACGATGGCCATGAATGGCGAAAACAGCACATTCTTCATGCAGTTTATCGTCATCACTCCACGGATTGGTACTACAGGCAGATGGCTGGCTCATGGCATAATCTTTGTTGGTTAACAATTTATACACACTAACACAATAAAAGCCAATAATCAGCGTGTTTGATTGTCTCTTACCAAATTATCCAATTGATTGCGGATGGTAGGGCTATAATTATTACCAACGGGGGCAGATTTTTCTTGCCCATGTTTTGCTTCTTCTCCGCCCAATTGATGCAGGGGCTGATCATTTTTATGATTCGCTAGGGGGGAATTTTTACCCGCTGCATTTTTACCTTTAGGTAATAAGGCCGTTTCTTCATTTTTATCGGATGATTTTTCTAAATCACCTTCTTTTTCGCTATCCTTTTTTAACAAAGCAGCAAATTCAAAATCTTTAGGGGCTAAGCCTTTCAACGCCGTACTGCCCACCTGCAACCAACGAGTGGCTTTAGCATTCATGAACCATTTTTCCTGCTCATCCGCAGTTAATAGGCTGGTGGCCAACAAAAACAGCATACAAGCCAATAAACTACCACGCGCTAAACCAAACATCGCCCCCAATGAGCGATCTAAAGCACTTAAAGAAGATTTATGAATGGATTCGCTGATCAGAAAACTGAAAATTGAAAAAATTATCATGCTGCCAATAAACAAGCCACCTGCTGTTACCACATCACTTAACAACCCTTCTTCACCCATTTGCTGTACCACAAAAGGATGTAATAAAGAAAAGCCATGCAGCGTGACCATTACCCCGCCTATCCAACTGGCAATGGTTAGCATTTCACGCACAAAACCACGCCAAAAGGCAATAAACATCGACATGCCCAATAATACTAAAATAACCCCATCAACCAACACCATTACGCACCTTTTTCGTTTTTCCCAATAATCCCTACCATTTTTCGTAAACTGTCAAGTGGTTTTAGCGTTAAACCTTCGGGCACGGTGATTCCACTGGCAGAACGGGCTGGTAAAAGTGCCGTGGTAAAACCCAGCCGCGCGGCTTCTTTCAATCTAGCTTCGGCCATTACGGCTGGCCTTACTTCAGCGGTTAAACCTATTTCACCAAAAATTACCCAATCGGCCGGCACGGGCTTATTAGCCAATACACTCATCAAACAGGCGGCCACCGCTAAATCGGCAGCGGGATCATTCACCCGCACCCCGCCCGCCACATTCAAATATACCTCACGGTTAGCAAAAGAAACCCCCACCCTTGCTTCCAGCACCGCTAATAACATCGATAATCGATTAACATCCCAACCAATAGCCGCTCGGCGCGGCATGGATAAGGGCGTGGAAGCCACCAATGCTTGAATTTCCGTAAGTACTGGCCTTGTGCCTTCCATGCCCACATAAACCGATGTGCCCGCTACCCCTTCATGCCGCCCTTCCAAAAACAGTGCGGAAGGGTTGGCCACCTCTTCCATGCCACTGCCGGTCATTTGAAAAATGCCCATTTCATCGGTAGGGCCAAAGCGGTTTTTTACCGCCCGCACCATGCGGTATTGATGATCGCGGCTGCCTTCTACATAAAGCACCGTATCCACCATATGCTCTAAAACCTTGGGTCCGGCTATCATGCCCTCTTTGGTAACATGCCCCACCAAAATAAGACAAAAGCCCAATTTTTTAGCCCTACTTACCAGAATATCCGCACAAAAGCGCAATTGCCCCACCGTGCCAGCCGCGCTTTCCAACCCTGCATAATGCACCGTTTGCACCGAATCAATAACCACCACTTCTAAGCCTTCAGTGGCCTCCACCATTTGAATGATTTCACCCAAATCATTGGCCGCCGCCAACATCAGCGGCGATTGCTGCAAGCCAAGACGGCGGGCACGCAGGCGAATCTGCGCCAGAGATTCTTCACCAGAAATATAAGCAACCTTATGGCGATGCGCCAATAAACATAAGGATTGTAATAATAAAGTGGATTTACCAATACCCGGATCGCCGCCCATTAAAATGGCAGAACCGGGTACTAAACCACCGCCACACACCCTATCCATCTCTCCCACACCGGTTAAAATGCGGGTTAGCGGCTCGTCAGCACTGTCAAGATTCGCCCAGCCACTAGAAGAGGCCACAGTTACCAAACCATTTTTGCTGGCTGCTGGCTTTACCGCCGTTACTTCTTCAGCCAAAGAATTCCAAGCACCGCAAGCTTCACAACGCCCTTGCCATTTATAAGATTGTGCCCCACATGCCTGACAAACATAGCGCGTTTGCGTTTTTAACTTCACTGAAAATACCCTACCAAGTCTATATAGCAGGCAATATCATTAATTTATATTGCTTCATAAGGCAACAAGGTTGGTTTTATTGTGATGCCCCTACACGGCCATGCTCACTGCCCGCGTTTTAGGCAAAGGGCTAAATTGGGAAGGTTTAGCAATAGCTGGCGTTTCTAATTTTCCAGCCAAGCTATTGTTAATCTCAACCATATTCAAGGCCATGATTGGTTTAGCCGTTTGGCTAATTTCGGTAAAACGCTCTTTTATATCCCCCAATTTAACTTCCATACCGCTTGCCCCTTCCTTATAAGCGGGCGCGGCGGTAATATCTTGCTTCAGCTCTTTAACAGTATTTCCTGAAAGCTGAGGTTTTTCTAATGCTGCTTTAATCTCATGGTTTTGCGCGGCTACCACTTTTGCTAACTGCTCATGCTGAATAATATCTCGCCGCACCGTGGTTTTTAACTGCGCTACATCCCATTCTGCAATGTCTTTATTCACCATTGGGCTTAAATCCGGGGTTTTAGTAGAGTCTAGCACCGCTTCTAATAAAGCTATTTGCTGTGGTGAAAAATATTCTGCCACATCCGCAAGCTTTGCACGCATATCTCTAGTGGTAATGATTTGGCTACCCAAGGGCACCGCTGGTAATTTTATATGAGGCTGGCCTTCATTTAACTGTTCAATAGATTTATCCACCAATAAGAGATTATCGCGCGCCAATTCTTTGGCCTGTTTTATTCTACCCACAACTTCCTGCTGTTGGGTCACTGCTCTAGCTTTTTGTTGATCAATTTTTCCCATTTCTTGAAAATTTTTATCATAATATTGCGGGTCAATATTGGTTTTATGTTGTTGAATTGCTTCTACCATCCGCTCTTTTTGCTGATTCAACTGCGCTTGCATTTTGGCATTACTACCAAATGATGGTGGTAAACCTAATGAAACCTGACAACCCAATAAATTAAAGCCGCTTAATTTCGTATTTTCTATAGCTTGTATCGCTGCTTCATGGCCTTGGTTGCTATCTTGCACCATTTTTATAATATCATCCGCCTGTAGGGAGGCAACGCCAGCATTACTCATCTGTTTACATACAGAAGACACGGTAGTATTAAACCCATGCGCCGCTGTAGATTGCCGCTTAAAATCTTGTTTTTCTGCTTGCAATACACTCAAACTCTCGGCCGCTTCTTGGTGCTGCTGCTCTAATTGATTGATATTGCTAACATGATGCTCCCGCCGCTGGTGCAATTCCCCCAGTGTTGATGCTTGCTGTTGTTGAAATTCACCCACCTGCTCTTGTACTGCTTGCAACACGCTGCAAAAATAAGAAGCAACCCCTAAATTTTTGCCGTTTTCTTGTAATAAATCTGCTTTTTCTTGCAGTTGCTGTTGTAGCTTAGGTAATTCATGTAAGCGGGTTTCATATTCAGCCTGAAAATCTTCTACCACTTGCAATACCGGAGCACTGCGACTTTCCCACTGCGCTGCATGTTCGGTGCGGTTAATTTTTTCTTGTTGGGCGGTGGCAATCTCTCTTGCCCGCTTTTCATTCAGCTCAATTTCTGCTTTAGGCGTTTCTATTGTTGGCGGCTCTACAGGCTGAGGTGGATTTGTGTTTAGTTGTGTATCGCTGGCCTTAACCTCACTTGTTTCACCAACCTCACTTGTTTTATTGGACGGGCTAGCCACCTCCACCACCACCTGTGGCGCGGCAGAAGGCGCTTGATAATCTGGCACTTCCAGCTTGTTTTTTAATTGGGTAAGCTGCTCGGCCACGGCGGGCTTGCCATGTTCCGTCCAAAAGCTAATCAATTCATGCCATTGCTGTGGATCGGTGCTGTGATTCTCCCCCATATTATTCAGCAATTTCAATTCTGCTAACCGCTCATCATAGGAGGGCTTTTCTTGCTGCTTTAATGTTTTCATTCCATCACTAATCGTAACAAAAACATCATCCCAAAATCTTGCAGGGGTTGGTATCCCTAAACCTTTGCGTGCTTCATCAATCATTAGGGAGGCAATATCATCCTCCATGGCGTCGGCCTGCCGACCAATATCCGCCCAACGCAAGGGGTTGGTTGTTTTGTCTTCCTGCATCTTTTTAGCAGTATCGTAAAATTTTTGCGCGGCAGAATCATTACGGTTATCTGTTTTTTCCCACGCATTTTTGAACAAATCCCAACCAGCGGGTTGCTGGTAGTGAACATCAACATCAGCCCATACATTGGCCTCAGGGGCACGGTCATATCTAGCCCTAGCGTCAGCATTGCTCAATATCTCATAAGCTGTGTTAATTTCTTGAACTTTTTCGGTCTTTGACTTTTTCTCTTCTTCTATATTTTCTAACAGCTGTTCGATTTCATCTTTTCTCTGTGCGCCCTTATCGTCTAATTTTTCTAGAATTAAATCTTTATTTAACAGATTAAGCTCAGCACCCAAAGTAACGGCTTCTTGGTTATTAAAATCAGTGTGTTTTTCTTTCAGTTTTGTGCGATAGGCTCTTTTAATCTCATCGGAGTTAGCCGTTTTTTCAACCCCCAATATCGCGTAATGATCAGTTGCCATTAATAATCTTCCACTTCACAATGAATCAGATTACTATTATAAAAGAAAATTATATTAAATTTATGTTAATTTCAACATTAAACTGTTGGGGTGGCTCATTTTATTGCTATCAAAGAGGAGATTTGGGGGAGTAGGTTTTTAAGGCGTAGGGCTTTTGGGCTTAAAATTATTCGCGGTTGCTGGAAAAGATAAATCGCTTCTCAACAATAAGCGTTCTATCAATAGTACTTGCTCAGAAACATTGGTTTTTTTTCTATAATTAACGGCTCGTTCTGGCTTAAACCCTGTAATTTGATTGGCTTCTTCATCGCTCATCGTTGAAATATAACGGCGTTGATAAGTGGCTCTAGCCAACGTATCCCCCAGCCCCTCACCAATACTGGCATTATTTTCTACAATACGCCCCGCGGTAACGGCTAAACCAATATAGCCGCTGGCAGGGCCAAGCACCGCCATATTGGGCACCGTGGTGGATAATGTATGGCTAATTCCAAGGCAATAGCTTACATCCCCAAAGGTTCCTATTCTATTATAGCCTATTTCTTTCAAGCGCTGTCCCACACCTTCTATCCCCCCTCTGGCATCCAATCCATAGGAAAAGCAACCAACAGCCTGATTGGGATTAACCCCATGCTGGGCTAAGATAGAAGCAGTTACTGGTTTTTTGGCATCCGCGATGCTGCCAGCGTAAAGAACATATAATTGATCCGCAATTTTCAATGTGGCACGCAGTTTCAACACATCGCTAAAAAACTTTTCTACCAATGTAAAATCATTCTGTACTTTTGCCGGTACTACCCCATTATTATCTGCTACCAATAATGCTTGGCGTGCATTAACATGATAAAGCACCGAATTGAAACTTAAACGATGGTTTTGGCGTGAAAGCTGATTGGGATCCAAATCCACAATATTACTTTTATCAAAATAAATTGGGCTGGTTGAATCTTTCCAGTTGGTTATACTATTTCCAGTAAATCCCGCAAAAGCTACAGTGAAGGATGAAGAGCGCATATCAGCAAAATCTTTACCCCGATAGGCTTTTTTATAATGGCCATCATTTTCCAGCATATCATCCAATAATTTATTTTTTATATTAGGATTACCGCCGGCCGCTATATCCAGCCAACGCTGGGCTTCTTGATCTTTAGGGTTGTGAAATCTCTTGGCTAATTCCAGCTCCTTAGCAACCAAATCATCAATACTAATACCTAATGTTTCAAATGGAATACCCAAAGGTAAGGTTGAATCGGGAAGGCCTATGGTTTCAAAACCATTATAAAATCTTACTCCTGCCGCTCTTGCTAAAACAGCTGATTGTGTAGAATCCACCCAATTGGTTGCCTTAATCGTCCCTCTGGTGGTTAACATGCTGGTAATATGGCCATCCTTAGCCTTATGAACACTGATAATATTGGCATTAGAAATAATAGTTACTTGCTGCTCTGCTAACATGGTTCGTAATACGGCATCCGCTTTGTCTGGTTCAAGCGCTACCCCATCAGAACCCGACCTTTTCAGCATTTGTGCAAAGAAATAAGATTGCGAGGATAACCGCTTTTTGCCTAAGGCAATATCCCTATCTAAATAAGAGAGACCATTGGTTATATGGCCGCCCATATTCACATTATCGGCATCCGAACGCACCAAGGCAATACGCAATTGACCATTAAATTTTTGCTGATTATAATCGGCAGCGGCTAATGCCGTGGCAATACCCGGAAATTCATTGCCATACACCACAATATCAAATTCCCCCGAATTATTAGGCAATGCAGAAGAATTAGGGGATGCCGTAAAATTTGTGGGGGAGCGGTCTGGATAGTCTAATACAATTACGGGCTTAGCACTGCGTGCCGCAATAGCAAAAATTGCCGTTAGCGAAAAAGTTGCTGCACAAAAAAGTCTTTCTTTCAAACCCATCAAAAAATCAACCTTTTTGAATTACTCATAAGAAAGTATTTTATACTTTATCGAGTAAAAGATCAATTTTTTTCCATCTATATAGTGCGGTGGTGGATAAAATACCAATCACAGTGCCCGCCAGCACATCACTGCTATAATGGGCGTTGATAACAATACGGCTGATGGCTATAAGGGCAAAAAATGGCACCGCTAACCAACCAGCACGGGGGAAAAAAATCACCGCCAAACTGGCCATCACCGCGGCACTATTGGCATGGCCAGAAGGGAAAGAGGCATAATCACTGCCAGTTTTCAGCCAGAAAAAACCTTCTATCTGCTCACGAAACCACAAGCGTGGCCGCGCCCTGCCCGCCAGCATTTTAAGGCCATTCACCAATAATCCACTGCTGGCAATACAAATAAAGCTAAATAAAAATTTCTTAGCACGGCTCAGCCATAGGGCGCGATGCGCAGCAGAACGGTGAGGGGCATAACGGCTAATAAGATAGCAAAACACCCCTAAAAAAGCGGTGCCCAGCACCCACCATGCCCCTTTACCCAATAAGGTAATCATTTCAAAAGGCTGTTTGATGGCCACATCCAAATGTTCGGTATATTCAGCTATGTAGCGATCAATATTCATGGTTTGGCCAATAGTAAAAATTGCATTTCTTTGCCTTTAGACATGTTAAATGCCTGCACACGGCCAATTTCACGCAAGGAAGCACCATGCCAATATTGTTGGAAAACTGGCCATTCTGGCTCAGCAATAATCAAGGGCACATTTTTTTCTGCCAGTATATCAGCGGCATGAGCGGCATCGGTAAATTCTATGTTGGTGCCCCACCATATCACCAAGCTTGGTTCACTAATCCCCACCACCAAGGCGGATTCTAGGTTAATATGGGTGTTGCTGGCTATTTGCACTAAAGAACGCCCCAACCATGGTTTTTGTAAATTAGGCAACACAAACTGGAAAGCCAATATAAAAAATAAAGAAGCTGTTACCAAAGCACTACCCAGCGCTGGCAATAATTGTTGCCGCTGCCATAATATAAAAGCAATCAACATCCCCGCCAGCATTACTATTGAAGCCAGCACGGCCAGCGGTGCAATATGACCATCAATATGCCAGCCAATCACGGGCAATAAAGCAGCATAGGCTAATGTTACCAGCACAAAACTACCCACCGCTAATATCCGCCCAATCACTGATAAGCGGGGAAGCCTGTTCAAACTTAGTAACATCACCACACCATGTGCAGCCAATAAGGCCAGGGCTGGATAAAAGGGCAGCACATAATGCAATAATTTGGTGGGCACCAGCTCAAATACCACCCAACCCGGCACAGCCCAACACAGCAAAGCCCGAATAACAGGCATTTTACGCTGTTGCCACCATTGCGGCAAGCCAGCAATTAATAAAGGAAAGGCGGGAAAAAAACATAAGGGCAGCATGGCCATGTAGTAAAGCGGCGGCGCGCCATGCGATTCTTGACCTTTCAACAATTTAGGGATGAAATCTTCCATCAACGAGCCTTGGGCAAACGCCCCATGGGTGCGCTGCATTACCAGAATATACCAAGGCAAGGCTAACACAGCAAATAGAAGCAACCCACTCAATGGGCGTAATTGCTTCAACCATTGCCATTTCACAGGTTGAAAGCGGGGTTTTTCTCCCCCCACACATAAGGCCAACAGAGTGCCACCCAGCACCAGAAAAATCAATGGCCCCTTAATTAATACGCCAGCCGCTAATACTGCCCAAAAACTATAGGCCAAATAGCGGGGTAAGGATTGTTGCAACCATGCCCTTAGCATAATAATTTGTGACCAGCTGATGGTGGCCAATAACATGGCATCGGTTTTGGCCAGCCGCGCTTCTACCTGCAATAGCATGGTGGAGGCCATGATTAACGCCGCCAATAACCCCGTTAAAGGGGTAAATAGCCAGCACCCACCAATATACACGGCTAATATGGTGGCTATTGCCCCTAATAAAGAGGGTAAACGATAGGTAGCAATAGGGTTATTGGTATTTTCTCCCCATAAAGCGGTACTGGTGGCCTGCAACCAATAAATGCCCACGGGTTTTTTGTGACGGGCGGTTTTTTGAAAATGAATATCCACATAATCACCGCTGGCCAACATTTGCCGCGATGCCTGAGCAAAGCGTGATTCATCGCGATCTGTGGCTGGCAGGGTAAACACCCCCGGCAAATATAAAAAAAAGCATAAAACAACCAGCAATAAACAGCACCAACGCCTTTTTTCTGCCAGAGAATGAAGAATAATGGCTGTGGGGTTGCTTGTCATGAATGATCTGTGTATGAAGTAATGCCATAAAGTCAGCAATTGTAAAATGTAGTTATCGATAAAAAATAGCAATTAACAAAATGGCACGTCAGCTTTTTCTTGCGCTCTTACTGCTGTTATTCATCATTGCCCTTGGTTGGCGGTTGGTGCCGGAAACGCTTGAAGAAATGCGTTTTGCGCAATTACTCACCCGCAATATCGAGCAATCTTTAGGCGTACAGCTTGAAGCCCAAAAAAAACCAACCATTAGCCTGTTCCCTGCCCCCACCCTGAGCTGGCAGGATGCCACCATCAACACCCGCCTCCCCAAAACCGATATGATGGTGAGTGCCCATTTACGAAGGCTAGAGGCCACATTGAGCTGGCGTTCATTATTAGAAGGCAAATTTACCGCTAGAAGGTTGCTTTTGGGCAATGGCTTTATCACCAGCCAGAATAATGAACGCACCACCCTCAATTTACCAGTTTTTCGGCTTTCTCATAAAGCCATGCTGGATAAATTAATTATTGAAAATGTGGCGTGGCACACCCCAGATTCGCCCCATAAAATTCAACGGTTAGTGGCCAGTATGGGACAAAAAAATCGTTCATTTCAACTGCAGGGCAGCATTGTTAGCCCATCACTTAACAATCATAACAAAGCCATTGACTTAAAAATAACCGCGGCCAGTGCTTCTTTAGCGCATCCATGGCCATTTGAAGCCGAAATGGCGGATGGTGGTGATGTTTTATTAAAAGCCAGCGGCACTATTGATATGGCAACCCTGTTGCAAGAGGCGGGACATAAAGAGCAGCCTTGGCTGCAAGCCACCATTAATGCTAACCTGCCCAGCAGTGCATGGCCCAGTGAGTTACATTTTTTATTGGGGGAACATTCCCCCCCCATGGTGGTTGCACAAGGTGAATTATCAGCCACTGGTGAAATAATGGCTGGCCACTGGCACATAGAAAAAGGGGAAATAATAGCAGGCGAAGAAGAACTCGCTTGGTCAGGCAATATTGATAGTGAACATCAACAATTGCAGCTTAGTATTGAAAGCAATTCTGGTATTTGGCCCCTCATTGCCACTCAGTTGAACAAAAACACCGATTGGCTGGAACAGCTTCACGGCTTATCGGCTTCAGCTGGCTTTAATTTTCTGCCTCATTTACCCCATGAATGGCAAGGAGAGTTTTCCTTAAAAGCCACAGAAAATAATGCAACGGAAACTGCGATCACGGTTAAAAAAAATGAGGGGGAAGATCAATGGAAAATCTTGCGCTTTGCTTTGCAACAGCAAGGGTTACAGGCCAACATAGAACCCGATAATGACGATGAAACTCTACTGCATTGGCATATTAAATCCAACACAATCCCCCCATGGTTACTAGAAACTGGCCTGTTTACCGAAGAAACCAAAAACGGGCTACAGGTTGAAGGGAGCTGGCAAATTAATGAAAATGCTGAGGAAAAAACTAAAAATAATTGGCCAATTCCAGAAATGACCGCCCGTATCGGCAATATTAGTTTCAGCCTACAAGCCGAAGAAGCGGCAGAGACAAACTTGAATATAGAACTGCCCTTTTTTGCCTTGGATAATATCATTGCCTGCAATAAAGAATTGGATGGCTTAGAAAAATGGCCAAATTGGCTAAAAAATCTACCCGACAATAGCATGCTTCACATAAAAATCGGTCGGCTTTCATGGTGTGGACAGCTTTATGCTCATAGCCTGATAACCGCTGACCACCGCAGGGAAAGCGATATGGTGAAACTTGCTCTTAACCGCGGGGAGAATAAAGCCACCGCGCGCTTGCATCTGCCCCATAATGCCCCCCCTCATATAGAATGGCAAGCAGTGCTTCAAGATAAGGATTTTCTGGCCGCTAGCCTTATTCCACAATGGTTGCCATTACCCTTAAGCCTAGAATTTTCTCAAGATAATAGCACTGCTAAAAAGAATTTCTCCCTTAATCTGGAGGGTAAAAATGCAAGTTACCTATTGGCCATAGAAGCTAAGAATGGCCAAGAAAATTGGCGCTTAATTGATGAAAAAGGCCAATTCATCACCGCTTTGGCCGGTGAATATAAGTTGCTGGACGGCTTAACTAAGCAATTTTCGCTTGCCAACCGCACAGATTTAGCCGCCACCATTAACCGTGAACCCGATCACATCACCCTCCAGCACATTGAAGGCGAATTGGGGAGTATGCCCCTGAAGGCTTCTGGTGATTGGCAGCCACAGGGGCTGGAATTAAAATTGCAAACGGGTAACCCCAATAATGTGCCAGCATGGGAATGGCTGAATTGGCCAACATGGCCAGTTTTTCCTATGGCGGTAAAAATTTCTCTTAATGCCAGTAAAGCCCTGATAATGGGGTGGCCAGTGGATGATTTAGCCATGGACATCACCAGCCAGCTTGGCGAAATACAGATAAAAAATGCCGATGCTCATGTTGCAGGGGGTAAATTGGGTTTTGCTGGCCATGTGAATGATAAAAATATGCAGATAGACATCAGCGGAGAAGACATCAACCTAGCCAGCAACGCATCATGGTTAGAAGGCTTAGCCAGTTGGCGGGTACAACTGAAAGGCTCGCAGCAAAATCCTGAAGGAACGGGCAATATCGTACTCAAACATGGAAAATGGTACGGGTTAAATGGGGATGCCTTAAAAAATTTACATCAAGACATACAAACCAACGCCGTGAATGACAGTAAGAAAACCCTTAAAAAACTGAATAATGGTGCGCTCTTATTTGAATCTTCCGCCAATATTCATATAAAAGGCAATGATTGGCATTTTAATGAGTGGCCATTAGAAAGCGAAGCAGGCAGCTTGAGTGCTGATGTAACCATGAAAATGACGGATGGTCTCTTCAAAAACCCCACCATCAAGGGTTCACTAGCCCTACCCTTGTTCAAGCAAAATCCCCCCATCAATGTATATTTTACGGCTAAGGGAAAAATGCTGGAATGGGATAACCATGAATTGCAACAAAAATTGGCCGATATAGAGAAAAACAATGCTGCAACAATCGATAGCGGCAATGTGGTGGATAAAATTATTAAAAACCTAAAAAAACCACAGTAAGAAGAACAATTGCCTTAAAAAGACACAACTTCATCTTAGAAACCAAAGGCTATTTTGCGCTTATTCATCCCGCCAAGACGTTGCAGCGGTTTATCTGAAGGAACAACACCCACCGTAAGAGCCGCTAGATGCTCCAATTGTGTGTTTAATATCGCCACATGTTGGGCTGTGCTTGTGTTTGTAGAAAGAGTGTAGGGCAATTCGCCTGATATTTTAATAGCGCTGCCCATGGTTAAAGGCAATTGATACCGGCGAGCATTGGCTGGATTTGTAAATTGCAGGAAAATATTGTCTCCCTCTTCTACAAAATGCGGGTTAATTACGCTAAGATTTGCCGGCGTAATGGTGGGTTCAGTCTGAGAAAAGCGAAAAAATAGCTCTTTAATATCTTGCTGCGATAGATCCGCAATTTTATTATCTTGCAACCATTCATGCGGTGCAACCTGAGAACTATTACTTTTAGTAAAATAGCGACTATCGCGATAAACCATGTAAGGATAGGAAGAGGATATGCCCTGAAACACAGCAACACCCGCAAGAGTATTACTGTGCATCACAAGCTTTTGTAAGTAAGGCTGCAAGACATTAAACTGCTCTGCGGAGACTGTTTTTTTCATCCACAGGGCTTCTTTATATTCCATCGGTCTGCTGGCAGAAGGGCCTTCCAATGAGCGCGCGGTTAAATAATCATCCGCCAGACTTTCATTTAAGGCAATGTTACCATACACCAATAAGCGATGGAAATGCATATAATCAAAACGCTCTTCGTAAGGAATAACCCCTACTTCTATGGCTTTTACCCATAAATCATGCAAGGCAGTAAGCATGGCGTGATCTTTATCGCCCATCTCTGGCGCTACATTATCATATAATAACTGCGCCCCTACCCCTCTGGTGAGTTGCGGCAAACGCGATTCACGCATAAAAAATGCCACTCTATTAACAAAATTATGTTGTTCCTCCGTTTGGCGCCTAGCATCTGTTTCTAAGGAAAATTGTTTTTCTACCATATATTGTAGCCTGCGGTGAAAACCAATGCTAATTTGCAACAAATTATCTGGATTTCTATCGCCAATTTCTTTGATGTAAGTTTCACGAAATTTCTGTTCTTGTTTTTGCCAAAGAAGAATTTTTTGTTCTACATTTTTCTGGCTGGCCATTAATTCCTGAAAATCAGCAGCGCGTTGAGGCATGTGTTGCTGAATCAATTGATGAAAATTAGGGTTATGGATATTGTCCAGAATAATCGCCTCAATTTCTGCATCTCCTACCTGTTCTGGTGGAATGGTTGAACGATAACGAATGATGGCAGCACGGCTTTGCTCATAAACATCAGCAATATTGCTATTATTGGTATCATACCCTTCAAATAACGACATGGCAGCACCCAAATCATGATAAATCGTCATTTGTTGCCATGCTTGATCTGGCGGGATACGGTTTTCAGACAATTTACCCAAGCCCAATAACGACATTCCATCTTCAGCATTTTTTCCAAAAAACAATGGCGCTAAGGTCAATTTATTTTGTAGCAATAATTTTTTTACCGCTATTTTGCGCGGTTCTTTAGCATCTTCCACCACCGCTACAGCTTCAAATATTTTCGCCGCCTGATCCACAAGGTGCGAAGGAAAAGCAGATTTATTGTTATGAATGGCAATAGCCAAGGTGGTTGCGGTTTCATTCTCTTGCCCCAAGGTTGGATGAGGGACTCTGGTAAGCTCAGCAATATTAGGGCGTCTAAAACCAGATGGAGCAAGGCTTTTTTGTACAATATTTTTCTGTTCTGGGGACAATAAAGCCATTGGCACCGCTAAAGACCATGCCAGCTGGGGTGCAATGGTCATGGCTCCACGGGTAATAATCTGCTTATGGTAAATACCAACCTCTGCACCATTATAACCACTAATTTTTTTGCTTTTATCGCTTATATTATTATTGGAATAGGTGGGGTTAATGATAGTACGCTTCCAATTATGCAGTGTATAATTAAGCATTAAAGCATTATCAAAAGCCCTGCCCTGTTTTTCGGTAGAAATCTTCGCCCACCGATCCATTAAATCATAATAATATTGCGAAGTATTAACAATTTTACGGCCAGTTTTATCAATCCCCATCCCCGCACTATATTTTTCTAGCACTTCTTCTTTTTCCATGGCCAGAAATGCTGGAATAGAACGGTAAATTGCCCCCGCATTATAATCTATATCCCACCGAAGCGATGCCCCGCGCTCATAATATTCAACGGCATCCTTATAAACATCCACCACTTCGCGCGGCGAAAGAAATAAAGGAAAACTATATTTTCCAGCACCTGTTATTTTTTCATCTTGCCAAGTTAAACTATTAACCGGCTCAATAACAGGACGGGTTTGTGCTACCCCGTTAAATATTTCACTAACACCAGTTTCTAGAACCTCGTGGTTGTTCCAAGCCGCTATACCGATGGATAAAGCAATCAGAGATGCTCCCCAAAAAAGTTTTTTTTTAGAAAATAGCTTGGGAGCCGCTTTCTGAATTGTTCGTCTTTTCATATCCATTTATCCAACCATCCGCAGACAGGATAATTTACACTAAATAGATATAAAATACATGCCTCTTTTTGTCTTTTTCCTTATTGTGCATTCATTTCAATACGCTATTACAGCACGAAACCAGCATTATTTTTTGTGAACCCCAACTGTTGCAAACTGGGCAGACGAGCATTTTTAATTAAAGACTCACGGTTGAATAAATGGGTAATTCTTTGTTGCTGTAGTTCTTTGGCTAAGGCCTGTTTATAATCGGCAAGAAATTCCAGTGTTTTCTCGGGCGATGGGCTAATCACCATGCTATTGGCCGGCATGTGATCAATAAGCCCTGAATAAAAACGCTCGCCGGGTACAGAGGGCACATTTTCATTGGTTACAATAATTGGCATCCAACTCACCAATTGCTGCGCCAAATCATCTTCAGGGTTTTTCAGTAAACGGTGCTGCATCCACGCCCCTAAAGACCATTCCTGTAGCGTACCCGCCCCCGCTCCTTCTACATTCACCGCCGTACTCAAACCATAGAGAATTTTCATGCGTTGAGCGATATGGGGTACACGGGCAAAACCCGTAACATATTGGCGAACATCGCCTTCACCGCTCATAATGTGGGGCACACTGCAACCAAAATGCTTGGCCGAATGAGAACGCCGCATGGCAGCCGCTATGTTAGTGATCTTCCCCATCCGCCCCTTATGGCCGCCACCAGTAATAATTTGCCAGTCCTGATCAATGATAGCACTGGTCACAAGATTGTTGGTATTTTCTAATAAAACCCTATTTTCATTACTGGCAGAGGTAAATACCCCCAAAGAAAAATTGCCCTTGGGAACAACACCAGAAATTTCAGTAGAAAATGGCTCACGGCTATAAAGCGGTAAATGATAAGCAGTATAACGTTCTAATTGTTGCCCCACCTGTTGCATGGCCAAATCAATATCTGGTACTTCTGTAATTAATTCGCGTAAGTCTTCAGGAATGGTGCCCACATCGTGCAAAGACCATAGATGTTCAAACATATAGTCAAACGTACCATCATTCACTTGTACAAAGGGCTTACCCATCCTGAATTTATCATGGGTTTGGTGCGCCACTATAGCCGAAGTGGTGATATATTCATTTAACCAGAAATTTTCCTGCCCTGATTGGGGGTCTGGAGCAAATATCAAGGCATCGCCTTTCGCCAGCCATAAATTTTGTACATCTTCTGGCTGTTGAATATCTTCGCACAATACATAATGTAAGTGATATTTTTCGGTGGGGTGATCCACCAAATATTGGGTCACTTCTTGTTCAATATCAGCTTGGTTACTGCTGTTGCATAATATGGCAAGGTGCAATATCTCTGGTTCATTGCTTAGAATAATTGATGGTATGGGTAACTTTACTGCTGGCATTACAATTTGATCAGCCAATGCCTGCCATGCTTCGGCACGCACCCCATTATTTGTTTTATATTGATAGCCAAGAAGTGCTTCTGTTCTTCCATCTTCATCATCGATGGGGATCAGAAAATTATCTAAATTCATTGGGCCTATAGCAGGCATGGGCGTGGTGCGGAAAAAAGATTCAAGGCTTACACTCACGCTAAAAGTTTGTATTTTGCCATAAAAGGGCTGTTATAATGGCACAATACCCAACACGCATTCTTGTTTCACCCGCATATCGGGCACATAATTGGGGTTTTCGTCCATACGCCTTGCGATAATTTCTTCCACACGCTTCATCATGTTACGCATGCCCATCGCGGCAGTCATCACGGGACCAGTTTCAACCCCCGGAAAACGGCTATAGGATGTGAGTAAAGCTATCAGATCGGCAAATTCTGGTTCATGACAAAAATCACCCAAAAAGCGAATACCCGAATCTTCACCCATCAAAAAAATTTGTGCCTCACTTAGCCCTAAAGCCTTTAACCTATCGTCCCGCTCGCGAATTGACATGGAATTCCACGCTTGCAAGGCTCCTTCTGGCTTAACTTGAAAATTGCCTTGATAGGTTCTTTTATCCTCATCGGGTGAAACATAAGTATCGGTTAAATGATATATCCACCTAAACTCAACGCTGGGGGTGAGGTGGCGCATAATATCGGCAATTTCCATGGCTTTTTTTTCAGTGCCAGTGGCCAGAAAAATAACTGCACCTTCAGGCAAGGTAAAACGTGGCAATGGATCTTCTGAAGGCTCCCACTGCTCAGCAAAATAATTTTCCAGCCGTTCCCTTATCTTTATTGCATCATCTTCAACATAAATGCCTAATTCAGGTAAGCTTTCTTCATCCATACCAATGGCGGTGATGAGGCTATTCAATAATTTATCTTGGTTATAGAGCACTAAGGGGTAATCAAGACATTCGCCCCTGCTCTTATTCAAGATTAAATAGCACGCCTCCACAATAGAAGGCATATGACCCGGCATGGCCACCATGGCGCGGGTAGAATTAATCAGCTGATCAATTTCATTTTCAGTTGTCCATGCAAAAAAATTACCCGCAAAACGAATGTCAGGTAACCATTCAGCTGGTAAATGCCGCTCTATCTCTTTTCTCTGCCTAATCATGGCAGAAGGCACGGGGTTGATGCCAGTTACCGGCTCAGTTTCTTCTCGCCGGTAATAAACCTTGGGGTGTTCAATCAATAAGCCCTGTTCAGAAAGGCGATGGATGAGATCAGTGACCCGCCGCTCCCCCTCCTTATTATTGAGATAAGGACGGTTACCATCCAAAATTTCAAGAAGCTTGCTATAAATATGCTCTATTTGCATGGCTGAAGGTAAAACCTATCGGATTGAACACATGCCGCTTTATTACAATAGAAACACGCTTAAAACAATAAAATATTCAATAAAAAACGTCGCAAAAAAATCTATAATAAAAGCTGCCTAGCAATAATAAGGCGCATAATCTCATTGGTGCCTTCTAATATTTGGTGCACCCGCACATCGCGCAATTTTTGTTCTATGCCATAATCATGAATATAACCATAGCCCCCATGCAATTGTAAGGCTTGGTTGCATATATCAAAACAGGCATCGGTAGCAAATTTTTTGGCCATGGCGGCTTTCATTGATTTATCCGCCAGCTTGTTATCAATAGCCGCAGCCGCGCGGTACACCATCAAGCGGGAAGCTTCCAAACTTGTTGCCATATCCGCCAGCTTAAATTGTAGGGCTTGAAAATTGGCCAGCTTTTGAGAAAATTGTTCCCGCTCATTCAAATAACGGCGGGCGGCTTCCACACAAGAAGCGGCTGCCCCTAGAGAACAAGAGGCAATATTCACCCGCCCACCATCTAAAGCTTGCATGGCCATGGAAAAGCCTTTGCCTTCTTCCCCCAACATATTGCTGGCAGGTACGGCGCATTCTTCAAACATCACCTGCGCGGTGGGTTGATTCTTCCAACCCATTTTTTTTTCTGGTTTACCAAAAGAAATGCCCTTGAAGTTTTTTTCGACAATAAAAGCTGAAATACCCTTGGGTCCTTTCTCACCCGTGCGTGCCATCACCACATAAATGCCAGAAACACCTGCACCAGAAATAAAAGCTTTGGTGCCATTAAGGTAATAATAATCGCCTTCACGCCGTGCAGAAGTTTTTAAGCTGGCTGCATCCGAGCCTGATTGCGGCTCCGTAAGACAATAGCTGCCAAATTCAGCCATAGAAGATAAGGTGGGCAAATATTGTTGCTTTTGCTGGCTTGTCCCAAATTGGTTAATCATCCAAGCCACCATATTATGCACCGAAAGATAAGCCGCGGTGCTCACGCAACTTTCGGCCAAACCTTCAAAAATAAGCGCGGCTGCTAAACGGCTAAGGCCAGAACCACCATGGGCTTCATCGCAATACATGGTGGCATAGCCTAGGCTAGCGGCTTTGCGTAAGGTATCGATAGGAAAATAACTGGCTTCATCCCACGCGCTGGCGTAAGGGGCTATTTCTGCGGTAGCAAAATCTCTTGCTGCTTGTAAATATTCACCATGTTCTTCATCCAGCTCAAACATCTTCCCCCCTTGCCTATTATCTTTTTTTACAGAACACTCTATGCAATAGATTTTTTGAAGACTGTTCTACACATAATTACATTCTCGCTATTTTCTTAAAAATATTTGGAGTTGAGGCACCGTAACATTGGCAGAATTACTAAAGCTTTGAGTGATTTTTGCTTCTGGCAACCCCAGTGCCACCAAGGTAGCGGCCACTTCTTTTTGTTTTTGCACCAAATTATAAGGAGAGGATGCAGGCAGCAGCCCCTTTAACTCAAATTTTGCCTCAGGGTAGATTTCTAACGAGCGTTTAATGGCTTGATAGGTTGCATTGGCGTAATCGGGCGGGGTTTTACCATCAAAACGAATGGTCACAAACGGGCTATTGGTTTGGGCATTGGTTAGTGGCGGCGTGGCTGCTGTTTTATTGGCAGCGCCCACCGAAGCCAAATGTAAGCTTGGGCCATAAATATCGGCATTTCTGATGGAAAGTGCTAATATTTCTAAATTATGCTTTTCATTATCAATAGCCAAATTTTGACGCTGAATAGTGTTTTGTAATAAATTAACCGCTTGAGTATTGCCAGCGCCTTGAATTTCTTGAAGCTGGCGTTGCAACCCACCAACCTCCTGTTCCATTTGCGTAAGCGCCTGAATTGCTTCTTGTAATTTATTGATAAGCTGAGGGTTTTTAGGGGTTGTGCCCGCATAAAGCGCTGTATTAATCGTGGCCACGGCTCCATAATAGGCGGCGGCGCTTTTCAAGGCATTATTATTGGTTGAGATATTTCCTGCCTGCTGGGCTATAGCGGGAGCCATAAAAACTGGCAGCGTAACAATCAACGCCATACCAATAGTACGCAATGGACGAAAGATAAAGGATTGAGCGATATTTTTCATGGGATACACACATTTTTCTAGTTTTATATGAACTGATGTTGAAGAACATACGCACTCTGTTACTTCATCTCAAGGTTTAAGTGATCATATCCATCGCTTTATGGGCATAAAAATTAGCCTATTCCAATAATTCCCCCCTGTCATTCACCATGTGGCCATTTTGCGCGGCTTTTCGACGAAAAATATCAATAAAATCACTTGTCAGGCCGTCACTCATTGTCTATGTTCAGCCTCGTTCTGTTAGTGAATAATTTATAGAAGGCGCCCGTAGCTCAATGGATAGAGCATCTGACTACGGATCAGAAGGTTGGAGGTTCGACCCCTTCCGGGCGCGCCATTATCAATATTTTTTGGTAATGTAAAAAATTGATAGAATAATAGACCGCCACCCAATTTGCGTTGGCTTTAATGCTGTTTTTTAAGGATGGCCGAGTGCCATAGGATTGCGTAAGCAAACCGTACATTAAATGCCGAAACCACCGGCCTTTGTTGTAGCCTTTGAAGTTAAGTGGAATATGGAGGGATGGCCGAGTGCCATAGGATTGCGCAAGCAAGCCGTACATGAAATGCCGAAACCACCGGCCTTTGCTGTAGCCTTCGAAGTTGAGTGGAATATGGAGGGATGGCCGAGTGCCATAGGATTGCGCAAGCAAGCCGTACA
>JBMOFM010000012.1:0-87676 GCA_049318825.1 Alphaproteobacteria bacterium | reverse complement strand
TGGTTCTTTGGTCCAAACTTGCTGGAAGGGGCAACCCTTCCAGCTTTTTTTTGGCCAGCTTTTTTTATGGTCTGAATTTAGGGGAACGGCGATTATTAACTTTTGGAGATAAAAGACCCGTTTCTAACGCTAATTCTTCACGCGCCAATTCTTCACAGGCCTTAATAAGTTGGGGGATAATAGTGGGCAGATATTTGGCGCTCATGCCAATACCGCGGATTGCACCTTGATGAGCAAAATGATCGGGTATATACTCCGAACGGCCATAGCTGATGCTTATTTCATTGGGTTCATCATGACTTCCTGTTACCAGATTAGCCTTATTGGCGGCTAGACATAGTTTTTTGAATAGAGGATGACCATCCCAGCGGGGATCATCAATGGCAATGATCAAACGAAGAGTGCCAGTATTATCGGTGGGGTGGAGATCATTTATATTCACAGTGTTGAGAATATCCGCCACTGTTTGAAAGGGAACATCCCCAGGATGGTTGGGGTCAACAGGGCGGGTGTTAGCGGGTGAAAAAATGAAATAATAGCCATGTTCCTGATATAATGCGGTGCTCATTATTATTGACTCCGATCAATGTTGATATCAAAGAAATGACAGCCAGTTTTTTTTCTTAGTGGGTGCTGGCGGCGTTGCTATGGAATGTTGTTGACAATAGGCATGAGCGGCGGGAATAAAGTGCTGTGTTAAGTAGATGCTGAGATGTGGCAGTTGTTGCTGGGTCGCTTCCAGCCCATATGTTTCAGTAATACAGGCCAGCTTGGCAATGGCTTCTACCTGAATTGAGAAATTACTATCATTGCTATGGTTATTTTTAATTTGCTGCAAAAAAGGCGTGGTGGGATCGATATACTCCTCCAGCCCTAAAAGCTTTATATGATCTTGGTTTGGTGTTGAGTTATCATTTAGGGTTAAATCGGCAATTAAAGCTTTTATATATGATGCTTTGCTTTTCTGATTCTGCTGATGGTAGGGGAGAGCTTCATTACCAAATATTGCTTGGACGCCATAGTGAAAAAACTCTTCTAAATAGGCCAGTTTTTTGGTAATCCTCCGCGGTGTTTCAGTTCGCAACTGAAAACTGGGCGCAATAGAAAAAGTAATGGGTAGTGGTTTTGGTGCAAATATTTGCGCCATAGGATAGTTTGTACCGTGTTCTATATATTGCTGGTGCAGGTGAATGGAATTTTCTTGTATATTATACGCCCCTTCTTTAGAAGGCAGGTTGATGCCCTCCCATTCTTGCAGGATAAAGGCTGGGGATAAATGAAAGGTGAGCGTATCATCAGTAAAGGGCAGTTTAATAATTGGGCGTAGCCAATCTTGCTCTATTTGGTTGGAGAAATTCTTGATTTCTGCAATAAGAGTTTCTGCTTGTGCCGAGGGGGATGATTGCCGAGCAATATCCTGCAATTGAGGGCATAATCTATCGCTCCAGCTTTGTGGATTATCATTGCACACAGCTTCTGTATAATATTGCTGTAAGCCAAGTTCATTCAGCTGCACATAGGGATATGTTTTAATCTCCTCCAACCATGGCGTTACATTCGCAATATAGGGGAAAATATGTTGCATTTCCTGCGTGGTAATTTCTCTAGCGACAGCGCTATATACCGTGTGATCGTCATCGTCTGAACTTATGAAACTTGTGTTATGAGCCACGCAATTATTAAATAATAAGGCAATGCCCGCGGTTATTTCTGATGTAAGATTATCAGAATGATGTTGGTAGAGTTGTTGAACCATTTTTGCATTAATAGCAGTTCTGGCCACATGGGTGATGTGATCGGCCATGGATTTTACGGCTTTTTCAATAGCATCTTGTGCAGGAAAAGATTGTTCTAGCCGTGATAATAGTGTGGTGTTTACTGAATGCTGTTGAAATTCGGTAATTGAAAAATATTCGCGGTCAATCCCAGCGTTTTGGTATTGATTATAGCGGCTTATTTCATTCCCTTCTAGGTGATGGTCTGTTCTGTTTCGTAAAAAAGGCTTGCCCATGGCCTCGCGGGCAATATAACCATCGATCCGCACAACCAGTAAATCTTGTGGGGTATTAATAATATAACGGGGCATTGAATAATTTTCTGTGTATATATGTGTAAATTTTTATACAATAAATGGGTGTTTTATACAAGAAAAAATATCAACAGCACAATAAAAAAGGGCTTGGATCTCTCACTAAAGATCCAAGCCCTTTTTATAGAGTTTAGTGTTTAAGCACGGGTACTTTTTAGGGTAATGTAAATAATTTGCTTTTAGCTGGAACAAGCCTACTAGCAATTTCCTGCGCATTAGGGCTGTTTTTTTGTTGACTTTCTAGAAGAGATTCTGGTCCGCTGACTGGGATGGTTTCTAGAGCATTAGCTTGGGCCGCTTTATTGAACCGCGAGCTTGCCGGAGAGGTTGATGTATTATTATTGCTGCAGTTATTATTTCCACTTAATCCACTAATGGAGAATTCACTAATAATCTTTATGCCGCCGTCAAAAGCAGTGTTGGCTTTAAATGTTAAATCCTGATGGCTGTCAACGCAACCACGACTAATCGGGAGAGACACCGCCAATTGACCCATTGGTTTAAAATCAATCTGTTCACTTAATCCGCCATTTACATTGTAGCTCGCGCTCACTTCCCAAGTAATATTATTAGGCATTACGTTTCTTGTGTGTTCGTTGCCAAAAAATACTTTTCCTTCTAGTCCCCAACCAATACCAGACGTAAACCGAGTGTTGTAAGTGACGTATTGTGAGTCAATTACTGAAATTGTTTGATTCCCATTTCTAATATCGCGTCCATTAGTTTGGATTGTCTCGTCCTCAATTGCTATTGCATTGCCTATAATCGCCGCATTAGCACCTAATCTAACGCCCCATTCTATAGGGTTAATTTTTTGTGCCCCTTGATCATCATTAACAGGGGGGGATTTTATTTCTACTCCCATGCTTGCGCTTAAAGGGAAGTCTCCCAAAGCAGCATATTTGGACAAGCCACTGGGTTTAAAGGTAATACCAGTCAGAATATTAGTTTGCAATTTTGTCGCATCATTCTGCAATGGCAATACGTTTGTAAAACTCAATTGTTCAATTTGTTGTGCAACATTCCATGTATCGGATACAGGGTCGGAGGGATAATGAAGTATCAACAGATTTGGGCTGTTCATGGCTGCTTTAAAAGCCGGTAAAATGCTAAAATCGCCAGCATCATTTATGCCTAGAGTTGAAGCTGATTCTATTGCTGGAGCAGTATATATCCCTTCATAAATCGATGTTCTCGTTGATTTCTCGGTAAACGGTGTGCTTGCCGGCTGGTTGGGAGACGTTTGCGGTATTGTACCATCATCGGCTAATACTACCCCAACATTCAGTGGATTTAAAATTAGTAGCAACCCAGTAGTACATAGTAAAGTAGTGTTAAAATTTGGCATGAAGAACTTCCCCTATATGATCTGAGTTATCATAAAGACCGATATTATTGCCGCCGACTAAGCCAACTAATGAGTAACTTCGCTAAAAGCAATATATCAATACTTAATAAATCCATGATAAATAAAATTCACATAAAAAACAAATTCTTTTTGTGGTTTTTTATAATAATTTATATATATAATAAGTGAATATTTATTGTTATAAGGTTTTTAAGAGTATATTTTAGCCTCGATCTTGATATACCCCATAAAAATTATGCTTTATAATTAAAATAGATGATTATTAATGGATCAATCAATACTGGAAAATCAACTGTTGCGCGATCTCTATCCATTGATTTGGCAGCTTCTATTTTTATAGAAGCTGTAGAGTAAAAAATTGAATAGAAGATGAGTATAAAGTATAGTTTAGAGAAAAGAGCCTATGAAGAAACTATATAATAGTGATGTAAGGGGCTGAGAATGATTGATTATCGAAAGTTTTTATGCGTGTCAATATAACCGTAAAGATCGTGAGCCTTCAACAGTTGCGTGACCAGTAGAATGCAGTGATTCACATTCTTCGCAGTTTGGGTGTAGCTGGTGGATGTTGTCTAAAGATTGTTCGCCATGGCGCACGGTGTATAAGCATATTCGATTTTTACGGGTAAGCTGGAAACTGGAAGAGATCATGAAAGCGTCGCATGAAAAAGCAAGGATCTCCAATGGCAAGGAAAGCAGTCCTTCAGTGGCCGATAGTGGATACCAATCGGTGAAAGGCTGATCCCTAAAAAATCATGCGAAGGGTTTTGATAAAGTCAAAAATGTTAATGGTCGTAAACGGCAGATTGCAGTGGATACTCTGGGGCTAATTATAAGCAGTGGTATTATAACCGGCTTGCCAATATGCAGGATAGTGATGGATTAAAGCGGCTTTTCCATATGATAAAGGTTGGATTTCCAAGATTTTATACCATTCTTGCTGATGCTGTATATCAGCGGCTGCATCGTTTTACTTTTCTTTATTATGGGTCGATTATTCCAGATTATTCACCGCCGCGATACCAAGCCAGTATTCGATGTTTTGCCTAAACAATGGATCGTAGAACGAATCTTACTCTTGGCCAAGAAATTTTAGACGATTGGCCAAAGATTGTAACACAATAACACATATGGCTTAGGCTTTTATCACGCTCGCCAACATCAAATTCTGCCTCAACCATATGCGTTCAATTTTTTAATTTAGCACTTCTTCTATAGAAGAAAGAACTAATTCTTTTGCGTAATCACCAACGTACCCACACTGTTACCAGTTTGGTTAATCGTAAGATCCAGATTAGTACCTAACTGAGAAACAGCCAGAGACTGATTGCCAGATTGTGATGCAGTAATGTTATTGAAAGCGCCATTTTGTAATAAAAGGGCAGAATTATAACCGTTTTCCTGCGTCAGGCTAACTTTATTTAATAAGCCCATCTGTGTTGAAGCGGCAATATTATAGGCACCATATTGATATAATTCAGCGCTATTGCCCAGACCAAATTGCAATTGTGCTGCTTGATTGTTATTGCCATCTTGTACGGCAGTGGCAGAGTTTTCTGAACCAAATTGCCATTGGCCAGCCCCAGCCGGTGTTGGGGGCACAAAGCCCAATTGGGCGCGTAAAACAGCAATGCGGTAATTGCTAGCAACATAACCTGTTTCGTTATTGCTACCCGCTTGGCTTAGGCTGGCATCATTACTGAAACCATTTTGTGTAACCCGCGCTTTATTATTGTTATCGCTTTGATTAGTGCTGGTGTGATTTTCAAAACCTACTTGATCAATGATTACGGAATTATCGTTGCTCAGAGCATAAGAAGAATGAGGAGCAACAACGCTCAACAAAGCAACTAGGGCAGCTCCCACAAATAAAGTAGTTTTTCTTGTTAACATTACGTCTATACCTTCCAAAGCCCAAAATATTTTTGCAACAGCATTAATTTTATTTAACTAAACATGAGAGCAGGGCGATGTTTTTTAAGCATCACCCCACCATCAGTTCATTTTTTTATTATTTGCTGGCTGATTCTACTGGTTTAGCACCCAGTTTTTTATCAAATTCACCAACAACTTTGGCACCTTTTGCTTTATCAGCAAATTCCCAAAGGCCTTGTTTGGTTCCTTCGATAATCAAACCATAAACCGCCAACTCAATTGCTTGACGTAAGGCGAATTGTGGTGGTTCATTGTGTGAAAAGCCAGTTTCAGCTTCAAAGATTTTATCCAGCGCTACATAACGGTAAATGCTGGCATTAGCAGAAGCAGAGTAAATGGTTTTAGTGGTATTAACTGAAGCCAATACTTTACCGCTTTGAACGCTAACAGCGCGCAGGTAAACGGTAACTTCATCTTGACGATATTGGGTTGATAAACCAATACCTAAGTAACGAGCACCAGCACCACCGGTTACGGTGTTGGATTCATAAGAAACCACGCCGCCTTCCAAGATTACGCCAGCATTAAGCAATGGGCCAACCATTGGCAATTTTTTGCCTTCTTTATCTGCATACTCATCACGAGTAGCGCGGATAATTTGACGTTCTTGCAACAGATTTTGTAAGCCAGAGCGTTCAATAACGGTAAACCACTTGCCTTGACCAGCATCAACCAATGCTTTAACTAAAATATTAACAGCACCTTGGGTTACTGCACGGCTATATTCAGCCTTGTTATCGCTTGGTTTATGTTGACCAGTTTGATCTTGGAACTCATAAACAGCAACCACTGGCATACGAGCAGGAGCAGGAAGCGCTTCAAGCCTTTGTACCATGGTGGTTTTAGGAGACATGATCGGTTCTTGTAGAATCGGATCAGTTGCTTTGCTGGAGCAAGCAGTTGCCAAAGCCAGCAAGGTTAAAAAAGCAGTACTGCGTAAATATAAAGATTTTTGACGGCGCATTGCGAACACCATAATGTTAGATATTGAATATAAAATCGCTAGACAAGCCAGAACAACTAAAAGTTGGTGACAGGAAGCAGAATATTGGTAGATGAGCCCGTTGCGCTGTCGCTAATGGTTAGGTTCACGTTAGTTCCTTCACGATAGAAAGAAATAGTAGTGGTACCAACCACAAACGTGCCAGAATTTTTAGCATCTTTGCCAAAAATGGCATCAGAAATATCTGAAGATAGATTACTCAAAAGACGTGCAGTTAAGGTACGCGTAAAGTCTTTCAATGGATCAATCTGGGTAGAAGCGCGGCTCTGACGGGTTTTGAAACCATTTTGAGCATTTGCACTTTCCAGTAAAGGTGCGCCATTAAAAGAAGAACCGCCAAAGTTTGGGTTAACTGGTGTGTAAACTAGATCACCAGCTTGGGCAGAAGCAACGCTTAACCCAAGAACCAAAATAAAAGCAGAACAGAGTGTTGATTTTCATTGTGTAGATACTCCCCCATTAATATGGTTGTATTTTATGAAATGTTTTCATAGGAAAGCCAAATAGCAAATTGGCACATCCCCTCTTGAAATAGTTAACTTTTTAGCATTCTGTAGTTACACTGCGTTGCGGTCTATTAGTGGCTAAAGCGCAGTGCATCATATTTTTCATGGGTTTTTTCAGATGTTATCAGTAAAAAAACGATTGAAGTTATTACCATTATTGCTGGTTATAACTTCAATAACATTGACCATAAATTCACAGTTAGTACAGGCAGAAAGCACCGTGGCTGTAAAGGCTGCGCTTACAAAATCATGGGCGGTGGATGAATTTGGCAAGCCATTATATGATGCAAAAATGTCTCATTGGCCATATGTAAACCCTGACGCCCCTACAGGTGGTGCAGTGACTTTGGGGGCTTATGGCAGTTTTGATTCATTAAACCCTTATATTTTGAAGGGGGATAATCCGGTTGGCTTGGGGTTAGTTTCTGAAACATTAATGGTGGGATCAGCCGATGAATTAACCGCCGCTTATGGTTTGATTGCTGCC
Organism: Alphaproteobacteria bacterium; assembly: GCA_049318825.1. Taxonomy (GTDB): domain Bacteria; phylum Pseudomonadota; class Alphaproteobacteria; order JBMOFM01; family JBMOFM01; genus JBMOFM01. The sequence goes on along the minus strand of JBMOFM010000012.1, from coordinate 80,287 downwards.
AATGTGGAATATCCTGCCGATATTTCTTATGCTATTTTTCATTTGCGTCCCGAGGCAAAATACCATGATGGCGTGGCCATTGTGGCTGAAGATGTGGTGTTTTCTTACGATACGATCAAAAAATTTGGTAAACCATTTTTACAAGCTTTTTTAGCTGAAGTAGAAAAAGTGGAAGCCTTGGATGCTCACCGCTTACGGGTAGATTTCAAAACCAAAAATACCATGAAACCCTTGATTAATGCGGCCACTATTTTGGGGCCGTTGCCGCGCCATTATTGGAAAAACCGCGACATCAGCAAAACCACATTAGAGCCAGTATTGGGTTCAGGCCCTTATAAAATTGCGGCTATCGACCCCGGCCACAGTATTACCTATCAGCGGGTAAAAGATTATTGGGGCAAAGATTTACCCATGAATAAAGGCCTGAATAATATAGAAACCATTCGCTATGATTATTACCTTGATGAAACCGTGATGTTTGAGGCCTTGAAGGCGGGTAAAATCGATTATCGCCAAGAAAATAAGGCGCAACGCTGGACCACGGGTTATGATGCGATTGCGGAAATTAAAAATGGCAAGATGGTAAAAAAAGTTTTTGCCGATGCCACGCCGCAAGGGGTGCAGGGGCTATTTTTTAACACCAGAAAACCAGATTTAGCCGATGTGCGGGTGCGTGAAGCTTTATCCTTGCTGTATGATTTTGTGTATATTCAGCGTGGTTTGCTGAATGGGCAATATAAACGCAGCTTGAGTTATTTCCCCAATTCCGATTATGGCACCAATGGTGCGGTGGTATCGCCGCAAGAAAAAGCCGTGTTAGAGCCTTTTGCCAAAGAATTGGATAATAGAGCCATTACGGAAGCTTTTAGCCTGCCACAAACCGATGGCAGTGGTAATATTCGCGTGCAGCAGCGGGCGGCTACTGAGTTATTAAAAAAAGCCGGCTGGAATTTGAAAGATGGAAAAATGCAAAATGCCGAAGGGCGGGTGTTAGCGGTTGAATTGATGTTGGACAGCCCATCCATGGTGCGGGTGTGTGAGCCTTTTGTTCAAAATTTGAAAAAAATAGGGATTAACGCCACCATGCGCATGGTGGATACTGCCCAAAGCACGGAAAGGTTGGATAATCGTGATTTTGATCTCACCGTATTGCGGTCAAGCTTTTTTCCGCCACCAGGGCCTGAACTTCGGTCTTTTTTTGGAAGTAAATCGGCGGATATAAAGGGCTCGGGCAATTGGGCAGGGGTTAAAAATAAAGCCGTGGATGAATTGATTGAAAAAATTATAGCCTCCACCAACCCCGATGAAATCAAGCTATATAGCCGTGCCTTAGATAGGGCGCTATTGTGGGGCTTTTACCTTATTCCCCAATGGTATAATCCTGAAACTTGGGTGGTGTATTGGAACAAATTTGCCTACCCTGAACGCTTGCCAGTGTATAGTAATGGCTTTCCTGCTACATGGTGGGTGAAGCAATAGGGGGGCAGGTGGCTTGGCAGTATTATCTAAAAATATTAAAAATACTGCCATTTAATGCTGATAATTGCCAATTTTGTATCTGTGCCCCTAGGGTATGTTCTTCATCCCATAATGTTTGATAGGCCAATTCAATGGTTGGAATTTTTCCAAGCGGCTCAATTAATATGCCGATCAGTTGAACATGTTGCCAAAGAGAATCATCATCCCGCAGTTCGGGCAGTGGCGGGTTTGAATCTTGAGCTTCTATGTAGGGTTGGGCGTGAATGAATAATTCTTTTTGAATATCTGGCAATAGGGCAGGGTAGTGTGTTGGTAATTGGCTGGCCAACATAATTGAAAGATCATCGGGTTGTTTTTGGTTGCCAGATAAAGCGATAGGGATTTGTGGAATGCTTGGCGGTAGAGCAATGCTACCCCACCATTTTCCTTGGCGGCGGTTTAATGTTCCGATAATAGGGGCTTCATAGGGTAGAGATTTGAAAAAACCAAACATCGCTTTCACTTATGCTTTTATATTCGATTATCATAAAGAGGGGTTGTTTACAATTTGTTAGAAGGGAATTGGGTAAGAAATGCAATTGTTTCTTCAATGGTTTCATTGCCATTATCATGGAGTAGAATGTTAAAACGCACCATCATCGGCCTGACTCCCATCATCATCTACACCTCGGCTAGCCAAGTGACCGGATTTCACTTCGGCACAAAGCAGCGTGCTGGTGAAGGTATATCAGCTTTCTGCCGCCGTCGGGCGTGGAATCTGCGCTCATTGGCGTGGATTTCTCTCTGATGAACTACTCTCTCTAGATGATTTACTAAGGTTTATAATCGCGTAATGACCCAGAAAAGCTGGGTTTTCAAAGCAATTACAACCTATTGCATTAAAACAATAATTATAATGGCGGTCTGTTGGCTGCACCACTCGCTCCTCATTATAGAAAGACACAAGGCAAACTGCGGCTCTCAAAACCCGTACCTTGCTGTCATGAATAATACGCTAGGCATGGTATTCTTGGCGGAAACTATATTTCCTCTATATTTTCATAAAGCTCATGAAGCCTGCTGTTTTTGAATCTAAATTTGGTGCCATGATTGTGACCTGTCCTGGCATCAAAATCTACTAACGTATCGCCAATCTCAATCGTTGTAATGAATCGATCTATAGAAAATCCAGATAGCTTCATAATTTTTGAATATAAGAAAAACTCTTTACCATCTACTTTCTTCACCTCGGCACCCACAAAGAAACAGTTGTGTAGCTTGGTTCCTGCTTTATGAAATAAATCTTGGAATCCCCAATATGGCTGAGGGTCGAGCTCTAACAGTCCAGCATTTTTCTTAACAGAATTCAGCCACCCGCTATGTTTGTCTGCTACTGCCGAAGCATCAAAAGAGATAAGAACTTTTTCTGCGGCCCTATCAACGACCACTTTAAAGCCCCTGTCACTTCTGGATAAAGCCGAGATTGTTTGCCTAAAACTTTTTTCGTTTTCAGGATACTTTTTTCCTGCTTCTTTATGTGCCCACCCATATTTAGGTAATAAAATTGAGGGAACAAATTTTAATGCAGTAGGTGACGGCTCCATATGAAAAAGCGTCGTAAGAGAAGATGTATTGAGTCGTTGGCATTTAAGTTCCCATTCCGCAGCATTTGGGATTGGCAAGTTATTTTCTTCAATACCAAGCAAGTCTTCAATTGTATTTCCAACGCCTCCAGCATTGCCATGTCGACCGCTTTCAATCCAACCCATAGCTTTAATTTCTCTGAGTTTAGCAATGAGTGACTCTTTTGTATAAATAGGTGTTGGCATTATTTTTCCTGATTATTTTGAGTGGCGAAAAAGTTCGAATTCTTGAAGAAAGGAATCCATTTCCTTTTTTTTGTTCGCCTTTGATGATTGAGCAGCAATTCGCGCATTTGCCATTTCAACATAGTCTGCTGTAATTTCTATTCCTATAAAATCCCTATCGAGTTTTTTGGCGGCAACGCCAGTTGTGCCAGAACCCATAAATGGATCTAATACTGTCTTTGCATTTGTGGACGATATAATTCTTTCAATAAGAGCAACAGGAAAAGGGGCGGGATGTTCGTTATTCATTTCCTGAGTAAATTGCCAAATATCTCCATGAGCATTTGCTTTAGGGGCCAACTTAAATTCAGGTTTGCAGATTAAATATATGACTTCATATGTTGGCAAAAAATAACCGGCATTGAAATTTATTCCGCCTTTTCTTTGCCATATAATTATCTGTCTTACTGGTAATCCAGCAACAATATCACTTCTATCTTGCAGGAGTCCGCCTTGAACTCGCCATTTATGATTGTAAAAAATTGCTCCATCTTCAGGTATAATCCTGAACATTTCAGCTAAACAATTCCTTTGCCACTCAACATATTTATCATGCGGCATACAGTCATCATGGTCACTATATCCATTGATAAGAGCGGCATTTGACCATTTTCCACCTCTTCCATCTTTCATACCGTTCCCAGTAGAGTTTTTTAGATTGTAAGGTGGGGAAGTAACAACAAGGTCTACACTCCCGTCAGGAATTTTTCTCATTATATCTATACAGTCACCTTGTATAACCTTGTTTATAAAGTCTTGTGGAAACTGCATAATTTTAATTCCGGTTGAGTTGTTATGATTCGATTATGGGAAAACCGGATAAGAAATCAAGCTAATCATTCTCAATATAATGCCGTACTGAACGTTGGTACGCTGTAAACAATGCTAGGCGTAGTTAGATGGCAACTCTCAGCTACATTTATATCACCAAGCCACTGAATTGTCTTGACTAAAAAAACCCGTACCGACTTTTCCCAAGTACGGAAAAATATAATAAGGCACTCTCAAACCCTTACTTGAGAATAAAAATGCATCATTCTTCTGCATTCTCAAGTCAGGACAAAATCGCATGAGGCGCAGAAAACCTAAGGTTTTTCTTAAGCGTAAAAACTGTCGGAAAATAATTTCCGAAAAAAGGCTGGCGGAGGAGATGAGATTCGAACTCACGATACGTTTTAACACGTATGACGGTTTAGCAAACCGTTGCCTTCAGCCACTCGGCCACCCCTCCATATACCACAATCGCAACCATCACACAAAACAAAGCCTCGTGGCTTACGTCTTACGCAGGTGCCGTAAGGCTGGCACTCGGCCACCCCTCCATATACCACAATCGCCACCATCACAAAACAAAGCCTTGCTGCTTACGTCTTACTCAAGTGCCGTAAGGCTGGCACTCGGCCACCCATCGTGTACGCCTAGATATATAGTCTAGTCTATTTTACGCTGTCAATAAAACATTATGCGCACTTTGTCTCTTCCCCACCAGATCAAGCCTTTTACTACCATTCCAAAGCCGCGGCATGGCGAATGATTTGCTCGATTGCTTCAGGATATGCGCCGCCATGTTCATGCATTATAAGGCCATGATGTAAAGTAAGCGGGGTTTTGCGCCCGCGTATTGCCCGCAATAGGATGCGATTAGCTGGTTTATCGGGTTTAGGGTATAGGGGTAAAATTTCCACCGCGCCAAATAAGGGATGTTGTGGGTTTTTGCCCAAACAGGCCGCCAATAATTGGGGCAGGGCATCGGCACGGTGAATAAGGGTGAGGGTGCCGCCTGTTTTCAGGTAACTGGCCGCCTGTTTTAGCCAATCGCCATAATTTTTACCGGTATCTTCGCCGCCATGGGCTCTTCTCAGCCCCGCTTCGCTGGAGGGTTGATGCTGGAGGGCATCCAAAAATGGTGGGTTGGTAACCACTTGATCAAAAACTTGCAATAGCGAATCTGGTGGGGTGAAATAATTGCCTTCAACCCATGAAAAACGCGCCCGTGTTTTTGGGGGTATTTTGGATTGTGTTTGGGGGGAGGCACTTAAGTAGCTTGCCGATTGTTGTGCCAAAGCCAGATAATCACCATTCATATCCAAACCCGTAATGCTAAAATCCATAGCATGGCAGCGTGCCGCCAAACACAGGCTAATGCCCCCTGTACCACAGCCCGCATCTAAAATTTTTTGCCCCTGTTTGGGGGTGATGGCTGCTGCCAGTAAGGGGGTATCTACCGCCACGCGGTAGCCTTCCAGCGGTTGCAAAATCGTTACTTTGCCGCCCAGAAGGTAATCAATAGTATGAGGCAGATCAGTTATAAAGGTCACAATTACTCTCTAAGTGTTTTTAGCTAGTGTTTTTGGGCAACAGCATCCTAAAACATTGGAAATTTTATAGCATGGATTTTTTGGCCTGTTTGGTAAAAATATAATTCGTGATACATAAGCAAATAAAAATATGTTGTTAATGATGCACCCAAATATACCCCCTTTTATTGCACAGCATTTGCCCGCTTTTTCGGATGATGAAAAATTGCAGGGAATGGCTGCTATTGAGCCTTTATTAGAAAAAACCACGGGGGATATGCAGCAGGTTAATCAGCTGATCATGCAACATATGCAATCTTCTGTGCCCATGGTGCCTAAATTGGCGGCCTATATTCTGGCTTCTGGTGGTAAACGCTTACGGCCATTGCTAACCCTTGGCGCTTGTATGGCGGTGGAAGGCAATATGGGGCCAGCACATTTGTTGGCGGCGGCGGTAGAATTTATTCACACGGCTACTTTATTGCATGATGATGTGGTGGATGATGGTAAGGAAAGGCGGGGGCAACCGGCAGCACCGCAGGTTTTTGGTAATAAAGCCAGTGTGTTGGTGGGCGATTTTTTGTTTAGCCGTGCTTTTGAATTGATGGTGGAAACAGGCAACCTTGCCGTGTTAAAAATTTTGAGCAATGCGGCGGCAAGAATTGCTGAAGGGGAAGTGTTGCAGCTTTCCACAGCGCATGATTTAGGCACTGATTTTCCCGCTTATTTACAAGTGATTGCGTATAAAACCGGTGCTTTATTTGAAGCGGCTTGTGCGGCTGGCGTGGCCATTGGGCAACCTGCTTTAATCGATGATTTTGCGGCTTATGGTATGCAATTGGGCATTGCTTTTCAAATACAAGATGATGCCTTGGATTATGAAGTAAAAGCCACCAAGCTGGGCAAAAAAATTGGTACTGATTTTTATGATGGGAAAATCACCCTGCCCATTATTTTATGCGATTATTTTGCCAATACTGAAGAAAAGCAATTATTACGCCGCTGTTTACAAGAGCATGAATATCATGAGGGGGATTTAGAAAAGGTGCTGGGCATGATGCAGCGCTACGATATTCAGCGCCATTGCCGTGAAATAGCCGGCTATTATGCTGTTGCTGCTATTCATCATATTCCGGCGACTATTACGGCGGAGTGGCAGGAAATTTTTTCTCAGATAGCCCGCTTTGCCTTGGGGCGTGAATATTAATTGTTGTTGATAGGTAGAGCGCAATTTCGCTATTTGCATTATTAAGCGTAAAAGAGAATAATGCGCTGAAAGTGATTAATGATAGGAAATATTGCAGTGTTACATCTGGTTGATAGCCATTGCCATCTTGATTTTCCACAATTGGCTGGAGAAAATCGCGCTGTTATTTTGCAAACCGCGAAGGCAGCTGGGGTGCATACCATGCTCACCATCAGCACCCGTATTCGTCGTTTTGCTGAAATTGCTGCGGCTGTTGAAAATAATGAAGGCATTGATATTTATTGCACCCTCGGTACGCACCCCCATCAGGCCGCTGAAGAAGCCGACATAAAGGCTGAAGATATTATAGAAATGGCTACCCATCCTCAATTGATTGGTCTTGGCGAAACGGGGTTGGATTATTTTTATGATCAATCACCGCGGGATGTACAACAGCGTTGTTTTCGAGAACATTTGAAAGCTTCTCGCGCGCTTGGCCTGCCGGTGATTGTGCATAGCAGGGATGCAGAAGAAGATACCATCCGTCTATTAGAAGAGGCCGCAGCGGGGCAAGCCCCTTATCCATTAACGGGGCTTATCCATTGTTTTTCGGGCAGCAAAGAATTTGCAGAAGCTGCGGTGAAGCTGGGTTTTTATATTTCATTTTCTGGGATTGTGACTTTTCCCAAATCCAGCCTATTGCGAGAAATTTCTGCATCTTTGCCATTGGAGCGGTTGCTAGTAGAAACAGATTCGCCATATTTGGCACCGGTTCCGCATCGGGGGCAAACAAACCAACCCGCTTATGTGGCGCATAGTTGCAGAATATTGGCAGAAGCCAGAGCAATTTCTATGGAAGCCATGGCCGCCACCACCACGGCTAATTTTTTTCGCCTTTTCTCTAAAGCTAAACAATCATGATGAATGTAACCATGGAAATCATGGGCTGTGGGGGGTCTGCGGGTGTGCCCATGGCCAGCGGCGAGTGGGGGCGTTGTAACCCTAAAAACCCTAAAAACACGCGTTTGCGTAGTGCCGTTGCCTTTTACTATGAGGGGGTAGAACGCAAGCAAGCAATATTGGTGGATACTGGGCCAGATTTCCGTCAACAAATTTTAACGGCTGGCATTCGTGATATTGCCGCGGTGATCATTACCCATGCCCATACCGATCATTTGGCGGGGTTGGATGATTTACGACCCTTTTATTTTGAAACCCACCAGCCTATTCCCGTGATTGCTTTTCCCGAAGTGTTGGAAAATATTCGTTTGCGTTACCCTTATTTATTTGGTGGTGGCCGTAAGGGGTATTATGACGCCGCGTTTTTAGAAGCCATTGAAGTAGAACCAGAAATGCAATGGCACGGCATGAAATTCAGATTTTTTGAACAAGATCATGGTGCTTGTCGTTCTTTGGGGTTACGGCTGGGCAATACGGCTTATTCTACCGATGTTTTACGCTTAAATGATTATGCCTTTGCCCAATTGCAGGGTATTGAACAATGGGTGGTTTCTGCTGTACGGCGCGAGCCGCATGTTGCCCACGCCCATTTAGCACAAGTGGTAGAGTGGATTAATGGATTAGGTGTTTCTGCAGCTTATCTTACCCACATGAATCACAGCATGGATTATGATGAGTTGTTGCAGGAATTACCCCCACATATTCGCCCAGCCCATGATGGGTTAAAGTTGGTGATAGCTGATTGAGTCTATGATCACATATTAAGGTCAATCAGCTATCATTGTGGGGCGATGTTATTCCAACAAATCGCTGCTGGCTTCAGCAGTTTGTGGGTAGCTATTGGTTTCAATATTGGCTTTAATAATATTTTTCACCATATTGGCTTTGCAGGGTTTACCGCTGAGCAGGTAACGGTAAATCTGTTCGTTTTCCATCACCCTTTGTACATAATTGCGGGTTTCATAAACGGGAATCATTTCCAGCCAATCTAAGGCAGCTTCTAAATTATTGGGAAAAGGCCCTAATTTATCCAACCATTGCCGCACGCGTCCAGGGCCTGCATTATAGGCGGCAATAGCTAAGGGTTGCCTGTTGCCAAAATTTTGCAGCATTTCACCAATATAGGCACTACCTAACCGCACATTCATGCTAATATCGCTGGTGAGGCGGCTTTCATCATAATCAATATCATTTTTTCTGGCGGTATCTTTAGCGGTGGAAGGGAGAAGCTGCATTAAGCCTCTAGCATCAGAAGGGCTGATGGCGGCTGGATTAAACATGCTTTCCTGACGAGTGAGCGCATGAACCAGCGCTAAATCCACCCCTTGCGGGCGGATGTTCATGGGCAATAGTGGATAGCCCAATTTTAAGGGGGTCAGAAATTTCTGGTCGGTTTTTTTGGCAATGCGTACCGCTGTTTCTAATTGTTGATTTTTGGCGGCCAGATTAGCCCAATAAATAGCTTCGCCCACGGTTTCGGCATTTTCACCAAAATGGCGCAAAAACACATCCGCTAAATCTTTACGGCCAATTTGTTGTAAGGTAAGTACCAATTGGCGCATACCTTCATACACCGCGGGTACGGCTTGTTTAGGAGGCATATTGATAGGGGGAAAGCTGAAATCGCCTTCGCCCGCGCTGAGCTGATCGATAGCGATCTGGCCATAAAAAGCTGAAGGAAAAGCTGCCGCTTTTTTTAACCAAGCATCCGCCACGGCTTGATTGCCGATTTCAGTGGCTGCTCTGGCTGCCCAATAGCCGCCGCGCGCCTTGCTGATGGGGGTGGTGCTTTGTTCATAGAGATTGGTAAAATGCTTGAGGGCAATAGCGGGTTGATGCAGGCGGCGTAGGGCCAGCCAACCCGCCATAAATTCCGCGGTGGCCAGCCCTTGACCGCTGACTTGGCCATGATGGGCTGATAATTGATAGGCTTTACTGAATTGACGATCTTCCACCAATTGGCGAATAAGCCTATTTTGTTCTAACCACCATTTATCAGGGTAGGCCAGTTTTTTAGGTAATTCAGCCAGCAATTGCATGGCGGCTTCTTCATTATCGTTACGCAATCGCCAGGCAAAACGCTCATATAATAAACCTTCCTGCTTGCGTAAAGAGGGGGGAACTTTAGCCAAAGCTTCTTCCGCATCCTTCGTATTATTGGCCAATTTTATTCTGGCAGTGGCCGCAGCCATGGCTTCTGGTGTGAGTAATGGCAATAATTTTTGTGCATTAGCTGCAGCATCTGCCCATAAAAGCCTATCCACGCGGGCGGCGATGATATGTTTATTCACGATGTTGGGCCAAGTTTTAGCCATATCCGCTATATCATCGGCGCTGGCCTCGCCATTAATCACAAAATCGCGCAATAAATCGGCCAATTTGAAACTTAAGCCATTGGCCTGCATGGCCGAGGCTAAGCGCAATAAGGCAGGGTAGGTGGCGGGGCTGCGTTTTTCAAAAAATGCTAGAATATCGGAGTCCGATTCGTTGCCAGTGAGATGTCGTTCTGCCTGATAGGCCAATTTTTTATTATCAGGAAACGTTGGATTTTGGGCAAGGAAAGCGGCGTAATCTCTAAAAACAGCACCATTTTCCCATTTTTCGCGTTCAGCACTTTTGGTGGGTGGGCGCAGCCATACCCAATCTAACAGGCTGGTGAAAACAGGGTTGGTGGCACCGATCATTTGCCGCGCATTGTTTATTCTTCCTGCTTCAGCCTGCTTAAGGGCTTCGCGGTAAATATTGCTATTGCTTGAAGATAGGGTGACATTGGGAGAAGAAGCTGCCATGCTGCTGGCTGGCAAATAAGCAGAAGCGGCTAAAAGCGACACTCCCATAAACAGCGAACGGACAAAAAAATCTTTCAGCACGATGAACCTGACTGCTAGGATGTAAAATAAATGTGAAGGAGAAACAAAAATGTTCCAAGGTTCAATTACTGCGTTGATTACACCGTTTCGTCAAGGAGAGCTTGATGAAAAAGCGTTTCAAAATCTGGTGGAGTGGCAGATTGCCCAAGGTACTTCTGGTTTAGTGCCTTGTGGTACTACTGGTGAATCGCCCACTTTATCGCATGATGAGCATCAGAAAGTGGTGTCTTTATGCGTGGAAGCGGCCGCAGGTAAAGTGCCAGTGATTGCTGGCACGGGTTCTAATTCTACAGAAGAAGCCATTAGCCTGACGCGCCATGCTAAAAAACAAGGGGTGGATGCGGTGCTGTTGGTAACCCCTTATTATAATAAACCCACCCAAGAAGGCTTGTTTCAACATTTTAAGGCCATTCATGATTCGGTGGATATTCCGATTATCCTTTATCATATCCCCGGCCGTTCGGTGGTAGAGATACAGGTGGAAACGGTGATTCGTCTGGCGGCCTTGCCTAACATTGTGGGGCTGAAAGATGCCTGCGCCGATTTAGGGCGGCCGGCAAGATTGGTGGCTGAATTGGGCGATAAATTCTGCCTGCTTTCTGGTGAAGATATGACGGCCCCTGCTTTTCTGGCACAAGGTGGAGTGGGCTGTATTTCAGTGACTTCTAACGTTGCCCCGCGCTTATGTGCTGATATGCAAGAAGCTTGGCGGGTGGGCGATTTAGCCCGGTTTGCTGCCCTGCGCGATCAACTGACCCCCTTGCACCATGCCTTATTTGGTGAAACCAGCCCTGCCCCTGTAAAATATGCTGCTAGCCTGTTGGGGTTGAGTACTGATGAAGTGCGCCTGCCTTTAGTGGCTGCTTCTGCAACGGCCAGAAAACAGGTGGAGGCGGCATTGGTTGGGGCTGGCTTGCTGAGCAAGCAAAAATTGGCTATTTGATATGGCCGCCACTGATGAAGCCTTGCGCAAATTAATCGTTCAGAACCGTAAGGCACGCTATGATTATACAATTATTGACGTGATGGAAGCCGGCGTGATGCTGGTGGGCACGGAAGTAAAATCGCTGCGTGCTGGTAAGGTGAGCATTGCAGAAGCCCATGCGGGGCCCATGCAAGGGGCATTTTATTTATTTAATGCCCATATTGCGCGCTATGAATTGGCGGGTAAGTTTTTTCAGCATGAAGAAAAACGCCCCCGCAAATTATTGCTGCGTGGCCGTGAAATTGAAAAATTATTTGGCTTAGCAAAGCGGGAAGGGATTAGCCTTATCCCGCTTTCGATGTATTTTAATGAACGCGGCATTGCTAAGCTGGAATTGGGCTTGGCCAAAGGAAAAAGAAAAGTAGATAAGCGTGAAACTGAAAAAAATCGCGATTGGGATAGAGAAAAAGCCCGCGTGCTGCGCGATAAGCAGCGCAGCAACGATTAATATTAAGCATCAGCCATTTATTTGTTTTCTGTTGCCCTTTGCGTATAAGTGGTTTAGCCATAATCGGCTTAGGCGTACCAATTCAGGAAAAAAATCCTATGGCAGATGTGCAATCAATTAAGCGAGATCATGGTATTGAATGTAGCGGTTTTAATATAGCTGCTTACGAGGCATTATTAAGCCCAGAAGCCATGAATTTTTTAGCCGCCTTACAGCATCACTTTAACGAAGAAAGGCTGGAGCTGCTGGCACAACGCCAAGCCCGCCAGCAATTATTATTGCAAGGAAAATTGCCAGATTTTTTGCCAGAAACTGCTGAGATTAGAGCCAATGATTGGCAAATTGCCCCCATACCCATGGATTTGCAGGATAGAAGGGTAGAAATTACTGGGCCAGTTGATCGTAAAATGGTGATTAATGCCCTGAACAGCGGTGCAAAAATATTCATGGCCGATTTTGAGGATTCTTGTAGCCCTACTATTAGCAATTTGCTGGATGGCCAGATGAATTTGCAAGATGCGGTGGCGGGCACAATTTCATATACCGATTCTGTTTCTGGCAAGCATTATGCGTTGGGGCAAAAACCAGCTGTTTTATTGGTGCGCCCCCGCGGGTTGCACATGGAAGAACAGCATTTTACCATCGCGGGGAAGGCTTTTTCTGCCAGCTTATTTGATTTTGGCTTATATGTTTTTCATAATATTCAAGCATTGAAAAACAAGGGCAGCGGGGCATATTTTTATTTGCCTAAGCTAGAATCGCACCATGAAGCCGCATGGTGGAGTAAAATATTTCATTTTACCGAGCAGCATTTGAACCTAGCGCAGGGCAGCTTGCGGTGCACGGTGTTGATTGAGACAATTTTGGCCGCTTTTGAAATGGATGAAATTTTATATGCCTTGAAAGAGCATATTTGCGGGCTGAATTGTGGCCGTTGGGATTATATTTTTAGCTTTATTAAAAAATTAGGGCATCGGCCAGATAAAATTTTGCCAGACCGCCATATTGTGACCATGACCACCCATTTTTTACGCAGCTATAGCTTGTTGGCCATCAAAACTTGCCATCGGCGTGGTGCTGCGGCCATGGGGGGGATGGCGGCTTTTATTCCTATTAAGGATGATGCCGCCGCTAATGAACAGGTGCTGGCCAGAGTGCGTGCGGATAAAGAGCGCGAGGCGGGCGATGGCCATGATGGTACATGGGTGGCGCATCCCGGTTTAGTGCCAGTGGCCATGGAAGTTTTTAACCGCTTAATGCCAACCCCTAACCAAATTCACCGCCAGCGCGATGATGTGGTGGTACAAGCCGCTGATTTATTGATTGTGCCTGAAGGTGGTCAAAGCTTGCAGGGCGTGAGCAATAATGTGGCCGTGGGTTTGGGTTATTTAGAGGCATGGTTGCGCGGGGTGGGCTGTGTGCCTTTATTTAATTTGATGGAAGATGCCGCCACGGCTGAAATTTCCCGCGCGCAATTATGGCAATGGTTAAAACATGGGGTAATTTTAACCGAAGGCATGGCCGTAAATCGGGAATTCATAGAAAAAACCATAGAGGCAGAATTATTGCAATGGAAAACCCGCGTGGGCGATGTAGCCTATAATAAGGGTAAATTTGCTGAAGCGGCCACCTTGTTGCGGCAACTTGTATATAGCGAAAACTTTGTAGAATTTCTTACCTTGCCAGCCTATCAACAATTGCTGGCCGCATAGCATAATAGTAAAGAGGAATAACCATTGATTCATCTGGATTTTGAAAAACCTGTTCTAGAGCTGGAAGGCAAGATCAAGGAATTGAATAGCCTGACTGGTGAAACTCCAGCCAATTTGGAGCATGAACTCAAAAGGCTGCATGTTAAAACTGAGCGGCTATTAAAACAGGCCTATGCCCGCTTAACACCAGCACAAAAAGTGTTGGTAGCGCGCCACCCCGAGCGGCCGCACAGCCATGATTATATTCAGCATTTATTTCAAGATTTTACCCCATTAAGTGGGGATAGGTTATTTGCTGAAGATTTAGCCTTAGTAGCTGGCCTTGCCCGTTTTCGGGGCATGGCCTGTGTGGTGATGGGGCATGAAAAAGGGCATGATACGGAATCACGCCTCAAGCATAATTTTGGCATGGTGAAGCCAGAAGGCTATCGCAAAGCACAACGCTTGATGGAGTTAGCGCATCGGTTCCATTTGCCAGTGATTTCCTTCATTGACACGGCAGGGGCTTTCCCAGGGGTAAGCGCGGAAGAGCGCGGGCAGGCTGAAGCCATTGCCCGTTCCATAGAGGTGTGTTTAACCCTAGAATCGCCATTATTGAGCGTGGTGGTGGGCGAGGGCGGTTCTGGCGGTGCTATTGCCATTGCCGCGGCTGATTATGTGATGATGCTGGAACATGCGATTTATTCGGTGATTTCGCCCGAGGGTTGCGCTTCTATTTTATGGCGCAGTGCTTCCCCCGAACATACCAAAGAGGCCGCCCAATCACTGCGCTTAACCGCGGAGGATTTGAAGAGTTTTGGTATTATTGATGAGGTGATTGCTGAACCTTATGGTGGTGCGCACCGTTTTCGCATAGAAACCATGGATAAGGTGGGTAATGCTATTGAAGCGCAACTTCATAAACTCAGCCATTTTGAAGGCAAGGATTTATTGGCCAGAAGGCGTGAGAAATTTCTAGCCATGGGCGTTTGAATAATCTTGTATTTATTTTATATTCCGTTAAAAATCCTCCCAATGATCGTGAATATTGGGAGGGGATAATGGTTTGGCAGGGTTTGGGGCAAGCTTTACAAAATCTAAGTAGCGTGTTTAATAATGTAGCGGCAGGGGATAGTGCCCATATTAAGTCGGCTGTTTTTTCTCCCAACTACTTACAGGCTGAAGATTTATTGGGGTATTTACCCTCGCGCTTGCATGAAGATGCTAAAGAAAAGCTAGCGGCAATTGAATCGCCAGAGGCTTTAGCGCATGTGGCAACGGCTCTTCATTATGGTTATGCTAGCGCACTATATCGGCATGGTGTGAATATGGGGTTTCTGAGAGCCAATGAACCCATGAAATTTATGACAAGGCCGCGTTACTGGAATAATAATGCTAAAACGCTCAATCTTTTGGATTTAGTCGCAAATCTCCCCAATGAAAACCATGGTTTTTTCGCTAAAGCAGAGAATAAGGTGGCTTTAGAGACGGCGAGTTTTTTTAGTGGTTTTATTGATGAAGCCGTGAAGGAAAAATTTGGCAGTGCTATAGATGCCAATTATAATTTTATTATGCATCAACGCAGCCCGTGGAGGTCTTTGAGCCGCAAAAATTATGTGGAAAATTCTAATCGACATTTAAGTTGTATTGGAAAGCTGCCAGAATATGAAGAGGGGGAAATAAAAAGGCCTACCCCTTTTGCAATAGAAGAGAAGGATATTTCTTTGCGCCGCGTGCAAACCAATGATGCCTTAAAAAAATTAGCCAAACTGGTGCGTTCATTGCCGGATGATGTTAATGCGTCCCGCCAATATTTAGAAATGGCTACTCAAATCATTGAGCAGGCGGCTAAGATTGGTGTGGATGCTACCATCCACACTAAAAAAGGCGCTATTCAACCACGCAATATTTCCCCATAAAATAACTTGAATAAATAATTATTTATGTTAAATTTTAATAAATAATTATTTTGAGGATTGGTGCAAATGGGAATAGGCTTGGAAGGAATTATCGGTGGGTTGCAGCAAATATTTAACTCGCGTGGTGGTCTCAGCCAGCCGATTGCCGAGCAAAATCAAGCCCCAAGAGGCACGTCTTTTGCCCCAGACGCCTTACAGCCTGAAGATTTATTGGTTTATTTACCAGTACGCCTGCATGACTATGCTAAAAAAGAGCTAGCGGCAATTGAATCGTCAGAGGCTTTAGCTCATGTGGCCACCGCTCTTCATTACCGTTGTGTTACCGAATTATATTTTTCTGGTCGAGAAAAAGGATTTTTACCCAATAATTCTCCTGCACGGTTTAGGGATAATTTGCCAAGTTCAACAGGTGACGAACAAGTTTTTGGTTTTTGTTCTGATTCATTTATTCCTAGAACTACTTTTGAATTTTTTCTGCAACCAGAAAATAAACAATATTTTTTTACAGCAGCAACTTTAGCTCATGGTGTAAATGAAAATATTAAAGAGCAGTTTGGCACGGCCATGAATATCAGATTTTATGTAACGCAAGCTAACGATACAGAAAATAGTGCTGTAAAACAGGAAAAGTTACAAAAAGCGGATCAAATATTGACGCAAAAATTTCCTGAACTGACGGCACAGGATCTAAAAAAACATCGCAATATAGCCGTTGTAACCACTACTATGCTGCATTGTGTTTTGATTGAGACTGAAGAGAAAGATTTGCCAAAAGCACATCGCTCGCTTTGTACGGCATTGGATGATGTAAAAAAACTGGGGAATACAGTTGAGATGGATGCTCCTAGCAACCAGCAATCATTGGTTAAACCTAAACGTAGCCAAGGACTGGGGCTATAGATCCAGCCATTGTTCTTGCATGAGCTTGGAAAATTGTTGCACGGTGCAATTGACGCCCAGTTTTTCTAAGGATGTAACCCCAAATTCGCGAATGCCACAGGGAATAATACCGGTGAAATGTTGTAAATTGGGGCAGATATTGACAGCTACCCCATGATAGGTGATGCCTTTTCTTACCCTGATGCCAATAGCAGCAATTTTATTTTCCTGTTGTGGGTGTCGAGAATCGGCTACCCATACACCGATTCTATCGCACCGTTTTTCGCCTTTTATGCCATGCAGGGCAAGGGTTCTGATAACCCAATCTTCAAGTAAATGCACATAAGAATTGGGGTAAAGCCCGTGTTTTTTTAGATTAATCATCACATAAGCCACCAATTGCCCAGGGCCATGATAGGTGTATTGGCCGCCCCTGCCGCTATGATAAACGGGGAAATCAGGGGTTAATAAATCCCCCGCTTTGGCGGATGTACCGGCCGTGTATAAGGAAGGATGCTGCAATAGCCAGATGGTTTCTGGATAAGTGCCCGCTGCAATTTGTGGTATTTTCTCTTCCATGAAGGCGACAGCCGCAGAATATTCCACCAATTCTTCACTATGAAGCCAATTTATTATCATGAGGGCAATTCGACACTTGCAGGTTATAAAAGCTTTTGTTACAAGTTTTTCCTGTGGGGTGTCAATTAAACAGACAGTCTCATATCTACCTGCAATATTGCTGATGTGCGGTCGTGGCGGAATGGTAGACGCGCAGCGTTGAGGTCGCTGTGGGGCAACCCGTGAAAGTTCGACTCTTTTCGACCGCACCATTTTCTATAAAAATTAAGCTTATTGAATAATTGTAGCGCTGCCGTGTAATTTTTTTAGCATGAGAGTAATTTTTTCTACGGCTTCAGCTATTTTTACGGTATCGGTGCCGCGTACAACCAAGCTAACCCCGCTTGTACCTAAGCGAAAATAAGGGTAGCTGCCAATAGAAAGTTCTGGGAAATTATTGGCAATTTCTCCTAATGGGGTAGCAAAAATACCTTCTCCTAGATCAGTGGTAATGGTAACGGCCTGTTTGGGTTCACCGCCTTGTAATTGAGGTTCAACAAAATCCCACATGGCTTGTAAAATTTTGGGAACCCCCGGCAAGGTAAAAACATTTTTCACAATAAACCCTGGGGCAATACTCACGGGGTTATCAATTAAGATGGCGCCGTGCGGGGTATGTGCCATTTTCATTCTGGCTTCATTCAAATCGGCGGGCTGATAATGCTGTTGTAAACGGGCCGCCGCAATTGGGTGCAGTGATAAGGGCAAATCAAAAGCCAAGGCCACTGCTTCTGCTGTTTTATCATCGTGCGTGGGGCCTATTCCACCAGAGGTAAAAATATAATCATAGCTTTTATGCCATGCTCTTAAAACGGCTGCAATATTGGCAATATCATCGCCAATAATTCTGGCTTCTTGTAAATCAATGCCCAGAGAAAATAATTTAGGCGCAATAAAACCGATATTGGCTTCTTTGGTACGCCCACTTAATATTTCATCACCAATCACTAAAATAGCGGCTGAAGTTTTCATTGCGGTTCTTCTTTCTAATAAATTTTATTGAAGGGGCATTTATTGTCTTGAATCTCACCCACTTCAAAGCAATATTAATGGCCAATCACAAAAAGAAAAGACTCATGCGTTACGATCACATACCCATCCATACAGAAGAAGGTTTTGCAGGCATGCGCCGTGCCGGTAAGTTGGCTGCCACCGTTCTGGATTATATTACCCCTTTCGTGCAAGTTGGTATTTCTACCGATGAGTTAAATGATTTATGTGAAGCGTATATCCGTAAGGAAGGCGCTATTCCTGCCCCGTTGGGGTATAAGGGCTATCCTAAGGCTACTTGTATTTCCCTTAATCAGGTGGTGTGTCATGGTATTCCTTCAGAAAAAAAACTGGAAGAGGGGGATATTTTAAATATTGATGTAACGGTTATTTTGGATGGTTGGTATGGCGATACTAGCCGCATGTATTATTGTGGTAAGCCTTCCATAAAAGCTAAGCGCCTTGTGGATACCACTTATGAATGCTTGATGCGTGGTATTGAAGTGGTAAAACCGGGGGCTAGATTGGGTGATATTGGTTTTGCAATACAATCTTATGCAGAATCGCTGCGCTACTCGGTGGTGCGCGATTTTTGCGGCCATGGTTTAGGGCAGGTTTTTCATGCTGCCCCCAGCGTGTTGCATTACGGGCGTAAAGGGGAGGGCATCATATTAAAAGCGGGGATGTTTTTTACCATCGAGCCCATGATTAATGCTGGAGGATATGAGGTAAAGGTTCTCAGCGATGGCTGGACAGCTGTTACCCGTGATCGTTCTCTTTCGGCGCAGTTTGAACATTCTCTGGCGGTCACAGAAACTGGCTATGAAATTTTTACCCTTTCGCCCGGAAATCTTCATTGCCCGCCTTATGAGTGATAATCGTTCTTCTAGTGGTGAGGTGGATGATAAATCTTGCCTTACGCCTTTGTATTTTGGCCATCGGGTGCGGGTAAA
Source organism: Alphaproteobacteria bacterium (assembly GCA_049318825.1). Lineage (GTDB taxonomy): Bacteria > Pseudomonadota > Alphaproteobacteria > JBMOFM01 > JBMOFM01 > JBMOFM01. The sequence continues at coordinate 61,165 of JBMOFM010000012.1, read as the reverse complement.
AAATCGCCTATTGCAGCATGGCGGCGATGTGCTGGAAGATTATGAATTGCTGGAAGCTTTATTATTTTATGCTATTCCGCGCCGTGATGTGCGGGATTTGGCAAAAAATTTATTGCAAAAATTTGGTTCGCTGCGTGATATTTTGGGGGCGCAAGAAAATGCATTGGTTGAAGCTGGTTTAACCAGCCATACTATTTGCTTGTTTAAGTTGGCGCTTTCTATGGGCAGCCGGCTTGCCCGCACCGATGTTTTGGATAAGCCCATCATGAGCCAATGGGCGCAGCTGATTTCTTATCTGACCGTGCGGCTTGCCCATGAAAAAATTGAAAATTTTCATGTGTTATTTCTCGACCGTAAAAACCGTTTAATTGCTGATGAAACCCAGCAGCGTGGTACGGTGGATCATACCCCAGCCTATGTGCGGGAGGTCTTGAAACGAGCGCTGGAATTGGGCGCAACAGCGTTGATTTTGGTGCATAATCATCCATCGGGTGATCCAACGCCCAGCCATGAAGATATTAAAATAACCAATGATTTGGTGGAGGCTGCCAAAAGCTTACAAATTCAGGTGCATGACCATGTAATTATTAGTAGGCAGGGACATGCTTCTTTGCGTAACCTTGGATTAATGTAAGGCGTTATTTTTAGATGGTCTGGCTTTTTTTGCGTTTTATGGTGATATTATATGGGTGGTTTCTCTTCTGTTTCTGGATGAACAGAAATAGTTGTTATGTGATCAACCAAGGCAAGAGCATTAATAAAACTATTGCGTGATTGCATATAATTTTTAGGGCCATCGCTTATATCCCCAGATAGGCTATTAGTTACATTCGCTAAGGCAACAAGGGCTAATGCAACGCCTTCTTGCCTTTGCCTGATTGCAGTAAAGCCGTGGTTATATGTTCAATATCAGTGATAGAAAGCTCTTGCAGTTTGGCTATTAGGTCAGCATTTATGTGGGAAGGTAGATAAGCCAGTAACACAGATTCCTGTGCGGTTAAGTTCTGTGAGAAGGAACTATTGAACTTATCGGAAAGAATAATTGAGCTGCTCATCATGATCAAACTGCATAAATATTAAATTTTAGGGTCTGTACCAGATAACGCAATTATCTGTTATGGAAGAGCAAGGGCAAGAGTCGATTAAGTAAGAGTATCCAGAATAAGCTAGTGGAGCATTTTGTAGCAGGAACGACAGCGCGATGTGCAGCGAGTTTAGTGGGCGTCAATGTCAAGACTGCGTGCTATTATTTTCATCGCCTTCGCGAGCTCATTGCAGCGGAGTTAGAAGCAGGATCACATGAAGTTTTTGATGGCGAGATTGAGGTGGACGAGAGTTATTTTGGCGGCACCCGCAAGGACAAGAGAGGGCGTGGTGCGGGTGGCAAAGTTCCAGTATTTGGCCTTCTAAAGCGCGGTGGCCGTGTGTATACGAAGATCATACCCGACGCATCCAGTGCCACGCTGTTTCCCATTATCGAGCGCAAAGTTATACCCGATAGCATTGTCTATTCTGATTGCTGGCGGGGTTACAACGTGCTTGATGTGAGCGAATTTAAGCACTACCGTATCAACCATTCCAAGCTATTTGCTGACAAGAAAAATCATATCAACGGCATTGAGAATTTCTGGAACCAGGCAAAGCGGCACATGCGGAAATTTAACGGTATCCCGCGGCAGAATTTTGGACTATTTCTCAAAGAGTGCGAGTGGCATTTTAACAACCTTAACCCACAAAATCAACTAAACCAGCTCACACAATCGGTTGCCAAGAATTTGAACTAGTTATCTGCTAAAGCCCCATTTTTTATTTAATATTTATATCATGGAGTTATTGATGTGCATATAATTTTATTTGTTTTTTATTTTATGCCGATGGAACGCAGCCAGAAGGAGTTTTTTCGTAGGGCAGGGGGCACTTTTTGTAGCTGGATGGGCTTACCTTCAGCATCCATATTATTAGCAATATCATCAAAGTTACGGCCACGTTCCATCAAGCTTGGGTAATGATTGTACCATGGAAGCGCGACGGCCATTTTTTTGTTCTGTAAGGCTTTATCCCAGTAATAACGTGCTCCTGTTAGGGCCTTGCCAGTGATATAGGCACTAATGCTATCACATTCTTTTTCTAACGAGCAACTTGCTCGGCAAGCTGCACCATATAATCCCAAGGCGGCAATAGCCGAAGAAACGCCAATCAGGCTATTGGGTTTAGTATGAAGGATATTATTGGCTAGCTTTATACCGCCCCCGCCCAATCCAATACCGCAATAACCAATAATAAATGTAAGCAGGGATGACCAAAAAAGACCGGCGACTAATGTTGTTTTTTCAGGCAAAAGAACATGACCAATTTCATGGCCAACAGTAAGCGCCAATTCAGCCTCGCTATTATGGTTTAACTCTCCCATGGTGATGGCAAGCATTGAAAAATCGGTATAAACATAAGCGCCATCATCATCGCTTAAAACCACCAGCAGTAAGGGTTCTGTTAAGCCTGCTTTTGTAGCTAGATCTTGTACTATTTTTCTGAAATTGGGATGAAAATGATCGTCAAAAAGCACCACTTCATGGCCGGTATCAGCGCGTAGTTTTTCAATTTCTTGTTGGATATTTAACATACGCTAATACATATAATAAGAGCTATTTATTTGAAAACCAGCTCTTTATCCCCCAAATGCACAAAATGACGGGCAATCATGGCTTCAGAAATATCTTCTAATTGGGCTGGCTGCCATTGCGGATTTTTATCTTTATCCACCAATAATGCGCGCACCCCTTCATAAAAATTTTCATCTTTCATCATGACTTGCCCTATACGGTATTCAAGCCGTAAGCAATCTTCAAAGCTGGCTTTTTGGGCGGTATCTAATAATTTCTTGGTGATTTTTAAGCTTAAGGGGCAAGCAGCTTGCATCAATTTTAAGGCTGGTTTTGCCCAAGTTGCGGGATGATTTTCTAAAGCCGTTATTATATCTTCAACCCGTGATAAAGAAAAAACAGCAGCAACTTCTTGCTCTATTAAAGGTAGTGAAGCGGCAGGAGCAGCGGCGGCTGATGACGCTGTTGTGAGTAAAGCATCAATGGCTTCTGTTACAAAAGCCCCTGTGGCGGGTGGTAATCCCAGCAAATTATTGCTAATAGCCAGCCACTGGTTGGCAGGAATATAATAGCGGGCAAGCCCCAGATAATGCGCATCAATACCGCTAATTTTTGTACCAGTAAGGCCTAAATAATACCCCCAATAATGGGGTAGGCGGGATAAAACAAAACTGCTGGCAACATCGGGAAATAAACCAATTCCTGTTTCTGGCATGGCCCACAGGGTGTGTTCACTGGCCACGGCATGGCTGGCATGAACGGAAATGCCAACACCACCGCCCATTACAATGCCATGCATCAGCGCAATAATGGGTTTGGGATAAAAGCGGATTAAACGGTTAAGCTGGTATTCGGCGGCAAATAAATCTGCCGTAAGACCGGTAAAAGGGTCAAATTTCTCACGCCCATTTATTTTTTCTTTTGCAGAACGCCCAGCTTCAAAAAGGGCGCGTATATCCCCGCCAGCACAAAAAGCCCGTTCGCCATTGCCGCGCAATAGGATCAATTGGATGGAATCATCCACTGCCCAAATTTTTAATTGTTGCAGCAAACCGCTTACAATTTCTAAATTCAGCGCATTCAGCACTTGCGGTCGGTTGAGGGTCAGCAATCCAACATGTTGGTGCTGTTCAATAAGCAGCGGCGGGGCATTATCCATAACCAAAGACATAATAACAGCTATTTACCTTGAAATGACACATGCAGCAAACAAAGCGATTAATGGTGATAAAGTCAAGCCTGCCATTAAAATTATGGTTTAGCGGGAACGGGTGAATTAAAAACACATTGATATAAAGCAGTTTCATTAACACTCACATCAGCGTCGCTTCTCTCGCAAGTTACTAGTTTACCGCCCACATTAAAATATGTTTTTATGGCATTGGGCAAATTTCTTTTGGTATCTGCACTCGTTTCACTCTTTTCAAAACCAATGCTCTTGATTTCATCCTCTAGTAAATAAAATCCTTTCCCTGTCTGCACTGATTTAGCAGTAATATTATTAAAACGTTCCGTTATTTTGTCTTTAGGAAAAGAAAAAAAAGAGGAACAAAGAAAACCGATTGCAATACCCCCGAATAAACAGGATGATCCCAGTATCAAAGTTCCCCAATTCCATGAAGATTGTTTGCGTCGCCGCCCTTTATTAGGATTGCGAACCCCCGTTTGGGGAGAGCGAGACATAGATGAAGAAGTGGTGGCTGATAAATTATTATCATCATGATCCGCAATCGGTGTAAAAACCCGTGACTGATCGTCCGTTTGTTTTTTTGAATGTGTAGCTGGTAATTGTTGTCTGATTTGAGCAGAGGATTGTAATAACAAATTCTGTTGATGTCGCCAATCCATTAAATGAAGGATGCGGATGGTTGTATCCACAAAAGCTGTGATGTTCGCTTTTTTATTATCGAGAGTAGCGTGGCTAGTGCCGTACAAATTTAAATCTTGTGCTACAATCAGTGCAGTGCCTTCGTCATTATTTTTACTGATTCTTACTAAGGTTGTATTTTTTGGTTGATCAGCGGTGCAAACCAATAAATATTCTCGAAATAATTCAGCAAAAGCCACGTGCTTACGTCCTGGAAAAATATCATCGCCTAATAATTCACTAAAATAAGGAAAATCTTCAGCGATCATGTTCCCTTGATTAAAGCTTATCTCTAGTTCGCCACTGTCTAGTTGTTTGATATTAAAGTAACTATGTGTTTCATCCTTACTGATTATTTGATTAGTGAGAATGGCCACATATAAGGCGTAAAAAATTTTACATTGATTAAGAACATCTTCTTCAAAGATAAAGGTATTTTTAATATCAGTAGCCCTGAAGGTAAAATCTGTTGGCAATGTTTTCATTTTTATCCTGATCCCTGAAAAAACGGCAATCTGTGACTATATTGCCAATAACAAACAATAAATTTTATATTTTTTCAAGGACTTATTTGCCATGAGAGGTGAAGAGGGTGAGAGTAGCTGCCAATATTCTCAAATGCTGCGCCAATTTAGCAATGAATGGTTGGGAATATCAAACCAATAAGAAATAAAAAAAGAGCCATTCTGGCTCTTTTGGTTTGGGCGTCACACCGTTCTGGTGTGGTTATGCGCTGGTTTATTTTCTTGCCCCCGTTCTGGACGCTGCCTATAAACCGTTGTTCATGATATAAATAATGCAATAATCATGCCAAATCCAGCCATGATCGCTTGGTTTTGTCAAATGCAGTTGCTTCATATCACCAAGTTCAAGTAGAATGCTCATCTTTTCTGGGATGATCTGGTAATGCCAGAGAAAGATATTGGTAAACCAGCGCGCCAATATTCAAGGAGCCATTGTCCAGTAACTCAATTTCCTCTGCATCAGGATCAAAAAAACGATCAGCCTGTGATTTTTGTGGTGGCTGCCTATCGGTATAAATTTCCTGAAATTGCTCGTTAATCTCTAATGGAAAGGATTCTAACGAAGCCACGCATTGTGCTACAATTTCTGCTTGAAAACTACCTATCACATCAATCAAATCAGAGTGTGGGCGTGGTCGCAACAAAATTTCTGCCTTCAATGCTTTAATTTCAAGCATATCTAAGGCTTCTGCTATCGCTTTGCATTCATCATTATTAGCTTTTAGGTTAATAACTTGCCCTGCTTCTGGCAGGCGGCGGCAATTAATTAAACGAGAAAAAGGTAAATCCATGATCATGAAGCAGCTAATAAACCATAATTTCTTACAACTGGCCACTGCCAAGAACGGCTTAAAATATCGTTCACCGATAGGTCACTCAATGTTTTAGCAAAATCATAAACATAAGCTTCTATATCTTGTATGTAAGGCGAATCAATATCAGCCAGTAAATTTTTCTTCAGTGCTTCACGCAGGTTAGAAGAGGAAGTACTCTGATTTTCTAGATGGGCACCATAATTTGCCATACGGCCATAAAAATGGCGGGCCATGCGTTTTATATGTTTGCCAATCCCCATATCGCCAATTCCCACTTCTCGCAGCCCTTGGTCAAAATCTTTGAACATCCATTCAAATAGCTGTTGGGCTGTATCATGCGCCTCCAAAAACTTTAATTGGCGAATCACCAATGCCACATGCAGGCTAATTGATTCAAATCGCCCTTCTACGGAATCGACTACTCCCCAATATTCGTAAATAAATGGTTGGCGAGCTTGCTCTACTAAATGCGCATAAAGCGCTGCAATGTGAGCAGGGACATGATCATTTTTTCTGGAAAACAAGCGAGAGAATAAAATAGCGGTTCTCCTAAAGCCTTTAACGTTGCAGGACAATTTATGGTATGGTCAGATCAAAATGAATAGGCTAAAATGAAGCTGATTACCTAATGGACTTAAGGAAATGTCAGAAAATATGACCATAACACCAGAAATCATCAAAAATATTATTACCACATCACTGGATGATGATAAAGCTGAAGATGTGATTGCAATTGATATGTTGGGTCGCTCTAGCGTGGCAGATTATATAGTGGTGGCAAGTGGTCGTTCAACACGCCAAGTTTATTCCATGGCCACTAATATTGTAGAAAAACTACAAAAAGCTGGCCTTAAACTTTCCGAGCCTGAAGGCATTGCTCATGGTGATTGGGTGGTGGTTGATGCTTTTGATGTGATTGTGCATTTATTTCGCCCAGAGGTACGCAGTTTTTATCATTTGGAACGTCTATGGGGCGTTGATACCCCCGGTTACCCGCCAGCACACATGATTGAGGGAAATTATTCCCCTCTTGATGGAGCAAATATCTGAGTTTTCATATATTAATATTGTGTGTGGGGCAGATAAAAGGTATGCCCGAAGCCGATATTGTGGCTCGTTATTGCGCGCGTTTGTCTAAAACCATGCCTGCTTGGAAAATAGAGTGTCGTGAAATAACGCATCATGAAGGCAAATTGGCTTCAGAAAAAGAGGCAGAGCAATTACTCCAGCTTATACCAGCTGGTTTTGTGACTATTGCTTTGGATGGGGCGGGGAAAACTTTCAACAGTGGCGAATTTGCACAATTATTGCAGCGCTTCCAAGATGAAGCCACTGGTTTGTGTTTTCTGATTGGGGGTTCGGATGGGCATGGCCGTAAATTAATTGCCTCTGTTCAGCATCTTTTGTCGCTGGGTGCGATGACATGGCCGCATTTACTTGCTCGCGCCATGTTATTGGAGCAAATATATAGGTCAAAAATGATTCTTCAGGGGCATCCCTATCACAAATAATTTACAAAGAAAGAGAGAGAGCATGAAGCCTAAAGGTTCAGTGGTGTTATGTATTCTTGATGGTTGGGGCTGGCGTGAAGAAAAAACCGCTAATGCTGTTGCCTTGGCCTCTACCCCTGCTTTTGATGATTTATGGCAGCATTATCCGCGTTCTTTTTTAACGGCTTGTGGTGCTGATGTGGGGTTGCCCGATGGTCAGATTGGTAATTCGGAAGTAGGGCACATGAATTTGGGCGCTGGCCGCGTTGTTTATCAAGATTTACCCAAAATAACCAAAGCATTTGCTGCCAATGAACATCAAGACAGTCCGGTGTTGTTAAAATTAGTGCAAGCATTAAAAAAATCTGGTGGTTCTTGTCATTTAATGGGGTTGATTTCCGATGGTGGCGTGCATTCTCACCATGATCATTTTCTGGTGTTGGCGGAGTTCCTCACATCTCAAGATATTCACGTTATATTGCATTTATGGACAGATGGCCGCGATGTGATGCCAAATACAGCTAAAGCCCATCTGGGTTTTGTTCTTGATAAATTACAACATAATAAAAAAATTGAGATAGGCAGTGTGAGTGGCCGTTATTTTTCCATGGATCGGGATAATCGCTGGGAAAGGGTAGAGCAAGCTTGGCGGGTAATGGTAAAGGCTGAAGGCGCAACAATCAGTGATGTGTTGAGGCATGTTCAGGCGCAATATGATAAGGATGTATTTGATGAGTTTATACCACCTGCCGTAATGGCAGGTTATCAGGGAATGAAAGATGGCGATGCCGTTTTGTGCATTAATTTCCGTTCTGATAGGGTAAGGGAAATAATGCAGGCATTATTGGATCCCCAATTTCAAGGATTTGAACGGGGGGCTATGCCAACCTTAGTGGCCGCTGTTTCTATGACTGAATATTCCAGCCGTTTAACTGAATTGATGGATGCGCTGTTCCCACCCAAAAATTTAACCCATGTATTGGGAGAAGTGGTGGCTAATGCTGGCTTAACGCAGCTGCGGATTGCAGAAACAGAAAAATATCCCCACGTTACTTTTTTTCTCAATGGGGGGAGAGAGCAACCTTATGAGGGAGAGCAGCGTATTATGGTGCCTTCACCCAAGGTGGCTACTTACGATTTACAACCGGAAATGTCTGCTCCAGAGGTAACGGCAAAAGTTGTTGAAGCTGTTAATAGTGGGCAATATGATTTAATTGTTATTAATTATGCTAACCCCGATATGGTGGGGCATACTGGCAGCTTATCTGCAGCTATTAAAGCCGTTGAAGCCGTGGATCAAGGCTTGGGTTTATTGGCTGCGGCGGTGAGAAACAATCAAGGTGTGTTATTGGTAACGGCCGATCATGGCAATTGTGAAATGATGGCAGATCCCCAAACAGGTGAGGCGCATACAGCGCATACCTTAAATAAAGTACCGCTTGTTTTTGCTTTTGGTGAGCATGCAGGAAGAAAAAACATAAAATTGCTTGAGGGTCGCTTGGCGGATATAGCGCCAACCTTGTTGGATTTATTAGCGATAAAGATTCCTTCAGAAATGAGCGGAAAGATTCTTCTAGTGTAAAATGTACATTGCTTTTTTTGTAATTTTATTATAATTTATTGGTAGATATTCGGGGGTGAGTTCATGAAGTTCTTGCGCGGTAACAAAATTCTTCCAGTTATTATGGTGGTATCGATTTTTATACCCTTGGCTGCAGGGGCACAAGAAAGTTTGGCCTGCCGAACATCCACAGAATCCTTGGAAGGGTTTCTGGATAGTTCTTTGGGCAAAAGCTGTCGTTTTAAGAGTGATTGTGAATTGATCGATATTAATCCTCAGCCTTGTGGGTCCCATTATTTATATGGAAATAGAAGAAGTTCTTATTCAAAAATAAAGAAACAGGCAGAAGAACTGAAAGAACAAGTAAAGAAAGATTGTGGTTATAAGGATTTTTCTATAACCATGGGCTGTGAATTCAAGAAGCAGGAATATGACTGTGTGCATAATATTTGTACATTATTATAGTCGTCGCTAATGTCATGTGTTGCGGTGTCTTATTTTTACTGGAGCGGCGGCAAACTGACCGTTGTTGTTTTGTTTGATCTGGTGTAATTCCTTTGTCGATAATTTTATTTCGAAATTTGGTAGGAGTTACATTCAGTGAGTGGCCAGTCAGCCGGCACAAATCCTGTTGTTAATCGCTATGTTCGCGCTTTAATTACTGCAAGCGATGAAGCTGCAGTGATAGAAAAAGTTGCTCATGATTTGCAAGCTTTGGGGGAGTTGCTGAAAAAATCGAGTGAATTCCGTGTTGTTTGTCAATCCCCTCTGCTTGCTAAACCGTTACAATTTTCTTTGATTGAGCAGGTTGTTTCGTTTTTAGAGCTTTCTCCGCTGGTGGAACGTTTTCTTAAGGTGCTTGTTCGTAACCGGCGTTTGGCTTTTCTTGATTCCATGGTTACTTGCTTTGCAACGCAGCTTTCTGAGCGTCGTGGCGAAAAATCCGTTGAAATTACAACATCAGTGGGGTACGCGCAGGCAGATAAACAGCGTTTTGAACAAGAGTTGATTGGTCGATTATCTACTGATGGTTTGGGTAAGGTAAAATTTACATGGCATGTTAATCCAGCTTTATTGCAAGGGTTAACGCTTAAAACAGGATCTTTATTGGTGGATGCATCCTTGCAGCACCGTTTGCAATTATTAGAACAGAGAATGAAAGGAGCGGCCTGATGGATATTCGTGCGGCTGAAATTTCTGCAGTATTAAAGCAGCAGATTGAGCAATTTGCTAATGAAGCAACTCTTTCCGAGATAGGGCAGGTTCTATCGGTAGGGGATGGTGTGGCTAGGGTTTATGGCCTTGATCAGGTGCAAGCTGGTGAAATGGTTGAGTTTCCCGGTGGTGTTAAGGGGATGGCGCTTAACCTTGAATCTGATAATGTCGGGGTGGTTATTTTTGGAGATGACCGCGATATTAAAGAGGGCGATACAGTTAAGCGTACTGGCACCATCGTAGATGTGCAAGTGGGTAAGGGCTTAATTGGCCGCGTTGTTGATGGTTTGGGTAACCCGATTGATGGTAAAGGCCCGATTCAATCCACAGAGCGCCGCCGCGTTGAGGTGAAAGCCCCCGGTATTATTCCGCGGAAGTCAGTTTCTGAGCCAATGCAAACTGGTATTAAGGCGATTGATACCTTGGTGCCTGTTGGTCGCGGTCAGCGCGAATTGATTATTGGTGATCGTCAGACTGGTAAAACGGCTGTTGCTATCGATACCATTCTTAATCAGCGTAACGTGAATAAGACTGATGATGAAAGCAAAAAACTGTACTGCGTTTATGTAGCGATTGGTCAAAAACGCTCAACCGTTGCTCAGATTGTAAAAACATTAGAAGAAAATGGCGCAATGGAATACACCATTGTGGTAGCAGCTACGGCTTCTGATCCAGCGCCATTGCAGTTTCTTGCGCCTTATACCGGTTGTGCCATGGGGGAATATTTCCGTGATAATGGCATGCACGCCCTGATTATTTATGATGATTTATCTAAACAAGCCGTGGCTTACCGTCAAATGTCGCTATTGCTTCGTCGCCCACCCGGTCGTGAAGCTTATCCAGGGGACGTGTTTTATTTGCACTCTCGTCTTTTAGAGCGTGCAGCTAAATTAAATGATTCACAAGGTGGTGGTTCTCTAACGGCGCTGCCGATTATTGAAACACAAGCGGGTGACGTTTCTGCCTATATTCCAACAAACGTGATTTCGATTACTGATGGACAGATTTTCCTTGAAACCAGTTTGTTTTACAAGGGGGTAAGGCCGGCTATTAACGTTGGTATCTCGGTAAGTCGTGTGGGTTCTGCTGCACAAATTAAAGCCATGAAACAAGTGGCAGGCCGTATTAAACTGGAATTGGCACAGTTTCGTGAAATGGAGGCGTTCTCTCAGTTTGCTTCGGATCTCGATGCCTCAACCCAGCGTTTGTTGGCCCGTGGTGCGCGTCTTACTGAATTATTGAAACAGCCACAATATTCGCCATTACCTATTGAAGAACAGGTTGTATCGGTATTTACTGGTGTTCGTGGTTATCTTGATAATATTAAGGTAAGTGATATTACGCGGTTTGAGCAGCATTTGCTTCATTTGCTCCGTCACGAGAAACCAGAGATTCTTGAATCCATTCGCAACGAGCGTGAAATTTCTAAGGCAACCGAACAGAAGCTGATCGAATTTATTGCGCATGCGATTAAGGTGTTTTCTTAAGGTTCATGGAATTATAAGGACTAAATAAATGCCAAGCCTTAAGGATTATCGCAGTCGGATTACCTCGGTAAAATCCACCCGCAAAATCACCTCGGCCATGAAAATGGTGGCTGCTTCTAAATTGCGTCGAGCTCAAGAGCAGGCGCAGGCAGCGCAGCCATATGCTGAAAGGATGTCAGCCGTATTAGCTAGACTTTCTGCTAATACCAAAGGTGAATCCAGTGCCCCTTTATTGGTTGGTACTGGTAATGATAAAGTGCATTTATTGTTGGTGGTAACCTCTGATCGTGGTTTGGCTGGTGGGTTTAATGCCAATTTGGTGCGTGAGGCCAAAAGGCAAATTCAACGCTTAATTCAAGCGGGTAAAACCGTTAAAATTATTACGGTTGGGCGCAAAGCGGGTGATTTATTAAAACGTGATTATGCAGATAAGATTTTGCGTCGTTTTGAGGGTATTGGACGCTCCCGCCTGTCATTTGCGGAAGCCAACCAGATTAATGCGTTGATTTTGGATATGTTTGAACGCGGCGAATTTGATATTTGTACCTTGGTGTATAATCGTTTTCGCTCCGTGGTGGCGCAAATTCCAACGACTAAACAAATCATTCCTTTTGCATTGCCAGAAGATGCTGCTGCAACAACATCGGGTGGTTCTTATGAATTTGAACCGGATGCCGGTGCTATTCTTGATGATTTATTGCCTAAGAACCTAGCAATTCAGGTGTTTCAGGCGTTATTAGATAGTGCTGCTGGTGAGCAGGCGGCTAGAATGACGGCCATGGATAATGCTACCCGCAATGCTGGGGATATGATTCGTAAATTAACATTAGATTATAACCGCGCTAGACAGGCTTATATTACGAAAGAGTTGATTGAAATCATCTCGGGTGCTGAAGCTGTTTAGGGTGTGTTTTTTATAGATTGAATGATAGAAGAGGGTTTGTTGATATGGCTAATAAGCTAACAGGAAAAATCACGCAGATTTTGGGCGCTGTGGTCGATGTGCATTTTGAAGGGGCATTACCGCAAATTTTGAATGCATTAACCACAGAAAATCAGGGCAAGACGCTTGTGCTTGAAGTGGCACAGCATTTGGGTGAAAATTCTGTGCGGGCGATTGCCATGGATAGCACTGATGGTTTAGTGCGTCATCAGCAAGTGGTTGATACAGGTGCACCTATTACGGTGCCAGTGGGCCCTGCCACTTTGGGTCGAATAATGAACGTGATTGGTGAGCCAATTGATGATCGCGGGGATGTGGTTTCACAATTGCATTACCCCATTCACCGTAAGGCGCCAGAGTTTGTTGATCAAGCTACTGAAACAGAAATTCTTGTGACTGGTATTAAGGTTATTGATTTGCTTGCCCCGTATTCTAAGGGCGGTAAAATTGGTTTGTTTGGTGGTGCCGGTGTGGGCAAAACCGTATTGATCATGGAATTGGTTAATAATATTGCTAAGGCACATGGTGGTGTGTCTGTTTTTGCTGGTGTGGGCGAGCGTACCCGTGAAGGGAACGACTTGTATCACGAATTTATTGAATCTGGCGTTATTAAGCTGGATGGACCGGGCTCAAAGGCTGCACTGGTATATGGCCAGATGAACGAGCCACCCGGTGCGCGTGCTCGGGTTGGTTTGACTGGTTTGACCATGGCGGAATATTTCCGTGATGTTGAAGGCCAAGACGTTCTTTTCTTCGTTGATAATATTTTCCGTTTTACACAGGCTGGTTCTGAGGTATCTGCATTGTTGGGACGTATCCCTTCTGCTGTGGGGTACCAGCCAACATTGGCCACAGAAATGGGTGCGTTGCAAGAACGGATTACTTCAACCCGTAATGGTTCTATTACCTCTGTGCAGGCCATTTATGTACCTGCTGACGACTTGACTGATCCAGCGCCTGCTACTTCTTTCAGCCATTTGGATGCAACCACGGTGTTGTCGCGTCAGATTGCTGAATTGGGTATTTATCCTGCGGTGGATCCATTGGATTCTAATAGCCGTATTCTTGACCCACGGGTGGTGGGCGATGAGCATTATAAAGTAGCGCGCGATGTACAGAAGGTGCTGCAAACATATAAAGCCTTGCAGGATATTATTGCTATTTTGGGGATGGATGAGCTTTCAGAAGAAGATAAGTTGACCGTGGCCAGAGCGCGTAAAATTCAGCGTTTCTTATCTCAACCTTTCCATGTGGCCGAGGTTTTCACTGGTACCCCTGGGGTATTTGTGAAGCTGGAAGACACCATTAAAGCCTTTAAGGGCATTGTGGCGGGTGATTATGACCATTTGCCAGAAAGTGCTTTCTATATGGTAGGCACCATTGAAGAAGCTGTTGATAAAGCAAGAAAAATGGCTTTGGAAGCCGCTTAATTGTTGATGTTTTTATTGTAAGCAGGTGAAGAATAATGGCACAAGCAACTATAGAGTTTGAACTGGTATCGCCAGAGCGTTTGTTGTTATCTGAACCTGCTGAAATGGTGGTAATGCTAGGCACTGATGGTTATTTTGGGGTGATGTATGGCCATGTTGCCATGATCAGTTCCTTAAAGGCGGGCGTGGTTGATGTTTACCAAGACGGTAAAATTAAGCGTCAACTATTTGTGGCGGGTGGTTTTGCTGAGGTGATGGCAGAGCGTTGTACCTTATTGGCTGAAGAGGCTGTTGATGTAGAGGATTTGAATGCTGAGTTATTAGGTGAACAGATTAAAAACATTCAAGAAGAGATTCGCTTGGCTACTGATGCGCTGGCCAAGAAGCATTTAGAAAATTCTTTGCTGATTGCTCAGACTAAGAAAGATGCAGCACTGAAATTAGTGGCCGCGTAATTGTTACGGCCACTGTTGGTGCGTTATCTCTTTTATAAAAACATTGGTATGTAAAATATTGGGCAGCGATTTTTTGTTGCCTACACATATGAAAATATGCATTTTTTTGCAGATTCAAGTGGTTTGGGCGCAGCTTTTCCCAATTTGAAAAACGCGATGTCATGTTTATCGTATTTATCCAATTCTCTATGATTGTTGATATGATTAGTATCAACAATCTTTAGCTATGTTTTTATAAATGGAGCAGTTTGAATGCATGTAGCTGCTTTACTGGTAAAATCAGCTTATGGCTATAGCCCTGTGATATTTTTTAGCAACGGATTCAGGATTCGGCCGTTTTTTATCAAACAATATTCTTGGTGCCCAATAATTGAAGGCCGCCATTAATTATAGAAAGCGGCGGGGCGGGATGTTTTTTTAGTGGCGGTTTGAGAGCCTGTTTTTTCGCCTTTTAAGGTTTCTATATCGTTAGGAGAAAACGCGCCACCATTAGTGATGTAGTGGAGGGTAAAACCCAAAACATCTTTTCCTACAGGCTGAGAGCAGAGAATACTGCCGGAGGGTGGAAAGACAGGATCCTTTCCAGGTGTATGATCTAAAGGCTCTGATACGTTGGCCAAGCTGAATAATTGTTCTAGGCTGGGTTTTGGCCCCATCTTCAAACGCTTCAGTTCAAATTCTGTAAAATCTCTAGGGTTTTGAATAAGACGCAGATCAGTGGATGAACCATCGCTAGATGGTAACGATAAGAGTGGAAATGTTGGATCTGCAATATCCTCAGCGGTAAAATCTGAAGCGTATAAGGGTTCGGATAATGTTGCTTTTTTCAATAATTCAGCAAAGGATTTTCCCCGCATTATTCTCTACCTTATTTTCTCTCAAAACCACAACAAATATAATTTATTTGATGAAATATTGCAATTAATAAAAATATATTTTTTAAGAATATCAACCCACAAGTTTTTTAGAGTTAAGAGAAAAAGGGTGGGCAAAGGGTATTGTTCTATCCTGTAAGGGGGCAAGATAAATTTCTTCTCCCAAGCCTCTATGGCGCAGGCCTATTGTGGCCAGTTGTAATAATGATGTGATTATTTCTGTTAAGGGCTGGCCCTTGAATGTGCTATTGATCCCATATTGGGGTACCACGCGGTGCAATTGAATAATGTCTTCGCTGCTCCAATCTTTAATGAATAGCTGTGCTTGTTGCAGGCTTGTATCATCATATAAAAGCCCTGTCCATAAAGCGGGTAGGGCTAGTAAATTGGGCATAGGGCCACAATCGGCCCCGCGCATTTCCAAATATTGTTTCAGCCTAACATCAGGGAAAATACTACCCAAATGGGTTGCCCAATCCGCTAGGGTGGGTTTTTCATTGGGTAGAGCGGGTAATTTTCCTTGTAAAAAATCACGGAAAGATTGGCCAGCCGCATTAATAATTTTACCCTTACGGTACACAAGATACATGGGAACATCCAGCGCGTAATCGCGGTAGCGTTCAAAACCAAAACTATCGGCAAATACAAAGGGTAAAATACCCGCGCGCTTGGGGTCGGTATCCAGCCAGCAGCGGGCACGGAAAGAAGCATAGCCGCTATTTTGCCCCTCCACTACAGCAGAATGCGCAAAAATAGCGGTAATGATTGGCTGCAGAGCCATTGAAACCTGCATTTTTTGTACCATATCCGCTTCTGAGCTATAATCCATATTGGCTTGCACCGTGGCGGTACGCAGCATCATATCCAGCCCATGCGTGCCTGTTAATGGCATATAATCTTTCATGATGCTGTAGCGTTCTTTGGGCATCCACGGCACTTGCTGGCGGGTGTGAAAAGGGTTGAACCCTGCCAATTCATAGCGCAGACCCAATTCTTGTAATAAAGGAGCTAATTCTGCAAAATGCTGCTCTATTTCTGCCTTTACCGCATGCACATCGGCCAGTGGTGCACCCGATAATTCAAATTGCCCACCCGGCTCTAAAGAAATAGCGGCCTTGCCACGTTGTAGAGCGATTACTTTACCATTTTCACTGATTTCTTGCCAGCCATAACGGGTAAAGCCTTGCAATAAACGGCCAATACCATTGGGTCCTTCATAGGGTACGGGGGCATTATCGCCGTGACGCAGAATAAATTTTTCATGCTCTACCCCAATGCGCCATTCTGATTTTGGTTTACAACCATCGGCAAACCATTGGCTAAGATCATCCAAGTGCGTGATTGGCTGGAGATTATTACTGGCAAGAGAGCTCATTGAATTTTCCTATATTAGGGTCAGCAATCATAAAATTGATATATTCACACTGATTTGAAGGGCAATATGCCTGCCTCCCGCAGAGGGGGGCGGTGTTGCCAATCTCCCTTCATGGCTTGCCAACAGGCCAACATGGCTAAAGCCGCGGTTTCGCTGCGTAATAATCTTGGGCCTAAATTAACGGGCACACAGAAGGGCAATTCTTGTAATAATTGGTGCTCTGCGGGGGAAAAACCACCCTCTGGCCCAATTAATAAAGCGGCTTCTGCATGGGCAGGGTGGGCGGCAAAGGCTTGTTCTAGCCCCATGGCTTGCCCTGATTCTGCGGCCATGTATAAAATTCGCCCCGTTGGCCAATTGGCTATAATCTCGGTCAGTGTGCTTAAAGGCTGTAGGCTAGGAATATCCAGCCGTTCAGTTTGTTCACTGGCTTCAGTGATAATATGCTGTAACCGTTGTTCTGCTAGCCCGTGGGTTTGTGAAAAAGCAGTGTGCACCGGCAAAATGCTGGCAGCCCCCAATTCGGTGGCCTTTTCTAACAGCCATTCCATTTTTGTTTTGCGAATAAGCGCGCAGAGTAACCATATATTGGGCGTGTTGAGCTGTGGCCGCAACTGTTCGCTTAAACTCACTTCTAGCGATTTTTTGCCGATATTGGCAATAATTGCCCCCCATTCACCATCCACCCCATTAAAAAGACGTAACGCATCATTTTTTTTTAAGCGCATCACCGTGGTTAAATAATGGGCTTGTTCAGGGGCAAGGCTAATGGTTTGGTTAAGCTGCCAATGGCTGCTATTGTTAAGATAGAGGCGTGGACAACGTGCCCATGAAAAATGAGTTATCATATTGATTGATGCTGGCCAATGAGAGTATCCTAGCCGATGATTACACTAACATCCTAATGAATACAAATAGAAGATGATGCCCCACACAGATATAAAAAATACGGGTTGGATTACCGGAAAAGTGCCGCCTGAATGGTTGCCATGGTGGCAGTTATTGCGTCTTGATCGGCCTGTTGGTATTTGGCTGCTATTATTGCCCGCTTGGTGGGGCATTATGCTGGATGAAATATCACTGAAAAATGTGGGGTTGATGCTGGTTTTTGCTGTTGGTGCCATCATGATGCGGGGTAGCGGCTGCATTATTAATGACTTACTGGACCGCAAGCTGGATGCCATGGTAGAGCGCACGGCCGCCCGCCCCTTGGCTAGTGGACTTATTAAACCATGGCAAGCCTTGGTGGTGTTGGCCTGTTTGCTGGTGCTGAGTTTATTAATATTGATTAATCTGAACAATCTTACCATTGGTTTGGGCGTTGTTTCATTATTATTGGTTGGCTTGTACCCACTCATGAAAAGACTGATCTGGTTTCCACAGCTTTTTTTAGGGCTTACTTTTAATTGGGGGGTGTTAATGGGGGCAGCGGCTGCCAATCATTTAGGGCTGGCCGCTTTTTTACTGTATGGGGCGGGTGTTTTATGGACCTTTGGTTATGATACGGTGTATGCCGCTCAGGATAAAAAAGATGATGCCCGCATTGGCATTCGCTCTTCAGCCTTATGGCTTGGGGGAAGGGCTAAGCATTGGGTGTTGGTGAGTTATGGGCTCAGTTTTGTATTGCTATTGTTGGTTCTATTGCTAAAAGGCACCGAGCATGGGGTGGGGTGGCTTGGTTTTGTGCCATTGCTGCTTGGTTTTTTATTTTTATTCTGGCAAACATGGAGGCTGGATTGGGATAGCCCTGCTTTGTGCTTGCGTTATTTCCGCTTAATGCCAATATTTGGCTGGATGGTTTTACTGGCGATTTTTTTAGGTGGCATATGAATAAATTGGATGTTCTGGAACAATTGGTGGCATTAGCGATAAAACAGCCCGGTGTGGATGCGGCGGATGCCGTTTTATTTGCTGGAGAACAGCTTTCTTTACGTTATCGCCTAGGGCAACGGGAAGAGTTGGAGCGTTCAGAAAATCTTGATATTAATTTAAGGGTATTTTCTGGCAAAAAGCAGGTGAGTGTTTCTGGTAATGATGTAAAATTGGCCGCTTTACAAAAAATGGCAGAAACGGGTGCTGCTTTGGTAAAAGAATTGCCCGAAGACCCATTTTGTGGATTGCCTGATGCTAGCCTTTATAGCCGCAATTGGCAATTGCCCGATCTCTATGATTCTTATCAGCCAGATATTAGTGAATTGGTAGGCCTAGCTTTAAGAGCTGAAGATGCCGCATTAGCTGAAGCAGGGGTAACCAATTCTAATGGGGCATCGGTTGCTTCTGGCACGCATGAATATGCGCTGGTTACCAGTAATGGGTTTGCTGGTGGTTATCGCAGTTCGGGGCATAGTTTATCGGTATCGGTGGTGGCAGAAAAAGGCCATTCTAAGGAAACTGATTATGCTTGGTCGCATGGGGTGTATTTTAATACGCTGGAATCGCCAGAAAAAATAGGTAAAAAGGCAGCCGAACGGGCAACTAGCCGTTTGTTTGCTAAAAAAATGCCCAGTGGCGTGGTGCCCGTGGTATTTGATCCACGTATTTCACGCAGTGTGTTGGGTTATCTAGCCGGCGCGATTAACGGTGCCAGTGTGGCCAGAGGGGCGAGTTTTCTCAAAAATTATTTAGGTAAACGCATCTTGCCAGCCCATTTGCAGGTGGTGGATAATCCATTGCTGGCCAGAGGGGTGCGCTCTCGGCCTTTTGATGCTGAAGGGTTGGCGGTAGCGCAAAGCAATATTATCGACCAAGGCTATTTAACCAGTTGGATTTTGGATAGCCGTTCAGCAAGGCAATTGGGGTTGAAGCCTAATGGCCATGCTGCCCGAGGCGGGGCAGGGGCACCATCGCCCGCGGTGAGTAATTTTTATTTAAGCGGTGGCCGCGAAACGCCACATTCTTTGCTTGCAGGGATTAAACAGGGCTTTTATGTAACCGATATGATGGGCACTGGGGTCAATTTGGTAACGGGTGATTTTAGCCGCGGCGCCAGTGGTTTTTGGATTGAGAATGGAGAATTGGCTTTTCCTGTTACTGAAATGACAGTGGCCGGCCATTTATTGGATATTTTTTCCCGCATGGAAGCCGCTAATGATTTAACGCATGAATATGGTATTGATTGCCCAACCTTACGGGTGGATGGCTTAACGGTGGCGGGATCTTAAAAATTTAATGGGTGGAGATTTGTTGCGGTTGCTACAATGTCTATTATTGTTATGTTGGTTGCAAACCAGTTCAGCCCTAGCTGAAACGATAATATCCGGGCCAGTGGAAGCCGAATTGCTGCAAGTGATTGATGGCGATAGCATTGTGGTAAAAGCTCGCATATGGTTTGGCCAATATGTGGAAATAGTAGTGAAAATAGCGGGGATTGATGCACCCGCCCTAGAGGGTAATTGCGCCGCTGAAACAGCAAAAGGCGTAGAAGCGCGTGATTTTTTAGAGCAAACATTGCAAGATAAAAAACTGTGGCTTTACGGCATCGAATCACAGCGTTATGCGGGAAATGTTACGGCGATTGTAAAATATGATAATAATAGTGACATTTCAGCACTTTTGTTGAAGAAAGAATTGGCCGTGCCATATTACGGTAAAGGTAGTAAGCGGGGTTGGTGTGAGTAATCAATAAAGCCACTTGCTGGTGATGAATTATCATTTTTGGCGGATTTAGGCGTTTTTAGGGTTGACAAGTTGCCATGGTCTGGCTCAGATTAAGCAAAAATTAGATATTTTCCTGCCACAACGATTTCTATGAGTAATTTCTGATTTATTGAGTTGTAATTGTGAATTTATTGATGGCTGTTGAAGGAATTGCGTATTGGTTATGTATTCTGATGGGAAGTTTAAGGCTAGGTTGAAACGTGAATTTGTTTTTTCTTGCCTATCTGTTCTAGGATTATTGTTTGTTTCTTCCGGTGAAACTTTAGCCATGGGTGTTGGCTCTGCTGGTGGTGCAGCAACAGCCACCCAGCCCGCTACGCTAGTTACACGTTCTGGTGGCGATTTAGAGCAATTGGTTGAGCCGCAGTTTTTTTCTGATGTGCTAGCTGGTGCTACTAAGAAATTGCGTGAGGTAAAAACCGAGCAGAAATTACAAGAAAATAATAGCGCTGCCGTTAATAATAATCCTGTTAGTCAAAATAAAAATGACCGTATAGAAGCCCCTAAGCCTGTAGCCTCGGGTAAAAAACTGGTGGTGCGCAGGGGTAAATCTTTGGGCGCAATGCTGGGAGAAATATGCACCGTGGAAGAAGCAAAACAAGCTTCTACGGCTATTAGCAAGGTATATAACACTAAGCAAATAAAAGAAGGCACGGTGATTGACGCTAAATTTATGGCGGACGATCATAGTGGTGCATTGCTGCATAAAATAAGCTTTTCACCCGACCCCATGACAAGGGTTGATGTGGTACGTCAGGCGGATGGTGATTTTAAGGCTGAAAGCAATAAACGGGATGTAAAGAATCAGCAAATTGTGCGGGAAGGCAAAATAAAATCTTCTCTTTTTGCTTCTACCCAAGCCTTGGGCATACCCAGCGATATTACCAATAAATTCATCAAAGTTTTTTCCTATGATGTTGATTTTCAAAGGGATTTACAACCGGGCGATTCTTTTGCTGTTATTTATGATGCCATGGTTAATGAGGCCGGCGAAAAAGCCAAAACTGGCCGCATGTTATATGCCAGCCTTACCATTGATAAAAAGAAAATGGAAGTTTTTGGCCGTGTGTTGCCCGATGGTTCAGTAGAATATCGTGGGGCGGATGGCAAAACTATTGAAAAAGCCTTGTTGCGGACACCAGTCGATGGCGCGCATATCACTTCTGGTTTTGGTATGCGGGTGCACCCTTTATTTGGCTATTCTAAAATGCATAAGGGCGTGGATTTTGGTGCCCCCGTGGGAACGCCAGTCTATGCTGCGGGTAATGGCGTGGTTGAAGAAGCGGGTTGGCAGGGTTCTTATGGTCGTTATGTTCGTATTCGGCATAATAGCGAATTTTCTACGGCTTACGCGCATCTCAACCGTTTTGCTGAAGGCCTGAAACAAGGCGATAGTGTAAAACAGGGGGAAATTATTGCTTATGTGGGCAGTACTGGTAATTCAACTGGCCCCCATTTGCATTATGAAGTGCTAAAAAAAGGTTCACAAATTAACCCGACTCAAGCCACGATTATGTTAGAAAAAGCGGGCATGGATAAAAAAGAAATGGCCAGCTTTCAGCAAATGGTGAAAGACCGTCGTGCGATGCTGGTTGCTGGTGCCGATAAGCAGGCAACACGCCCGCAATTGGCTGAGAAGCAGTGATAGCCTTGAGTGATGTTATGCCTTATTGATATTGTTTGTGATGCGTAACGGTAAGGCTGTCTGCGGTATAGATTTTGGTACGTCCAATTCAGCGATTATGGCTGTTGATGGTGGTTCCTTACTGCCCATCTGTCTTGAGCAAGAAAAAACCACCATTCCCAGTGCATTATTTTTTAATATGGATGACCAGAATATTAGCTACGGCCGCAGGGCGATAGAGCAATATCTTGATGGTCATACGGGTAGGTTGCTGCGTTCATTAAAATCGGTGTTGGGTAGCAGTTTAGCACAGGAACAAACCCAAGTTGGTGGACGATCATTAGGGTTTATTGAAATCATTAATTTGTTTGTTGCGCATATTAAGCAAATGGCCGAGCAGCAATTACAAGCTGATTTGGATCAGGTGGTGATGGGGCGGCCAGTATATTTTGTGGATAATGACCCAGTAGCCGATCAAAAAGCCGAAGATCAACTCAGGGCTATTTTGGTTAATCAGGGTTTTAAGCATATTTCTTTTGAATATGAGCCCATAGCGGCCGCCAAAGATTATGAAACCACATTAAGCAAAGAAGAAATAGTGTTGGTTTTTGATATTGGCGGCGGTACATCTGATTTCACCTTAATGCGTCTTTCACCTGAACAGCATAAAAAAACTGAAAGACAGCGGGATATTCTGGCCACGGCCGGTATTCATTTGGGCGGCACAGATTTCGATAAGATTTTTAGCCTGCATAGCATCATGCCGCAAATTGGTTATCGGGGGCAGCAAATTAATGGCTTGCCGATGCCATCACACCATTTCCATTCTTTGGCAACGTGGCATTTGATTAATTCTTTATACAGCCAAAAAAGTAAAGCGGCGATTCGTTCGTTGCATGCACAAGCGGCTAATCCTCAACACACTGGCCGGTTAGTGCATATTATAGAGAATCAGCGTGGCCATGAGCTTGCCAGTGGTATAGAAAAAGCCAAAATAGCCCTCACCGAGAGCGAATCGATTACCTTGGATATGGGGTTTATTGAAAGAGATTGGCGCGTATCTCTTAATAATAATGAGTTAGAACGGGCAATTCACCAAGAAATTCAGCAAATATGCACTCTGGCGTTAGAAACGGTGACCCAATTGGGGGGCTTGAACAAAACACGGGTAAATACAATTTTTATGACTGGCGGTTCCACAGCGTTGCCCGGTTTTCAGCAACGCATACAGCATTTTTTTCCTGAAGCCACGATAGCGTATGGCGATAGATTTTCCAGCGTTGTTAAGGGGTTGGGCATCACTGCTGCCGAGCGTTACAGCTAAAATCTAAAGCCATATCAACGCCCTTAAGCGTGAATGATTTTTTCAATCCTTCCTTAACCATAATGATGCAACTCTACATTAATCAAGTAGGGGTGTGTTGTGGCTCTATATTGCAAGCAATCAAGGCACGCAACATTCTCTGCTTTTGCAACTTTTCAGTAAAGCTTGCGTTAGATTTATGAAAGATGTGCGTGTGGGTATGGCTACAGAAAAAACAGATCAAACAGAAAAAAAATCTGATGTTTCAGTTTCTCGCCGGCATGGGGCATTGTTAATGCGGCGTTCAAGAGGCAAAAAAATGAAACCCGTATCAGGCCGTGAAGATATTCTTTTTTCTAATCAGGCTGGCCAAGCGGTGATTTTATTAAAAGAAAAATCACCAGATGTGCCCGTGGAGTTATGGATTAGCGCCGCGATGAATGTAGCGGAACGCCATCGGCAGCAATCTTATAAAAATCATGAAATGATATGCTGGCCTAGAGCGCCTTATTTAGATCAAGAGCAGATCAGCGGCTATTTGATTGAGTGGCCCACCATGCCATTTTCTTTAGATGCCTTAATGGAAAAAGGCATAAGAGAAGTAAATGCTGGTGGTAATTGGCTGTTTATGTGGCGTGTTTGTTTGCAATTGGCCAAATTATATGAAGATATTGAAAAACTGGAATGCTCGCTGCCGGCCATTTTTCCTGAAGATATTGTGGTGGGTAAGGAGGCAAACCCAAGGCTATTACAGCTAAAAGGCCTGTATATGCCAGCTGGTGATATGATGCATCATTCTTTTTTGTGCTGGCGACAAGAGCCACATCAATCTTTGGTGCCCTCATACATTAATCACCAAACTAAACCATTAATTGCCAGCCGTTATGGTTTGGCCAGCATTATACGCCAATTGTTGCTCCCCCCAGAAATTCGGCAAAATAAACGCGAAAGCGATCAGTTTGTGCGGCTATATATGCCTTATGAGATGCAGAATCTGTTGTTGGGATCAACGATTGAAGGCAAAAATGAGCCAGCATCCCCTTCGGTATGGTGGGAGGCGTTAAATCGTTGTGTGGATTTATTGGGTAGCTGCCGCATGATGTCTGGCCATATACATTTTCGTCATGCGGAATGCCCTTGGTGTCATCATGCTAAAGAAAATTTGGTGGATCTATTTCCCAGTGCCATCTCGGTGCAGCAAGGGCAACCAGAACGGTTGATGGAATTAGAGCGTGGTTTAAGAGGTGGTAATGAAAGAGAAATTGCCCGTTTATGGTTATCTTCGGCGGATATTCGCTCTACATTACCCGGTAATTTAGCCAAGCCCTTGGTGGAAGCCATATTTGCTATGGATAGTTTTGTAAGGCTTTGGCATTCCGACCCGCATGATTTTGTGATGTTAGCAAAATTTTGGCAAGAACATCCAGAAATAGCCAGCCTAAAAGCTGCCAGCAATGAAAAGCTACAAGAGGGAACCATTGCCGAAACAGGAGATAAAGCCCAAAAATTATTACAGCGATTAGAGCATTTATGCCAATTGATTGAAACCGCTGAAGAAACCGGTGAAACCAGCGCGGCCTTTGAAAAAAGATTGCTGACAGAAGCTGCATGTTTGCAGCATTGGCTGGATAGGCCCGAGGCTTCACTGATTGCAGAGCGCCTGAAATTGGCAGAAGATAGGTTGCGTTTCTTGAACGATATTAATGATGCCCGCGCCGCGGATGAAGGGGTGTTGGTGGCAATATGGGATGCAGGGCAGCATTTAACCAAAAATCTGGTGGAATGTCGTTTAGTAACCAAAGAGGTAGAAAGAGCCAGAATTATTGTGGAGGCCGTGAATGAGTTTGTAACCATGGCTGGTAAACGCGATTGCGACGAACAGAAATTGCTTGATTTTTGGCGTAAACAGCCAGAACTTACCTATAGCCGAATGGCCATGAAGCCGCATTCTGCCCTCGGTCATATTACCCCTTATGCACGGGTTTTATTGGCATGGCAGCGCCGCCAAATTCAAGATTTATTGTTAAAAACCGAAAGACAAGGCCGAGATTCCGCTGGTTTTGTAACCTTGGAAGGCGAAAAAATAATAGTAGAAACTGCCCAGAAACACCGCGCTTTATTGGCAGAATGGCCAGCGGCAAGCTATTGGCATGGGCGTATTGCTTTAGCCGAGCAGCGGGTGCGGGATTGGCAGGCACTAGAACATGCGGTAGAAGCCAAGGATGATGAATCCATATTAAAAATATGGGGCACGGGGCGGTATCTGGCACCCTTAAAACCGCGACCAGAAATGATCAAGGCCTTAGAAAATGCGCGGAATAAGCGCTTTAGCGAAACCCGCAAATATACGCCGGCTAACATTATTGCCATGGAAGCAAGGGTGGCAGAAATTGGTTAGATGGGTTTATTTTATTGACAGAAGTGGCATAAATACACATATTGTTTTTAATTTTAATTAAATGGCAGTCTGGGGTTAAAATGCTTGAAGCTAGTGAGTTTCAACTATTAGAAATTGATCAGGCAATAGAAATTGTAGAAAAAGCTAAAAATACCACGCTTCATGCAGGTGGTTTTGCTGCTTTTTTATATCAATTTTTAAAGAATAAGCCTGATGACTATGCTTTTAGTGTAGAAGAAGCAAAATTATTGCGAAAGGTTATTGATAATCTTGCTCCTGTTCCTGCAGTAAGTGCTGCTGTTGATGCTGCGCTATTGCCGCTTGTTGGCGTTTCTGAAGCAGCAATAACCCTTGCGCAATCTTCTGGTGCTTACCTTGATTCTATTCAGGTAAAACCTACAATTGATGCTGCTGAAAAAGCAGTGGATATAACAGCACCAGTAGTGGGAAAAATTCAGCAACTATTTAACATAGAAGCTGCGGCTGTTGTGGTAACCCCATGTGAGCTGCCAGCAGTAACAGTGCAGAATTTAGAGCTAGTGCAGGAATTTGTGTGTGGTGCGTGGGCAGATAATCTCAAAAATATTCTTCATAATCTTTCTCAGCCTGCTGTGCGCATTATAGACTTAGGTCTTGGTGGGATGGTGCCTTTTTCCATGAATAAAATCAGGAAAAAATTGCAGGAATTAAAAGATATGGGATTATTGGATAATGAGCAAAACGTGTTGGCCACGGGTTTATTAAACACAGATATTATACCCGAACAAATCACCATTAAGCAGGGATTGAGGCCGTCTGGTTTGGGGTGATTTTAACCAGTAGATTAAGCCGATTGATAAAATATGTGAATATAAGGTTTACTCGGCTATTTCATCCAGCATTTCCTGATGAATGATGACTGGTTCCATCATTATTGCCATGGAAGCAAGGGTAGCAGAAACTGGTGAGCTGGTTTATTGTATTGACAGAAGTGGCAAAAAAATATAGATTGTTTTTAATTTTAATTAAATAACAATCTGGAGTTAAAATGGCTGAAGCTGCTGATTTTCCACTATTAAGAATTGATCAGGCAATAAAAATTGTAGAAAAAAATCAGAAAACTAAGCTCCATTCTGGTGGTTTTGCTGCTTTTTTAGATCAATTTTTACAAAATAAGCCTGATGATTATGCTTTTAGTGTAGAAGAAGCAAAAAAATTGCTAGAGGTTGTTGATCAGCTCGGCGCCGTTCCTGCAGTCAGTGCTGTTGTTAATAATATGTCGTTACAAAATGGCGTATTGACCCAGAAATTTAATGCCTTACTGGCGCTTACTGGCCGACCCAAGAATAATATTGCTGAAGTAGAGGGTTATGATGGTAAGAAAGCGGTTATTTGCTCTGCGCCGTTTGCAGATATAACTATTGAGCAATCTTCTAATGCCGACGACTATAACTCTATTACAGTTGTTCCCAAAACTGAGGATTCTGAAAAAGCAGCGGCTATAACAGCGGCAGCCCTACAAATTCAGGAACTATTTAATAAAGAAGCTGCAGCTGTGGTACCGCCATTTGAGCTGTTAGCGCAGCAGAATTTACAGCCAGTGCGGGATTTTGTGCGCGGCACGGGTAGAGAAGATCTTAGCCATATTCTTTATAATCTTTCTCAGCCTAATTTACGGGAGATATCCTTAGAGCTGTATGGACAACAATCACTTGCTACTGGCTCCATGCAGCAAATCAGGGGAAAATTGCAGGAATTAAAAGATGTGGGATTGTTGGATAATGAGCAAACCCTATTGGCCACTGGTTTATTAACCACGGATTTACCACCCGAACAAACCACCGCCAGGCCGGGATTCAGGATATTTGGTTGGTGATTTTAACCAGTAGATCACAGCCGATTGACAAAATATGCGAATATAAGGGTCAATCGGCTATTTAATATTGGGCGGCTATTTAATATTTGGCAAAATGAGGGTTGGCTACAGTTTCTATATTATTTCATGCCCGTGATAGCCTTGCGCATAGAGTAAGCTTTTCAAGTTGGTGTGGGTAATGTTGAGCTTGGCTTGTTGCTGTACGGCTGGTTTGGCATGAAAAGCAATGCCCATACCAGCGGTTTGCAGCATGGGTAAATCATTAGCGCCGTCGCCCACGGTAATGGCGTCATCTGGGCTGATATTCAGTTGTTGACATAAAGCCAAGAGGGTGGCTTTTTTCGCCTCGCCGCCGCGAATGGGGGGCAGGGCAGCACCGGTTAGTTTTCCCTGTTGAATATCCAATTCATTAGCAACCTGCAGGTCAAAACCCAATTCAGCCGCCACTTGTTTGGTATATAAGCTAAAACCGCTGGAAACCAGAGCCGTGTAGGCCCCATTTTTTTTCATGGTATGAATTAATGAAGCCGCCCCTTCCATGTAAGTGATGCGGTGGCTCAAATCATGCAATATTTTCTCATCCAACCCTTTGAGTAAACTTAACCTTTCCTGCAAGGCGGTGCTAAAATCTAATTCTCCATTCATGGCACGGTGGGTGATGGTGGCTATTTGTGGTTTTATACCCAAATGATCGGCCATTTCATCCAGCATTTCCTGATGAATGATGGTTGATTCCATATCCGCCACCAGCAATTTTTTGCGGCGGTTTGGGGCGTGGATTACCATAAAATCATGGTCTTGATATTGCTGTTTTATTTCTATCAGCCATGGCGTTACTGGCTGAGTGCTGGTAAAATAAATATCAGCGGCTAAGCCTTCCTCTAATATTTTACTGCCTTCTATGCTACAGTGTTGTTGCAGCATGGATTTTTTTATGGCTTCAATAGCATGGTGCAGGGCAATAGAATTGGCCGTGGAACGCACTATCACCAATATTTGTGTTAAGGAATTGTCACGATCCATGGTTTCGCCTCATCATGTTAAAAAAGGTTTTATTATTGCAGGTCCCACGGCTTCGGGCAAATCTGCCTTAGCCATGGATATAGCCCATCGGGTGAATGGTGCTATTATTAATGCCGATTCCATGCAATTATACCAGCATTTATCAATTTTAGCCGCTCAACCCAGCGATGACGATAAAAGAAAAATCCCGCATCATCTCTATGGTTTCTTGCCGCCACAACAGCAATGGGGGGCAGCGGCTTGGGCAGAAAAAGCCGCTCAAACAGCGCGTGATTGCTGGCAAATAGAAAAAATACCCGTGGTGGTGGGGGGTACGGGGTTTTATTTGGCCGCGTTAATTCATGGTTTGGCATCGATTCCCGATGTGCCAGCCGCTATTCGTGAATTGGCCACAAAAGAGGCAGCAGAAAAAGGGTTGGCGCACATATATCAGCATATCACCCATTTCGACCCTTCCTTAATTGGCCGTTTTCCACCGCAAGATCGTCAGCGTATTATCCGCGCTTACGAGGTTTTGCTGGCCACTGGCCAATCTATTAGTAGTTTCTGGCAGCAATCCCAAAAATTTCTGGCCCAACAATTTCTAGATAGTGATTCAAGCTGGACATTAATTATATTGCTACCAGAAAAAACCACGCTGCATGAAGCAGCCGCCAACCGTTTCCAAAAGATGTTGGCACAAGGGGCAATGGTGGAAATGGCACAGTTAATGGCGCTTGCACCAGAAGATGATTGGCCTATATGGCGTATTTTAGGGGCAAAAGAGCTGAAAGCCTTATATAAGGGGCAAATAACAGCCGCAAGCGCCGCCGAAGAAACATTATTAAAAACCAGACAATATATTAAAAGACAGCTCACATGGTTTCGGCATCAGCTTCATCCAGACACACTTCCTGCAAATTTGCATGGCTGCCATGCTATAAAAATGGAATACCATGCTAATAAAAATGATTTTTTTAGAATAATATTCGATAACTGGGCTTGACTTTATGTTGGCTTTAGTTAAAAATATTTCCATGCTGCAGTGCGGTGTGAATGGTTAAAGCTTATATTAAGCAGTGGTTGCTTTAATCGTATATAGCCAATTAAGTTTATGTAACCATAAACTTAATTGGCTATATACAGCGGCGACTGCCGGTGCGGCACCTTTTGTGCCGTAAATTTTAGATTTTATAGTAGATGAACTTAAGCATTCTTATAGTTCATCTACTATAAATGGATTTTGTGGGAAAAATGTGATGTTAAAACAAGCCGAGAAAATACCGTGTACTGCCAGTGATACCGCAGAAAAACCGCAACCAGTTGCAGGTTGTACGCTTTCTGGTGCAGGCATGGTGCTACGGGCTTTGGCCGATCAAGGCGTGGATACGATTTTTGGCTACCCAGGTGGGGCGGTGTTGCCCATTTATGACGCTTTATATCAACAAGATGCAGTGCGCCATATTTTGGTGCGGCACGAACAGGCAGCCGTGCATGCCGCTGAAGGCTACGCCCGCTCTACGGGTAAGGTGGGGGTAGTATTGGTAACCAGTGGCCCGGGGGCTACCAATGCGGTGACTGGTTTAACCGATGCGCTGTTGGATTCTATTCCCTTAGTGTGTATTTCGGGCCAAGTGCCCACCCATTTAATTGGGAATGATGCCTTTCAAGAAGCCGATACGGTGGGTATTACCCGCCCATGCACTAAGCATAATTATCTGGTAAAAAACATTGAAGATTTGCCGCGCATTTTGCATGAGGCCTTTCACATTGCGCGTTCTGGCCGCCCGGGGCCGGTATTGATTGATTTACCGAAAGATATTCAATTTGCCTTGGGGGAATATTTGCCCCCCCACGCCATTAAGGTTGAAAAAACCTATAGCCGCTCGGTAAAGCCAGAAATGAAAGCGTTAACCGAAGCCGTGGAATTAATGGCTTCTGCCAAACGGCCGATTTTTTATGTTGGGGGCGGGGTTGTTAATGCTGGGCCTAAAGCCTCACAATTATTAACTGAATTGGTGCGTTTAACGGGCTTTCCCTGTACCAATACCTTGATGGGGTTGGGGACATATCCCGCCAGTGATCCACAATTTTTGGGCATGCTGGGCATGCACGGCACTTATGAAGCCAATTTGGCCATGCATGGTTGTGACGTGATGATTAACATCGGTGCCCGTTTTGATGACCGCGTAACGGGTAAAATTTCTGGCTTTTCTCCCAATTCCAAAAAAATTCATGTGGATATAGACCCTAGCTCCATCAATAAAAATGTGCTGGTGGATATACCGATTGTAGCGGATGCGTGCGCCGCCTTAGAAGCGATGCTGGATGTATGGAAAAAGCGTCAATTTAAGGCAGATCAGGCGGCGTTGGCGGCGTGGTGGCAACAAATTGCCGAATGGCGGGCAGTGGATTGCTTAAAATATAAGCAAACAGGTTCAGTAATTAAACCACAATATGCCTTGGATAAGCTAAAACAGGCAATTTTGGGCAAGGATTTTTATATTTCCACCGAGGTTGGCCAACATCAAATGTGGGCAGCACAATATTTGCCTTTTGATGCCCCCAATCGTTGGCTAACCTCTGGTGGTTTAGGCACCATGGGTTATGGTTTGCCAGCCGCTATTGGTGCCCAGATTGCGCACCCAGAAGCGTTGGTGATTGATGTGGCGGGCGATGCTTCTATTTTGATGAATATTCAAGAACTTTCTACAGCGGTACAATATCGCCTGCCCGTGAAAGTATTTATTTTGAATAATCAATGGATGGGCATGGTGCGCCAATGGCAACAATTGATTCATGGGGAGCGTTATTCTCAAAGCTATTCAGAATCACTGCCAGATTTTGTGAAATTGGCGGAAGCTTTTGGAGCAACGGGCCTACGCGCGAATAATGTGGAAGAGCTGGATGGCGTGATTGCCACCATGTTGTCCACCAATGGGCCGGTGATTGTGGATGTGTGCATCGATCAAACTGAAAATTGCTTCCCCATGATTCCAGGCGGGCATGCCCATAATGAAATATTATTGGGCCCCGATGATAAAAGCGACCCCCTTGCCAAAGAAGATGGAATGGTGTTAGTATAATTTATTGTTAAATTTTATTTATATGGTTGGCGATGGCTTGTATTATAATTACTGGATTTGATGATGGCGTTTTTGAGCCTGATAGTTCTTGGGTTTTAGACCGTTATTAAAAACTGACCACCTATCTTAAATCAAGCCATGGCGAAGATAAAGTTATACAAATTGGCAGTAAAGAAGATGGTTTTCAGCTTAATGAATTAGATAACATCAGGTCTTTTATCGAAGGCATAAAAGAAGAAGAACCTGTTTCTATTGTAATTTATGCGCATGGCGGCATTAATCAAACAAATCACCATAGAATCCAGAGTGACGCGCAGCATGACATATCAACCATCAATTTATTGCAATTAATTTCCATTAAAGGAGGGTTAGGAAAAAGAACGAAATTGTCCACTAATGTTCATGGTTGTCATGCGGCACAGAGTATTTTTAACTGCTCGATGAACGGTCTGCAAAGAGATATGCCCAATGCACTAATCATAGCATCAGGTATTTATCCTGAACCTGTCTCGATATGTTCGATTAGAAGTTGGGGGAAAAATCCCTATAGTATTTTGAAACAAGAAAATGCAGCGGAATTAGCGTTGCAGAATTTATTCTTTGAAGATTTATATGAAGCTGGAAAAATAGGTGGTGCGCCCATTCCTTTATTAGTACCAAGCACCAAGAATATATCTGATTCCTTACGTTATCCTTCTTCTTTAATCGACGTCATTGATGGTAAACGTTGTTTTGATGTTGAAGCCATTGATTTTGTACTAAAAAATTTTACCAATCATGATTTATGGAATGAATTTTACTCCAATGCTTTATATGAAAGCAGTGATGAAACTATTCATTACTTTCAACAGGCTTTTAGAGAAATCATGAAAAAAGATTATTCTTTTGATGAAAAGCTCTCGGCTTTGCATGAAGTTTATATGGATAATTTTAATAGAACTGGCGATGATCCAGCAAGAATCAAAAGAAAAATTGATGATATAGAGTTTTTTAAAAATCGGGCAATTACAGAAATCAAAGATTACTCAGCATTATTAGAAAAATCTATTAGTGCAATAGAGATGCCTGATTTAGATGGTTTAATTAATGTAATTAATTCTAAAAAATGGATAGCCAGTGTAAGGCCAGATAAATTCAATCAACCATTAATGGATAGCTTACATCAAGCAGTAAGTTTACTAAAGGGCGATGTTGATCAATGGTTGGAAAATAATTTATATGACAGAAGTAAACGTGACTGCAATGCTTCCTTGCAAAGTGTGATGATAGGATTAGGATTGCAAAATGTTAAATATTCTGGCCTTGTGGTAGCGGTAGCCATGGTTCAGGATGTGCTTGATCAAGGCCATTCGTTGAGTGAAATTTTTCCAGCCTTTGCCGCCAGTGTGGGGCAGGGGGCTGATAAGCCTAAAGCAAGTGTAAAACCTTCTCATTTTGCCAAACCACTCAAACGAGGTTTGTAAAATATCTATTGATTTCCTGAACTCTTCATTGTTGACTGCTTTTATCTTATTCACATCATAGAATTTATCCCCATGCCCCCTATTATACAACAAATTGAAACCCATGTTTTTTCGGTATTGGTTGATAATGAACCAGGGGTATTAGCGCGGGTAATTGGTTTATTTTCTGGCCGTGGTTATAATATTGAAAGTTTAACCGTGGCCTCGGTGGATAATCATTTGCATTTATCCCGCATTACCTTGGTCACCAGCGGCACAAGAATGGTGATTGAGCAAATAAGGGCGCAGCTTTCGCGCTTGGTGCCAGTGCGCAAGGTGGTGGATTTAACCGATGATGGCCCGCATGTGGCGCGAGAAATTGCTTTGGTGAAAATTTGTAATAAGGGAGAGCAGCGCATTGAAGCCCTACAATTGGCCAATGTGTACCGCGCCCGCGTGGTGGATTCTACCCCCAATAGCTTTATTTTTGAAATTACCGGTTCCTCGCATAAAATTGATGCTTTTATTGGGGTGATGGAGCCTCTAGGAATGGTGGAAATAGTGCGCACCGGTGTGGTAGCGCTCACTAGAGGAGAAAATAGTTTTATTTAGGGTAGTACACCCGTGAAATTCTACTTTTGCTTGCTGCAAACAGCAATTACTGCGCTTCCACTACGCATGTACCCATAAGTACACTTGCATGTGCGGTTCTCGTAATTACTGTTTTCGCTAACGCAATAGCGAATTGGACGTGAACTGTCCCTAAGGTAGTTTTTATTGTCTATTATTGATTAAAAAGGAAAGAGTAATGAAAGTTTTTTATGATGCCGATACTGATTTATCGTTAATCAAGAGCAAAAAAATTGCGATTGTGGGCTATGGTAGCCAAGGCCATGCTCATGCATTAAATTTACGCGATAGCGGTGTTGAAAATGTTATTATTGCCCTGCGTCCGGGTTCTGCTTCAGCCATTAAGGCTGAAAAAGCAGGATTTACGGTAAAAACTCCAGATGAAGCCGCTCGTGAGGCGGATATTGTGATGATTTTAGCCCCTGATGAGTTGCAGGCCGATATTTATCGTGATCATTTAGAAGCCAATTTGAAAAAAGGGGCAGCCTTGGTGTTTGCCCATGGCTTAAATATTCATTTTCGCTTGATTGAAGCCAGAGCGGATTTGGATGTGTTTATGGTGGCCCCTAAAGGCCCTGGGCACACAGTGCGCGGTGAATATGTAAAAGGTGGCGGTGTGCCTTGCTTAATTGCGGTGGCGCAAAATACTTCTGGTAAAGCGCGGGAATTGGCGTTGGCTTATGCTTCTGGTGTGGGTGGTGGCCGTTCTGGGATTATTGAAACCAATTTCCGTGAAGAATGTGAAACCGATTTATTTGGTGAGCAGGCTGTGTTATGTGGCGGTGTTTCTGCCTTGATTAAGGCCGGTTTTGAAACATTAGTGGAAGCTGGTTATGCGCCTGAAATGGCTTATTTTGAATGCTTGCATGAAGTAAAACTTATTGTGGATCTGATTTATGAAGGTGGTATTGCTAATATGCGCCATTCTATTTCTAATACCGCAGAATATGGCGATTATACCAGAGGCCCACGCATTGTAACGGATGCTACAAAAAATGAGATGCGCAAAATTTTAAGCGAAATTCAGCGCGGTGAATTTGTGCGGGATTGGATGTTAGAAAATAAAGTGGGGCAACCTTCTTTCAAAGCGGTGCGCGCCATAGAAGCAAAACACCCCATTGAAGAAGTGGGATCTAAATTGCGCGCCATGATGCCATGGATTGCCAAAAATAAATTGGTGGATAAAGAAAAAAACTAGCCAATATTATAATGCATAAAAGCATGAGCAGTAAAAATTGCTCATGCTTTTACATAGCTTGCTGATGATGCGATATTAACTAATTTTAGCCAATTTACTCACGGCGCTGCGAATGCGCTCATGCTCACCATCAATCATGTTTTGCACTGATTGATAGCGGCGTTGAATTTCTATCATTTTGGTCATTTCCACCACTGGCTGCACATTAGATTCTTCCAGCATGGCTTGCACTATTTTACTATCTTTAGGCGGTTGAGGTGATTGATCGGTTTTATATAAGCCACCTTCCAGAGGGGTCATGAATTGCTCTTTATCAAACTCTGCCAGTTTTAATTTCCCAACTTCACTACCACCAGCGGTTACGCGTCCATCGTCATTAATCACCACATTAGTGTTAGGGGGTATGGTGAGGCTGCCACCATCGCCCATTACTTTATAGCCATTTTTATCCACCAACTCACCATTAGCATTAACACTGAAATTGCCTGAGCGCGTGTAAAAACTATTGCCTTTATCATCTTGTACGGTGAAAAAACCTTTGCCCTGAATAGAAACATCCAACGGGTTACCCGTGGGTAGTAATGGCCCTTGAGCCGTGTTGCGCCAATTGCCATAATCCATAACCATGCTATAGCGATTTTCAGCCTTAGGTTGCTTGGCAATGCTATCGGGCATATATTGCATGAAAACCATGTTTTCCCGCTTGAATCCCGGTGTGTTCATGTTGGCTACGTTATTGGCCACTACATCCATTTGCCGGCGAAGAGCAGTTTGTAGCGATGTAGCAATATAAATTGGTGATTCCATGATCATACACCCTTCAATATGTTTGTTGTAGGTCTATGCATGAATCGTGCCAGAAACATTTTTATTTATTAGTGGTTATATATATGCAATCGGCTGTATAATCTTGACAAATTTTATAGATGTTTGATATAGTGCCGGCATTATTTTGGGGTAGGTAACAGGGTATAAAATGAGTGATTTAGAGCAGGCTAAACAGGGTTTTTCTCACGAGATTCAGCTGGCTGGTAGAGAATGGACGGATCAATTCGCCTATATTCAGAATGTGGTGCTGGCACGGGCTGAGCAGGAGATAAAAGCAGGGGAAGGGAAGCTGGAAGCCTTGCAAGTGGCTCTACAATTTTATGATTTTTTAGGGTGGTTACAAGAGCGGATTAATGAACGCTTTGACCAACAGCCAGAAAAAATTGTGGAAATAGGGGATAGGCTTGCCGAAATAGAGCGTGAATTGGATGTGCTGAACAGTTTTAGGGACTGCATTTATGCCAGTAGAGCGCTAATAGCTGAGGGGAATAGAAGGGGGCCAAAGAGTAGGCAAGCGATCAGTGATTTTCTCGATAATTTATGGGAAGGCTTTCAAAAAGGCGATGCAGAGCTTGTGAATAGAGCTATCACCGAGATTAAAGAAAAAGATTACGGGGTTTTTGTTTGGCCTTTCGAAAATAAGGAGAAAGTACTGAGAGATTTTGTGCTGGATTGTACAGTTATAGAAAGAAGCTGTGCTACTGGCTTTTATAATAAGTTACCCGAAGAATATAGAGCTATAAAATATAACGATTACGATACGGTAAGTGCCCATATAGGCCAAAAAGAATATGAAAAGCAAGATTTAACTACAGCATTAGAAAAAAGAAAGCAAGAACCTGAAGAAATTAACGTGAGTGAATCCCCAGAAAAAGGTGGCTACAAAGACTTCAATGAGCTGTTCACTATTATGAATTTGGCTCAATTGGATAAAGTTTTACCTGAATCAGATAAAAAACTATCAGATGATATATATGTTTCTAGATATAATATGCGGGGCGAGAGATATTCGTGCCTTCAACACCCGCAGTTGCGGGAGATGGATATAGACAGCAAAAAACTGACGTAGAGCAATCGATACAAGGGGTGGGGGCAAAGCTCGAATTTTTGCGGGAAGTTGCTGCTAATGTGGGTAATATATTAGCCCAAAGTTTTAAGGATGTGGATTATTTTCACTTGGTGGCGGATACAACAACAATTAATACCGAGCAGGATTTGGCCATTCGCCAAGGGGCTTTTGCTTTAATAGTTCAACAAAACCAACCCTTAATGGAATTAGAGGGGGAAAATTTATGCCAGCATATAGCACAATATTCCTTCACTACGGTGAAGCCAGTGCCACCCCAAACAAGCCTTAAATTTGGTAATAGCAGCTCGAAACGGGCGTTCAATGCTTAAATCACTGATGCATTGACAATAAATATAAAATTTTATAATATTGCACTCGATAGAAAGCCTTAGAAAAAAGGCTTTCTATCATTGCTACTTATAATTGCTACTGGGTGGGGCGATACAGGACATAAAATTGATGGATAATCTACAGCAACAAAAAGAAGAATTTTCTGATCAAGTTTCGCACAATGCAAGAATATTGCAACATCGGTTTCAGCTTATTGACACCCCAAAAAGATTGGCTGAACGATTTGTAGAAAATGGCGAGAGGCAATTGCAAGCCGTTGATTTAGCCCTGCAATTTTATGATTTTGTAGAACAATTGCAGCAGGATGTAAGCCTTAAACAGGTGGAGCGGTTGCAAATATTAGAGCGACTGCCAGCAGAAATAGGGGTGGAACAAGAAAATTTATCCAGCCTGTTATTATTAAATCAAGCCGCTGAAAATTTTAAGCGATTGGCCTATTTGCTTTCCCCCAAACCCACCGAAAATAATCAGCAAAAAATTGATGAGACGGTGCTGGGCAATTTTTTTGTGGATGCAACGCTTGCTATTAAACAGCAGAACCCCGAACAATTAGCAGCAGCGGCCTCTACCCTGAAGCAAAAAGATTATGGGCTGGATTATGGCTGGGCTGGCAAAACAGTGGGGCGGTTGGTGAATGGTGATTTGTTAAGAGATTTGGATAAACAATTAACTACAATCTTGGACAGCGATTATAGCAAGATAAAACCACAGCATCTTGAAGAATTACTGCCCCCCGATACCGCTATTGATGTTCGAGATTCTCAAATTTTTGATGCCTATATGGATTGTGAGTATCTTTTACAAAATCTGAATACAGCCCAACAGCAATTATCCAAGGCTACCTCTATACACTTAACTATTGGCTGTGATGGAGAAAATAACCAAGATTTGCGGGCATTATTTGCCCAACTGGAGGGTAATTTTTATGTTAGTGACTTGGTTGGGGAAGATAAACATCTAAAGGTTTTATATAGTGATTTTTGCTCTTTTATAAGAGGATTAGAAACTGATGGTACGCTAAAACTGAACATTACTAACCCTGATCGATTTGTGAATTGGGACTTTAGTGAAAGCAAAGATAATTTGCAGGTTTTTGGTGTGGCATTACAGGCGGATCTTGTGCCTAAACTCGCTATATTGCGCGAGGCTCAAACAGAATTATCCAAATTACAAGAAGATTTTATTCATCTTGCCCATAATCAAGAGTGGCAAGCACTGAATAATTATGAGGCAATAGGGGCAATTACCACGCAGGAAAATCTTGAGCAGCACATGAATGCTTATTTTGCTATGGTGAATGATAATACAAAACTGACAACGGAATTTGATATTGATCCCATAACATTAAAGCTATTGGCCAATGAAATTTTAGTGGATACATTTCAATCCAGATTGTCAAAAGAATCGATTAAGGATAGCAAGCCAGAAGATTCACGGGCTGCCAAGCTGTTTCCAACTGCTGCTCCTAGACCGAAATTATAAAATCGCGTGTTCAGTGACCCTATAATTTGTGCTCTGCCTGCATTTGCCCAGCAACAGAAATTTGCTGATTTGTTGCAACAGCATCCACAATTAATTGTAGAAGCACCGCCGGGGGCAGGAAAAACCACCCTATTGCCCTTGGCGTTATTGCAAGCCGAGTGGCTTGCGGGCAGGCGCATTGCTTTATTATTGCCCAGAAGGGTGGCAGCACGAGCCGCGGCGCGGCGCATGGCCAGTTTATTGGGGCAGGAGGTTGGCCAGCAGATTGGCTATACCACCCGCAGCGAGCGTAAAGTTTCCAGCCAGACCATTATAGAGGTGATGACGGAAGGGGTGTTAACCCGTCAATTATTGGACGACCCATCGCTGGCGCATATAGCAGCGATTATTTTTGATGAATTTCATGAACGCAGCATTCATGCCGATTTAGGTTTAGCCTTGGCGTTAGAAAGCCAGCAAGCATTGCGTGATGATTTGCGGTTGATTGTGATGTCGGCCACCTTGGATGGGATTGATTTACAGCGTTTAATGCCCCATGCCGCCCGTCTTGCCATTGATGGTAAAGCCCATCCTGTGGAAAAATGGCATTGGTTGTTACCGCCAGAAAATCTACCCGTTAGAATAGAAAAAGCCATCATCAAAGCGTTGCCAATCACAGAAGGCAGCCTGTTGGTTTTTTTACCAGGTGAAGGGGAAATTCGTGAAACGATGCGCCGCTTACAGCAAAGAAATGATGGGGCATGGCTTATTCTACCACTATATGGGCAATTATCGGAAAAAGAACAGGATAGTGTGTTTCATCCCGCGTCCGCCGGTCAGCGTAAAATTATTTTATCCACCAGCCTTGCTGAAAGTAGCCTCACTATTCCCGATATTCGGGTGGTGATAGATTCAGGGATAGCCCGTTCTGGGCGTTTCGATCATATTACCTGTTTACAGCAATTACAAACCCACCCTATTGCGTTAAGTAATGCCGCTCAGCGCGGTGGTAGGGCAGGGCGGGTGGCCGCTGGGGTTAATATTCGCCTGTGGCCAGAAGCTGAAGAGCGCGCCATGCCTGTACAGCCCGTGGCAGAAATAGAACAAGCCGATCTTACCCCCTTGCGGTTAGCCCTAGCGGTGTGGGGCTGCAATAAGGCGAGTGATGTGCCGTGGCTAACCCCGCCACCCCTACCAGCATGGCAAAATTCCACCCATATTTTACAACAATTGGGTGGGTTGGATGATGAGCATAAACTCACCGATTATGGTAAAAAACTGGCCTCCATGCCCATTCACCCCCGTTTAGCGCATTTATTGCTTTGTGCTATGGAGAGGGGAGAGGTAGCAACTGGTGTGGCCTTGGTTGCGTTATTAACCGAGCGTGATTTTCTGCGTTTTCCTAAAGGGGCGCATCAGGCAGATATTGGCCTGCGGCTGGAGCTGTTACAAACAACGCAGCAAGTAGGGCATCACGATGCTAGCGTTGATAAAGGCCGCTTGCAGGCGGTGCGCACAGAAATGAAACGCTGGGCTTACCTATTGGGCAAAAAAGAGATCAATATTCAATCGATTAATGCAGAAGCCGCCGCTTTGCTATTGGCACTCAGTTTTTCTGAACGATTGGGGAGCCGCCGCGAAGGGGGTAAAACTACCTATCGCTTATTATGTGGCCGTGGGGGGCGTTTGGAAAATAATGACCAATTGGCAGGCAGTGATTTTTTAATGGTGGCTGATGGCGGCGGCCTACAGCAGGATGTACAAATTTCATTAGCCCTACCACTCACGCTCAATCAATTGGAAAAACTTTATAAAAACCAGCTGCAAAAAACGGAAGAAGCCCTGTGGAATGGTGAAAAATTTCAATTGGCACGCCGCTTGTTGTTGCAAGGCAAGCTATTGCAAGAGCGTTGTTTGCCATTGCCTTCGGGCTTGGATATTGCCCCCGCTTTGATGGGCTACATCCGTGAAAAGGGGATAGGCGTTTTAGCCATGGATGAAGAGGCATTATCGCTGATAGGGCGCCTCAATTATTGCCGGCAGCATTACCCGCAACAGGCAGATATATTGCCAGATTTTTCAGAACAGGCTTTATTAGCCGATGATTGGCTGTTACCCCATTTACAAGGGATAAAAAAAACCGAAGAGCTGGCCAAATTACCCATGGCAACATTACTGGAACAACGGCTGGATTATCAACAAAAGAAGCTATTAGAACAATTAACGCCAGCCTTTATCGTATTAGCCAATAGTGGGCGGCGTTTTGCTGTGCAGATTAACGATCATGGCACGCCATTA
Source organism: Alphaproteobacteria bacterium (assembly GCA_049318825.1). Taxonomy (GTDB): domain Bacteria; phylum Pseudomonadota; class Alphaproteobacteria; order JBMOFM01; family JBMOFM01; genus JBMOFM01. The sequence goes on along the minus strand of JBMOFM010000012.1, from coordinate 20,326 downwards.
TTGCGTTTAAGAATGCAGGAATTATATGGCTTAAAAAATCACCCGCTATATGGGGGCAAGCCTATATTATTAGAAATTTTATCGCCAGCGGGGAGGTTGTTGCAAACCACGGCGGATGTGGTGGGCTTCTGGCAGGGTTCTTACCCTGCTATTCGGGGAGAAATGCGCGGGCGTTACCCCAAACATCCATGGCCAGATGATCCCGCTAACAGCACCCCGCCGCCCCCCAGAATAAAGAAGTGATACAGAGACTTATTCCGCTGGTTTGTTTTCTAATAGATAAAGCTTAGAAACTGGCATGGTGATACCTTCTTCTGCCATTACGGCTCTGATGTGTCGTAAAAATAATGCTTTTACGGCCCATTGTTTGCCAGCCTTGGTTTTAATGCGGCAGCGCAGGCTCATGCCCTCGCCATCAAATTTCTGTAAGCCGGGGATTTCAAGGGGAAGAAAAAACTGATCTTTGATCGCCTCATCTTTTTCTAAACGGCTGGCGGCGCGGTGCAATAAGGCCTCTACTTCCAGCGGGTCGTGCCGTAGATCAAGCGGTAAATCCACCACCGCATAAGAAAAGCTGCGGGTGAAATTAATCACCGTGGAAACCGCGCTAAAGGGTACAGTGTGTAAACGCCCTTCTATATCGCGCAATTGTAGGGTGCGGATGGAAAAAGCTTCCACCACCCCGCTGTGATTGCCCACCGTTACCACATCCCCCACCGTGAGGGTGTTTTCTAGCAGCATAAAAATACCGGTGATAATATCTTTCACTAAGGTTTGCGCGCCAAAGCCCACGGCCAGACCAACCACCCCAGCCCCTGCCAGAATAGGGCCAACATTAATGCCGAGTTCACCGCAAATCATTAACCCCGCTAATAACCATAAAATGATTGTGCCAGCATTATGCAACATCGGTAATAAGGTGCGCAGGCGGGCAGCATCGCCGCGATTTTCAGCTTTTTTCAGCATGGTAATGATGGTGGTTTTCAGCAAATATTGCAGGAAAAAAGCCAAACTCACAATAATCAGGCCACTAATCGCCACGCCCACCATTTTCTCGATGAGGGCGGTTTGTAACCACCGAAGAACGGGCACGCCCATGACCGATAAGAACGCCGTTAAAACCAATAGGCTAATAGCAATTTGTAAGGCAGTTAAAATAAAAGAAATAGCCGGTTGCAGCGGGTTATTGACAAAAAGAGAAAGAATAAAACGATTACCCCGTCGTAATACCCGCCATAACAAATATAAAATACACACACCCACCGCGCCGCCAACGGCCAAGTGTAAAACCAATTCGGTGTTTTTACCTGAATCACTGACCCATAAAAAAACCAATAACAAGGCATAGGTAAATAATAGCGGCACACAAAGGCGGATTAAGCGATAACAGGCTTGATGCCGCTCAGCGATAGGAAAAATAACGAACAGACTTTTTTCAATGTCGCTACGATATTTCCATAGCCAATGACTAAACCATCCACAGCTAATAATCAGTAAGAAACTGGCCATTAATTGAACCAAGCCCATTGGCCAACCCGCCCCTAATAAAATGAGACGGCCAAAACCAGCCAACAAAGTAAGTGCTAAAATGGAAAGCAGCGTTTGCGAGCGGCAAGGGGCTATTTGATCGCCCAATAATGATTGCAGCCTTTGATGAAAAGCTTGTAACAATAGCCGTGCACAGCAAAACCATAAAACAGCTTGTAATAATAGCCCAGCGCTTTTACTGCCATGTTCTTCCCCCAGACACAGCATTACCGTAAAGCCACTAATGGCGGCCATGATGATAATCAGTAAATGGCTGCTGATGAGACGGGGTAGGGAAGGTTTTTTGGCGTTAAACCGCCCAGCAATGGGCAATAATAACAAGGTTAAAGCAATGGCACCAAGGGCAGGGGCAAGGGCAAGCAATATGGTATTGCCTATATTGGCTGAATTGCTGTTCCACCATTTATCTAGATTATTGCGATAATTTTTCCACCTTTTGCCTTCTATACGTAGCCAATTGGCTAAATCGGAGATGCTATCTTCCACCAAATATTCACTGATCGGTTCAATTACTGGCTCTGTCAGTAAGGTAGGGGGGGCTGGCGTTGTAGTGGTGGGTTGATTTTTTAATATTTTAATTAAGGAATCGCGGGCGGCAGGGTCTTCCAGTACTTTAAGCAAGGCTTGTGCAGCATCTGGCGGTGCTGGCGTAGAGGCTGGTGGGCTGGCCGCGGCCAGTGTTGTTGTTGTTGCGATTTTTTCTTGAGCTAAGGTTTGGGGTACAGAAAAATTGGCCCCAGAAAAAAGCAATAAAACCACAAATATAAAACTAAAACAGCGTTGCATTGAAACTTTCACTCTGAAACAGGCTAAGGTTTAATGCAGTATAGGTAGTTTTTAAGAATTTTCTACCGGCAAAAACACGCTGGCTGTGGTGCCTTTTTGGGGGGTGCTTTGTAAAACAACGCGGCCATTTACTTGTTCTACCATGGTTTTCACTAAGGAAAGCCCCAGCCCAGTACCACCGCTGTGCCGCCTTGTGGTAAAAAATGGTTCAAATACTTGTGCCAGAATATCGGCTTCTATGCCACCACCATTATCATGAATTTGTAACTCTATTTCATGGGCATGATGCAATAATTGCAGCTTAATAATGGCTTGATTTTCTAAGGTGTTGCAGGCATTGACCGCATTCACCACCAGATTCATCACCACTTGTAAAAACTCTACCTCTTCCATACTAATATAGGCGTTTATATTTGGTCTATTCACTTCAAATATTATAGAAGAGGGAATAACTGATCGCGCAAACATTGTGGCGTCATCAAAATATTTTAATATGTCGCCTGAATGGCTGGGTTCATTTTTTATATTCACCAGCCGTGCTACCATTGTTTGTATATGGCGAATGCTTTCCAGCGCTACGGTTAAATCGCGCTGTAATTTTTGATCATCCGCCCGTTGTTTTAAGGTAATTTCTAAAATACCAATGGCTGGTTGCAGCATATTATTAATTTCATGCGCTAAGGCTTGTACTGCTGTGGGTTCATGAAAGGAAAGGGGAAAAGAGCCTAGCGGCATAGCTGTAACAGACACGATATTTCCCTATATGTAATAATTTTCAGAAACGTTAATATAGTTTTTTATCAACTCAAGGCTGTATATTATATTGATAGAATATATTTTTTGTTGTGTCCTTTTTGTTGCGGTCGTTCAAGAAAATTTGTGCAGTTGCTCACAAATTTTGTCGCATTATTTCTATTTATTATGTTACAATCGACGATGGATATAAAAAATTAACTATTGAGAGCAATTGGGAATGATCCGCCAGTATGAATTGGTTGAGCGGGTGAAGCAGTACGACGCTGATGCGGATGAGGATATGCTGAACCGTGCCTATGTATATTCACTGAAAATGCATGGTTCGCAAACCCGTGCCAATGGCGATCCTTATTTTTCGCACCCATTGGAAGTGGCGGCTATTCTCACCGAATTGCGCCTTGATGCCGATACAATTATCACCGCCCTATTGCACGATACAATAGAAGATACCGCGGCCACATTAGAAGAAATTGAACGCTTATTTGGTAGCAATATTGCGCGTTTGGTGGATGGGGTTACCAAATTATCGCGCATTGAATGGCAAGGGGAAAACGCCAAACAGGCTGAGAATTTTCGTAAATTATTATTGGCCATGAGCCAAGATATTCGCGTTTTATTGGTGAAATTAGCGGATCGTGTGCATAATATGCGCACCCTTCATTATTTTAAGGATGAAAAAAAACGCCAGCGTATAGCGCGTGAAACGCTGGATTTATATGCCCCGCTTGCTGAGCGCATCGGCATTGATAAAATGAAAGAAGAGCTGGAAGATCTGGCTTTTGGTCAGCTATACCCTGAAGCGCGAGAGGGAATTTTAGCGCGCCTTGGTTTTTTGCGTGAACAAGGCGATGGTTTGGTTGGAAAAATTATTCAGGAATTAAAAAAATCCCTAGAAGCTTCTGGGGTTGAAGGGGAAGTAACGGGCAGGGAAAAAACCCCTTATAGTATCTGGCTGAAAATGATGCGTAAAAATATCAGTTTTGAGCAGCTTTCTGATATTATGGCGTTTCGTTTAAGTGTGGCCACGGTGGGGGATTGTTATCAGGCCCTTGGCTATATTCATGCCCGCTACCCCATGATTCCGGGGCGTTTTAAGGATTACATTTCCACGCCCAAACCCAATGGTTATCAAAGTTTACACACAACAGTGTTAGGGCCAGAGCGTCAGCGGATTGAAATTCAAATAAGAACCGAACAAATGCATGAGGTGGCAGAGTTTGGGGTGGCTGCTCATTGGAGCTATAAACAAAATGAAACAGCCGATGCACGGCAATATCGCTGGCTGCGCGAATTATTGGAAATTATGGAAAATGCACAAAAACCAGATGAGTTTTTAGAGCATACCAAGCTAGAATTATTTCAAGATCAGGTATTTTGTTTTACCCCCAAGGGCGATTTAATTGCGCTACCGCGCGGGGCAACACCAGTGGATTTTGCCTATGCGGTGCATTCTGGCGTGGGCGATAAATGCGTTGGAGCCACCGTGAATGGGCGGATTATGCCCTTGAACACGGCATTACAAAATGGCGATCAGGTATCGATTGCCACCTCTAAAAACCAAACGCCATCCGCCGCTTGGGAGCGTTTTGTGGTAACGGGCAAGGCGCGTGCCCGTATTCGTCGCTTTATTCGCAACCAGCAACGCGGTGAATATGCAGCCCTTGGCAAGGCCATGATGCAGAAAATATTCCGCCAAGAAGGCTATGAATTTACTGAAAAAGCAATTATTGGCGTGTTAAAAAATTTTCGGGCTGAAGCAGCAGAAGATTTATATGCCGAGGTTGGTTCAGGTAATCACACCGCCAGAGAAGTTTTTAATACGATATTTCCAGCCCACAAACAAGCGGTTGAAGCAGCTGAGAAAGCATTGCTGGATAATGACGGTAAGGTTATTTCTCTGTCCAAAGCGCGCAGTTCTAAACAAAAAGGGGATAAGCCCTTACCCATTAAGGGGCTTATTCCAGGGCTTGCCATGCATTATGCACGATGTTGCCACCCCTTACCGGGGGATAGGATTGTGGGAATTGTGACCAGCGGTAAAGGGGTAACGGTTCACACCATTGATTGTGAAACGCTGGAATGTTTTTCGGAAACACCAGAACGCTGGTTGGATATTTCGTGGGATGAAAGCAGCCAAGAAACTACCAGCTTTATTGGCCGTTTGTTAATTACCATCACCAATGAAACGGGCAGTTTAGGAACGCTGACCACGGTGATTGGAAAAAATCAAGGCAATATTACCAATTTGCGCATTACCAACCGCAGCACCGATTTTTGGGATTTAATGATCGATGTGCAGGTGCGCGATGTGAAACATCTCTCCAGTATTATTGCAGCTTTAAGAGCCACGCCAGCGGTGAATATGGTAGAGCGTGCCAGAGGAACTTAAAAAAGTTGGGACTTATCGCATAAATATTGACAGTTTTAATAAATTATGCTGCAATGCTGCTGCTATGGATAGAGCATAAGGGCACGTTCAATGGATGAGGATGAGAAAAATAAAAGGATTTACGACTATATAGAAAAAATATTTTCATTAGATAAAATTTTTATTGAGTATAATGGTCTTTCAGTAGTTTCATATGATCCCAATGAATTTCGTGCTGGTTTTTATCAAGCCGTGGTTGTTTTGGCTAACAAAGCTAGTGTTAATACCCCTGTCATTTATGTGGTGGATAAAAAAAATGGTCGTGCAGGTACCAACGTAGTAACGGGTTCGTTGTTTTTTTCTAGGCAATATCTCGCTGATCCAGCGGTAACAATGGATGATTTGTTATCTGTAGCGGGTCATGAAATGGGGCATAGGCTCCTAGTTGACGAGGAAGTAAAATTAAAAAATTCTATTTTTTATAGATTATCTCAACCTCGATTAAGCAAGGCAATTTCTGCTGTGGTGGTAGCCACTGCTCTGGCTGGTTTTTTCAGTTTACCGGGCAAGCATATATCTTTAACTGTTTGTATTACTTCTTCAGTATTATTGTATCTTTCTCCAAGAATGGTCAACCATGGGAACAGGCAAATAGAATATGGTGCGGATGCAATATCAGCCTATTTAATGGGCTGTGCAGCCCCTTTGAGCAGCGAGCTAGATCGCAATTCAGATCCACGCAATCGATACCCCCATCGATTAGGAGAGTTTTTCGGTAATAAAACCCATCCATCAACGGTGAACCGTATGGCCCACTTACAAAAGGTGGGAGAAAATATTGATAAAAATGGCGAGGTAATAGATCACAGTAAATTGCCTAAACCATTGCAAACAAAAAAAGCATTTCAACCAAGGCCATAGGCAGTAATTGAATATTTAGTGGTGATTGACGATGATTTTTTTTAATTTGGGTAACAGCCATTCTTCAACATCGCGAACATAGCTGAATAATACGGGTACAAAAATCAAGCTAAGGGTGGTGGATGTAATTAAGCCACCAATGACGGCAATGGCCATGGGGGCACGGAAGGCTGTGTCCATGCCGATGCCAGTGGCAATCGGCATCATGCCGGCCAGCATGGCGAGAGAGGTCATGATAATGGGGCGCGCCCGCACCATGCAGGCTTCTATAATAGCGTCTCGCCGTGATTTGCCTTGTGCCATGAGTTCTAGCATATAATCCACCAGCAAAATTGAGTTTTTATCGGCAATGCCCATTAACATTAAAATACCGATGATGGCTGGCATGCTTAAATCGGTGTTGGTGATTAATAATAATAAAAATGCCCCGCCAATAGAAAGAGGCAGTGCGGCCATGCGGGTAAAAGGTTGAATCCAATCCTTATATAATAATACTTGAATGGCATAGACCATTAATAACCCTGCCCCGATAGCCTGAGCAAAACCCGCGAATAATTCGGCCATCACTTCGGCATCACCAGTATTTTGTACTTTTACCTGAGCGGGGAGGGCTTTCATGGCAGGCAGTTCATAAATTTGTTTGAGCGCATCGCCTAAGGCTAAACCGTTCAAATTGGCTTCTAAGGCAATTTTCCGTTGACGATCATAGCGTTCAATGGTGGTGGGGCCAGCGCCAAAGCTAATATCGGCAATGGCGCTTAGGGGCACGCTGGTGCCATTAGCCGTGGGTAGTGGCAAATTTTTAATGCTGTCTAAGGAAGGAATGGCCGCGCTTGATAAACGTAAACGAATAGGAATTTGGCGGTTGCCAGCATTAAATTTTGCCAAATTGGCATCAATATCGCCAATGGTGGCAATATTAATAGCATTGCTAATATGTTGTACGCTTATGCCCAATTGCGCCGCTTTGGTGAAGTTGGGGGTGATGATAATTTCTGGTTGTTTTAAGCTGGTGGTGGTGGTGATACTGCCTAAACCATTTATATGTTGCATTTCTGCTTTAATCGCTTCGGCGGCTTTTTCTAATGCGGCACCATCATCGCTAACAAGGGCAATGGAAATATCTTTAGCACCAGCGGAATTAGCAAAATTAAGGCGCATATCGGGCAGTTTTTTTAACTCAGGCAATACCATATTTTCAAAGGCCCGTTGATCCATAGAGCGTTCTTTTCGTGGCACCAGCTTGATTTCAATATTGGCTTGATTAACACCGCCCCCTAAACCATTGGTGGCTGTTGGGCTGGCTGCGCCTTGCGTACCACCTGCAATGCTGGTGAGTACATATTGCACCTCTTTATATTTTTTAAGCATATGCATGACTTTTTGGGCCGCTTGATCGGTTTCTTCCAAGGTTGTGCCGCGCGGTAATTCAATGGTTAAGCGCGATTGGGCGTAATCTTCATAGGGAATAAAGCCCGTGGGCAATAAAGGAATAAGGGCAAAAGAAAAAATCATGCTTACGGCCGCCATGGCCATGGTTTTTAGCCTGTTGTTTAATGTCCATTGTACTAAATGATAATATTTTTCTATATAGAGGGGTGTTTTTTCTGTGCGTTGTTGTTGTGGCTTGAACAAATAAGCCGCTAACATGGGGGTTAGAAGGCGGGCCACCACCAGCGAAAAAAAGGCTGCTATAGCAACGGTAAGGCCAAATTGTTTGAAAAACTGCCCCGGCACGCCGCCCATAAAACTCACCGGTACAAAAACTGCACAAATAACCAAGGTGGTGGCCACCACGGCTAGGCCTATTTCGTCGGCTGCTATCATGGCCGCTTCATATGGTTTTTTACCTTGTTGCATGTGCCGGTGAATATTTTCAATTTCTACAATCGCATCATCCACCAGCACACCAGTTACCAGTGAAATGCCGAGTAAACTGACAGCATTGAGTGAAAAACCAAGCCAGTATAAGCATAAAAATGTGGGAATAATCGATAAGGGAATAGCCAAAGCGGCTATTAGCGTGGCGCGTTTATCGCGCAGGAAAAGATACACCACCAGAATGGTGAGGGCTGCACCCTCAAAAAAATTATACATGGTGGATTTGAAGCTGATTTCGGTGAGGGTAACCAATGAAAAAATTTGGCGAAAATGAATGTTGTTGTTGGTTTTTGTAAGCTCAGCCAGTTTGGCTTCAACTTTGCGGGCAACTTCAGTTTCGCTGGCTCCTTTACTGCGAAAAACCTGAAAGGTAATGGCTGGTTTACCATCTAAACGGGTGATGCTGCGCATTTGTGCGCTACCATCGGTTAAATTACCCAAATCACCCAGTTTAATATAGCGGCCATTGCCAAGGGTGATATGGGTTTCTTTTAATAGAGCCACTGATTTTACATTGCCAAGGGTGCGCAAGGCATATTCTGTATTGCCTAAAATAATACGCCCGCCGGGTAAATCGATATTGGTTTGTGCCAATTCACGGCTAATATCGGCAACGCTTATGCCTAGGGCGTTCAGGCGTTGTGGGTCTAGGGTTAGGGTGATTTCATGATCCACCCCACCTTGGCGGGCAATGCTGGCTACCCCGCGAATGGCCAATAATTCGCGCGATAATTGATCATCGATAAACCAGCTCAGTTCTTCTGGTTTCATTTCTGGGGCTTCCACGCTATATACCAAAATAGCCCCGCCATCTATTTCTACCCGTTTGATGATGGGTTCTTGAATAGATTTTGGCAATTGATTACGAATATTAGCAATGGCATCGCGCGTATCATTAACCGCACGGTCGAAACTGGTTTCCAGTTGAAATTCAATAACACTGAGCGAACTGCCTTCACCAATGCTAGAAGTGATATGCTTAACCCCTTGTAGGCCGGCTAAAGACGCTTCAACCTTGTGGGTAATTTGGGTTTCAATTTCGCTGGCAGCAGCGCCGGGTTGGCTGATTTGTACCGTAACCACTGGCACCACAACATTGGGCATATTATTGATGGGTAATTGCCGAAAAGCGACGAAACCAGCTAATGTAAGCACCAGAAAAAGCACAATTGGTGGAATGGGGTTGCGAATGGCCCAAGTTGAAAAAGAAGGGCGCGATGAATGAAGAGACATTGTTATTCTGCCCCCACAATATTAACCATATCACCTTCTTGTAAAAAAGCACCCGCGCGCGCCACGATGCTGGTATCGGGCGGCAGATCATTGACCAGCACCTCTTCATTGGTACGCAGTTTCACCGTTACAGGTAAATAGTGAGCGCGATGTTCTTTATTCAATTGCCATACATAATAGCTGCCATTGCTATCTTGTTGTAGGGCGGTGGCGGGTAACAGGCTACCGGCTACAGTACCCGTTATAATTTCGGCATTACCAAATAAGCCAACCGGTAAATTGGTGGTTTGATTAAAAGAAATGCGAATAGAGGCCATGCGGTTATTATTGATTTGTGGTGTTATTAAGCGAATTTTCCCTGCCAATGGTTGCGGATTGCCGGTAATATTGAGCATGGCTGGTTGTTCGGTTTTCAGTGAGGATAGGTCTGTTTCTGGAACCTCTGCTGCCATTTCTATTTCACCCGCAAGAGCCAAGCGAAAAAGTGGTTGGTTGGCATTAATTAAAGAGCCAATGGCTAGATTGCGCTCAAAAATTAAACCATCGGCGGGGGCGGTAATGATGGTGCGCCTGAGGTTAAGTTTAGCCTGTTCTAGCTTGGCTTGCGCCATTTGTTTGGCGGTTCGTTTTTGCATCACGGTTTCTTTGCTTACCGCATCGCTATGTTGCATGGCTTCTACGCGGCGATATTCATCATTGGCGCGCTCTTCATCGCTTTGCAGCTCTTTTAGTTGATTATTGAGGCTTTCATTATCCAAAATTGCCAGTTTCTGACCCTTTTTTACTTTTTGCCCCACATCCACCAATATATTTTCTACCTTGATGCCCGTGAGTTCGCTGGCTACCACCACTTCTTCTCGCGGGGTTGTAACACCGGTGATGCTTAAACGCCTTTCTAGATTTTTATTAATGGGTGTAATCACAGTGACCGAAAGAGCAGAATTGGTGCTGCTGATGATAGGTTTTTGCGCATGTTTTAGCCATTTTAAGCCACCATAGGCACCCACAACCATTAATAGAGCGAATACCCAGCGTAATTTTTTCATCATTTTATTCACCAGCCTACCTTGTGATGCATGGTCTAAACAGCTTGAGAGGCGTATTATACAGCATTAGTATCGTCTCCAACGGAAGATATAGCAAGCAACTGCGTTGGATTGTAACAGTAAAAATCATTCTGCGATGGGGTGGGGGGATTTCAGTTTGGTTTCAGCTTCACGCGTTACAACTTCGTAAAGTAGGAAATAACAACTGAATGAGGACAGTAATGCGTATGTGTTTATATAACTTTCTGCCTAAAAATTGACACAAAGAACAGGCTCATTTTTCACAGTTGTACTAAATAATAAACGCTGTTACTAGATTAGGCACAATGAAAGCCGGTATAAAATCTGTTCCTGATGTGGTTATTCCTGTTGGCACGTTGCTACGCCAGCAGCGCGAGGCTTTGGGGTGGACGCTACAAACCGTGGCGGATAGTTTGTGCATTAAGCCCGCCTATATTGAAGCTATTGAAGCGCAACGAATTAATGAATTGCCCGGTTTAACTTATGCCTTGGGTTTTGTAAGGGGCTATGCCTTATTATTGCAGCTTGATAGTGAACAGATGATGGAACGCTTTAAGCGTGAAGCCTATTTAGCCGATAGAAAAATTGCTGCCCGCCCCAATTTATATTTGCCGCAGCCAGATGTTCATGCTGGTGATTTTAATCTTCGCTACCTTCTGCTGGGGGCTGTTTTTTTAGTGTCGGGGTTATTATGGCTATGGTTATTTTCTGCGCACCATGCACCAGCCCCACCGGCCGATTTATCGGTGGCTTTTCCGCCGCCAGATGTTAATGTGGCCATGCGTGAAGAAATGATGGCCAACCAACATCAATTGATGGCCAATATGGCGCCTAATAATTTTACGCCTTGGAGTAATAAAGAAACTATCAGCCCGTTGCCAGCCTATGAAACAACAGAAGAGACACCATTAAACGACATTGATAATAGCGATGTTCAAGGTAATGTCCTTGCGGTGAAAGCCTTGGCCGATAGTTGGATTCAAATAAAGAATAAGAGCGGAAAAACCATTTTTTCTCGCATTTTACGGGCGGATGAGATGTATGAACTGCCGCAGGAGGAAGGACTTTCCTTGGTGGCGGGGAATGCTGGTGGGTTGGTCGTAAAAATTGGTAATATGCAGTCTAGCGTGTTGGGGCGGGATGGTGAAGTGATACGCAATGTCATTTTGGATGAAAAGACATTGCGGGCTAAACTGAATTTTGATGATCAGCCTAACAATTGAGTGTGCCGCCATGAGTATTCGCCCTTATCGTGATATTATGCGCCGTCGGTCGCGTCAGATTTATGTGGGGCAGGTGCCCGTGGGGGGGGATGCCCCCATAGCCGTGCAATCCATGACCAATACTCCTACCACCGATGTGGCTGCAACCATTGCACAAATTCAGCAAATGGAAGAAGTGGGGGTGGATATTGTGCGCGTTTCTTGCCCTGATGAAGCCAGTAGTGCTGCCTTGAAGCAGATTGTGCCAGCGGTGAAGGTGCCAGTGGTGGCTGATATTCATTTCCATTATAAAAGAGGCATAGAAGCCGCCCAAAATGGAGCAGCGTGTTTACGAATTAACCCCGGCAATATTGGCTCGGTAGCGCGGGTGGCTGAGGTGGTAAAAGCAGCGCGTGATTATAATTGTTCTATGCGCATTGGGGTGAATGCTGGGTCTTTAGAGCGTGATTTATTAGAAAAATATGGCGAGCCATGCCCAGAAGCCATGGTGGAATCTGCCCTTAATCATGCTAAAATGCTGGAAGATTTAGATTTTCATGAATTTAAGATTTCGGTAAAAGCATCGGATGTGTTTCTGGCGGTGGCTGCTTATCAGCAACTGGCGGATTGTTGCGATCATCCCCTGCATTTGGGCATTACCGAAGCAGGGGCTTTGCGGGCTGGTACTGTAAAATCAGCTATTGGTATGGGCAATTTATTGTGGGCTGGCATAGGCGATACTATTCGCGTATCGTTATCGGCGGATCCTGTAGAAGAGGTAAGAGTAGGGTATGAAATTTTGAAAGCCCTTGGCCTACGCCGGCGCGGGGTGACGGTGATTGCCTGCCCTTCTTGCGCTAGGCAGCAATTTAACGTGATTGAGACAGTGGAAAAACTGGAAAAAAGACTAGAACATATTCAAGAGCCTTTATCGCTTTCAGTGATTGGTTGCGTGGTGAATGGCCCTGGAGAAGCACGAGAAACTGATATTGGTTTTACTGGTGGCGGGCAGGGTACACACCAGATATATATAGATGGTGCGCCCCATCATCGCTTGAAAGATGAAGATATTGTAGAGCATCTTGCCCAAATGGTGGAAGAAAAAATTAAAAACAATAAAGCATGGTAGGTTATAGTTTCATCGTCACAGCCGCTTGTTCTGTTAACAGAATAAGTGTAGAACGGTGCAATCATATGAAGGAATATTATTGGCCATGTCTTTAGAAGATAAATTGCGCCGCGTGTTGCTGCGCGTTTCTGAAATTAATAATCTGTTGATGCAGCAAGGCATTGAAGCGGAGGCGATTACCCGCCTTTCTAAAGAGCTTTCTGAGTTGAATCCTGTGGCAGAAGCCGCAGAAAAATTGAACAAGGTAAAAAAATCCTTGGAAGATATAACGATAATGCTGGAAGATCCTACCTTGGATGCTGAGATGAAAAGCATGTTTGAGGATGAGCGCTTCGATTTAGAAAAACAAGTTCCCATTCTGGAAAAAAACATACAAGTGCAGTTATTGCCTAAGGATGAGGCGGATGCTAGAAATGCTATTTTAGAGATAAGGGCAGGTACTGGCGGGGAAGAAGCAGCTTTATTTGCCCTCAATTTATTTGAAATGTATCAACGCTATGCTGGGGTGAGAGGTTGGCGTTTTGAAGTGATGGAGCTTTCTTACGCTGATCATGGTGGTTTGCGTGAAGCCCATGCCACTATTAATGGCACTAATGTTTTCTCGCAGCTAAAGTTTGAATCGGGGGTGCACCGCGTGCAGCGTGTGCCCAAAACTGAAGCCCAAGGCCGTATTCATACCTCCACGGCTACGGTGGCCGTGTTGCCAGAAGCTGAAGAAGTGGATGTGCATATTGGAGATAAAGATTTACGGATCGATGTGTTTCGTTCTTCTGGTCCGGGTGGACAGTCGGTAAATACCACTGATAGTGCCGTGCGTATCACCCACTTACCCACGGGGTTAGTGGTCAGCCAACAGGATGAAAAATCGCAACATAAAAATAAAGCCAAGGCCTTAAAAATTCTGCGCGCACGGTTATATGAAGCGGAACGTAGCCGTTTGGCGGCTGAACGGGCGGCGGATCGTAAGGGGCAGGTAGGCAGTGGGGATCGTTCTGAGCGTATTCGCACTTATAATTTTCCACAAGGCCGCGTTACGGATCACCGGATTAATGTTACCTTGTATAAAATCGATAAGGTAATGGTTGGTGAGGCGTTGGATGAGTTGGTGGAAGCCTTGATTGCTGAAGATCAGGCTGAAAAATTAGCCTCCATGGCCGATAGCTGGTAGAAAATGAATGTGTACACGCCCTAGCCGCCAGCTATTGTGGCAGCAAGTAACACTTTCTTTTTCTGCGGTGCCATTTATTGAAAGACCACGCCACGAAGCGGCTTTATTGTTGGCTTTTGTGCTGGGGGTAGAGCCGCTTGCTCTATTATCGGCAGGCGAGGTTGAAATTCAACCAGCAGAAGAAGCGCTTATTAATGCTTATGCGGCTCGGCGTTTGGCGGGGGAGCCTTTATCCCGCATTAAGGGGGTGAAGGAGTTTTGGGGGCTAAATTTTCATATCTCATCCGCAGTATTGGATCCAAGACCCGATAGTGAAACCCTGATAGAAGCAGTGTTAGCGGCTTTTCCCGATAAAACACAGCCCCTATCCATGGTTGATTTTGGTACGGGCAGCGGTTGTTTATTACTGAGTTTGCTGCATGAATATCAACAGGCCACTGGTGTTGGCGTGGATTATTCACCAGCGGCTTTACGCATGGCAGCTTTTAATGCGGTAGAGTTGGGGTTTGAAAAACGGGCTAATTTTCTGGCTTCTGATTGGAGCGCGGCGTTAAATGGTGAATTTGATGTCATTATTAGTAACCCACCCTATATTAATAGCCAAGATATTGCTGGTTTGGATGTATCGGTTAAAAATTACGACCCTCTATTGGCATTAGATGGCGGTGGGGATGGGTTGGCGGCCTATCGTTTATTATTGGCCGATTGTAAAAGATTATTGCAACCGCATGGCCGTGTTTTTTTTGAAATTGGTTATAGCCAACGGCAAGATTTATACCCATTAATTACCATGGCGGGGTTTGAGGTAGCAAAATGCTGGCAGGATTTAGGCGGGCGTGACCGTATTATTGAATTTTATCTCCCCAATTAGTTTGAATTTATTTTTATTTTATGTTATTTTAATAAAATTATATTTTTATGGTGGGGTAGGAGAGGGATGACGCAGCCTTTAGTAACTGCACTGCGTTATGTTGGCGGGCTGGGCTCTCTTGCGGTGATATTTAATGTGGCGACAATGCAGCCCGTGCCAGATAATCAAAAAAGTCTGCTGGCTGATTGCCGGCAGCAATTAAATTTGGGCAAAAATTGTGATTCCCAAGGCACTGTTTTGCATCAACAACAGCTAAAAGCAGACCATAAAAAAATGGATGCTATTGGGTTGGGGGTGTTGTCTGCTGTTGCCTTGGTAGCTTCTGTGGCGGTTGCCAGTTTGCATCGTAAGCCGTGAGTCTTGAACAATAAAAGCTTTGTGTTTTATAATAAAAATTTAATTGACTGTTTGTGTTTTTTATCATACTGACTAGCAGAGATTTTCTGGTGGAAAGTGATAAAAATGGTAGAAGAAGATAGAGCGGTGGATGACGTACAACCTCCAAAGATAACAGCCTATCAAAAGGCTGAAGAGTATTTCCTTTGGACTAGTCTACTTACAGGGGTATCGGGTATTGGTACTGTCGGTATTGGTTCTATATCGCAGGCTATTAATAAAAATCTTAAAAATAATTTTACCAATTCCCCGACCTATAAATTTGCAAAAGCCTGTAATCAGCGATTAGATAATTTTCACAATCAAGTGCCGTTTGCTGCAGATCTATTGTCAGAACCCAGTTGCACAGCCACAGAAGTAGAGGCTGTGCGTTATGAGGCTAAACTGAATCAGGCTGGTGCTGATGCTGATGGATTGGTGTATTTAGGAATACACATGGTGGCGGTTCCCCTTGGGTTAACCCTATTATATGTAATCGCTAAAACAGCAGCCATGGCAGGAAAAAAACAAGCTGTTAAAGATGTACAAAAGCAAATAGGCCCTAAACCATAAGCTTTACGTTATAGACCAATTGGTTTTGATAAAGAGCCCTTGTACGCTAAAGCTTATAAGGGCTGGAGCGCTATAATTAGGCGAATATTGAGTGAATATGGGCTAACCCTTTTTCCATGCGAAAAATTCCTTCTTCTTTGTTGGTTAGTGTTTTTGCCCGCGGGGCAGTCGGTTTGGGTTTAAGCGCGGCTTTTAATTATGTAACCGTTATAAGAATGCCTGAAAAACAACAAGATTTAGCCCTAGATTGTGCCAGTAAACTCACCATTCCCAATCAAATATGCACTTTGGATGAAGCGGCCGCTTACCTTACTATAAAAAACCATCGGCAACAGGCAGAAGATCATATATTCGGCGCCAGCATTTTGGCGTTGTTGGCCTTGGCTGCTTCTAAAGATCAATTGGTGATTGAGTTTCGTGATAAAAAACCATGGCGTCGATCGCATCAATACCGCGATTTTGAGTGATGCCTATGTAATCACGCTTATTTTTTATCGCCCCATTTTTTATTCTTTAATTTATAGACATAAGAAATAATCTCTGCCACGGCTTTATAATGTTCTGCGGGTATTTCTTGATCTATTTCCACGCTTTTATATAAAGCCCTTGCCAGTGGTGGGTTGCTTACCAATGGCACTTTATGTTCTTCTGCCAGTTCTCTTATTTTTTTTGCCACAAGATCAGCCCCCTTAGCCACCACTATGGGCGCGGCTGATTTTTGTGGATCATATTGCATGGCAACAGCAAAGTGGGTGGGGTTGGTGATGATAACATCGGCTTTTGGCACCGCTTGCATCATGCGTCTTCTGGCGCGCTGCATTCTTATTTGTTTCTGCTTGGCTTTAATGAACGGATCGCCCTCGCTATCCTTCATTTCTTCTTTTACTTGCTGCTTGGTCATGCGCAATTGCTGCATGAAACGCCGCCGTTGAAAAAAATAATCCAAGGCCGCTATGCCGCCAAAAATGGGTAAAAAGGTGGCCATGAATTTATTAAACATGCGCCCGCATGCTTCTAATAACCCATTAGGAGAAAGCAGCACTAAATTTTCAGCTTCATCAAAATCATGGCGCAATACCCCCCAAGCAACGCCAATCACCAACCCCAGTTTCACGATGCTTTTTAACATTTCCTGTAAGGCATGCATCGAAAATAACTTCTTGATGCCGGCAAATAACGATAGACGGCTTAAATCAGGTTTTAGGGGCTCGGTTGTCCACACAAAACCCGTTTGCATGATGGTGATAAAAACATTGACCGCCATGATAAGAAATAAAGGCCCTGCTACCAATAAGGCAAATAACCCAGCCAAGGACATCACCACCCCACCTAAGCTGGTTAAATCCACGGGAATACCATCCACCTTGCTTAAAAACGCTCCCAATTCACTGGTGGCTTTTTCAGCGATAGAAGGCCCCATCATGGATAGCATGAGGGTAACTGCAAAAAAGGTGGCGGCATAACCCAATTCTGTGCTTTTAGGAATGTTGCCTTTATTGCGGGCTTCTTGTAGCCGTCGTTCTGTGGGGTCTTCGGTTTGGCTTTCCTTATCTTGTTCTTCACTCATGGCTTATTGACCCGTGATAAAGGTAAAGCTTTCCTGCAATGTACCCATCCATGCCCGCATCATCACCACGCCGGTAAGGGCCATGAGGGTGAGACCCAATATTAACTGGGCGGGTAGGGCGATAAAAAATATCTGCACTTGTGGCATTAATTTGGAAGCCACCCCCATCACGGCATTAATCATGATGCCCACCGCCAGAAAAGGGGCCGAAATTTGTACGCCAATCGCAAAACTGCGTGCCACAGCGGTGGCAACGGTTTCCAGCATGTCATTGGGTTGTAATATTTCCCCAGGTTTGAACACTTGATAAGAATTGACCATGCCTTCCAAAATAAACTGATGCATATCGGTGGCAAAAATCAGCAATGTGCCGGTAATGGATAACATCACCGAGGGCAAGGTAGATGTGGCGGATATGCTGGGGTTAAACATTTGTGCAGTAGAAAGGCCGGTATTCATAGAAATAATGGCGCCCGCGGTTTCAAGTGCTGCCAATAATAAACGAATAACCGTGGCCAATAACGCACCCACAATAATTTCCATCACAATCAATTTCAGCATCAGCGAAGGGGTGATTTTATCAGGGAAATAATGTTGTAAAGGGCCAGTCATCATTACACTGAACGATAAGGCCAGTAATAAACGCACATTGGGCGGGGTAAAGCTATCGCCAATACCGGGAAACATTACAAATACGGTGCCTAAACGGCAAAAAACCAGCATCATTGTAACGGTGTTGCCTACAATCATTGATTGAAGCCATTGTTCCATGGCATTGCTTCTTTCTATCCAATAGCCCTAACCTTATTGCAGGCCTATAAATTTATCAAATATACGTTCAGTAAAAGCAATCATGGTATGCATCATAAAAGGTAGAAAAAATATCAGGGATACAAAAATTGCCATGATTTTAGGCACAAAGGCCACTGTGGCTTCTTGAATTTGGGTAAGGGCTTGTAGTAAAGCAATCACTACCCCCACCACTAAGCCCACCATCATCACGGGGCTTGAAACCATGATGGTGACTTCAATCGCTTCCTTTAATACATCAAGGATGTCGGTTTCATTCACCTTGTGCTTACTCCCTTTTTATTGCCGTTTGAAATCAAGTTCTTCTGCATTTTTATCGGGTCGAATAATCTTTACGGTGCGGTTGACCTCTGCCTTATCGGTGGGTTTAGGTAAGGCCACGCTCACATCGCTATCCCAAGTAATCACACGGCTATTGCCTTCTTCAGCATGAGAAACTGGCTTTTCATTTTGAGTTGAGGCTTTATTGTCTTCCTTGGGCACATGCGGGTTGCTAGCGGCAAGGGTGGGCTGATTTTCTGTGGCTTTATTTATGTTTTCTTTTTCTTCATGCTCGCTTGCTGTACCCTCATTTTGTTTTCGAGGGCGCAATTCTGTACTTTCTGTTTTGATGTTTTCTTGTCCCGCTAATGAGCAGAGGCTTAATGATAATTTGCCAATCTCTTTGGCCAATGCCAATGATTCGGCTTGGCGCGGTGTTACTTCTAGGGTTACTGTTTCCCCTGGTTTTGCTTTACTTCCGCCTGATTTATCTACCCCAGCTTCTGGTTCTGGCGAGCTGGCAGTGCGTTGATCGACGGCCAAAACTTTTACATTTTCAACAATTGTTTCACTGGCTCTGCGTTCTTGCATACTCACATCATCTTCTCGCTTCAGGGAGTGGGTCATGATAACATCCACCCTATCGCCGGGGAAAATAAACCCGCCAATACCAGTTACTTTATTCACGGGTACGGTAACGGCGCGCATGCCTTTACTCATCACTGCCGCCAGAAAACCACGATCACTCCCTTTAACCAAATCCCCATGCAACAAAGGAGAGCCCGCACTAATGGCTGAGCGCACCACTAAGCCTAGGGGAATATCCGCACTTACTTTTGCCCCTTCTTTATTTGTTTTTTCTACATAGAAATTTTGATTAACAGCATCGGCAGGCCAAGCCTGCCAGCTCAGCATTTTAGCATCCAGCGTATCACCTGGGTTCAAATCGCGGGCGGCCACCAAAATGCGGGTGGTTTTCTGCTCATTATTATCGGCATGCTTTTTACTGGAGCGGCTGGCGGCAAAACTACCCCCAGCAATTACAACCGCCAATACCACCATGAGTAATTTGCGCTTATTCATTATAACCCCACTTTTTCACAAGGATAGCCTATCGCTGATTTTGGGTAGGCCAATAGCTTTTATGATGGATAGATAATTTTTAATAGTTCTTGATACACAAGCAACACCCCGCCCGTGGCTAAAGCAACACCGTAAGGGGCTGGCTGTTGCCAACCACCCAATGTGCCTAAAACCAATTTGTGAAGAAAAATAGCCGTACCATCGCTACGCCATAATCGGGCAATATAAATTAAGCGCATTAGGCAAATTAATAAACCACCAGCCATTACCGTGGCAAATAATACAAAAAGGCCATATTCCTTGCCTGCCCATAACCCTAAAGCAGCCAATAATTTTGCATCGCCAGCCCCTAAAAAATTGCCTGCAAATAACATGAAACCAAATAATAAAAAGCTAAAACTTATTCCCAGATGCCAACTTAATTGGCCAAAAGAAAATTCTTGCTCGAGGCTTTTTGATATAAAATAAGGGAAAAAAAGCAAAGCTATAGCAAGGCAGGCGGCGTTGGGAATACGAAAACGGGCAATATCAGAAATAGCTGCCCATAATAATAATAAGGTTAAAATAACCAACAAAAAAATCATGATATTGGGTTCATTCATGGGTAATAGCATGTATGGTTTATAACATTAATCTATTACAGCATTTAACTGATATATAATTTATTAACCAAAATAAAAACAATAAAGCCAAAAGAAAACGGCTCTGAAATGGATTAAAGAGCCGT
>JBMOFM010000011.1:0-100892 GCA_049318825.1 Alphaproteobacteria bacterium | reverse complement strand
CCACGCCAACAGCAACCCCAACGACTACGCCCGCAACTCCAGCAGCAACGCCTGCTGCTTCTGATGCCTGTAAAAAAAGCTTTGAAGATGCCATAAAGGCCGCGCGGGCACAGGTGGCCACCCAAACGGTTGGGCGTGCTACTTGCTTGATTTTGAAAGCCTGTGGGGATGCGGCTAGCACGTCTTTTCCTGATAGTTCTACTATTGCTGTTGCTGGGGATGTGAAAATTGGTGCTACGGTGGGAATTGGTACGCCCTCTACCCCTTCTACCCCTGCTGCCCCCGGTTCATTACAAGGCAGCCTTAATGATGGTATTTATAATGCCACGTTCACGGGGCAAACTGTGCCATTGCCCAATTTTTCTACGTCTAGTGGTGTTTTTTCTGCCACTGCGGCTGTGGGTGCAGCGGCCACGCCCACACCACCTTCGGGTACGGCCAATAACGTTTTACAAAAAACGTCGGATCGCTTGCAGGGATGTTTATCGGGTATTGTTAATATAAGCATTCCTTCCATTTCCATTCTTTTTAACCCGCAGGTGATGCTGGATGGTTTGATGAAGGCGTTGGAGGGCTTTATTTGTGCCAAAGCAGAAGAGATGGTGAATCAGGTGGTGGCGCAAGCCAATCAAGCGGTGTCTAGCTTAACCTCGGTGCCGCAACAAATGTTGGCTTCCATTCCGGGGGCTTCTTCCTTGGTTACCATTAAATCGGGCATGAATGCGGGGAAGGTGGAAGGTGCTAATTCAGTAACGGTGAATGTTACACCGCCAGCAACGGTGCCCATGGTGCCTAATCCATTGTGAGTATGGTTTTTATGGCGGTTGGCTGAATTGGATGTAATGGATATAAAAATTAGGTTGGGTATGAAAAAAACAAGATTTCACATGTTATTACTGGTGGTGCTGCTGAGCGGGATGCCTCAGGCAGTAAGGGCCAATTGGGATGATCCCTTGCCAGACCCGCCATTAACAGCCGAAGAAGCCAAGCTGGTGTTTGACCATCTGCCACCACCATCTGCTCTGCCGCCTTTGGAAAAAGGCACGCTGGATTTAACCGATAAATGGATAACCGATCCCGAAAACCCTTGGTATAAAGTGGCTTTAAGCATTTTTGCTGAAGAAGCCTTCAAAAGAAAAAGACGAGGCTTGCCGGCTGAGTATAAATTCAGGCTGTATGCGGTGAATATGCTGCACACTGAATTTCCCCAGCTTATTGTGGGCATGTTTGGTCCTGGAGTTGCTTATAGTAGTATAAATGGCCCAACTCATTTTATTTTTCATTACATAGAAAAAGATAAAAAATGGGTCAAAATTGGGGATATTCTGTCGACTGGTAAAATTGACATTATGGTTGAAGATAACCAGAAGGTGGTCATTATTTCTCCTACAGATGGCTCTTGGGTTTGGAGTGGTTTTCGTTTCGATAGAGGAAGCAAATGAAAAAACTTGGCGTTGAGGCTGTTTTACTGGCAATAGCTGTTTTATTGGTTTTATTTTTTCCGTCGATCGCTCACGCTGGTAAATATTGTAATACGCCCCCTTTTTATGAGAGTTACAAAGCAGGCATACGGGCTAATGAAACTGCTTGTGGTGGTGTTTGCCCTTCCACGCCTTGTGTTAATGGTTGTAGTCCTTGTTGTATAAATAGTTTAGGATATGTGGGTTGTTATCAATTTGGTCCCAATTCAGGTGTGTCATATTTTGCAAATTCAGATTCTTATATCTGTAATTTTCAACTACAGGAAGATTTACAAGAGCGTTATTTCTGTGACACATGGCAAGAAATGCAGAACTATGGAGCTTGTTGGAAGCAGGGTTTTTTTCGTGAGGTTCCAGAATTAGCAAATGCACCTGATGAAGTTAAATTCGCAGGCATGCAAGCGGCGATGCATACGGCTGGTGGTCCCAGAAGTAGTGCATGTTTTTGTGATGGCGATAGGTCTAAATGCGCCGATGGTTATAATCATCCTATCGCTTCTTACGTTCGTGATGCCTTGAGAAAAGTAAAAGGCGGTGGTAATTTTTCTGCTAGCTCCACGGGTGGGGGGGTGAATATATTTGCCATGTTTGGGCCAGAGCCAGACGCAGAAACCGTGAAAGCCTGTAAAGCACAATGGCAGCAAACCATTAAATTGGCCAGTGATGTACGCAACAATCAAAACACATCCAAAGCCATTACCAATATTACTGGGGGGCCTTTGCGCACTGATCCTAAAACTGAAAAGGCAATTTATGAACAGAATGGCTCGCCTCTACCACCGCAGCCAAAAGTGGCGGCTAATCTTGACCCTGCGCAGCAATATGCCGTTGCTATTGGTAATATTAATCCCCAAACCCTGTTGAGTAACCCCACCGGCGTAGCACAGGGTTTTTTGAATCAGTCTCAAAATGCTGCCACTGGGGATATTCAGAAACAACTGCAAAATGCCCTTACTGTACAAACGGGCACTCAAGGTATTAAAAATTTATTCCCCGAAATTAAAGAAAACCAGTTTCTTTCTTGTATGACGGATAGGCTTAATTTGCAAATTCCATTTGTGAATATATTGTTTGACCCAACAGTGTTATTAAGTTTCCAGTTGCCTGATTTTAATGCCATGTTGGGCTCTATTAATTTGAACATGATCTTTAATCAGTTATTAAAACAAATGGCCGATACCGCCTGTAAAATGATTAAAGATAAATATGATAGCACCGTTGCCATGTTACAAGCGCCAGTGAATAATTTGTTGAATATGGCCAATGGCTTGATGAGTTTGCAGCCCAATGCGCAGGCAGTGGTGGCTAATACTGGCAATCAACAAATAGATTGCGCCAATGCTTATGTACGCCAGCTCATGGGGTTCAATACCCAAAGCTGTAATGTTACATTTTCTTTTGGTGCGGCACCCGTGAATAAATCTTTTGACTTTGTGACCACGCCCGGACAATAGGTGTTTCCATGCAACAACATAAATTCTTGCAATGTAATAATGGGAAAACCCCAATGGCTGCCAAGCTGCTATTATTGCCGGTAATGTTGGCCGCCATGGTAGTGGTGGAGTTTGGCCAGCAACGGGCGGCTTATGCTGCGGGTTGCCCTGCAGGCGGGGTAATACCAATGACGGGTATTGTTACCTCGCCTTTTGGACCACGATGGGGAAGAAATCATAATGGGTTTGATATTTCCAGCGGTGGTAATGCCCCAGTGGTTGCTGTAGCCCCTGGGAGGGTATCATGGGTGTGTGCATCTGGTGGTGAAGGATGTAGTGGGGGTGAAGGTTATGGCAATAGGATTATTATTGACCATGGGAATTGTTCGAGTACGTATAGTCATCTTAAAGAGGGATCGGTTTTTGTACAAGAAGGGCAGCAGGTAACCACTGGCCAACAGATCGGTATAGAAGGCAATACGGGTATTGGAACTGGTGACCACTTACATTTTGAGATACAAAATAATGGTGCTTTTATTGATCCATCTATTTGTTATGCACAGTTGCAGAATGGGGCTTCGATAACGGCTAAGGTGGTGGGGACAGCGTTGGGGGCGGGGGCGATGAATTCTAGTACCAGTGGCGGCCCGGGTAGTACCCCCACCCCCTATTATGGTTGTTACGCGGAGTGGGCAAAAATTCAAACCAAGGTAAGTGTGATTAAGGGCAATGAAAATTTTGTGCAGGATACGGCGCGCTTAACCCAACCTGGGTTAGGTGGCGGTAAAACCAGCATGGCGGCTTCTGTTTCTACTATTGCTGCTAATATGCCGGGGCAAAATAATTTACAGCCAGTTATTCGCTTGGCCTCTTTATTTTTACCCGCGGGCAGTGATATGCCGCCCTTGCTGGAAACCACCACGCACCCTTATGAGCAGGGCAGGTTAAGTTTGCGGGTAATTAAAACCCCTGGGCATGAAGATGATGGGTTGATGTCGCGCATGGAAGTAGCCAGCCAATATGGTGCCAGTTCGTTGGGGGCGGCGGCTGCATCTGCGGCGGCGGCTGGGGTGACGGCGGCGGCGGCAAAACAAGATGCAGGAACACTCTCTTGTTTTGATGATTTTGTAAAAAATCTTAAAGGCCCTAATTTTTCTTTTGTGTTCAATATAGACGCCATATTGGATAGTATGGCCAGCCAATTAACCAGTTTTGTGTGCCAAAAAGCGCAGGAAATGTTTACCCAGAATGTGAAGCAATATCTTTCACCGCAAAATCTGTATGCCTTATTGCCAGCTAGCGTGTTAGGGGATGCTGGGGTAGCGGCGCAGCTTGGTGCTGTGCAAGGTTTGGTGAATGCGGGGGTTATAAAACCCAATTTAAGCATAACAATCAAATAAACAGTTTTTTATGCGGGTAAATATAGAGGCAGATAAGGTTGAATAGGTTGAAATATATATTTCTTTTAGGGGCAATAATGCTTATGGCTGTTACTATGCATGCGAAGGCGCAAGCAGAGCCTTTATCACTAAAAGAACCCTTATCTCAGACGGTGGTGTCGATGGTGGTGCGGGATCTAGGTGTATATAAAGATATGGCAACCAAGGCTGAGGGCTTGGGGTTTTTATCGGCGCAAGTTGATTTGGATGGCGATGGTCTGAATGAATTATTGCTCAAGCCCATTGATAATTATGGCTGGTGCGAGGGCGATTTTAGAACGCAGAATTGTATGGTGAATATCATCAAAATTACCGAGGGAAAAGCTAAGCTTCTGGCCAATTTTAAGGCAGAAAGCGTGGAGATTCTTCCCTCTATCACTCAAGGGTTTCATGATTTGGCAATTGGGCAATGGCAAAGAAAAACCAACCAACCAATTACCCATGAGCGAATAATAATGAAGATGCGTTGGACAGGTACTCAATATGAGTTTGCTGGAGGGAAATAGGATGTTGGCTAATAAATTCCTCAAAAACACCCGTTACAGCAAAGCCCCATTGATTGGGCTATTGGTGTTGTTAGCTAGCCCAGCACTAGCGCTTGATATGCAGTGCCCCGTGTCTGGGGACATTACCTGCCCAAGCGGCGTGTATCGTGATGTTGGTTCGTCACCTCATGTTGGTACAGATGTTGGTGTGGATATTGGAACGCCTTTTGCTACCGTAGCGGATGGGGTAGTGGGGAATTGTCTTGATTTGGGGAGCTGTATGTATCGGGTAGAGGTTGCCCATGGTGGCGGCCTTAGCAGCCGCTATCTTCACATGATGAGTTGTGATGGGGTGCCGGCTCCAGGGACACCGGTAAAAAAAGGCCAATTAATTGGCCGCTCCGGTACTCCAACCTCTGGTTGTGGTACTGGCCCCCATCTTCATTTTGACTTTGTACAAGATGGTGCAAAGATATGGCCGTTTGAAAAAGCAATTTTTGGTAAAAGCTATTATGGCTTGAAGGAGTGTGAGGGATGGGGGTTAGTGTGCTCGGCTAATTTAAGCGGTACATTGCAAGGGGGGTTAACCGGTAAATCTTCTTTTGGTAATAATACTGGTGGTAATGCTGGGCCAACCTCGCCTTTTGAAGATTCAGGCTATGCTGCCTGCTTTAAGGGGATGCAAGATTCCATTGCTAAGGGCGCTGCCTATGCCCGTTCTACTGAAGCCGTTACCACTTTAGCGTTGATGCAAGAAGCTGGGGTGAATATAGGCGCTGGCGCTGGTGGCTTGGCGGGTGCGCTGGGTGCTGGTGTAGGGGCTGGTGCGGGTGGTCCTAGCAGTCCTAGTGGCCCCGCGGGTGGTATGGGGGGAATGGCGGGTGGTATGGGCGCCGTTTTAGGCATAGGGGGGGCTGGCGGCGGTGCAGGTGGTGGGCAAGGGCCTGCCGATACCAGTATTACCGGCCTTTCCTGTGTGGATAAATTAATTAACTCTTATGTTTCGGCGGTTTCTATTTTATTTGATCCCACCCAGTTTCTAAAATCCATTCAGCAGCAAATAGAAAATTTCTTATGCCAGAAAAAAGAAGATAATACCGCCTATGAAGCAGCTATTGCCACGGCAAATTTTATGAATGCTTTTGATGTTGATATGAATGTATTCGCCGCAGCGGTTGGTGCTGGCACAAGGGCTGGCGATGATCCCAAAGGGGATCACCACATCCATGGTACTGGTAGTCGTGCCACTGGCCCCTTATATGATAATGGTGACCCAGCAAAAGATAAAGAGGGTCAACCCGATGTAGGGCCGGGTAAAAAATGGGCCAATTATGAAGGCGAGTGTATCAAGATTGATTTTTTTGTATCGGCCTATCCTGATTGCGTGAATGATTTCAGCAAATGCCCAGATGTGGATACAAAAGTCTGTTTATTTGTTAATGCGGCTGGTAAAAATGATCCTTTCGGCACTCTCTTGCGGGAATGTATTATTAACAGCCTAGCCCCAGCCACTCAGGATTGTTGGAAGAATTTTTTGAACAATTAAACCCATAAAATTTCCGTTTATTGCGTTACTTATCCTGTGTTGTTGTTTCTGTGGGCTTGGGTCTGTGGCTTGCTGTCAAGGGGATTTTGCGATTAGCTGTTAATTTTTCAACCTTGAGTTGTTTTTACCATCGCTTGGGGCGGGCTGTCAAGCCCCCCCCTTGATGGCGATGAGTTGCCTATTTTTTAGGCAGCGTATTGGCTTCAGACAACATATAACAATTAATATTACTTATTCTTTCTTTTCTACTGGGGATAAGTTTTTTGTTTTTTGCCGCTATCCTTTGTTCAGTAAGCGATTGCTGGAAATTTTATGCCACCATAACGCTGGCGTAACACCACCGTAACGCATTGAAATAAAATTACTTATACACATTTCATCCACATGCAATTCACATGCTTATCAACAGTGTTGTGCACAGTCTTATCCACAGATATTGTTTTTATATGCAATGATGCTATGGTTAAAATCTATCAGCAGAATTTGTCCTGAGCAGAATTGATCCTGAATAGGAAATCAGGAGCAATAATTGAGGGGAAAATCCCTATAGGATAAGGCAAAAAAAAACCACCAAGGCGGTGGTTAAGCATAATACGACGTTCTATTAAAATATGGCTCCTTGGGCCGGACTCGAACCAGCGACCGGGCGGTTAACAGCCGCCTGCTCTACCAACTGAGCTACCAAGGAATATTTTGTGCGTCGTTGATATGTAATCTTATGAAATAATTCTCGGGCGTGGTCAACAGAAATTTGCATAAAAATAATGGTGCAAACTGCCGCTGCCACCCTGAAAGCTTTTTAGAATATATACCAGATTAGAATGTGTGCCGACGGTGTTGTTGGCTCTGTTGTAATTGTTTGGCTTCTTGATGAACCACATGATCAAAGACAGCCCCTTCCAGCAAAGCGCCTCTAATTTTCCAATCCTTGATAAGGGCACCGCGTAAATCGGCGCCGCGTAAATCCGCATTGCTAAGATCCACGTTTCGTAAATCTGCCCCTTGCAAATTAGCGCCTTGTAAATTGGCATGTTGCAAATTGGTAAATTGTAGTTTTGCCCCTTGCAATGTGGCTTCCTTCATTATTGCGTGGGAGAGGTTGCTATTATTGAGATCGGCATGGTTAAGTAAAGCATGGCTTAGGTTGATAAAGCTCATATTCGCAGCGCTGATATTGGCATGACTAAAGTTGGTTTCCCTACAATCCGCCCCTTCCATAAAGGCTTTATGGAGATTAGCACGCCCACATTCGGCGTGTTGGAAATTGGCTCGTTCCAGTGTGGCGGCCACCAGCATGGCGCTGTTCATATCTGCCCTTATTGCAGAAATGGCTGTAAGATTGCAGCCATTGAATATAGCATTCATTGCCCCCACGCCATCTAAAATGGCATGGCTCATCTCTGCACGGCTAAAATCTGCTTCTTCAAGATTAGCATTCTGGAAATTGGTGCGTTGAAGCATGGTTTTGCGTAATACCGCTTGATTGAGGCTGGCTTCAATGAGTTTAATACCGCTTAAATCGCTATGTTGTGCAAAATGCACGCCAGTTAAGCGCCCATGTGAAAGATCGCACGGTAGGGAGCCATCATTATCCTTGCTTATATCCAGCGTTCTTGAAAATTCAGCATGCCAAAGTTCATATTTATTATCTTCTAATAAGCCGATGAGGTCATTTTTGGTAATATGCCCTGGCAGCAGAAATTGATTATTTTTACCAGAGCTGGGATGGATGCAATGAATAGTTATCGGGCTTATAGAGTGCAATATCTTTTAGCTCTGCTAATGAAACATCGCAGGGCAGGGTAAGGCTATTCCCATCAGCTAATTGTAGGGTAATAGTTGGTAAACCAGAGGCTGCGTTATTAAAAGAAACAGAAACCATTATATAAATCCGATAATGATAAATTTTTTTATGTAATTTATATTAATTAATGTATATAATCAAGAATAAATGCGTTTGTTTGGGTGCTTGTTTGGTTTTTGCTTGTTATTTTATGGATCTAGCGGTAAAGATGAAATTTAAGCTATTTGTTTATGATCAAAATGGAGTGTGGAGCGTTGGAAGCTGCTGGTCAGTTGTTGGATAATTTATCTTCCCCGTTGCCTGCTGGCGAAATTTGCTTAGGGCCATTGGAAGTGCGGCTGGCCGAAACCGCTGCAGAATTGCGGGCCGCTCAGAAATTGCGCTATGATGTGTTTTATCGTGAAATGGCTGCGTCGCCATCGCCAGAAATGTTACAGCAAGAGCTGGATTTTGACCGTTTTGATGAATATTGCGACCATATATTAGTGATTGATCACAGCCAACCCGCTGGCGATGCGCAGGTGGTGGGTACCTATCGCTTGATTCGCCAGAATGTTGCCAATAAATTGGGTGGTTTTTATTCTGGCGCTGAATATGATATGACTATTCTCACCGAATATCCGGGCAAAATATTGGAGCTGGGTCGTTCTTGCGTGGCGCCCTTGCATCGCAACCGCCCCACCATGCAGCTATTATGGCGGGGTATTGCCACCTATATTCAATATTACAATATCGATTTGATGTTTGGTTGCGCTAGCCTTCCGGGTATTAACCCGCAGGATAATGGCTATTCTCTTTCTTATCTCTACTACCACCATTTAGCGCCACCGGCTTTTCGTGCCACGGCGTTACGCGAGCGTTATGTGGATATGCGCATCGTGGACCGCGCAGAAATTAACGAGCGTGAGGCCATGATGGGGTTGCCACCTTTGTTAAAAGGTTACTTACGCCTTGGCGCATTGGTGGGCGATGGTGCGGTGATTGACCATCAATTTAACACCACCGATGTGTGTATTGTGTTGAAAACTGACCTGATTACTGACCGTTACGCCCGCCATTACGATTTTGTGGCCACTGAATTACAGGAAAAACAGCCCGCTTTACGTGAATTACCAATAGTGGAATAAAATGATGGAAGATGTGGGTGTTTTCCCCGCAATCAGGGCGGTATTTCGTATTGCTGGCTTTGTGACCGTGGCCGTGTTCATGGGGCTGCTGCAGTCTTTATGGATTTATTTGAAATTACCGCACTGGAATTTTTTGCCTAAATATTACCATCGTTTTACGGCGTGGATATTGGGGCTACAGATCAAAACAGTGGGGACTATATGCCGTGAAAAGCCGGTATTATATGTATCTAACCATGTTTCTTATTTGGATATAACAATATTGGGCTGCCTGTTGGATGGCTCCTTTGTTTCTAAGGCAGAAGTTGGCCAATGGCCGCTTTATGGGTGGTTATCTTCCCTGCAGAAAACCGTTTATATTGATCGCCGCCCCGAACATGCCGGTGCCCACCGCGATGATATGGCCGGCCGTTTACGCCAAGGCGATAATCTTATTTTATTTCCCGAAGGCACCTCTTCGGATGGTAACCGCACCCTACCGTTCAAAACGGCTTTATTCAGTGTGGCCAATACAAGGGTGAATGATCGCCCCGTAATTGTGCAGCCTATTTCGCTATTGTGTCGTTCGGCCAATGATATTCCTTTGGGGCGTAATGGCCGCGCTTTATATGCATGGTATGGCGACATGACATTGTTGCCGCATCTGTGGCGGCTTGCTTGTTGCCGCAATGTACAAATTGAGGTAATTTTCCATGAGCCAGTGGATGTAGAGAAATCGAAATCACGCAAAAAGCTGGCGGATGATTGCTGGAAGTCTGTAGCCTATGGTCTTTCTGAGGCTATTTCTGGCCGTGGTAATGATGGTGTGGCCAGCCGTATTGCGGCATAGGCAGTTTTTCAGCCGGAAAATGACTCTTATGTGGGTTGATAGATATTAAGCATGGAAAAGAAAAAACTACATATTAAAACATGGGGCTGTCAGATGAATGTGTATGACAGCCAAAAAATGGCGGATGTGCTGGCACCCATGGGCTATATAGCAAGCGATGTGGCGGCTGAGGCCGATATGGTGATTTATAATACCTGCCATATTCGTGAAAAAGCGGCGGAAAAATTATATTCGGATATTGGCCGCTTGAAAAAATCATTACGCAAGGCTGGCAATCACCGCAAGCCCATGGTGGCAGTGGCTGGTTGTGTAGCGCAGGCCGAGGGTAAGGAAATTATCAGCCGCACTAATCAATTGGTGGATATGGTGATTGGCCCGCAAAGCTATCATTTACTGCCTGAAATTGTAGCGGATTTTGAAAAAAAATCAGGGATTGAGCGTCGTGTTTATACCGATTTTCAGCCCGAGGCCAAATTTGATTATTTGCCTGAGGAAGGAGAAAATCCGGGGGCGGCTGCTTTTTTATCCATTCAGGAAGGGTGTGATAAATTTTGTAGTTTTTGTGTTGTACCCTATACCAGAGGGGCAGAATTTTCTAGACCCGCCAGCGATATTATGCGCGAAGCCCGCCGCTTGGTGGGTAAGGGGGTAAAAGAGCTCACCCTATTAGGGCAAAATGTTAATGCGTGGCGGGCAGAAGGGCTGAACGGGCAAGAATGGGGATTTGCCCGTTTATTGCAAGAAGTGGCCAATATTGATGGCTTGTTACGCTTGCGTTACACCACCTCGCACCCTAAGGATATGGATGATGAATTGATCGCAGCGCATGGCGATATTCCACAATTAATGCCATTTTTGCATTTACCGATTCAAAGTGGTGCTGATTCGGTATTAGCGGCGATGAATCGTAAACATACTGCCGATGATTACCGGCGAACCATTGAAAAATTACGGGCAGTACGGCCAGATATTTCTCTCTCTTCTGATTTTATTGTGGGTTTTCCGGGGGAAACAGATCAAGATTTTGCTGATACGGTGCGTTTGATTGAAGATGTGGTATTTGCGCAGGCCTATTCTTTTAAGTATAGCCGCCGCCCCGGTACTCCAGGGGCTGTGTTGCCCAATCAGCTCTCTGAAGATATAAAATCAGCACGTTTACAAATATTACAAGAAGTGATTAATCGTCAGCAAATGGGCTTTAATCAGCATTGGGTGGGCAAAAAACTGGAGATATTGGCCGAAAAAATGGAACAAAATGGTGCCATGACCCGTTTATCTGGTCGTAGCCCTTATATGCAATCCACCCATTTTATTGCTTCCCCTGAACTATTTGGCAAGGTACTATCTGTTAAGATCATTAAAGCCAATCCTAACAGTTTGACAGGTGAATATGAGCAATGACAACTCTGGCGACATTACCCAAACCGTAGAACTCACTTTTTCTGATAATAGGCTGTTGCCATCCCTTTATGGGGAACATGGGCGGCACCTTACCCGCATTGAACATGCGTTGGGCATCAGGGTGGATTGTAAGGGCAATACGGTTTCATTGGCTGGCAACAGCAATAAGGTGCAATATGGCCGTAAGGTCGTGGAGGGGTTGTGGAAATTGGTGCAAGCCAATGGCCATTTAACACTGGAAGAGGTGGATGCCGCCATTAAAATGCTGGGGCGACCGGTGCGTCAAGCCGCCAGCCCACAAGAAGCGGATCAAAAATCAGAGGCCAGTATTTTTGATGGCGTGCGGTTGCGGGGCAAAAACTTAATTGCTCGTTCCCAAGCTCAAAGCCATTATGTGAAATTAATGGAAGCGCATGAGTTGGTGCTTTCGGTAGGGCCGGCTGGTACAGGCAAAACTTTTTTAGCCGTAGCACAGGCCGTACAAGCTTTGCAACGCGGCGCGGTAGAGCGTTTAATTTTATCGCGACCAGCCGTAGAAGCAGGCGAAAAACTAGGGTTTTTACCCGGCGATATGCGTGAAAAGGTTGATCCCTATCTTCGCCCCATGTATGATGCCCTGCACGATTTATTAGGGGCAGAGCATGTGAACCGCTTAATTGCCACCAACCGCATAGAAATAGCGCCTTTAGCTTTTATGCGGGGGCGTACGCTTTCACATGCTTTTTTTATTCTGGATGAAGCGCAAAACACCAACCCCATGCAGTTAAAGATGGCACTGACCCGTTTGGGTACGGGCAGCCGCATGGTGGTAACGGGGGATTTAACGCAGATAGATTTGCCTGCGGGAACGCCCTCGGGCTTAGCTGAAGCGGTGAGTGTATTGCGTAATGTGGAAGGCATTGGCATCATGCATTTTGCTAACCAAGATGTGGTACGCCACCCCTTGGTGGCCAAAATTGTGGCCGCCTATTCCGCCAGAGATTTAGTCTAATAACTATATAGGAAACGTTTCAACTTTGGCGTTTCCTATAATTTTATGTTTGAGTATTGAGATTGTTGGGCTGGCTTGGCAATTGAATAATTTATCCAGCCCAACTTAGTTTTTTATAAGCCGTAACGCACACCAACAGTTACATTATTGGTTGCATTTCTTATTTCGGTATTATTGCCCACGGCGCTTTGTACCTTAGCTTTTTCAGTGGCGAAATAGCGATAATCAAGCGTAAGGGCAGTTTTATTATTGAGTTGGTAGGAAACGCCAGCAATGGCCTGATAGGCAAGGGCATTATCTTTATCCGATAATACAGCAGGAATAGCAGAAACACCAAAGCCACTAGCATCAACGCGGGCAATACCAAGGCCAGCCCCTAGATAAGGGGTGAATTTTGAACCGGTGTGAAAATCGTGAATGATATTGGCCATGGCGTACAGATTACTGACGCGTCCAGTTGGACCAGCTAATGGACTTCCACCATTTAAGCGGTGTGTATTCACATCAGATTCGCGGTACCCCACTTCTATTTCTGGTCTAAAGCCACCTAAAGACCATATTTTACCCGTATCATAGCCAAAAGATGCGCTGAGGCCATAGCCATTATCAAAATCTGTTTTAACATTAGCGCCGCTGGCATAATTAAAGCTGGTTTTTTGTTGTAAGCTAAGGCCAGCATTAGCAGCCACGTAAAATTTTCTATTGTCGGCTTGCGCTGTGGATAGGGTGATCAGCACGGTTGCGGCTGCCCATAATGATAAAGCAATGATGGATTTTTTGTTTTTCATTCTGTAATCCTTAAAATGTTAAAATAAATACGAAATATTGAGATATTTCTTACCATAGCCCAGTCAAGCCCTTTTAAGATATATTTTATGAGAGAAGCCAATATATATTGTCTTGATTAGATTATATTGTTATAAATAAATATATATTATCAATAAATTTTGTTTTTATGCGCGCGCTTCGATATATTTTTAACCCATTGGCTGCTGGCTTAGCTGGGGTAATTACATCACAATTATGGATTTATAACACACAATCTCCAGCTTTACGAGGCTTAGCACAAAATCCGGCGGATGATCCGGGTGGGTTATGTGCTGCGGCGGCGCAATATAGGGCTAAGCGCGATGCTTTGCTGAATGTCGCACCAGAAAAATTGGCAGCACTGAACATAGGTATAGCGGATCAAGCTAGATTATCCTTTCTCTGGTGGCATGAATGGGGGAAGCATGGCTCATCGGTGCATGAAATATTGGGAAAAAATAGGGAACATGTTCCTTTGTCTGAATTTCCCACAGCGCTGGATATTAACAAAAAACCAATTGCTATTTTGTCCCGTTCTATA
Source organism: Alphaproteobacteria bacterium (assembly GCA_049318825.1). Classification (GTDB taxonomy): domain Bacteria; phylum Pseudomonadota; class Alphaproteobacteria; order JBMOFM01; family JBMOFM01; genus JBMOFM01. Next base: position 87,008 of record JBMOFM010000011.1, on the reverse strand, counting down.
GGCGCTCCACGGCACAGCGATAATCAACCTGTATCTACTTTCCTTAAAGCTGAGGAATATTTTCCCAATGAAACCATTATTGTGAATAGTTTGGGTAATAATTTTCGAATCTCTGGGCAAATTCAGGTGCAGCATGTGATTAAGGCTCCCAATATGTTGGTGGGGGGAAGCTTGAAGAATAGCGCTCATCCAGAAGCATATCATAAAACAAAAGGCTTTGATCTAGAGCTTAATTTTAGCCCTGCTAATGGTTTACCGGTATTATATGCTTTGCAATCCATGCCATTAGAACGGCGTGAAGGGGTTAATATTTGTTTGCCTGAGGTGGGTACATCCTTCGCTACACCTGAAATTGTGCCAATGGTTGCACAGCTGCGTGCTAAATATCCCGATCACCCAGATTTGGTGAGTTGGGCATTATTAATAACCCGCACATCATTAGGAGACGACCCCCTAATCGTGCAACATTCCAGTAATGAGGGGGGGATTATTAACCCCACCGCAGCAGATAAATTGTTGAAATGGGTGTATGATAATAATCTGCAATCCACCCCCATGGAAATTGTTGAACAACAGCATCTCCCCACGCTGCCTATTACTGGCCTACCCGATAATTTACAGCTTTATGCTATGGATACAGAAGCTGCGCAGAATATTGTGCCCACATCCATGCTCATTCACTATAAAATAGCCGATGATACGGCTAAATTTAACCTGAAATTGCTGGTCTATCGCCAGCAAGATAATCCTGAATATAGAAATCCTATGGATGAAGTGACAATTCGTTGGGATGATAATGCCCGCAGTGAGCAAGATAAAATTGCCAGCGATATGTGGCTGCGTTTTGACCCTCTAGATTCCAACCATCGGCAGAAATGGGCGGATCAACTGGTTAAATTTGTATTGCAAGTGGAATGGTTGGATGGCCGTAGGGCACAACAAGCCCCCGCATTTGATTTTTCAGTGGAGATGAGGGGTTTTAGTAAAACCGCTATTTTAAGCCAATTGATCCCTGGGCGTTTGGGTTGGTTGCTGCCTGCTGTGGCTAATGAAATGCTTCGCAATCCCTATGCCCATTTGGCCTTAGATTTTGCTAAAGATATTGAAGCGCGTTCTGCTAAATTGCCGGCTAATATAAGAGATATAAAGCAAAAAAGGGAGCAATTTTTAGAAACGATTGAAGATAGGGGGGCTTTTCCTGTGCGTTTGGCTATGGGATTGATAGGGGGCGGCGTGGGGGTTGCAGGATATGCAGCGACTTGTTTTATTTTTATTCATTTGATGAATAAGGTGGGAGAACAAGAAACGGTGAAGTCGACAAAAAAAAGCTCCGTTCTTCCTCCTTCCAGAAGGCATATGTAGCTTAATCCCACTGTCAACGCGCGCGCTGCACCCATTAAAAAAGGCTCTCCTGTTGAATAGCAGGAGAGCCTTTGAATATACTAGGGTGACTATATAATATTATTGATGCCCTTTGAAGGCTCTTTTGCGGTCAGCAAACACTTTTTTGATTGCATCGCCGCCATTATTGTCTTCTTCATACAATGCTGCTTCCCATGGTTGAATTTTCAGCACATCAGTTTGGCGATATAATGGCACCTTATCTTCTTGAATAGCGGTAACGCTGAGAGCTATTTGCGCTTCATCAGGCACAGAATGCACATCAAAACCCAAGACTATGGGGGCATGTTCTTCAATCCTGTAGCCGCGTTCCACCAGCTCAGTGATCAACATTTGTGAAAAAGTGTAATTAAAGCTGGTTTCTTTTTCAGGGGCAGCGAAAGAAACCACCGTGGGCGTTTCAATGCCTTGGGTTTTCAAACGGCGTTCAAGCCCAACAAAAACCTGATGTGCAACCCCCCGCCAATCTTCGGGGGAGCGTAGAACTTTAGGGTTTTCAGTGGCCACGGCGGCAGGATGTTCAGCACAGGCTGAAACCAAAAAGCCAAGGAACAATGCGGCAAGCAAGCCAGTTTTTTGCATAATCCACCTTCAGTAACAAAATAATGAGCAATAATCTACCTTCGTATAATAATGTAAAAAAATGATGTACTTAAAACATGTAAGTGCGATTACGATTAAAAAATATGCTAAAAGATGATTGCTGTTGCAACAATGTCAGGCCAGCGAGCTGCGTACCATTAATTTTGAGGATAATTTTTTATTGGTTTCACTGGTGGGTAGGCGTTCCAATTTTCCTTGCGCTAGTAAGTAATTAACATGCGCCAGCATTTCGCCTAAGGCAAAATTCATTTGTTGCGAATCCAGCGGGCGCTTAAATAATTGCTGGGTGATTTGGTAAATATGTTTAGGTTTGGCTACAAAATCCATAATTTCTTGTAGCCTTTCTTGGTGGTGCTGTTCAATTTGCTTGGCTCTCAGGGCAGCACGATAAAAGGGTAAACCATGAGAGGGCAAAATAAGCACATCATCCGGCACGTCAAAAAAATCGGCTAGCCCTTCTAAATAATATTTCAGCGGGTTAGCGGTAGGCTCGCTAGCAAATACGCTAACATTGGGGCTAATGCTGGGCAATAATTGATCGGCAGCAATAAGGATTTTATTTTTCTGATCATATAAACACGCCATGCCCACCGAATGGCCTGCATAGCAACGCACCGTAAATTGGTAGGGGCCAATATTAATGACAGAATCTGTTTCAATGGCTTCAACGGTTGCTGGCAATGGGGCTACCAAGCTGTGGTAACGCAAGCGTTGAAAATATTCTCCAGCCTTAGGGGCTGGCACCCCGCAAAAGCGGTAATAATTTTTCCACGCTTTTAGCAGTTGCTCGCTTACATCCATTTGTAATAGCCGTGCGTGGAAATATTCAATGCGTGGCATTAATAAAGTGGCCTTACCTTTTGTGGCCAGCCAACCCGCCAGCCCAGCATGATCGGGATGATAATGGGTTACCAGTAAGCGGCTTGGCCACTCCCCCTTGCATGCTGTAGCCACCATTTGTTGCCATAAATTTTTAGTCATTACGCTATTAATGCCGGTATCAATAGCGGTCCAACCCTGTTTATCGTGAAACAACCATAAATTGACATGATTGAGGGCAAAGGGCAGGGGCATCCGCAGCCAGAAAAGACCGGGTGCTATGGCTTGCAGGGTTGCTGGCGCTGGCGGCGTAGCAAAAGGGTAAATCAGTGATGGCGCGTTCATAAAAAACCGATAACACAAAAAATAATAAAGCACGGATTTTTCTTTTCATAAAAAAATCGCTCATATAAGCTATGGCGGTTTATTGATGATTGCAACCATGAGCAGAAAAAATGTCAGCAATTGATCTGTGTGCCGTTCTTAAACAAGAAACCATTGCACAGCATCGACAGATTGAACAGGTGCCAATGATGCAAAATATGGTTGGTGGCTGCATTAATCTGCAGGAATATAGCTGTCTTTTGCAGGGTTTTTTATCGTTTTATGCACCCTTAGAAAGAAAAATCGCTCATTTTTTGCAACAAAACAACATAACACCCCCAGCGAATCGTGAATATAGTTATATTGAAAAAGGAATATTGCTGGAAAATGATATAAAGGTTCTCGCATCTCTATTGCCTGCCATGCCGCTTGTGCCAGAATATCCCACAACCCTTGATATTAATCACTGGGCAGATTTTTTAGGCGTTTTATATGTTATTGAGGGATCAACCCTTGGTGGTAAACTCATTAGGGAGCGGCTCAGCCAATATTTGGGGCAAGATGTGATTCAGGCCACTTCTTTTTTTGATTGTTATGGTAAAGATTGTAAAATCCAATGGTTGCAAACAGTTGCCTTTATCAATAAAACAGCCATAGAAAGGCAGATTGGTTATCAAGAAGCCATTAATTCTGCCCAAAAATTATTCACAGAACTGGGGCATTGTCTAAGCCAAAAATTTTTGATAGCCGCATGAAAAAACAATTATTAAGCAAAGAAGTCCTTGATTTTGCTGCCATTTGCAATCAGCAAATGTATCATTTGGGTGATTATATTCAGCCGCATTGTTTGTTGTTATTGTTGGATGAGCACGATCTTAGCATTAAAGCCGCCAGTGAAAATGCAGCCATATTTTTTGCCATTCCGTTAGACGAGCTATTGGGTAAAAATTTTACCGATTTGCTGGTTAAAGAATCGGCCTTTGCTTTACAAAAATTTCTTAAAGCCGAAAGCGCCTTACAAGAAGAAAACCGCCGTATTCTGAGTGCAATTGCATTGATTAACCCTGCGATAGCGAGTGAGGCACTGTTTTTTCGCAGTGGGCAATATATCGGTGTGGAAATAGAGCTTAATCAGGGTAAAAAAACATCGGCAGCGGTGAAGCCATTATTTTTGCATTTGGCGAAATTGGTGCATGGCTATCAAGGAAAGCAAGAAGAATTCAGCCAATTTATTTGCGAGGCTCTTGCCCGCCTTACCCAATGTGAGCGTACATATTTTTGCGCCTTTGATGAAGAGGGTAATGGCCATGTGCAAGGAGAATATTTATCGGGGACATTGCCATCCTTATTGGGGCATCATTTTCCACATACCGATATTCCACAAATTGTTCGGCCTATTTATGTAAAAAACCGCTTTCGCATGGTGGCCGATGTTGCCGCGCCGCCCGCAAAAATTATTGGATTAGAGAAAAAGAACATAGATCTCACTTGGTCATTTTCTAGAAAAGTAGCCGATACCCATCTGCAATATTTGAAAAATATGGGTGTTGGTGCCTCGGCTTCTTTTTCCGTGGTGCGTAATGGCCAGTTAATCGCCTTATTTGGCTGCCATCATACTACCCCGCTGAAACTCAGTTACCAACTATTGGCTGATTGTCTGCTATTGGTAGAAACTTTTAATGTGCGCCAAGAATTATTATTTTTAGAAGAAGAACACCGCTTATACGAAGCCCGAGAAAAAATTCTGGCAGAAATAGTAGCTGATCTGCGGGAAAATCCTGCCGATATGGTGGGGTTTGTTAGCCGTCAAAAACAACATTTATGCGGCTTATTTCAAGCCGATGATCTTTTATTCTGGCATCATGCTAGTGCTATCGCCTGTTCTAGCTTATCATCGGCAATAAATGATGCCCAACAATTGGCATCATTTATTGCCGATAGAATGTCTACGCAACAGGGCTCAGTGTTTTGCAGCGATGATCTTAGCCATTGCGATGCTGCTTTGGCACGCTTGAGCCCACAGGTTTGCGGCGTATTGGCGGTAGCCTTGGATTATGCCAATAGCTCCATATTAATTTTTTTACGCAAAGAGCAGCGTTACGCTGAAAAATGGTCGGGTAATCCTTCTGAAGCGGTTATTCGTGATCCCAGCGGTAATGTTGGGCCAAGGCTTTCTTTTGAAACATGGAAAAGGGAAATTGAAGGGCGTTGCCTGCCGTGGAAAAATTTTACCTTAAAAATTGCCCGCAAATTTGAATATTTCTTTCACCAAACCATGGCCGAATATTATAATCAATTGGCCAATATTCATGCTAAGCGCTTGAATGTGGTGGTGGATAATGTGTTGGATGGGGTAATTGCTATTAATAAAAAGGGCGAGATTATTTCTTTTAACCCTGCCGCTGAAAAAATATTTGCTACCCCCTGCCAGCAAGCCATCGGTTTAGAGTTAGAAAATTTAATTCCACTATTCAAGCAACAAGGGGTGGATGATTTTATTGGCAAGCGTCAGGCTATTTCTGCCTGTGCTGCGGATGGTAGCGTATTTCCAGCTGAAATCAGTCTTAATTTGGTTGAAACTGAAAAAGAGCTCATCATGGTAGCGATTATTCGCGATCAGCGCGAAAAGTATGAGGCTGAGAAAATTTTGCAAATGGCAAAATCTCAAGTGGAAATGGCGTATCACAGTAAAAAAGAATTTTTAAGTAATATCACCCAAGAACTTTCCTTGCCTATGCATACCGTATTGGGGTTGGTGGATGCCGCCTTGGATAAGCAAGCCGATATAACCAGCAGTGAGAAATACCGGCAGTATTTTTATGATATTCGGGTGAATAGTGAAAAAATGCTGCTCATGGTGCGCGATTTAATTGATTTAGCGCATTTTCAGTCGGGTTTTATGCGTTTTCATTTTTCAATGGGGTTGATTGGCTTGCCGTTGCAACAGGCGATTAATGACACCAGAAATTTACTGGAACAGAAAAGCCTACATCTTGCTTTAGCCATGGATGGTGCTAAACGCCGTATTATTTTTGATCATGCCAAAATCCAGCAGGTTTTTGTTATTACCTTAACCAATGCCATTAAATTTACAGCCAAAGCCAAAAAAATTGAAGTCAGTCTGAAGGAGACACCCCAAAGCACCTATATTATTGAAATTGCCGATCAAAGCCCGCCATTACAAGAGAGCGAGATTTGCACAATTTTTGAGAAATTTCAATTTAGTCAATCTCCAAGAAATGCCGATAATAGCCTATCCATTGCTCAGGAAATTATCTTGGCGCATAAGGGTAAAATATGGGTGCAGAATAATCGGCGGGGTGGGGTGAGTTTTTTAATTGAACTCCCCATTATCGATTCTTTGGCTGCCTTAAATGTTGCGGCAATTGAGAGCGGGCAGCCCTAGCCATTGATACTGTTTATTATGATTTATTATTAGAAATGGCATGAATACGGAAAAGTTTTAAGCCCTTATTCAAGGCCTCTGCCCGTAGCGACCATGTTTTAGCTTCTTCTAACACTTGTTCGCGGGTGGGATCGGTAGCGGTAACATTTTTGAGATGTTCTTTCAAATTATTCAGCCCTTCAATAATGGCCTGCACATGGTTGGCACTGATATCCTCGGTGACGCGTACATCATAGCCTTGCTTGGCTAAAAGCATCACCATGCGATTCATCGGAATTAAATGCATATTGCCGGGTTCAGCGCTAATCCAATCGGTTAAATCGAATAGCACCCCTTCATTATCCAGCACATAATCGGTTATCATTAATTGCCCTTGTGGTTTTAGGGCATTGAGAACCTGTTCGAGAAAGGCTTCTTTATCATCAAGTAAATACATAAATTCCTTGATAATGGCCACATCAAAGCGGCGGGGTACAGTAAAATTGGAGGGGTTATAATGATGGATGGGTGCTTGCTTCACCAAGGCTTGTTCTTTGGTTTGGGTCATGCCCATTTCGGCAATTAGGCTATTAGCTTCAAAACCATTCATCCAAGAGCCAAAATCGCGGTGAATATAGCGGGTAATACCGCCAAGGCCAGCCGCTAAATCCACAATGCTCATGGTTTTGTTGATGGCTAAGGGTTTAATCAGGGAAGAAACATATTCAGGCTTACCTGGGTTTATGAGGCCTTTCCCCCACATGATTTGATTGATTTCAATTCTATCGGCTCGCCATAAGGGCTTACCATTCTTGGCATGTTCAAAATCTTTGACTTCCGCTTTAGTTGGTTCCGCAGCAGGGGCAGCGGTTTCTTGCTTTTTGGTGGGTTGCGCAACCTCATTGCCTTCCCACCAAGCGTGAAGCCTATTTTTTAAGGATGGTTTTTCTATATCTTTTGACATTAGCTGCGCGACAGAAAAGTGGGATATTTTTCATAACGGTAGCATTAAGAATTTTAATGTGCGATTAATCAAAAAATTAAATATCAGAATTTTGTTTAATAATGTGATGTGGATATAAAAATGAACAGCTCAACCGTTATTTCCCCTAAAATTATTACCATTGGTTCGGTGTTAATGGGTAACCATTTGCCTTTTGTGTTAATTGCAGGGCCATGTCAGCTAGAATCGCGCGATCATGCCATGCGTATGTGCGAAGAGGTAAAAAAAACTACCGATAAATTAGGCATTCCGCTTATTTTCAAAACCTCGTTTGATAAGGCTAATCGTACTTCGGTGAATGGTCAACGGGGGATGGGGTTAGAAGCGTCCTTGCCCATTTTTGCTGAAATACGCCAGCAATTTGGCGTGCCTGTGCTAACCGATGTGCATGAAATAGATCAGTGCAGCAAGGTAGCAGAAGTGGTGGATGTATTGCAAATTCCTGCTTTTTTATGCCGCCAGACCGATTTATTATTGGCAGCAGCGGCCACTGGTCGGGCGGTTAATGTAAAAAAAGGGCAGTTTTTAGCCCCGTGGGATATGAAACAAGTGGCGCTTAAATTGGCCAGCACTGGCAATCATAATATCATGCTGTGTGAAAGAGGCGTGAGCTTTGGTTATAATACGCTGGTGTCAGATATGCGTTCTTTGCCGATTATGGCGGAAACAGGCTATCCAGTGGTATTTGATGCCACCCATTCTGTACAGCAGCCGGGGGGTAAGGGCAGCTCTTCTGGTGGAGAACGTCAGTTTGTGCCGGTATTGGCCAGAGCAGCCTTGGCCGTGGGGGTGGCCTCTCTTTTTATCGAAACCCACGATAACCCAGATATAGCTCCATCCGATGGCCCAAACATGATTCCCCTCGCACAAATGCCAGCTTTATTAGAAAGATTGCAGGCTTTTGATCAATTGGCCAAGGCTTAAACCAAGGCTTAAAATGATGAAGTCTAAAAATCCATCAACAAAATCCATCAACGGAAATATAACCGCGACATTGGGCGTCTTTGCTTTTTCCCAATGTCACCCCCTATAGTTTGTTTTTTTATTCGTCAGTGTTACTTAAGGTCTATTAACAATGAAAATCACCAGCTCTCTTAAAACCTTGAAATCACGCCATAAGGCTTGCCGCATTGTACGCCGTAAGGGTCGTGTTTATGTAATTAACAAGCAAAACCCACGCTTTAAGGCTCGCCAAGGTTAATCCGCCAGCTTAAAAAAATCAGGGCATGAATAATCAGCCATCCTCTTCATCTTGCTTGTATGTGAGCTGGCTGTCGCCTTCAAGCCGCGCTATACAGTTGTTTTTGACCGAAAAACAAGTGGAATATCGGGTTGAGGTAGAAAAAACATGGGAATATCGCAATAATTTTCTGGCTATTAATCCAGCCTGCGAGGTGCCAGCGTTGGTGTATCATGATCGTCAGGTTTTATGCGGTCATGGTGCCATTGCCCAATATGTAGAAGAATATGTGCCATCCCCCAGTTTGTTGGGGACAACGGCACCCGCGCGGGCGGAAATTCGCCGCCTCACTGATTGGTTTGATCAAAAATTTTATCGCGAAGTGACCGATAAACTGGTGGGCGAAAAAATTATCAAACGGCTTTCTGGCCATGGGGAGCCACAAGCAACCGCCATTCGGGCTGGTTTGCAAAATATCCACATGCATTTGGAATATATTGGTTGGCTGGCCGAAAGGCGCCGTTGGTTGGCGGGGGATTTAATTTCCATGGCCGATTTTATGGCGGCTTCCCAGCTTTCTTGTGTGGATTATTTGGGCGATGTTCCATGGGAAAAGCATCAAGCGGCGCATGATTGGTATGCCCGCATTAAATCGCGCCCTTCTTTTCGGATTATTTTGGCGGAAAGAGTGCCGGGTTACCACCCTGTAGCCCATTATGAAAATCTCGATTTTTAGATAGTGTCGTTAAATTCTACTATAGTATTTTCTATTTTTATTTACATAAAAATTTCCGCCGCACGAGCGGCGCGCCAGCACTTGCTGGCGTATAGTTGATTGAATTCATAAGTGATTATAAATGCAATCAACTATACTGCTTGCTGCAAACAGCAAATTTCTGTGCTTTTGCTACGCATGTACGCTTTAAGTACATTTACGGTGCGGTTCTCGAAATCTGCTGTTTTCGCTCCGCATTAGCGAATTTGACGACACTATCTAGATTTCCTCTTTAATTTTCTTATAAATACTCTGTTGCGCCCCTTTATTAATGCAACAATTTGTCATGTAGTGGTAAGGGTGAGAAATTGCCATTGCTAACTCATGGGTTTTTTACGAAGCGAGCAACAATTATTATGGCGGCATGGTTTTATGCTGTTGCTGCTGCTTGCTTTTGCCTTGCGGGCTTTTATTCCTGCGGGGTATATGCCCTCATTCAATAACCAAGGTGTTTACAGTTTAACCATTTGCTCTAGCGATGGTGGCCGTAATATGGTGCTGGTGGATAAGGATAACCAGCCAATTAAACCCCACAAACAACAACCCCCTTGTGTTTACGCTGTGGGTACAGATTTTACCATGGTGCATGTACCCGTTGCGATGCTGGCGGCCATTATTGATGGCAGGGTACAGCAGCAGCGGGTGAAGGCTTTTATGCTTTCCCTGAAGCAGAAATTCACCGTTTCCTCGCCCCGTTCGCCGCCAATTATATAGATTTTATCGGTCATCACCATATCTATATAATTTAAGGAAAATTAAAATGAACAGGAAAAATTCTTGCATGTCGTTGCGTGCAATGTTGGCATTGGGTGTTGCGTTGGGTTCTATCCATGGGGCCATGATGCAATCGGCTAAGGCAGAAGATACCAAAGAAAATAAGCCTGATATTTTAACCGCCACTATCTATGGCAGGGTTCAGCCCATTGCGGTGGGGGATAGTTTAAGCCCCAAAACCATTAATGGTAATAGTGGATCTTTAACGGCGCCTTCGGTTAATCAAGCAAAAAAAGAAAAATCGCGGGTGGCTGGCGCAGTGGATGTGGTAGCATTGGAAGAGTTTTCCGATAAATATGCTCTCAATTTGGGCGATATGTTGGCCAATAGCCCAGGGGTATATGCACAAAAACGCTGGGGGGAAGAGGTACGTCTTTCCATTCGCGGTTCTGGCCTTGGCCGCAGTTTTCACTTGCGCGGGGTGCAATTATTGCAAGATGGTGTGCCCATCAGTTTAGCCGATGATTCGGGCGATTTTCAGGAGCTAGACGCCAGTTCTGCCCGTTATTTAGAGGTGTATCGCGGTGGTAACGCTTTGCAATATGGGGCGTCTTCTTTGGGCGGCGCAATCAATTTAGTAACGCCAACGGGGCATACAGCGCAAGCGGATAATGAGGTGGGCCTAGAAATTGGTAGCGACGGCGTTGAACGTGTGCATAGTGCAGTGGCGCGCCGTTTTGAGAAAGGCGATGCTTTTGTCAGCATCACCGCCGCTCATAGCGATGGTTGGCGCGATCACAGCGAGGCTGATTCTGCCCGCGTGAATAGTAATGTGGGGTTGGTGTTGAATGATTCCACTGAAACAAGGTTTTATATTACTTATAATAATTTGAATCAGGATTTACCGAGTGCTGTTACCTTAAAACAGGCATTGGAAACGCCGCGTTTAGTGGCGGCCATTAATAAAAGAAATGATTATGAGCGGGATATTCGCTCATTACGTTTGGCGAATAAAACCACCTTCAAGCTGGAAGGATCAGATAAGCTGGATGTGGGGGCTTATGCAACCTTTAAGGAGCTGTTTCACCCTATTTTTCAGGTGATTGACCAAGAATATAATAATTACGGGGTATATGCCCGTTATAATGGTTCTGGCACATTGGCTGGCCATCGTAATGATGTGGTATTGGGCAGTAATGTTCGCCTAGGCTACACCGATGCCCGCCAATTTATTAATGCTAAGGGGCAAAAAGGGGTAAAAACCGCTGAATCCGATCAAGATGCCAGTAGCTATAGCCTGTATGGGGAAAATCAATTTTTTCTAACCCCAGAATTGGCCTTGGTAGCGGGCGGGCAATTGCTGTATGCCAATCGTGATTTTCAGGATAAGTTAAAACCGATTAATAATGCTGAAAAAGATTTCACCAGCTTTAGCCCTAAATTGGGCGTGCTGTGGGATTATGCCGAAGGGCAACAGTTTTTTGCCAATATTAGCCGCAGTTACGAGGTGCCTACCTATTCTGAATTGGTACAATCCCCTGTGGTTGCTTTTGTGCCTGTTTCAGCCCAAAAAGCATGGACAGGTGAAATAGGCGCCCGTGGTAAAACCAAGGATATTGCGTGGGACGCCACTATATATCGCTCGCAGATTAAGGGTGAAATGCTGAACTATACCGTAGCACCTAATATTCCCGCTTCTACCTTTAATGCTGGCGATACTATTCACCAAGGGGCAGAGTTGGGCGTAGAATTTGATGTGGGCAGCAATTTTGTGGCCGCGCCTCATCGCTTAACTTTCCGCAATACCTATAATTATAGCGACTTTTCTTTTGATGGGGATAAGCAATATAAAAATAATATTATTGCTGGTGCCCCGCAACATTTTTACCGCGGAGAGCTGCGCTACGATCATGGCAATGGCTGGCAAATTACCCCCAATGTGGAATGGGTACCAGAAGGAGCATGGGTGGATTATGCCAATACATTGCGCGCCCCTTCTTATGCGGTATGGGGCGTGAAAACGGCCTATACATTGGATAATGGTCTTGAATTTTATGTGGATGCCCGTAACTTGGCCAATAAGCGTTATGTTTCTAATTTTGGTACGGTTACTGATGCCCGTAAAGCCTCCACCGCCGTATTTTATCCGGGTGATGGGCGGTCTTTATATGCTGGCGTAAAAGTGAAATTTTAGCCAATGTTAAAAAAATGCTTGGTTTGGCATAGAAAGTTAAGCCTGCTTGCGGGCTTAACTTTTCTGTTATGGGCAGGTTCTGGGTTGGTACACCCCATCCTGTCATTGATGAAAATTCAAGCCGTGGCCTTTACCCCACCGGTGCAGCAGATTAATATGGAAGGGGTAAAGCCCCCTTCTGTGTTGGTGCCCGCTGGTATGGCGGTAAAACGGTTACGCTATTTGGAGTTTCAGGGCAAAACCCTATTACAAGTCACCACAAACGAAAAGCCAGCGCCTGTTTATATTGAAGCCAGAAGCGGGGAAATATTGCCCAATATCGACAAAGAACGGGCTGAAATGCTGGCACGTTATTATGCGGGCATAAAAGATGCGCCGATTACATTGATGCAGATTCAAGAAAATTTTGATCGCGCCTATGCTCCCATCAATAAATTATTGCCCGTGTGGAAGGTAGAATTTGCAACCAAGGATCAGCGCAGCCTTTATGTAGAAACCAATACCGACCGTGTGGGCACGGTGAATACCCCAGTAAAACTGGCGTTATTATGGGTGTTTCAGCGAATCCACACGCTGGATTTTTTACAAGAATGGGCAAGCACACGGGCAATATTCATCACTTTATTGATTGCAGCGGTGTTTTCTATGGCCATGAGCGGGATAGGGCTATTATTTTTGCTTAAACGCCCGCAATGGCCTAAAAAGCAACGGGGCTGGCATCGGGCTTTGGGGGTGTTGGTATGGTTGCCTTTTTTAATGTTTTCCAGCAGCGGTGCTTGGCATGTATGGGTAAAACCCACCGTGATAACGCCCCTAGTCGATAAAACCTTAAATGTTAGCACCATGGTGCAATTACCGCAATTGGAGGGCAATGTGCAGGATCTGCGCTTGCTGCCCACCAGTGAAGGCGTGTTATGGCGCGTGGAAATGGGTGGGAAAATTACTTATCGAACCGCTGAACAGGGGACGCAATATCCACTCACCGATAGCCAAGCGGCGGTATTGATTGCCGCTGAATCTTTAAGATTACCCACGGCTAATTTTACCGTCACTGGCTTGCTCACTCGTTTTTCGCCAGAATATGGTTTTGCGAATAAACGCTTGCCAGTATGGCGCCTAGAAAGAGGCGATAACCCCGATATTGTGTTTGTAGAAACCCGCACGGGCAAGGTGGCGGCCATGGTTAGCCCTTTGCATAAAGCCGAATTGTGGAGCTTTACCAATTTACATAAATGGCAATTTCTCAATTTTCTGGGCATGGAAAAGCGCGATATGGTGTTGATGTTCTTCACCTTGGTTTCTATGCTGGCCGCCATATTGGGCTTAAGCCTTAAAGTTAGAAGAAAGTAGCGTGGTTAAATAAGCTTAAACTGAACAGGAACAATCACTCTTGCTTCAACGGGCTGTTCACTTTGCTTGGCAGGGATAAATTGCCAAGCAATCACCGCTTCTTTGGCTGCTTCATCAAGCACAGAAAAACCACTGGTTTTATGTAAGGTCACTTCAATGGCTGTGCCGCTTTTACTTACTAATACTTCCAGCAATACTTCGCCTTCCAGCCCTCTTCTTTTGGCTGATGCAGGATAAGTGGGCGGCGGATTTTGTAAGTAAGCAGCATCAAATATGGGAGAAGAAACAATGCCAGCGGCTGAGCCTTGATGAGCAATTTTTTTCTCGGGGGCAGTATCGCTGTGATCAGCTGTTGAGGAAGTATCTTTAATCACTGCATCATTATTATCGTCAGAACGCAGGATGGAAGAATCCATGCCAGTGCTTTCTTCTTGTTTTGCAACTTGTTGCGATTTAGCTGGGTTTGTTCTTTTGGTCGTTTTTTCTTTTTCAGGCGGTGTTGTTGCTTTCGTTACATTGGGTTGCTTGATGATTGCTTGTGCTTTTGTGGTTAATTGCGGGGGTAATATAGGCCCAGATTCAGTAGAGGCCGTGGCCACATCTACTGGCTTTGGCGGTTCTATCATGGAAACCCAGATTAGTTCTTCGGTTTTTGGGATTTCTGGTAAAGCCTGATGTGTTTTTTCTCCTAAAAACATCAGGCCAAGCAAAAAAGCAACATGCAATGCCGAAGATGGTAATATTGTTACCATTCTACCCTTATTATTGGCCTTGTTGCTTAAGGGGAGGCGCGTTGAAGAAGAAATAAATTCTGGAATAGTAAGGGCTACCATAAAGCTATTTTTACCCCTGTCATGGCCGTGAGTGGTAAGCTGGGGCGTACCCCAGCAGGTCTTCTGGCGGCTATATATGTTTCGTCTAATAAATTTTCCACGCGGGCAAAAGCAGTGAGTTGTTCGGTTATTTTGTATTCTCCTGCAACATCCACCGTCCAATGCGCATCAATTAATTGATTATTAGGAATAGAACCACTACCGGCGCGGCCACGCATTTCACTAACATATTTCGCGCCTAATGAAACGCCCCAATCATTATTTTCTAAGCCCGCGGACAGATATAATTGATGATTTGGCATGTAAGGTAATTCATCACCGCTTTTTACCGTACCCCATTCTTCAAAACTGCTAACAAAGCTGTTTTTGAACTCACCTTTTGTTAGGGTATAGCTGATGGCAAGGGGCAGGCGATAAGATTTATCCATTCCCATTATTGAGCCTAATAACGGCGCGGCATTATATTGTGCGCTGGCTTCAATGCCTTTAACTTGTACCTTACCACCATTAAAAACATCCCCCGTACCAGCACCGCCAGAAGAAAAACTATCACGGCCTAGCAAATTATCATAATCAGTAAAAAAGGCGAATAATTCACCCGACCATTCAGCTTCTTGGTACCTTGTGCCGATTTCGTAATTAACACTGCTTTCTTCACGGCTAAAAGCTGCTTCATTGGCCGTGGAGGGAACCCCCGGCGGCGCAAAGCCCTTATGCACCCCGCCAAGAATCTGCCAATTATTTTGCGCTTGATAACGAAGGCCAACGCCCGGAATCCAAACATCGAGCGTGTTTTCTAATGTTTGGGCAGGGGTGCTGCGGTTAGGATTGTTATTGCCGTAATCTTCTCGTTTCAGATTAATATGCTCGAATCTGATTCCTGGTGTTAATGTCCATTCTTGCCAACTCATTTCATTTTGTACAAATCCGCTCCAAGCATCGGCTGATTGCACACGGTTGCCGCCATTACCAGCCGCGCCAATACTATTAATCACTGCACGGCCATTCACTAAATCGAAACGGTCTTCGCGTTGAAAGCGATCTTCTTCATCACGGTGATAGCGAATACCCGCTTCAAGCTTGTTTTTTACATCACCAATATCATGATTAACGGCCAAGATGGATTGCACCCCTTGCGCATAATATTCTCGGTTATTATCACGAATAATAAAACTATTACCGCTGCTATTGCCAGTTTGTAAGGCAGCCAGATAAGCAGCACTGGTTGTGGGATTATTAAAAATGGCGCTTAAATCGCGGCGGATTCCCCCAATCTGCACAGAAGCAAGCCGATACCAAGAGCGGTCTATGCCATTATGGTAAATACTAGTTGTTAGATTGGTGTCCGGAGAAAATTCAATAAAATGGCTTAGCCCTAATTGATAGGCTTGTACCCCCATCTCATCAAGTTGACTGGCTGCATACCGGCGGTTGCTGCGTGCTGCAAAATCCTGATCGCTTAAACCCAGATAGGTTTCATGAGATGTTTCGTTATAATAACCGAATTTCAGCTCTAATTCTTGATAATATGTAGCCGAATCAGCACTGTTAAAGCGTAGTTTCGTGAGTATATCATCCACTTCATAACCCGTATCACCCCCCACAAAATCAATGGTTTTGAATCCATCGCTTTCTTTGTGAATTGCATTAACCATAATTCCTGTTTGTTCAAAACTTTGCCCTGCGGTAACACCAGTGCGCCAACTGCCATGGCTGCCAAACTCTGCAATAAAATCAGCTTGCTTTTTTGCAGGAATAGGTTTGGTAACCATATTCAATACTCCATTGGTGGTGCGAGGCCCATATTTGACCGCACCAACCCCTTTAATTACCTCTAAGCTTTCCATCCTATCCATTTGTGGAAAATAATAAGCCTCTGGTGCAGCATAAGGGGCAGGGGCAGCTAATACCCCATCTTCCATTAAGGTAATATCAGCACTACGATTAGAACGACCACCCCGAATACCAATATTGGGGCGCAGGCCAAAGCCATCTTCTTCTTGAATGTTAACACCAGCTACTTCCTGTAATGCACGGTGAACATCAGTATATTGGAATCGTTCAAGATTTTCTGGCGTAACAATATTCGCAGAACCGGGGATTTTTTCCCGTTTATCTTCACCACCAATAACAGTCACACGATCCAGTATCTTGGGAGTCTGAGTATTGGTTTTCTTTTCTGGGGTTTCAGCAAGAGAGGAAAACGGTAGATGGCTAATGACCAGCATAATAGCCGTGCTCAATAAAATATTTTTTCCTAAACTGAATGACATAAAAAATCCCTTATAATCAATTTTAATAATGGGTTGCTTATAGCAAAAGAAAATTCTTATTGTCAATGATAATCATTATCAATTCTCTCGCTCCAGCCACCGCGACGGTTTTGCTGCGCTGCGGTAACTTTATCGCCTTGCTTTAAGCCTTGCCTTGTGGCATACCGAAAATGCTTTCTTCATATGCATAAAATGCATAATTAATACAAAAGGATTCACGATGTCATCGGCTACACAAAAGTTTTTTGATCTGATTAAAGAAAATGATGTAAAATATGTGGATATGCGCTTTACCGATCCTAAAGGTAAAATGCACCATTTCTCGCAACATATCAGCACCATTGGCGAAGATTTCTTCACCGAAGGGTTCATGATTGATGGTTCTTCAATCCCCGGTTGGAAAGCAATCAATGAATCGGACATGATTGCGTTGCCAGATGCTGATACAGCGGTGATGGATCCTTTTGCTGCGCAACCAACCATCAATGTTTTTTGCGATATTCATGATCCAGCAACTGGTCAGGCTTATAGCCGCGATCCGCGCTCTATTGCTAAAAAAGCGGAAGCTTTTGTTAAATCTTCTGGCATTGCCGACAAAGTGTTTTTTGGCCCAGAAGCAGAGTTCTTTATTTTTGATGATGTGCGTTTTGCTTCTGGCATGGATGCCAATTTCTTTTATGTGGATTCAGAAGAAAGCGCGAAAAATACAGGCAAAGAATATCCCAATGGTAATCTTGGCCACCGTCCACGCGTAAAGGGTGGTTATTTCCCAGTGGCGCCAGTGGATAGCTGCAATGATTTGCGCGCTGAAATGGTAACTGTATTGGCTGAAATGGGTGTTGAAGTAGAAAAACATCACCATGAAGTGGCCGCTGCACAGCATGAACTGGGCATTAAATTTGATTATTTGGTGAAATGCGCCGATAACATGCAAATGTACAAATATGTGGTGCATAACGTAGCCCATGCCTATGGCAAAACCGCTACTTTTATGCCCAAGCCCGTATTTGGCGATAATGGTTCAGGCATGCATTGTCACCAATCTTTATGGAAAGATGGTAAGCCATTATTTGCTGGTAATGGTTATGCCGATCTTTCAGAAATGTGTTTGCATTATATCGGCGGTATTATTAAGCATGCTAAAGCCTTAAATGCTTTCACCAACCCATCCACCAACAGCTATAAGCGTTTGGTTCCGGGTTATGAAGCCCCTGTATTGTTGGCGTATTCTTCGCGCAATCGCTCTGCTTCTATTCGTATTCCCTACGTTACCAGCCCTAAAGCTAAACGTATTGAAGTGCGTTTCCCTGATCCATTAGCCAACCCATATCTGGCATTTGCTGCCCAGTTAATGGCTGGTTTGGATGGTGTTGCCAATAAAATTCACCCTGGTGATGCGATGGATAAAAATCTGTATGATTTGCCAGCAGAAGAATTGAAAGCAGTGCCAACTGTTTGCGGTTCATTGCGTGAAGCATTGGATTCATTGAAAGCGGATCATTCCTTCTTACTGAAAGGTGATGTATTCACCAAAGAAATGATTGAAGGCTATATTGAGTTGAAAATGGAAGAGGTATTGCGTTTTGAAACCATGCCACACCCCATTGAATATGATATGTACTATTCTGGTTAATAGGATATATAGCCGATGAACTATAAGCATGCTTAAGTTCATCGGCTATAGTATCTAAAATTTACGGCACAAACGGTGCCGCAGCGGCAGTCGCCGCTGTGTTATAGCCAATTAAGTTTATGTTTACATAAACTTAATTGGCTATAACGTACGTTCAGCTTCCAAAAAGCCGATTGGTTATGGCCAATCGGCTTTTTTATTGAGGTGTAATAAGCTATATTTTTTTTGAAAAAAAACGATTATATATAGCCAATAGATGCGTAAAAAAATAGTGATAGCTATATATTACGGTGAGTGTGAGCGTTTAATAAGGAATATTGTGCATGTCGTCTGTTCAGCAAGCGGTTCATATCAGTAAAACATTGGGTGTGGTGGTGTTGGCGGCAGGGCAGGGCACCAGAATGCATTCCAGCTTGCCTAAGGTATTGCATCGGTTGGCGGGGCGTTCTTTATTGCACCATGTATTAGTGCAGGTAGCAGCCTTAGCGCCGCAAGAGGTGGTGGTGGTTATACCGCCAGATATGCCAGCTATCGAGCAAGCAGCGCAGCCTTACCCTTGTGTGGTACAAGCGCCGCCGCGTGGTACGGGTCATGCGGTGCAATGTGCAATGTCTGCCT
Organism: Alphaproteobacteria bacterium; assembly: GCA_049318825.1. Classification (GTDB taxonomy): domain Bacteria; phylum Pseudomonadota; class Alphaproteobacteria; order JBMOFM01; family JBMOFM01; genus JBMOFM01. The sequence goes on along the minus strand of JBMOFM010000011.1, from coordinate 67,903 downwards.
TGCAAGGGCTGGCGGATGAGGCGGCGATTTTAGTATTATATGCCGATACCCCTTTATTGGAAGTGGAAACATTAGAACGCTTGGTGCAGCAACATCAAAAAGCGGGCGCTGTATTATCGGTAATGGCCATGCAATTGGCCGATGCTGGCCGTTATGGGCGGGTGGTGTTGGATCAAACTGGCCAATATGTAGAAAAAATTGTTGAATATAATGATGCTAATGAGCAAGAGCGCGCCATTAGCTTGGCCAATGCCGGCATGATGCTGATACAAAATGGTTGGCTGAAGCAGCATATTCACAAATTGCAACCCAATAATGCTAAGGGGGAGTTTTATCTCACCGATTTGGTGGCCATGGCGCGGGGGCTAGGCTTGCCGGTTACCCATGGCTTACTGCCCGAACAACAGGTGGGCGGTATCAACACCAGAGCAGAGTTGGCTGCCGCTGAAGCCGTGATGCAGCAACGGTTGCGCCAGCGTGCATTAAGCCGTGGCGTTACCTTAATTGACCCTTCCAGCGTGTATTTTTCTGCCGATACGGTGATTGCTGAAGATGTTACCATTCACCCCCATGTATATTTTGGCAATAATGTGAGCATTGGCAGCTTTTGTGAAATTTTGCCCTTTTGCCATTTAGAAGGGGTAGATATTGGCCGTAATAGCCGCATTGGCCCTTTTGCCCGTTTACGCCCAGGGGCGGTATTGGGGGAAGGGGTGCATATTGGTAATTTTGTGGAAATAAAAAATGCCCAATTGGGCGATGGGGTAAAGGCTGGTCACCTGAGTTATTTGGGGGATGCTACCATTGGTGCTGGCACCAATGTGGGGGCGGGTACTATTACCTGCAATTATGATGGCAGTAAAAAACACCATACCAATATTGGCGAAAGGGTGTTTATAGGTTCCAACACCGCCTTAATAGCACCGGTGAGCGTGGGGGATGGTGCTTATATTGGCGCTGGATCGGTTATTACCCGTAACGTGCCGGCGGATTCGTTAGCAGTGGTGCGAGGCGAGTGGCGCTTGATAGAAAATTATCAGCCAGCTAAAGCCCCTAAAAAAACTGGAACCTGAAGCGGATGAGCGAGGGCATGCATAATCGTAAGAAATTATTATATATAGCTCAGCATCGCGGCACTAAGGAAATGGATTTACTATTGGGTTCATTTGCTAAAAGCCATGTTGACCAGATGACCGATGAAGAGCTGGCAGAATTTGCCAGCCTGTTGGAAATGCCAGATGTGGATTTATATCATTTATTAATTGTGCCGTTGGCTGAAAAAGCGCCCCCCAATTTCACTATTTGGCCTAAAATTGTAGCACACGCACAAAAACAGTAAATATTTCTTGTGTTTTTTATGTTTTTTGCTATCAATAAAGCTAAAATTTATGGCGTGCAATGGCTGATTGCCCTAAGAGATGGTGAAATAACAAATGAGTGTAACCGTTCAATTTAATCAGGTGGCTGTGTCTGTTGCTATTGGTGCAATTTTGGGCACCAGTGCAGCCATTATTACCAATAGTGATGCTAGCTGGGCCGAAAGAGCAAGTGGGCGCATGGGTGGTAGCAGGTTCGGTACACCAGCAGCCACATCTTCTCCTAAAGCCACAGCAACCCCTAAACCCACGGCAACGGCAACGCCTAAAGCCACCCCAACGGCAACATTTACACCCAAACCCACGCCAACGGCAACATTTACCCCCAAAGCCACGCCAACGGCAACCCCTACGCCCACCGCAACAACTAAACCCGCGGATAACAATAAAGCAGGGAACACAAAAATAATACCTGTGCCTATTATTATTAATGGCACTAATAATAGTGGTATTAAATCGCCCGCGCGCGATAGCAATGTTGATTCTTTGACCGACACCAATACAAGATCCACGCCACGGCCAGCCTGTATTACTTCAAATTATAATAATCAGGTGTTTAGCGCCACTAGCTTACCCAATGAGATAAAAAGAGGGTCATCTTTCATAAAAACAGGTGAATTGGCCACGGATGATGAAACAACGGTGCTTTATACCCTATCCGCCTATCCAGAAAATTGTGATCATCGCGAAACATTTTATACCGTGCCTAATGCCCTACCCAACATAGCCGGTACTGGGGAATGCGGGAAATGGCGCATCATTGAACATAGCGATAATGAGGTATTAAACCCCGCTAACCCCAGCCAGAAGCTTAAAATTTCCACCTGTTTTGATAAGGTTCCAGCTGAATATAATGATGAAGAGCGGGCTGAAAAAGAAAGCCAAGAACGCCTTGGCGCTACGATTAGAGATACCCTGTTGGGGGGGGGGATATTGGGGGCAGGCGTAGGCGTAAATTACTGGTTATGGAAGCGCAATAAAGATAGAAAAAAGCCTTCCCCTTAAGATCAGGGTTTAAGATTATCAATTAAAATCATGGGGGCGTGGCTGCTCTTGGCCGCGCTTTTTCTGCCGTTATATGGGCATTTCCTGCCATTAACCTGAATTTCACATATTAGCTGTTAAATTGGTTGAATGGGTAAAAGGATTTTTAGATATTATGGCAGGGATTAGTTTATCAGGTTTATCGGCTTCAGTTTCCTACCAGATTGAACAATCTCAAGGAGCCAAGAAGCTTGAGCAATTTCAAAAAGACCCTGCTCTTAAGCGTGAAATTGCGTATTTTCAAGAAAAAGCCCCCAATATTAAATCGGTGGATGATTTATTTAAGGATCGCCGCTTGATGGGGGTTATTCTTTCGGCCTATGGGCTTGATTCTGAGATGCAATTTATGGGGCGCATCAAAAAAGTGATGACCAGTAATCTCGAGGATCCTAGTTCTTTAGCCAATAAATTGCGTGATCCCAAATTTAAGGCTTTAGCTAAAGATTTTAACCTTGATCTTTTTGGGGTATCGCAGCTTAAAATTTCTGATTTTACCAATAAGATTATCAGCAAATATAAGCAGAATGAATATGATAAAGCATTGGGTAATGAAAACCCAGCCTTGCGTGAAACGGTGTATTTGAAGCGCAATATTGGCAATGTAAAAAATGCTTATGATATATTGGGCGATCCAGTGCTGCGTAAGGTGATTACTGCCACCTTTAACATACCGCCCCAATTGGCCGTGCAGGAAATAGAAACACAAAAGCGGGTGATTGATAGCCGTGTTGATATAAAAAAATTGAGCGATACCAAATATGTGGATGGTTTGATTAAGCGTTATCTCACCACGGTGGATGCACAAGGTAGCCAAAGCGCTTCAGCCACCAGTTGGCAAAATCAGTTAATCAGCGGTGCGGGTGGTCGGCTCAGCCTATTGGCATAAAAAATATAGAAGCGATTATATTTTATTACGGCGCACTCTCTAGGGAAAAATCATCACCGCTGTGCCTTCGGCCACCATGGGCCATAATTCAGCAATTTGTTGATTATTAAGAGCAATACAGCCTTCCGTCCAATCACCTTTTCTGGGGCTATTGCCTTGGCCATGAATCATGATGTGGCCGCCCGCTTCTATATCTAAGGCATCTGCTCGTTGCTGATCAACAGGGCGGGGGTAGTTTAAGCCAAGGGAGAGATAAAAGCGGCTGTTGGAGTTTTTATAGCCAATTTTATAAAAACCTTCTGGTGTGCGGCCATCCCCTTGAATAATTTTATGCCCCCTTGGGCTAAAACCCAAGGATATTGGCCATTTTTTTATTAATTTGCCCTCGCCATATATTTCCATCACCCGTTGATGCTTATACACCACTATAATATCCACCATGGGTATAGCCTTGGCACTGCTGGGGTATAGAAAAATAGTCGCTAATAACAATAATATATAGTTCATGGCGTTGAATTTTCAAAAATTTCTCGTATCATTCGTAAATCCTTGTATGTTTAATCTGTAGAGTCAATGAGCAAGAATGTAATGTTAAAATCGCTATTTCTGATGGGTGCCCTGTTGCTGCCCTTGGCCACGGCTCATGCAGAGCAGGTGGTGGGGGAAATTTCTTACCTTACCACCAGCTATGAAGATACATTACAAGATATTGCCACCAAGCATGATTTTGGGTTTGTGGAGTTAGTAACCGCCAATCCCGATGTGGATCCATGGCTTCCGGGGGAAGGGGTTAATATATTGATGCCGGGGCGTCATATTTTACCTAAAGGCAAGCGCCAAGGGATATTGGTGAATGTGGGGGAAATGCGACTCTATTATTTTAATGGAAATGGTCAGATTATCAATTACCCGATTGCTGTGGGGCGTGAAGGAAAATTTACCCCCATTGGCGAAACCACGGTGCGTTCCAAAAAAGTTGATCCCATTTGGTACCCCACGGCTTCTACCCGTAAAGACAAGCCAGAACTGCCAGCTATGGTGCCCGCAGGGCCAGATAACCCCTTGGGCAAACATGCCTTATATTTGGGTTGGAACAGCTATTTAATTCATGGCACCAATAAGCCAGATGGTATTGGCCGTAATGCTAGCCGTGGTTGTATTCGCATGTATCCCGATGATGTAGAAAAATTATTTCATACCGTGCCCATTGGTACCCATGTGCAGGTGGTGAATCAGCCAGTGAAAATTGCCCTGATTGAGGGGGAAGTATATGTGGAAGCCCACCCCACCCAACAGCAGGCCGATGAGATTGAACTGCATGATCATTTTATTACCAAACAGCCCGTAGAGCCAGAAATATTCCATGAAATTGTGCAAGTAGCGGGCGATAAAGCCAGCAATATTAACTGGAAAACTTTACGCAAGGTACTGCAAGAGCGGCGCGGCTATCCTATTATGGTAACTGGTAATAATAATAGTTAGAAAAAGAATTTTTCATGCAGCGTTGTGTCAGCCGTTATGTAATTTTCCATCGCTCTGCTGATTTTGATTTTTGTCAGCCAGCCTTAATTGCTGATTTTAATACAAGAGCCGCCGCCATGATTGCTTCTCAGGTGGGGGCAGCCAGCGATGGTGTTTATGATGTGCATGCCGTGGCTTGTGATCTCAATCGGGCGGCCTACCCCCATATTGCCACCATGGATGAAATAGCCTTATTGGCCACTACCTTGCCGGGGGATGTCGGCATTTTTACCGTACCGCCATCCCCGCCTAGCCTGAGCTTGATGGATAGGTTTCAACAGGCAGGGGGTACAGCCTTGTGGCAATTGCATGAAGCCCATTGGCAGAACAGAGTGGCTAATGACGCGCCTGATTGCCTGCAACCAACCATAAAAAAGGCGGATGCGGTGTTGGCTTTTTCTGCATTAACGGAAAGAAAAGCCTTAGAATTACTAGATAATTCAGCTGAAGAGAAGGTTTTTTTGCTGCCTTCTCCTTTATGGGGGGAAATGAAATTAGCAGCGCCAAAGCGTCATGAGCGGGGTAAGTTGCGGCTTCTCACATTGGTAGAGCATGATTTTCAGCTGGCGGATTTACAGATATTACAAGAAGGCATTACTCGTTTTGCCGAAGCAACAGAAACAGAAATTATCCACCAATTACTGCTTGCCGAGCATCTACAACAGCATGAATTGGTTGAAAAATTAAAATATACCGGCTCTAGCTGGGTAAAGCTGAAAGATTTAACCTTATCAACGGCTGAAAAGGCTGATGCACTCACATGGATGGATGCCATCTTTATCCCTGGCTATGGTGGTAATGATTACCAGCAACAGCAATTGGCTTTTGTAAAAATTCAGGAGATGGTGGTGTTGTCCTTGCATGAAGGTAAGCCAGCATTGGCCGTAGGAAATGTGTTGCAAGGGCAATTGCCCGCCGCTTGTGCTATAGAGCTTTCGCCCTACATGGAAGTGCAACCCACCGCATGGCAAGTATTGGCCGAATTAATTACCAAGGCTAAGGCGGAATGGGAAGGCAAAATAAAGCAAGGGCAAGAGCATATTGTGGTAAAACACCAGCCAGATTATTTGGCCTTGCAGATGTCGCATGGTATTATCCCTTTTGTAAGCAAGCCACCCCATGGTGGTGCTGGCCAATCTTTTAAGCCGTGATGCCTGATTTTTATATATCGGCTCCCTTGCCTTGCCCTTACATAGAAGGGTTGGAAGAACGCAAATTATTCACGCTGATTGATGAACAGATGATGGATGATACGGTTATCAATCGCTTGAACAGTTTATTGGTAGAAAAAGGGTTTCGCCGCAGCCAAAATATTTTATATCGCCCCGCTTGCGATTCTTGTTCGGCTTGTGTACCGGTGCGGTTGGTGGTGGGGGCTGGTTTTACTTTCTCCCGTTCAGCACGGCGTTTATTGCAGCATAATAGCGACTTAACCTGTCATATTATGCCAGCCATTGCAGAAACTGAGCATTTTGAGTTGTTTAGTGCCTATCAACAGCATCGTCATGAAAATAGTTCGATGGCCAGCATGGATTGGAAAGAATTTAAGGCCATGGTGGAACAAGCCCCCAGCGATACTTGCCTTTGGGAGTGGCGGGATCCGACGGGTAAATTGCTGGCTTGTTGCTTGGTGGATCATTTAATCAATGGCTATTCAGCGGTATATAGTTTTTTTGAGCCCACCCTATCGAAAAGAGGGTTGGGCTCATTCATGGTTTGGTATTTAGCCCGAAAGTTATTAGAGCGGGTACAGCAAGCCCGCGCGCCGCGGGATTTATATGTATATTTAGGTTATTGGATTCGCCAATGCCATAAAATGGCGTATAAGGTAAAATTTCAGCCCATGCAACGTCTCAGCGCCGAGGGTTGGCGCGATATAGAAATAGGCGATATGGTGGATTAGGGGTCAGCAACATTAAGCTTACCAGCGCGGCTTTTGCGATGATTTTACGCGTATTGTTTGGGATAGTGATGGCAGCTGATTGTTATTCGCTTGATTGTCAGGAATTGGTGCTGAGTCCTCCATATGTTGTTCTATATAGCCATTCAAGCTCTTCATTGGCTCTTTTTCTGATTCCTTGGAAATAAACGCACATTCTAGAATACCGCTAAGAAGAACCCCGCAGCCAGCCCCTATTATCATGCTGGCAATAGTGATGTTTTGTTGTTCTATGGAACGCGTGGTTCTTTTATCCAAGGCAGAATCCAAGGCAGCATCATGAGCATTAAACATTTCCAACCGTTGTGTTTTGGTGAGTTTAGCATTTGCAGGCAATAATTGGTGTTGTTGCTCAATTTTCTGGGCAAAGGCCAAGGTTTGATAGGCATAGGGATTGGCCTTCATTTCAACCCCTATGGCTGGCAGCTTTTCTGCAATATTGGTGGGATTAATGGCGGCTAATAAATCTTGCCGATCAAAGCCGCGTATTTCAGCATCTATGGTAATATTGGGTCGCTGGCCATTTAAGGAAGAACCCACCCATTCTACCTCTACCACATATTGTACGGCCTGATTTTTCCATTGTTGGCGGTATGTAGCATCCAGAGGGTCGAAGCGTAGCCACGCATCTTGATTTATTCTATTATTACTATCGCGGGAGTTGGCATCTTTTCTGAGGGTAATGCTGCTTAAGGGGGAGGCATTATTAATATCCACCCCCTGTTCATAGATTTTGAGCTGCAGATTAAAATGCGCCGAATCATCTTCTAATTTATGGTGAATAAGAATGGCATTAGGAGCAATAAACTGGCCATGAGCGGCGGGGTTAAACCGAAATTGCTGTATATTCCCTTCTTGTTGGCTGGCGGGAATATTTTGTTGTTGCCATATTTGGGTGGGCGCGAATTGTTGCTGTTGCTGTTGCTCATGGATATAATCCAATAATTGATCCGCCGCTGTGGGGTTAATAATACCCCCACCATAATGGTTACTATTTTCTATTAACGGGTCTTTGGCTAAGGGGGTGCGTGTCATCAATACCGCCCATATTACCATATCTGGATTATCGGGGTATTTAGTCAGCAACTGAGCAATCAAAGCAGAAACTTCTGGGGTAGCGAAAGAAGTGCCACCAGAAGAAACACAAAAATTACTATCAGGATGTTGTGCTATTGGCGTTCTATCCACAGTAAAAACCGCTGGCACGCCATCATCACGGCTAAAACTATCAACAGGGGCGAGCTGGTTTTTTTGATCACCGGAGAGGCGCAAACTGCCCACAGCCAGCATATTGGGCGCTGTAATTACCCGTTGAGTATTGGCTTGGGCCGCAATGGCTTCTTCATTGCCCATAGAATTCACAAAAATAGTGTCACGGGGTAGGGTAAGAGCCTGCTCGTCAAAACCAACCGCAACCCCGCCCCTCTTATCATCGCTGCCTAAGCCAATAGAGCGAGAAATAATTTTAACCGGTTGCCGCTCTAATTCTTGATGGCTGAATTTAATACCGTCTAATGTTATTAGCTTATTGCTTGTACCGATGATTTCACTAACGCCCACTCCATGATTGGTAAAGCGTCTAGGCACGGTGGATGGTGTAAATTCTAATATATCCGCCACACCGATGGGGTTTTTTTGTAGCTGATTAAGGGGCACATGCAACAAAGCATCCCGTTCTTGCCGGTGTTGTTGGGCTAAGGCACATAAGCCAGCGGGGTCATTCAGTTGGTTGGGTTTAGGGAGAAGGGCAATATCGGGTGGGTGATATAATGAATTGATGACCGCAGGCAGAGCCACGGTACAGCCACCAATGCTTATAAGCCAGTGATTATTAAAAATAGCGGTAAGGCTTTTAGCAGCCGACATGCACGCAACCACTCCACGATATAACAATAAAATTTTATCATGATCTTAAGTTAATGCCAATAATTTTCTAAACGCCGCGTGGCTAACCACAATTTTTTATGGTGTAGGGAAGGGGGGATATGTTGCTGAATATTGTGCATCTGTTCTTGGGAAAAGGGCAAGCTTAAAGAGGGGAGTTGCAGCCATGGCGGCACGCTAGCGTGCCAATGTTGGTATAATAACTCGCCGGTTATATCGGCTAAATCAGTCGCCACCAGCACCGCGCTGGCCAATCTGTTTTGTTTTTTGTGTAAAGCACGGCGCACAGCATGTAAGAGCTGTTTTTTTTCCACGGCCTTGGCAATCACGCGGCGTGACCCGCTTAACCAAAAACCACGCCCATGCTGCCCACCCACTAAATCGGGCAATAAGCAGATGCTTCCTTCATGGTGCATTACCACAAAGCGCAATAATTGATCGATTGATTTGACTTGGCCAGTAGCAAGGCATTTGCGTGAAGGCAAGGCCTTGCTACTATGCTGTAGCGTTTCTATAGGATGGTTTGAAACCATTAGCTGGCGGCGTCATTGCCATCAAACCAATGTTCCCTTGCTTTCATGATAATGGCTTCTGCTTTATGCTTTTGCAGTTTTTTCTCACCCACAATTTCAAGCAATTCATCGGTTGCCAAATCGGCCAAATCATCAAGGGTTTTTACCCCCGCTTTACCCAAAGCTACCAGCATGGTGCGGTTTAGGCCTTCAACGGCTAATAAATCATCGCCCACGCCCAAATCTTTGCGCTCATTTTCCAGTCTGGTTGATTCGGCTTCAATGAAACGAACAGCCCGTGCTTGTAGTTCAGCCGCCACATCCTCGTCAAAGCCTTCAATTTGCGCAAGCTCAGCAATATCGGTAGAAGAAATTTCTTCCACCGAGCGAAAACCTTCGGCCACCAATAAATGAGCAATCACATCATCCACATCCAACCCATCCATAAATAATTGGGTGCGGGTGCGGAATTCTTCATTGCGGCGGTCAGATTCAGCGGCTTCGGTCATGATGTCAATATCAAAGCCAGTGAGCTGTGACGCTAGGCGTACATTTTGTCCACGGCGGCCAATGGCCAAACTTTGCTGATCATCTGGCACCACCACTTCAATACGGTTGCGCTCTTCATCTAGCACCACTTTAGAAACTTCAGCGGGCGCTAAAGCGTTCACAATAAAGGTGGCAGGATCGGGCGACCATGGAATAATATCCACTTTTTCGCCCTGCAATTCAGTAACCACGGCCTGTACCCGTGATCCCCTGATGCCCACACAGGCACCCACAGGGTCAAGGCTACTATCTTTGGATACAACGGCAATTTTAGCACGGCTCCCCGGATCCCGCGCTACGGCTTTAATGGTAATCACCCCATCGTAAATTTCTGGCACTTCTTGGGTGAAGAGTTTCACCATAAATTGGCCATGGCTGCGGGAAAGGAAAATCTGTGGCCCGCGTGGCTCTTGGCGTACATCCATAATATAAGCACGAATGCGGTCATTGGTTTTGAAATGTTCACGCGGCATGCATTCTTCACGGCGTAAAACAGCTTCAGCCCGTCCCAAATCAACGGTTACATTGCCATATTCAACCCGTTTAACCGTACCATTAACAATTTCACCCACCCGATCGATATATTCACGAAACTGGCGGGCGCGTTCAGCATCGCGCACTTTTTGTACAATCACCTGCTTAGCGGTTTGAGCGGCAATCCGGCCAAAATCGATAGGGGGTAATGCTTCAATATGAAAATCGCCCGCTTTGTAGGCAGGGTTATATTTTCTGGCCGCCTCTACAGGCAATTGGGTGATTTCATTCTCCACCACATCCACTACCTCGCGGTAACGGCTAAGGGTAATGTCCCCCGTGCGGCGGTTAATATGCGCACGGATGTCGTGTTCAAAACCATATTTTGAACGCCCAGCTTTCTGGATAGCCTGCTCCATGGCTTCCAGCACTTCATCCCGCTCAATACTTTTTTCGCGTGCTACGGTATCTGCAACCAGTAATATTTCCATGGCCACCCTCTATGGTTCTATAAGTTGTTCTATTTGTTGCTCATCAACACTGTTCATTGGAAATGCTTCACCGCTTGCTTGTGCCTGATCCAACAATAGATCTGTAAGCACCAATTTCGCGCGGTGAATATCCACTAAAGGAATGGCAACTTCGCCCCCATCCAACTCCAGCTGTAAATTATTGTCAATTACATCTATAATGGTGCCCACAAACCGTTTGCGGCCTTCAATGGCAGTACGGCTTTCCACGCGGGCCATGTGGCCTTTGTAGCGTACAATGGCAGCAATGGTAGTCAGGGGGCGATCAATGCCCGCCGAGCTTACCTCCAAAGAATAAGCGCCATCCACAGGGTCATGCACATCCAGTAGCGGCGATAATTGCCGGCTAACAATGGTACAATCATTAACCCCCACTGGCTTGCCATCGGCACGATCAACCATAACCTGCAAAATAGCACGTTGTCCGCCCATGAGTTGTACACGCACCAACTGATAGCCCAATCCCTGTAATGCAGGAGCAAATAAGGCTGATAAGCGGTCTTCCAACGGTGTGGTTGTACCAATATAGTGATGTTCTTGTGAATCTGTCATCTTGTTTTACAAACATAAAAAAACCGCCCAGTTCCGAAAGTTTTTTTTCGGAAGGCGGCCTGTTAAAGCTCAACCAATTTTTTTTCTATAATAGCTTTTTAAGGAGCAAACGCAATCACCTTATATCCTCAACGACAAGATGACACGTTATTATACAGTTGAAGCAATAAAGTCTTATTCTGGTTGTCATAAATCAAAGGGAATAGCTTTTGTTCATGCCTTGCGTCAAAAAGCTTATGGGCTGTTGCACGGTGTTCTAGGCAATTTCCTTTATATTCTCTGGTTTTTAGGGAATTTGTCTTTATAAAGCTATCAGGTGACAGGCCACTCTTACTATGTTAGCCTTCGCCCCTAGAATTGTAATTTACATGTGATTTAAGTAAGGTCTGGATAAACCATCGATGACGGAAAATACAACCGATCAGGAAAAGAAAAAAGTTTTGAGTCTGTCGCCACAGGCCAAGCTAGAGTTAAAACGCGCTACCGATGCCGCACAGGTAAGGCAGAGCTTTTCGCATGGCCGTTCAAAAACGGTGACGGTGGAGGTGAAGCGTAGCCGTGTAGTGGATGCGCCTGCTTCTGAACAAGCGCAGCAACCGGCTAAAAAAATAACCTTGCCCCCCGTTGCTTCAGCCCCTGCGCCTAAGCCAGCATCTTCGGGCACATTAACTGCCCGTCAACTCACCGATGAAGAGCGCGAAGCCAGAGTGAGAGCTTTGCGTGATGCAAAATTGGTTGAAGAGACTAAGCGTTTGCATGAAGATCAGGCGCGGCCAGAGCAAGAGCCAGAAATAGCGGCGCCAGAAGTACAAGTGGTTGAGGAAGCTGCACCTAAAGTGTGGGACGCTGAATCATTGCGTCAGCGTGAAATTGAAGAGCTGCGCCAAATAAAAGAAGAAGAAAAGCAGAAAGCTGATGTGGCGGAAAAACTGCGTCAGGAAAATGTAAAAAAAGCAGCCGATCGCCAAACGGAAAATAAATCTGGGGATACGCAGCGCGGCGACGTGCGCAGCGTGATTAATGCTCGCCGTAATCTTGGTAAAGAAAATGCAGGGCAGGCGAATAAAAATGAAGAGGAAGAGGTTGTTGCCGCTACCCCTGATAATAAAGATGGTTTGCTCAATCGTCAGCAACCAGCTGCAGGGCGCTCTTTTCCTGCACGCACACCCACTGTGGATGATGAGGATGAAGATTCACCGCGTGGCAAAAAAAGTGGCCGTGTAGCCGCTGTTAAGGCGGCACCTAGTGTGCGTAAAGTAGAAAAAGATGTGGGTGGCATTCGCCGTGGCCGTTTAACTATTTCCGCCGCTTTATCGGCTGGCGATGAAGAGGCTGGTGGGCGTACCCGTTCCATGGCCGCTATGCGCCGTGCTCGTGAAAAAGGTCGGCGTCAGCAGGTGGTGGTTGAGCCTGTAAAAATCGCAAGGGATGTTACTATTCCTGAATTTATTACCGTGCAGGAATTGGCCAACCGTATGGCCGTGCGCGGGGCGGATGTTATTAAATCGCTGATGAAAATGGGAGTGATGGCGACCATTACCCAATCAATTGATGGCGATACCGCGGAGTTGGTGGCCACGGAGCTGGGGCATAAAACCCGCCGTGTTGCCGAATCGGATGTGGAAATTGGTTTGGAAGGTATTGAAAATCAGCCAGAGCAATTATTACTACGGCCACCCGTGGTAACGGTGATGGGGCATGTGGATCATGGAAAAACCTCATTATTGGATGCTATTCGCCGTACCGATGTGGTCAGCCGTGAAGCTGGCGGTATTACGCAGCATATTGGTGCCTATCAGGTAACGCTTGAAGCTGGTGGCCGTATTACTTTTATTGATACACCAGGTCACGCTGCTTTTACTGAAATGCGGGCGCGCGGGGCGCGCGTTACCGATGTGGTGGTGTTGGTGGTGGCCGCTAATGATGGTATTATGCCTCAAACAATCGAGGCCATAGCCCATGCTAAGGCAGCTAATGTGCCAATTATTGTGGCAATTAACAAAACCGATTTGCCCGATGCCAATATCCAAAAAGTGCGCAATGATTTGTTGCAGCATTCCTTGGTGGTTGAAGAGTTGGGCGGGGATATTCTGGCGGTAGAGATTTCAGCAAAAACTGGAAAAAATATCACAAAGCTAGAAGAAGCCATTTTATTGCAGGCTGAGGTTCTTGAGTTGAAAGCTAACCCTAACCGCTCTGCTAGTGGGGTTGTTGTTGAATCAAAACTGGATAAAGGCCGTGGGCCAGTGGCCACAGTATTGGTGCAAACCGGTACATTGCGGGTGGGTGATATTTTTGTAACCGGCAGTGAAGTGGGTAAGGTTCGCGCTTTAGTGAATGATCGCGGTGAATATGTGCAAGAAGCTGGGCCTTCCATGCCGGTTGAAGTGTTGGGCTTGAGTGGTTTGCCTTCTGCTGGGGATGATTTACGGGTGGTGGATAGCGAAGCACGGGCGCGTGAAGTGGCTGAATTCCGCTTGCGTCGGAAAAAAGACGGCATTAATGCCCTGCTCGCTCGCGGTTCTGTTGAACAGATGTTCTCGGCCATTAAATCGGGTGAGCGTAAAGACTTGCCTGTATTGATTAAAGCCGATGTGCATGGTTCAGTGGAAGCCATTGCTGGTGCACTACAAAAAATGGGCGATACCCAAAAAGAGGTGCGGGTAAAAGTATTGCATACCGGTGTGGGGGCAATTACCGAATCCGATGTTACCTTAGCAAAAGCCTCTGGCGGTTTGGTGGTTGGTTTTAACGTGCGTGCCAATTTGCAGGCCAGAGAAATGGCCAGACGCGATGGTATTGATATTCGTTATTATTCGATTATTTACGATATTCTGGACGATGTGCGCGGCATGTTAAGCGGCATGTTGGCTCCTTCCTTGCGCGAACAATTCTTGGGTTACGCTGAAATTCGTCAGGTGTTTAATATTACCCGTGTGGGTAAGGTTGGCGGCTGTATGATTACCGAGGGATTGGTAAAACGTGGGGCTAAGGTGCGATTGCTGCGGGATAATGTGGTAATCCATGAAGGGATGTTGAAAACATTGAAACGCTTCAAGGACGAGGTTAAGGAAGTTCGCGAAGGGTTTGAATGTGGTATGGCCTTTGAAAATTATGATGATATTAAACCAGGCGATGTGATTGAGGCTTTTGAAGTTGTTGAAGAAGCGCGCAGCATTGAGGTTGGTTAAGGGTTTTTTTTGCTAATGTTAAAAAAAGATGTAAAAAAGGGGCGTGGACAGCGCCCCTTGAAGATAGGTGAAGAGATTCGCCATATTCTAGCCGATATGTTATTGCGCGATGAGATTGGTGATCCGCTCTTATCCAATGCTAATGTTACGGTTACAGAAGTACGGGTTAGCCCTGATTTGAAAAATGCTACGGTTTATGTGTTGGCGCTTTCCTTAATGCCAGAAACAGAGGGCGAGCAATTAGAAAAGCGGCCAGAAAAGCTTGATCGCAAGGAAATATTAGAACATTTGAATGCTGCGGTTTGGCGTTTTCGGCAGGTAATTGGTGGGCGGATGCGCATGAAATTTACCCCTAATCTGCATTTTGTTTTCGACGAAAGCTTTGATTATGCAGCGCGAATCAATAATTTATTACTGAAGGTCGATTAGATAGCGATCATGCATGGTTGGTTGGTGCTGGATAAAAGTTTGGAAATATCTTCTGCAGCGGCCGTTGGCTGGGCTAGGCGTTTATTAGGCGGGGTAAAGGCTGGTCATGCTGGTACGCTTGACCCTTTGGCTAGTGGGGTATTGCCCTTAGCGTTAGGCGAGGCTACCAAGGCCATGTCGTTGTTGGTGATGCAAGAAAAATCATATGAATTTGCTGTGAGTTGGGGAGAAGAGCGCGCCACGGATGATGCTGAAGGTGTGGTCACGCATCGAAGTGATACCTTACCTTTGGTGCATGATATTGATGCGATAGTAAAAGAGTTTACGGGGAATATTATGCAGATTCCCCCTGATTTTTCGGCGATTCAAGTGCAAGGAAAAAGAGCCTATGCTAATGCCAGAGCGGGGAAACCCACTCAATTATCAGCAAGGCCAGTGTGGGTTGATTCTTTAGAGTTGTTAGAGCATCACGGTCATTTATCACGGTTTTTAGTGAAATGTGGTAAAGGGGTGTATGTGCGTTCCTTAGCAAGGGATATGGGGCGGCGCTTGGGGTGTTTGGGCTATGTTTCTGCCCTCAGGCGGCTTTCTGTGGGGCCTTTCACCGCACAGGCAGCGGTGACACTGGAAAAATTGCAAGAATTAAGCGATATTGCTGTCAGAGAGCAGTATATTCTTCCCATCATGGGCGCGCTGGGCGGCATCCCGGCCTGCGGGGTGGATGAAGAGCAAGCACAGAAGCTGCGTTTAGGGCAAGCCATTCCTTATGATGGAGGGGCGAGTTTGGGGCAGGATTTGTTGGTAACGCATTTGGGCACGGTGGTGGCCATTGCGGTGGTAGCGGAAGGGTTTTTGAGAGCCCGCCGCGTGTTTGTGCTGTAATCTTAACCTTAACAAGATGCCGATTGATGAAAGAAATGTAACATGACTGTAACTTTAGAGCGTAAGCTTGAAATTGTAAAAGATTTTGGTAAAAATGAAAAAGATACTGGCTCTGCCGATGTACAAGTAGCTTTGTTGACCGAGCGTATTCGTGATTTGACTGAGCATTTACAAACCCATAAAAAAGATGTGCATAGCCGTCGTGGTTTGTTGATGATGGTTGGTCAGCGTCGTCGCTTGTTAGAATATGTAAAAAAATGCAACCATGCTCGTTACGCTACCTTGATTGAGCGTTTGGGCTTGCGTAAATAGCGCAAAAACCAATAAAGCGTTGTTTTATATCACCCGATGATGTGGCCAGTATTTTCAGCCGTGTCATCGGGTTTTTTGTAGCCAATATTGAGCCTGATAGAGGTGGGGATGATGAAGGTTGGTGATAATGTGGTGGTGCGGGCAGCAAGCGCGCAGGATTGGCCGGCGGTGCTTAATGTCCTGCAAGAGGCGCGGTTGGATTGTTTCCTATCGGGTTTAGAGCAATGGCAGGATTTTTTTTGTATTGAAGATCAGCAAGATTCTCGGGTGATTGGCTGTTTTACGTTTGCCCAGATGGGCGAAGTGGGCATATTAAAAAACTTTGCCATTATATCCATGGGTAGAAAAAAAGGCTTAGGTTTGATTGTGGCCAATAATGCTATTCCTTTTATTGCGCAGCAAAAAGGCATCACAAAATTATATTTGCATGGCAATAAAAGGCCGCCCCATTACACATCATTTTATTTTTGGGAAAAGACCTGTTTTCACCATATAGCGGTAGCTGACATAAAAGATGCCAGTTATCGGGATTATTTGAATGATTTGATTGCGCGTTGCCCACCAGAAATTTTGGAAAAAGAGGCGGTGTTCTATTTAGAAATTGCTTAAATAGCGCTCAAGATTATTGTATTTTTATAAAATCAATATATAATCCAATTTTTGTGCTGTTTCAAGGTTCGATTGTAATATGCTTTCCCGTGCGGACATCAGTGAGATTATTCAAGAAACGGCGATCGTAAAAACAATCAATAGATTGCCACCACAAGAATTATTATCCATGTGCACTACTTTTTCCTACGAATTGGCTGAAGAGCTAAAGGAAAAAGGCATAAAACTAGTGCTGGCAACCTCTTCAACAAGTAAATTTCATACATATACTCAATATATGGCGCAAGAAGAACTATTGATTATTGATGTTACCCTTCGTCAATTTATTCCAGATTACGATGCTATATTTATCGGTACGCGGCAGGAATTATTAAAAGCGTGCACCAGCTTTCCCTTGCAGCATAGCAGTGTAAAAGAATATCCTTTTGCCGCCTTTATGATGATATGGGGCAAAAAAGGTGAAGGCATTGGGTATAATGATCATGCGCTATTGCAACAATGGCAGTTATTAGAAAAGCAAATGGGGGTTAAGGAAATTGAAAATCCTTACGCACATCCGCAATATGGGCCCCCAATAACCCTTAGGCCGCTGCCATAAAATAATGATGATCCAATCATCATAGCGGCATAAAAATGCTTTTCATGTAGGGTGCTACGCGTTATGGTCACGCAGCACATATGTAATTTTGTGGCACTTATGTATTTTTAATGTGGTACCCACATGGGGTGGGTGCTGTTGGGAATAAGGAAGAAAAATAAATGTTTAAGGTATTCCGCAAGGAAGTAGAATGGGGTGGAAAGAAGCTGCAACTGGAAACGGGTAAAATTGCCCGTCAGGCAGATTCGGCAGTTGTGGTTACCTATGGTGCCACCACAATTTTGTGCACAGTGGTGGCTGAAAAAAAAGTACGCCCGGGTGTGGATTTTTTCCCCTTGACGGTGAATTATCAAGAAAAATCTTTTGCTGTTGGCCGTATTCCGGGTGGTTTTTTCCGCCGCGAGGGTAAACCTTCAGAAAAAGAAACATTAGTATCGCGCTTAATTGATCGCCCTATTCGGCCATTATTTCCAGAAAATTTTCGTAATGAAGTACAGGTGGTATGCACCGTATTAAGCCATGATTTAGAAAATGATCCAGATGTGGCATCTATTGTGGGCGCATCCGCAGCATTAACCCTTTCTGGTATTCCTTTCATGGGGCCAGTGGCTGCTGCACGGGTTGGTTATATTGAAGGCGCTTATGTGCTCAACCCAACCGTTGAGCAATTAAAACAAAGCCAATTGGATTTGGTGGTAGCTGGAACCCGTGAAGGGGTGTTGATGGTTGAATCACAAGCCAATGAGCTGAGTGAAGAAATCATGTTGGGTGCGGTTACTTTTGGCGCTCAGCAAATTGTGCCAGTGATTGATTTAATTATTGAGTTGGCTGAAATGTGCGCCCGTGATCCATGGGAATTGGTAGAACCTTCCGCCGAAGAAGTGCAATTGCAGCAATTGGTGAAGGATTTATCGGAAGAAGGGCTGAAAAAAGCTTATGCCCAGCCGATTAAACAAGAAAGACAAGCCGCTATTGCTGCTGTAAAAGCCGTGGTATTGGAAAAATTATTACCAGAAAATCATACAGAACAAGCAATTATTGGTGCTTTTGGTAATGTTGAATATCAATTGGTACGGCATCAATTATTGGAAAATGGTCAGCGCATTGATGGACGTAAAACCGACCAGATTCGCCCGATTATTGCTGAGGTTGGTTTGTTGCCACGTACCCATGGTTCAGCTTTATTCACCCGTGGTGAAACCCAAGCATTAGTGGTAGCAACTCTTGGTACTGGCCAAGATGAGCAGATCATTGATGCGTTGGAAGGCGAATATCGTGAAAACTTTATGCTGCATTACAATTTCCCGCCTTATTCGGTAGGGGAAACTGGCCGCATGGGTTCACCTGGGCGCCGTGAAATAGGCCATGGTAAATTGGCATGGCGCGCCATTAAGCCGGTATTGCCAAGCAAAGAAAAATTTCCATACACCTTGCGGGTTGTCTCTGAAATTACCGAGAGCAATGGTTCTTCTTCGATGGCCACGGTGTGCGGGGCATCCTTATCATTAATGGATGCTGGTGTACCATTGCCACGGCCAGTGGCTGGTATTGCCATGGGCTTGATTAAAGAAGGCGAAAAATTTGTGGTGCTTTCGGATATTCTAGGCGATGAAGATCATCTGGGCGATATGGATTTCAAGGTGGCTGGTACGGCTGGTGGTATCACCGCTTTGCAGATGGATATTAAAATTACATCCATCACCCAAGAAATCATGAAAGTAGCGCTTAACCAAGCTAAAGCTGGGCGCATTCACATTCTGGGCGAAATGGATAAGGCTTTATCTGGTGCGCGCGGCGATGTGAGCTTGAATGCACCGCGTATTACCATTTTGAATATTCCTAAAGAAAAAATCCGTGATGTGATTGGTTCTGGTGGTAAGGTGGTGCGTGAAATTTGCGAAGTAACCGGCGTAAAAATTGATATTGAAGATGATGGTAGTGTAAAAATTGCCGCCACCGATCAAAAAGCTGCTGATGCTGCTGCTAACTGGATTAAAGGCATTGTTGCTGAACCAGAAGTAGGGGTAACTTATCCGGGTAAAGTGGTGAAAATTATGGAATTTGGCGCATTTGTCAATTTCTTAGGTTCACGCGATGGCTTGGTGCATATTTCTGAATTGTCCACGCAGCGTGTATCGGCTGTTTCTGAAGTGATAAAAGTGGGCGATGAAGTGCGCGTTAAGGTGATAGGCCTTGATGATCGCGGCAAAATCAAATTGTCCATTAAAGCCGTATTATTAGATGAAGCTGAGGATTTAACGAAAGCCAGCTAATTTTACGCATAAGGCAATAAATAAAAAAGGGGGGATATGGGGTTTTACCTATCTCCCTTTTTTATTGTTTTTTTAGCTTGTGGCTAAGCGTTCGTTTGAATGCTGCCTAGTGTTGAATTGTATTATTGTTGAGAACCAATTTTAGGTTCAGTGCCTTTTAATAGCCGTTCTATATTGGCCTTATGCCGCCAGAATATCAGTAAAGCCGCCGCGCCTAAAAATAAAGGTAAAAAGGCAAAATCGGGGGCAAGAAACAAGGCCAATAGGGGGCTAAGCGCAAAAGCCGTGAGGGCAGAAAGTGAAGAATAGCGTAAGCTAAAAGCCAACAACAGCCATAAAGCGCAGGCGGCTAACCCTACTGGCCACGCTAGGCCAAGCATTACCCCAAGGCCAGTGGCCACGCCTTTACCGCCCTTAAATTTTAACCAGATGGGGAAAATATGGCCAATTAAAGCGCCAGCCGCCACCACCAGCTGGATGAGTGCCCCCGTAGAGGCTGGAATTTCACTCAAATCCTGGTTTGCAGGCAATTGTTGCGCCACCATGATAATCGGTATTGCCCCTTTTAACCCATCCAGCAATAAAACCAGTGCGGCCAGTTTTTTATTGCCGGTGCGCAGCACGTTGGTTGCCCCAATATTGCCCGAACCTATGGCGCGAATATCCCCCAATCCAGCCAGTTTAGTGAGAATTAAACCAAAAGGAATAGAGCCACAGCAATAGCCGAATGTAAAAAGAATTAATAGTACCGCAATCATGTTTGCCACGCTGATTTATTGAGACGAAAAGTAACCACGGGAATATCGGTGTTCTTATTGGGCCAGAATCTTTTTTCTTCGCCAGTTTTGGTGAAGCCCAATTTTTCATGAACCCTGATAGAGGCAGGATTATCAATGTGAGCTGATGAAACAATATGGGTAAGATTCTGCACCATGAATATATGGTGAATCGCGGCTTTGCCCGCTTCGGTTATATAACCATGGCCTTCCCATTGCTCATTAATATAAAAGCCGATGCTTTCTCCATCCTGTTGTGCCAGATGAAAGGCACCTATCATCACATCCGTGGATTTCAAAAATAGGTTCATACTGCCTTCAGGCATGTTTTCCAGCCACCATTTGGCATCATCAAGGCTGTACGGCCACGGCACTGGGCTGGTCCAGAAAGCGATTTTTTCAGTGATCAGTGCAGCCAGTTCGGCGGCCTTATCGAGTGTAGATTTTTTTATATAAAGACGTTCTGTTTCAATCATCATGGGTGTTTATCCATGGTAGGAATAAACCAACCGACCATCCACATAAGTATGCATCACCCGCCCCATTACGGGGCGATGATCAAAAGGAGAGTTTTTAGATTTTGAATGTAAGCGCTCTATTTCAATTTTCCACGGCATATCGGGGTCAAATACCATGAAATCAGCAGCATGCCCTTTTGCCAATTGTCCAGCTGGTAACCGTAATATTTGCGCGGGTTCAGTGCTTAATGTGGAAAGCACATCCAACAAGCTCATTTGACCACGGTGGTATAATTCCAAAGAAACGGGCAATAATGTTTCTAAGCCCACGCCGCCAAAAGCAGCCATGCCAAAGGGCAGCCTTTTTTCATCCTGATCTTGGGGGTAGTGATCCGAGGCAATCGCATCAATCGTGCCATCCACCAGCCCTTCGATCACGGCTTGGCGGTCGGCTTCGGCGCGCAACGGCGGCGATAATTTGCAAAATGTGCGATATTCCCCCACATCAATATCGGTGAGTGAAAAATAGGGTGGAGCCGTATCGGCGGTTACCGCTAGGCCTTGTTTTTTGGCACGGCGAATAATTTCCACCCCTTCTTTGGTGCTGATATGCGCCGCGTGATAGCGCGCGCCAGTGGCGGCCACTAACCGCATATCGCGTTCTAAAATAATCGCTTCCGCCATGGGGGGGATGCCAGCCAGCCCTAATCTGGTGGCCACTTCGCCTTCATTCATTACCCCATGTTCGCGCAAAGAAGGGTCTTCAGCATGGTGCATAATCAGTAAATCGAAACCGCTGGCATAGGCAAGGGCGCGGTGCATCAGCCCCGTATCGCCCACGCTTTGAAAACCATCAGAAAATACCAGCGCGCCCGCTTCAGCCAATAATCCCATATTGGTGAGCTCTTTGCCTTGCAAGCCTCTGGTAATGGCCGCGGCTGGAAATACCTTGGCCGATTGCAATTGACGGGCGTGACGCAGCACAAATTCCATAGCAGCCGAGTGATCCAGCACGGGGTCGGTGTCTGGCATCGCCACAATCGAGGTAACCCCGCCAGAAGCCGCTGCTTTTAAGGCAGTGTGATAATTTTCTTTATGGGCAAGGCCCGGTTCTCCCAATTGGGCGCGCATATCCACCAGCCCGGGGGCAAGGCATAGGCTTTGGCAATCAATAACCGTCACATCAGGCGGCGGAGAATCAAAAACCTTGCGGCCAAGATCAGCAATTTGTTTGCCAACCACCAGCAATTCACCCAATAAATCGGTTTCACTGGCTGGATCAAGCAAACGGGCATTGGTAAATAATAGACGCCTCATGCAGCTTTTTCCCTTAGTAACAGGTCAAGGCAGGCCATGCGCACCGCTAACCCTAACTCCACCTGATTAAGAATAAGGCTGCGTTTCAAATCATCCGCCAGCACGCTATCAATTTCCACGCCGCGATTCATGGGGCCGGGGTGCATCACCAACGCATCGGGCTTGGCATGATGCAGTTTTTCATGGGTAAGGCCAAAAAAATGAAAATATTCTTGCGTGGAAGGGATATAACGGCCATGCATCCGCTCAGCTTGTAGGCGCAGCATCATCACAATATCAGCATTTTCTAGCGCATCTTCCAGCCTGTAAAACGCCTCTACCCCTAATGATTCAATATGGCTGGGCATTAAGGTGGCGGGCGCTACCACCCTTACCCTTGCCCCCAATAGGCTGAGTAAATGAATGTTAGAGCGCGCCACGCGGCTATGTAAAATATCCCCGCAAATCACCACAATCAGCCCTTCAATATCGCCCTTATGGCGGCGAATAGTCAAGGCATCCAACAGGGCTTGGGTGGGGTGTTCATGCGTGCCGTCGCCGGCATTGAGCAGGGCAGCATTCACCTTGCTGGCCAATAAACCCGGCACACCAGAAAGCCCATGCCGTACCACCAACGCATCAACCTGTAGGGCGTTTAAGGTGGTGGCGGTGTCAATCAAGGTTTCACCTTTTTTCACCGAAGAAGAAGCCACGGCCATATTAATCACATCCGCCCCTAGCCTTTTACCGGCCATTTCAAAAGAAGTACGGGTTCTGGTGGATTCTTCAAAAAATAAATTGATGATGGTTTTCCCCTTCAGCTTCTGGCTGCGATAGCTGGGGTTTTTATTAGCATCGGCATAAGAATTGGCCAATTGCAGAATAGAATCAGCTTCCAAGCGGTTCATGCCAGCAATGCCTAGCAAATGTCGCCGATTAAAGCCATAAGAAGAAGTGGGGGGCGTGGTATCGTTAATCATAAACCCCACCATAAAAAATTGTGGATGCCCTGTCTAGTGACGTGACGACACGATATTAATAATGTAGGCAAAAAAATTATTTTGACGCCCCGCTAATAGCGTGCTACTAATTAATTATGGTTAATTCCATGAAAGAATATTCAAAATTGAGTAGCAATTTATTGGGTGAGGTGCATCATGGCAACAGAAGGTCATACAGGTGGCGGCGATTTTGCAGGTGGTTTGAGTGTAAAACCAGCACAAAGTTTTGCGACACGTCTTACAGAGACTTTTAATTTCTCTGCCGTAACTACTGGTTTGTTGGAAAACATTAAGGAAGCTAAAACTGTTGTAAAATCTGCTCTCAATCCCCAAATGAAACCCGGTCGTTCAGTTACTGGCGCTATCTAGTTTCTTGGCAGGGTGTCTAATGCACCCTGTAATATCCAAACCGCCGCGGCTGAATCCGGGGCGGTTTTTTGTTGGCTTTTTTTACCCGAAGCCCTTGCTTTGCCGCTTTGTTGCGGTTTTTCGCTTGTAAAGCTGCGCGAAACCGCCATGGTGGACATCCGCTCATCTTGTAATAAAAATGGCCAATCCACCCCATTTTTCTGCAAGGCCAATTGCAATTTTTCCCCATATTCCCGCATTTTTATGGCCGCTGGCCCTTCTTGGCCATTCAGTGATAAGGGGTAGCCCAGCACCACCGCGCCAATCTGGCGATCTGCGCATAAAGCCATTAGCGATTCGGCATCTCTGCGCGGGGAAATAGCATCAATAATAGCCAGAGGCACGGCAATTTTCCAATCAGAATCAGAAATCGCTACCCCTAGGCGCACCGTGCCGGGGTCTAAGCCAATCAGGCGAGAATGGGGATGTTGCTGCTTCAGGGACAATAAGTCCTGAATGGTAATGAACGGCATGGCTGGAAAAATCTGTTGCTAGCGGTTATGGTGAAACCATTCTTATAGAAGTTTCCTGAAGAAAGCAAAACATGTCACAAAGCAGCCTCCAAGAAAATCAGCCATCCAACAGTAAAAAACTTGGCGCGGATGATGTCAAGAAAATCGCCCGTTTAGCACGGTTGCGGGTAGAAGAGAGTGAGCTTTTGCCCTTGGCTTCTGAGCTTAATCATATTTTGCAGTGGGTAGAGCAGTTACAAGAGGTGGATACCACCAATGTTAAAGCCTTTACCAGTGTGGGGGATTACCATCAACGCCTGCGTGAAGATGTGGTGAATTTACCCTATGGAACAAAAGAATTGCTGGCCAATGCCCCTGAACAGGCAGAAGGCTTTTTTGTAGTGGCTAAGGTGGTGGAGTAAATATAATGAGCGATTTAACCAAATTATCCGTAGCGGCTGCCCTACAATCGCTAGAAAAAGGCGAGTTTTCTGCTGTTGAATTAACTAAAGCGCATATTGCTTCCATGGAAAAACAGCGGGCATTAAATGCGTATATCACCGAAACCCCAGAATTGGCGTTGGAACGTGCATCCGAATCGGACGCGCGGCGCAAGGCGGGGCAAGCAGGTGCTTTAGAGGGCATTCCCATTGCCATGAAAGATTTATTTTGTACCAAAGGGGTACAAAGCACCGCTGCCAGCCATATTTTGGAAGGGTTTAAGCCACAATATGAATCAACCGTTAGTGCTAAATTGCAAGCGGCGGGTACCATTATGTTGGGTAAGGCCAATTTAGATGAATTTGCCATGGGCTCTTCTAACACCACCAGCTATTATGGTAATGTTGCTAACCCATGGCAACGGGCGGATGGTAAAACCTTGGTGCCGGGTGGCTCTAGCGGTGGTTCTGCGGCGGCGGTAGCGGCGCACATGGCCATGGCGGCCACGGGCACCGATACGGGTGGCTCTATTCGTCAGCCCGCTGCTTTTTGTGGGATTTCTGGTATAAAACCCACCTATGGCCGCTGTTCACGTTGGGGTATTATTGCTTTTGCGTCATCATTGGATCAGGCGGGTATATTTGCCCGTAATGTAGAAGATTGTGCCTTGATGTTGCAATCCATGGCGGGGTTTGATCCGATGGATTCGACATCGGTGGATATTAAAGTGCCCAATTTCAGTGAAAATTTGGAAAAGCCGATTAAGGGCATGAAAATTGGTTTGCCGGCAGAATATCGCGTGGCTGGTATGAACCCCGAAATTGCCGCTATGTGGGATAAGGCAGCCGCTTGGTTGCAAGAACAAGGGGCAGAGCTTGTGCCTATTTCCTTGCCACACACCAAATACGCGCTGGCTACCTATTATATTATTGCGCCAGCCGAATGTTCTTCTAATCTTGCCCGTTATGATGGCATGCGCTTTGGCCTGCGTGAAAAAGGAGCCGATTTAACCGAGGTGTATGAAAACACCCGCGGCAAGGGCTTTGGTAAAGAGGTGAAGCGGCGAATCATGATTGGCACTTATGTGCTTTCAGCGGGTTATTACGATGCGTATTATGTAAAAGCCCAAAAGCTACGCGCCTTAATTGCACAGGATTTTGCGCACAGCTTTCAACAATGCGATGCTATTCTCACCCCCACGGCCCCCAGCAGTGCTTTTGCTATTGGTGAAAATCAGGATGACCCCATTGCCATGTATCTGAACGATGTGTTCACCGTGCCGGCTTCCATGGCTGGTTTACCGGGTATGTCGGTGCCATCCATGTTGGCGTCGGATGGTTTGCCATTGGGTGTGCAGATTATTGGTCGCCCATTTGATGAGGCCACGGTGTTGCAGGTGGCCAGAGCCATTGAGCGGGCTGCGGGTTTCAAGGGTTTGGCATAGTTTGTAGAAATGGCAGCAATAAAGCTGGTTATTTGGGATTATGATGGCACGCTCTGCGATACCCATCACACCATTGCCCATTCATTACGGCGCAGTTTTGAAGTGCATGGTTTACCCATGCCCGCAGACGATGCCGTTAATGCAGTGATTGCGGCGGGCTATACGCTGCATGGCTCTATCAGCCATTTGCATGGTTTAATGGGTGGGCAGCCATTGCCAGAGGTAATGTTGGAAGAAATGGTGATGAGTTACCGCCGCATTTATGATGATGAAGGCGGTCAATTTCTGCGGTTATTTCCAGAAGTGATCACTGTTTTGGATAAATTGCGGGCACAGCATATGCCCATGATGATTGCCAGCAATAAGGGGGTGGAAGTGGTGCGTCGGTCGGTGGCGCATTATGGCATTGCGGATTATTTTCAGCTAATTGTGGGCGAGCAGACCGGCCAGCCTAAAAAGCCGGATGCTGCTTTGCTAACGGGCTATATTCAGCCGCATTTTCCAACCATTGACCCTGCACAGATGTTGATGGTGGGGGATACACCCACCGATATAGAATTTGCGCATGCAGCGGGCTTGGCCAGTTGTTGGGCCAGCTATGGCTATGGCGATCAGCAACGCTGCATTCAACTGAAGCCCCGTTGGCGGATAGAAGCCCTGCCAGAACTTCTTGCTTTAATTTAAGGCTTTTGATATAATTGCCATCGATATAAAAAAATGGAGTGGGCAATGGCAGATGTAGAGCTTTATGATGGGGGCGATGCGCTGGTATATTGGTTGTCCAATTCCTTTATTTTTAATATCTATCAGGCTAAAGAAAAGGATAGTATTCATATATTATCAGAAGCCCCATTTATTGATGAGAATGTTACAGCTAGCCTTAGCGATAGGTTCAATAACGCTAACCCTGTGGCTTCTATCATTGCACAAATTGGGGATGCTTTGGGTAGGGTAGAAGGGGTAGCTGCTGTAGAGATATTGGTTGATAAGGAAAGCGGTGAACATTTTAGAGGGTTTAAGCTGCAAACAACCGAAGATTTCCAGCTTGTGGCCATGTTACAATCCTTGCAAACAATAACCGATACCACGCGCACTCTAGGAAAAAATCAGGATACCCCATTATTAAGCGATGCGGTGATTGAAGAGGTGGCCAAGGCACAAATTATTGAGGCAAGGCCAGATTTTGCGCGTAATCATTTGAAAACTCGGCCGATTTATCCTTTGCCGATGTTACAATCCTTGCAAACAATAACCGATACCGCGGGCCCTTTCAGAAAAATGAAGGGACCTCATTTTTAAGCAATGCGCTGATTGAAGAGGTAGGTAAGGGAAAACTCAGCCGATTTATCCTTTCTAGCAAAGATGTTTTTATAAAAAATAGCTGTTTTTTGCTGCCTGACGCTTATTGAAGCATTGCTTTTTGGTTTTATTCTGGGCAAAACTTCCTTTTATTCTGGTATTTTGTGGGTAAAAGGTTAAAGCATGAGCTATCTGGTAAAAGGCGAAACGGGCGATTGGGAAGTGGTGATTGGGTTAGAGGTTCACGCCCAGATCATTAGCCAAAGCAAGCTATTTTCTTCGGCTTCCGCTACTTTTGGGGGCTTACCCAATTCACAGGTAAGTTTTGTGGATGCGGGCATGCCGGGTATGTTGCCAGTGTTGAATGGTTATTGCGTGGAACAGGCGGTGCGCACAGGCCTTGGAATCAATGCTGTGGTTAACCTGCATTCGGTATTTGAGCGCAAAAATTATTTTTACCCCGATTTGCCCAGCGGCTACCAAATTTCACAATATCAAAAACCGATTGTTGGTGAAGGCTGGATAGATATAGACCTTGCCGATGGCAGCAGCAAACGCATTGGTATTGAACGGCTGCACATGGAGCAAGATGCTGGAAAATCGCTGCATGATCAACACCCCACCAATACTTATGTGGATTTGAACCGCGCTGGCGTGGCCTTGATGGAAATTGTTTCCCGCCCTGATTTGAGTAGCCCCGATGAAGTATCGGCTTATTTGCGTAAATTGCGGGCGATTTTGCGCTATTTGGGCTCTTGTGATGGGAATATGGAAGAAGGCTCGATGCGCGCTGATGTGAACTTATCGGTGCGCCGTAGCGGCGAGCCTTTGGGCACGCGCTGCGAAATTAAAAATGTGAACTCTATTCGCTTTATTCAACAAGCCATTGAATATGAGGGGGCACGGCAGGTGGCCCTTATAGAGCAAGGTGGCAAGGTTATTCAGCAAACAAGATTGTGGGATACCAAACAGGGCAAAACCCGCGCCATGCGCTCTAAAGAAGAGGCACATGATTACCGTTATTTCCCTGATCCCGATTTATTGCCCTTGCAATTAACCGCAGAATATGTAGAAAAAATTCGTGCATCATTGCCTGAATTGCCCGATGCGAAGAAAAAACGCTTGATGGCAGAAGCGGGGCTCACCGCTTATGATGCTTCGGTATTGGTGGCGGAAAAAGAGCGCGCTGATTGGTTTGAAGTGGCCGCCAAAGGCCGAGATGGCAAGTTGGTGGCCAATTGGTTGATTACCGAATTGCTGGGCGGCTTGAATAAAATGGAAAAAGACCTCAGTGAAAGCCCCATTTCTCCGCAAGCTTTGGGTAAATTGGTGGGCTTGATTAGCGATGGCACCTTATCCGGCAAGCTGGCGAAGGATGTGTTTGCCGTGATGCTGGAAACTGGCCGCGACCCAGAAGAGATTGTGGCTGAAAAAGGCTTGAAGCAAGTGACCGATGCTGGTGCAATCACCGAAATGGTGGCGGGTGTGCTGGCCGCTAATGCCGATAAGGTGGCGGAATATCGTTCAGGTAAGGATAAATTATTTGGCTTTTTTGTGGGCTTGGTGATGAAAGCCAGCCAAGGCAAAGCCAACCCCGCCTTGCTGAATGAAGAGCTGAAAAAACAGCTAAATGGCTAGATGGTGCGGTCAACTGAATTGAGAAGGCCTATAAAAAAGGGGGGAATGGCAACAGCTATTCCCCCCTTTTTTATATGATTATGCCATGGTAGGTTGGGTATGTTCTATTCATCTCTAAGCCCAGTAATCATTGAGAAAACCCCATGAGCTATACCCTAAAACTGCATGAGCCACATAAATCAATCACCGCATTCGGTGATGTTGATTTACCTGATTTTACGGTGATCACTGGCTTAAATGGCTCTGGTAAAACTCATTTATTGGAGGCGATCACTCAACGCCGTATAAAATCAGATGAATTAAAATCTCCACCAGATCACATATGTGATTATAAAAGCTTTGTCACTAGGGATGAAACTACTATTCTACATAATAATAGTATCACGGACATATTAGAAACTATAAAATATGCACAGGAAAATTTCGCTAGAAACACCCAATTAGATAAAAATATTTGTATTGCTAATGAAGCGTTGATTGAAACTCTAATCTCTCAATTTCATGATCGTGTCGGAAAGAATGTAGATATTAAAGCTTTAATAAAAAGGTTTGAATTTGAAGAAGGTAAATTCCTTATTGAAATTTATTTCGCTACAATAAGAATTTATTTTACCAGTAGCCACATTTCTAAGAGATGGTGGACACATTCTTTTGGAAGGGATTTTCTAGTTTGGGATAAAAATAGATTAATATATGATATCAAAAAATTCAAAGAAAGTAAGCAGTCTCAAAAAGATTATTCTCAAACGCAGACAGAAGATGAATTTTCAAAATTATATGGTCAAGCGCCATGGGATAAATTAAACAGCTATTTTGATACGGTTGGTTTCGAGTTTCATGTAAATAAGCAAAATGAGGATATTGTTGATCTTATCCTTAAAGAGAATAATAGTGGTACGTTTGCCTATTCAATTTTCTTTGAACATAAAAGAACAAAAGCAAAAATACAGGATATTAGTAATTTTTCTTCTGGAGAAAAAATTATTCTTACCCTAATTCTCCAGGCTTTTTTTCTTGAAAACCCGATGACTATCATCCCCATGCCTGATCTATTATTATTAGATGAAATAGATGCTTCTCTTCATCCATCAATGGTGAAGATGTTAATTAATACCATTGTTGAAATATTTAATAAAAAACACAATATAAAAGTTATTCTCACCACCCATTCGCCTACCACCGTGGCGTTAGCACCTGAAGAATCAATCCATGTGTTGGAACGTGATGAAGATAATAAGCATCACTTAAAAAAAATAAGCAAAGACCGCGCTTTATCGGTTCTTACCGATGGTATTGCCACTTTAAGCGTGGATTATGAAAATCGGCGGCACGTTTTTGTTGAATCAAAGACTGACGAATATATATACAGCGAAATATATGGTTTTCTTAAAGAGAAAGCGCACCTCAATGACAACAGCCTACAATTCATCACTCGTGCTACACAAGAAGCCGAGGCTACACAAGAAGACGAGGCTAAAGGTAAAGCTAAACAGATAGATGAAGTGCCTAAAGAAAACTGCCCCAACTGTGCTGCAAAAAAAGACAAGGTTAAAGAAAAAAACGGTGGCAAAGGAGAGGTTACAACAATAGTTGACTTGCTTAAAGGAAACCATAACGTTTATGGCTTGATTGATTGGGATACTACAGAAACAGAAGAAGGGAGAATCAAGATTCTTGGTGGTGGTCAGCGCTATTCAATTGAAAATTATATTCTTGATCCCATTATTTTAGCTGGTTTTCTGTGGAATCGTCATAGAGACGACATAATAGAAAAGAATTTTTCTGATTCTATAGCCCTTTTTGGAGAACGTTCTTGGCATCATAACCACTTGCCTTGCACAGAAAATTTACAAAAATTAGGTGATATTTTATTAGAGAAAATATGGCCAGAGATTGATATGAATAATAGAAAGCCATGCGCATATGTCGGTGGTTTTTCCCTTCAATGGCCCGTAGAATTTTTGAACATGAATGGTCATGATTATGAATACCAGATAGATAGAATATTTCCTGAGTTAAAAAGAGATTACACAGGAAAGAATAAAAGGCTTTCCTTAAAACTAGCTGTTGTTAAAAAATTTCTAGCTTATTGCCCAGAATTTATTCCGCAGGATTTTGTTACCACTATTAAGGAAATTCAAAAAGGGGAGTAGCTAGCTATTGATGACCGCTTTAGTCCCCCTTTTTTATCCCCTCTTTTTTAACCGGCTTTTTTCTTAGGCGGGGTTTTAACCGCTAAATAAGGGGCTAGGTAGCGGCCCGTGTGCGAGCGGGGGTTTGCGGCCACATCTTCTGGCCTACCCGTGGCCACAATATACCCGCCTTTATTGCCGCCTTCTGGGCCTAAATCAATCACCCAGTCAGCGGTTTTAATCACCTCTAAATTATGTTCAATCACCAACACGGTATTGCCCTGATCCACCAACCGGTGCAACACCTGTAACAGGGTGTTAATATCTTCAAAATGGAGGCCAGTGGTGGGTTCATCCAAAATATATAAGGTACGGCCAGTGGCGCGTTTAGCCAATTCTTTGGAGAGTTTCACCCGCTGGGCTTCCCCGCCAGAAAGGGTGGTGGCGGCCTGCCCAATGGCAATATAGCCCAACCCCACTTCAGATAAGGCGCGTAATTTTTCACGCACAGAGGGCACGGCTTGAAAAAATTCCAGCCCTTCTTCCACGGTCATGGCTAAAATTTCAGCAATATTTTTACCGCGCCATGTTATATCCAGCGTTTCACGGTTATAGCGTTTGCCCTTACAAGAATCACAGGTTACATAAACATCGGGCAGAAAATGCATCTCAATTTTCAGCACCCCATCCCCTTGGCACGCCTCGCAGCGCCCACCTTTCACGTTAAAAGAAAAACGCCCAGGGCCATAGCCGCGCGCCTTGGATTCTGGCAGGCCAGCAAACCATTCCCGCATGGGGGTGAAAGCGCCCGTATAGGTGGCGGGGTTAGAGCGGGGAGTTCGGCCAATGGGGCTTTGATCAATATCAATCACCTTATCCAAACAGGAAAGCCCTTCAATTTTATTATAGGCGGCGGGGTGCTCGCGGCTGCCATTCAGTTCACGCGCCAGAATTTTATATAGAGTTTCTAGGGTAAGGGTGGATTTACCACTGCCCGATACCCCCGTAACGCACACAAACATGCCCAAGGGCACTTCCATGGTTACTTGTTGAAGGTTGTTACCCTTTGCGCCCGTCAGTACGAGTTTTTCACCATTTTTACCAGCGCGGCGAAGGGCTGGCACGGCAATAGATTTTGCCCCGCTTAAATATTGCAAGGTGAGGCTGTTGGGGTTTTTTAATAATTCTTGCGGCGGGCCACTGGCCACCACTTTGCCCCCATGCACACCAGCGCCTTCCCCCATATCCACCAGCCAATCGGCCGCGCGAATGGCGTCTTCATCATGCTCTACCACAATCACGCTATTGCCCAAATCGCGCAGTTTTTTCAGGGTTTCCAATAGGCGATCATTATCGCGCTGGTGAAGACCAATGGAGGGTTCATCCAGCACATACATCACGCCCGTGAGGCCAGAGCCAATTTGTGACGCCAAGCGAATGCGCTGGCTTTCGCCGCCCGATAAGGTGCCACTGCCACGGGCAAGGCTTAAATAATCCAGCCCCACGGCGTTCAAAAAACCAAGGCGGGTGGAAATTTCGCGCACAATGCGGTTGGCAATGGTTTTTTTCTGCGGGCTGAGGCTATCCTCGGCGGCTTTTATCCAAAGCTCGGCTTTTTCTAGGGATAATTGCGCCACCTCGCCAATATGTAGCCCATGAATTTTTACGGTTAAGGCTTCTGGTTTCAAGCGATAACCATGGCAGGCTTCGCAGGGGTTATCGCTTTGGTAGCGGCTTAATTCATCGCGCACGGAAGGGCTTTCGGTTTCCTTCCAGCGGCGTTCTAAATTATGCATCACCCCTTCAAAAGGTTTTTCGGTGGTGTAACGGCGAATGCCATCATCAAAAACCAGCGGTATATTGTCGGTGCCGCTGCCAAATAAAATCACCTCGCGCACGCGCTTGGGCAACATACCCCACGGCTCATGTAAGCTGATTTTGAAATGGCGGGCCAAAGAATCAATCACCTGCCAATACCAGTTAGAGGTAGTGCCAGACCAAGGGGCAATGGCACCATCGCGCAGGGAAAGGCTTTCATCGGGGATCACCAGCTGCGGGTCGAAATACACCTTAATGCCCAACCCATCACAAACAGGGCACGCCCCATGCGGGTTATTAAAAGAAAATAGCCGCGGTTCAATTTCTGAAAGCGTAAAACCTGATACAGGGCAGGCAAATTTGCTGGAAAAAACATGGCGTTTAGCGGGGCTATTGTCGCTGGCCAGCTCATCCACATAAATTAAACCATCGGCTAAATGGAGGGCGGTTTCCATGGATTCCGCCAAGCGCGTGGCCACTTCTGGGTTTATTGCCAGCCTATCCACCACCACTTCTATGTCGTGCTTCAGTTTTTTATTCAAGGTGGGGGCGTCTTCAATATCGTAAAATTCGCCATTAATGCGCACGCGCTGAAAACCCTTGCGCTGCAATTCTTGCAAATCTTTTTTATATTCCCCCTTGCGCCCGCGCACCAACGGTGCCAGCAGGTAAATTTTTGTGCCCTCTGGCAGTTCCAATAAGCGATCCACCATCTGGCTGATGGTTTGGCTTTCAATCGGTAAACCCGTGGCAGGGCTATAGGGTGTGCCTACCCGCGCATAAAATAGGCGCAAATAATCGTGAATTTCGGTTACTGTACCCACGGTAGAACGGGGATTGCGCGAGGTGGTTTTCTGTTCAATAGAAATAGCTGGCGATAGGCCATCAATACTATCCACATCTGGCTTTTCCATCATATCCAGAAACTGGCGGGCATAAGCGGAAAGGCTTTCCACATAGCGGCGTTGCCCTTCTGCATATAGGGTATCAAAAGCCAGTGAGGATTTACCCGAACCACTGAGCCCAGTGATGACCACCAGCTGATTGCGTGGAATATCCAAATCAATATTTTTCAAATTATGGGTGCGAGCACCGCGAATAGAAATAATGTTGTGCATAAAGCTAAAAAACCCAGATTAAAGTACTAGAGATAAAATACTTTTGATTTTAGAAAAAATACATTATATAATTGCCACCATTAAAACTAGCAACATTGCTGGAAATATCAAGGTTTAAGGATAAAAAGAATGCAGCCCTTGGGTAGGAAAGAAACGCCATTTCAGTATGTAATGGCTAGAGATATTGAAAGTTTTCTGCAATTAGGCCGAGGCCAAGATCTTTATACCGTGCTGAAACAACACCCAGAATTATATCAACATAGCTATATGATTATTAATAATTTTGCTGGGTTGCAGCGGCTTTTTGGCAAAAATAATCCAGCATTGGCGCAAGAATTACAAAAAATTGAACAAAAAAATGCCAGAAATTTTCTGTGCGAAGCAGTGCAGCGTGATGAGGGGGAGATTGTTGGGAATTTTTTCGCTAACCGCGTATTAATGGAGGTACAAGAAGAAAGCAGGCTAGCAGAAAAATTTATGCGGGCTATAGGTAAGGCAGAACCTAAGCCATGGGTTAACGAATTGGTGGATTTTTCTCATACGGCGGTGGCCGTAACGGAAAAAAATATGGAAGAATGGGTGGATCTTGCCCTTGATCAAGCCGTTTCTTACGATCAAACAGCCGCCCTGATGTATTTATACCGATTAGGGGCGAATGTTAATAAAATGACCCATCATGGGACGGCTGGTTTTTCTTTTCTGCATGATGCCGCAGAAGCTGGTGCGTTGAATTTTGTGCGCGCCGCTGTACAACAATATAATGGGGATGTGAATTTACTCACCCGAAATGGTGCGTTGGGTGGCAAAGATTTTACTTGCCTTGATTTAGTAGAGCAAAAGCCATTTTCTAAATATAGAACCAATCCATACAGAGATAAAAACAGAGCTGAAATTATTGATATTATAGTCGCGGCTGGCGGGGTAAGCGCGGCTGAAGTGGAACGACAAGAATTTGATCAGCGATTTATTGTTGCCAGAGGGGATGAACAGCGACCATTTCATTACATGACTCATGCCACCGCCAAAAATTTGTTGCGCTTATCGGGGGTTGATGTGGGTGATCTCTATGAAAAAATTATCAGTGATCATGGGCTGGATGAGAATGGCTATGTGCGCAACTTCCAACAATTTGCAACCGCTTTTGGCCCAGATAATCAGGAAATTTATGCCAATTTTAATCAAGTGGCGCAGGAAAATGCCAAGGGGTATGTGGTTAATATTATCAGGAATGGTTACCCCGAAAAACTGGAGCATTTTCTGGCCAATGAAATATTGCTGCCTCCGGCTGAAAATGGTGCGCCGCGTTGGGTAAGCTGTAAGGCCAATAATGGTTATGTGGTAAGAGAAGAAAACCGCGCCAATTGGCTGGAATTTGCCATGAGTGTTGCCGCAGAATATAACCGCCCACAATTTTTACCCTTGCTGCATAAAAATGGGGTGAGTGTAAACAAAAACAATCAATCGGGTTTTAGCCCCTTACAATTTGCTGTTTATTCAGGGGCGGTTGATTTTGTTAAAGAAGCCGTTACTCATTATGATGGCGATCTTAAGCAATTGGGTAATTTTGGTGGTGTGCAAGGAACCTGCTTAGATATTGTTACAAGCGGTATGTTGAACCCCGCCAATAATCATTATATAGCCTTGGATAGGGGCAAACCAGCCAATAGCAGCAGGCAGGAATTAGCACAATTTATTGTGCAAGCTGGCGGCGTAAAAGCTGCTGATGTGAATGAGGCTGCGAATAAAAAGGCAGCAGCCCCTCATTCGCGTTTCCCTAAAAATGCCATGTAGGAATTTTTTATGTATAAAACGCACGGTAAACCCGAAACCCTATTGCAATATATGTTTGGGTCGGATGTAATGCAGATATTGGGCTTGGAAGATACAAAAACCCTCCGAAATATTGTTGTTACTACAGCAATTCAACAAAATCTGGCGGCTTCAACCGACCCTTTTTATGTGAATGATTTTGGCCGATTTTTAGAAGTTATGGCTGATTATTGGCATTTTGATAGAAAAGAGATGGCCAGCAAGTTAGAGGCCATGGAAACCAAAAATGCCTGCGAGCTGATTTTTGTAGAAGTGGGTTTTCAAGGAAATTATGAAGGTGCCCGCGCGCTTTTTGAGTTACCCGCCTTGCGCGCCCGCTCAGATTGGCAGGATTTGGTGAATTATGGGTTGAATTTATTGGTTGGTAACCGTAAAGCCGAGCAGTTTCTGCCTCTTTTAGCTGGCGAGTTGGGGGCAGATTTTAATAAAACGGATGGGTATTACAATCATTGTTGTAGAATTTTTGGCTATTCTTGCTTGCAAAATGCGTTACATTACGAGCACACAGCGTTGGTAGAGCAGGCTATTAACCATTATGGTGGGGATGTTAATCAATTAACCTCCCCCAATCGTTGGGGGGAGCCAATGACCTGCCTTGATATTATTAATCAACGCCCAGAATTAGAAAAATTTAGAGACCTGATTGTGCAGGCTGGCGGGGTAAGCGCGCAAGAATTAAGCCAGCAATCCAACCAGCCCGCCAACCAAGCCGCCAAACCACCGCGTTCTAAGGGGAAAGGCTTTAACCGGATGAGCTATTAATTTTCCTTGCCTTATTCGCGTAATCTGCCTACCAATTTCTGCTTAAGGTAGAGCTTGCAAAGAAGGTAGGGCATGAAAAATTTCTGGCGGGCATTGATAGCGGGTTTGGCGATCATCGGGTTCATGGTGGTATTAAGCGTGGCCTCGGTGTTGTATTGGAGTAATAAATTGGCGGATAAAGCCAATGGTTTACTAGAAAATAATGCAATGCAGGAAAGTGCATTGGCGCCCTTGCCCAATAGTTTTGTGTTAGCGCTTAATATTGATGGAGCATTCACGCAAAGCGAGGGGGATATGTCCCTTCGCCAATTCAAACAGTTGCTTAATCCTGAAGCCGCCAATTTGCGCCATGTGATTCACCAAATAGAAGAGGCCGCGCTGGATCCGCGGGTGAAAGGGCTCGCTTTATATATTGCGGATGCGCCGCCCATATCACAAGTGCAAGATTTGCAAGAAATTTTGACCTACTTTAAGTCGAAGAATAAAAAAATATGGGTGTTTGCCGATACTTATGGCGAAATCAGTGAAGGCAATGCCGAATATTTATTGGCCAGCATAGCTGATTCTATCTGGATTCAACCCACGGGCTTTTTAGGCCTTACTGGCTTTGCTACCGAGCAGCTATTTTTTAATAAAACCTTGAAAAATTACGGCATCATCCCCGAATTTGTGAAGCGCACCAGCTATAAAACCGCCATGGATCAATTAACAGAAAGCGGTATTACCCCCACCAATAAGGAAATGCTGACCAGTATTATTGGCGATTTAACCAATCAATTGGTAACAACCATTGCTAACCGTCGTCATATTAGCGTGGAAAAATTGAAGGAAGTGATGGAAAATGCACCCCTGCAGGCTAAAGAGGCCAAGCAAGCAGGGTTGATTGATGAAA
This sequence comes from Alphaproteobacteria bacterium, assembly GCA_049318825.1. Classification (GTDB taxonomy): domain Bacteria; phylum Pseudomonadota; class Alphaproteobacteria; order JBMOFM01; family JBMOFM01; genus JBMOFM01. The sequence continues at coordinate 30,577 of JBMOFM010000011.1, read as the reverse complement.
TTGGTTATGAAGATCAATTTGATGATTTTGTAGCGGGGCAATTGCAAGGAAAAGCCAAGGATGTTTTGGTAGAGCTTGATGATTATACCGCGCCCGCCGCCGTAAAAATTGATCAGCGCGTGGCCTTAATTTACGCTGAAGGGCCTATTGCTAGAATGGCGGGGCAAGGCAAGGGCAGTTTATTGGGCAGTGATGAGCTTGGCCTTGCCGATGTGTTGCAAGGCTTGCAAGAAGCCACAGAAAACCCATTGGTGCAGGTGATTATTCTGCGTATCGATTCCCCTGGTGGGTCGGCGGTTGCTTCGGATAGTTTGCGCCGTGCTGTAGAAAAAGCCCGATTATCAGGAAAAATTATATTGGCCAGTATGGGGTCAATGGCTGGTTCAGGCGGTTATATGGCGGTGATGAATGCCAATCAGATTTTTGCTGAGCCATCGACCTTAACTGGCTCTATTGGTGTGATTTCGGGTAAAATTAATATTTCTGGCTTGTTGCAAAAGCTGGATATTGCCACCGCCACTATTGCTAGCACGCAAAATGGTGCTATGTGGTCGGCCATGCAGGGCTTTACCCAAGCTCAAAAGCAAAAGCTAAATGGTTTAGCCGATGCCATTTACGATGATTTTAGCAGCGATGTAGCCAAAGCGCGTAATCTTGATATTGCCGCGCGGGAAAATTGGGCGGCTGGCCGCGTGTGGACGGGTAAGCAAGCCTTGGAGAAAAAACTGGTGGATCAATTGGGCGGGTTTTATGCGGTGTTGCAAGCAGCCAGAGAAAAAGTGGGAGAAAAACCCTACGCCTTATTAACCCCCGCGCTTTATCCGCAAAAAGAGCCGTTATTGCGCGAAATGTTAAAAAAATTCGTCACTAAAATGGGCATGGAAGAAACCAGCCTGCAACCATTATGGCAAGGCGCCCGCGCTATTAATTTGTGGCTAAAACCCATAATAGCACCAGAAACAATGATGTTATCTATGCCCCATTGACTTGTGGCTATTGCCGATTAACATTGTGGCCATTACGAATAACTAAAGGAAGACGCGCATGACTGCCATTGGCTTGAAAAAAAATCCACCAGCCCATGATGCAGCCAGTGGCGTTATTCTTAACCATGCTGATACAGAAATTGAAGGGGAGCGGGCGTTGGCTGTGCCATATAAACGGGTGTTGTTAAAACTTTCTGGTGAAGCGCTGCTGGGTTCTCAAGAATATGGGCTGGATCAGCTGGTGGTGGAGCGTGTTGCCAAAGAAATAAAAGATGTAACAGAACTCGGCATTCAGCTTTGCGTGGTGGTGGGTGGCGGCAATATTTTTCGCGGCGTTTCTGGCGCGGCTAAGGGCATGGAGCGCACCACCGCCGATTATATGGGCATGTTGGCAACAATCATGAATTCGCTGGCCATGCAGGCTGCTTTAGAGCGGCTGGGCGTGCAAACGCGGGTGCAATCCGCCATTCCCATGTCCACCGTGTGCGAGCCTTATATCAGAAGGCGGGCGGTGCGCCATATGGAAAAAGGGCGGGTGGTCATTTTTGCAGCGGGTACGGGCAATCCATTTTTTACAACCGATACCGCTGCCGCACTCAGAGCATCGGAAATGGGCTGTGATGCTTTATTTAAGGGCACCAAGGTGGATGGTGTGTATAGCGCAGACCCCAAAAAAGATAAAAATGCCACGCGTTACGAGCGTTTGACCTATCTTGAGGTGTTAACCAAAGATTTGCAGGTGATGGACGCGGCGGCTATTTCGTTGGCTAAGGATAATAATATTCCGATTTTGGTTTTTTCAATTACCGAGCCGCACGGTTTTTCTAACATATTCAGTGGAAAAGGCGTTTATTCTGTGGTGACGGTTGATTAAGCTTCGGCTGTAATCAAAAGGGTAAAATAGTTGTAGGAGATTGAACATTGGCAGAACCAGATATTTCTGATATTAAACGGCGCATGGAAGCAACGGTTGAAGCGTTGCGTAAAGAATTAAGCGGTTTGCGCACGGGTCGTGCTTCCGCTGCCCTGTTGGAGCCTATTCAGGTGGAAGCTTATGGCAGCATGACGCCATTATCCCAAGTGGCCACGGTAAATGTGCCAGAGCCCAGAATGATTATGGTGCAGGTATGGGATAAGGGGGTGGCTAAGGCCGTGGAAAAAGCCATTCGTGATGCAGGTTTGGGCTTAAACCCACAAGGGGAGGGCACTTCTATTCGTGTGCCTGTGCCACCATTAACCGAAGAACGGCGGCAGGAGCTGGTAAAGGTTGCTTCCAAATATGCTGAACAAGCCAGAGTAGCGGTGCGCAATATTCGCCGCGATGGAATGGAAAACCTAAAAAAAGCAGAAAAAGACAATGTTATTTCACAAGATCGCCATAAGCAATTGGCCGATGATGTGCAAAAACAAACTGATCTCCATGTAAAAAAAGTAGATGAGGTGTTCGCCGTAAAAGAAAAAGAGATCACCCAACTGTAATGTGGTGGTGATGCGGGTGTCTTTGTTTTTTGGGTGATAGCTGGTGGCGATAGAAAATTTGCTGATACCCCGCCATGTAGCGGTGATTATGGATGGTAATGGCCGTTGGGCTGTTTCCAGAGGTTTGCCGCGGGTGCAGGGGCATCGTCGCGGGGTGGAGGCGGTTCGTCGCCTATTGGATTCTTGTGAAAAATATGGGGTTCAATATCTCACTATTTTTGCTTTTTCTTCAGAAAATTGGAGTCGTCCAGCAGAAGAAATTGGTGAGCTGATGGGCTTGTTGCGCTTTTATATAAAAAGCGAGCTAGCGAATTTGCATAAAAAGGGTATCAGGTTAAAAATTATTGGCGATAGGAAGCGACTGGAGCCAGATGTTCTGGAAATTATTACCCATGCAGAAAAAATTACTGCTGCTAATCGTGGGGCGCAATTAAATATTGCCTTATCTTATGGCGGCAGAATGGATATTGTGGCAGCGGCTAAGGCGGCAGCGCAAGATGTATTGGCAGGTAAGCTGGATGTCGCCGCAATTAATGAAGAAATTTTTGCCAATTATTTAGAAACGGCAGATATTCCAGACCCAGATTTATTGATTAGAACCAGTGGCGAGCAACGCATTAGTAATTTTATGCTATGGCAGTTGGCTTACACGGAACTGGTATTTATTGAGCGTTTGTGGCCTGATTTCAACGAACAGGATTTTCTGGCCGCCTTGAAACAATTTTCAGGGCGTCAACGTCGTTTTGGTGGTATCACCGCTCAAGATTCCGTGGTTGGAGTCAAAAATTTGATGACAAATTAGGCTGCTCAGGTGCAATTAAATTGGCAGGATAATGGCGTAAAGCGGGTGGTGAGTGCCTTGGTGTTGGCACCCTTGAGTGCCTATTGTGTTTTTTTTGGTGGCATTTTCTTTATGGCCTTGCTGGCTGTTTTTGCGGTGGCTGCTTTATGGGAATGGTGGCGGTTGGTGCGGTTATTTACCCTGCCATCAGCTAAAATTTTTACGGTTGCTGTGTTGGGTTTTGCCCTCATCATGGCTTGTCTGTTATCTTTATGGTGGCTACGCCTGCAAGAACGCGGCGTGTTTCTGGTGGTTTTTTTCCTATTGTTGATTTGGTGTACCGATATAGGGGCTTATGTGGTGGGGCGCTGTTGTAAAGGGCCTAAAATGGCACCACGCATTAGCCCAGGTAAAACATGGTCGGGCGCGGTTGGTGGCTTATTATCGGCCATATTGGTGGCGTTATTGCTTTCTGAAGGCATGTATTATAGTGATTGGGCGCTGTTAAAAGCCGCGTTGTTGATCAGTATTTCAGCCCAAATAGGCGATTTAATGGAATCGCAAGCTAAAAGATGGGCTGGTGTGAAAGATAGTAGCCAATTAATTCCGGGGCATGGCGGCGTGTTGGATCGGGTGGATGGCATATTATTAGCCGCGCCTATGTACGCCTTATATCATTATTGGGAGGTGTTGCCATGAAGTTGGCGCCGCAAAACACTTACCCCTCAGCATTGGATGATGATTCTAACAGCAAGCTCAACCCAGCCATTAAAAGCTTATCTATTTTAGGGGTCACTGGTTCTGTGGGGCAGGCCACTATTGCGGTATGGCGTGAATGTCGTGAAAAATTTGCCATTGAATCGGTGACGGCGCATCGCAACGTAGAAGAATTGGCCAATATAGCCATTGAAACGGGCGCAAAACGGGCAATTATTGCCGATGAAAGTCTATATGGAGCCTTAAAAGAGAAATTACAGCATCATCACATAGAAATAGCAGCGGGTGCGCAGGCGGTGGTGGCGGCAGCGGCTGTAAAAGTGGATATGGTATTGGCGGCCATGGTAGGGGCAGCGGGTTTATTACCAGCCTTGGCAGCCTTGCAGGCAGGCAATAATCTCGCCTTAGCTAATAAGGAATGTTTAGTTTCGGCGGGGAATGTGTTTTTGCAGGCGGTGCAGCGCCATGATTGCCGTTTATTGCCCGTGGATAGCGAACATAGTGCTATTTTTCAGGTGTTAGAGCCTCATAATAAGGAAAAAGTGGAGCGGCTTATATTAACCGCTTCCGGCGGGCCATTTCGTGGTCTGGCGCGTTCACAGTTAAGGGAGATTACACCAGCAGAGGCTATGCAGCATCCTATTTGGTCAATGGGCAGTAAAATCAGCATCGATAGCGCTACCATGATGAATAAGGCGTTAGAACTGATAGAGGCGAGCTTTTTATTTCAAATGCCAGAAAATAAAATTGATGTGGTTATTCATCCACAATCCATTATCCATTCAATGGTGGAATATGTGGATGGTTCGGTGTTGGCGCAAATGGGCGTGCCGGATATGCGTATTCCTATTGCTGTGGCGTTGGCATGGCCAGAGCGTTTGGCCTTATCGGGCAAAAGAGTGGATTGGCCAGCTTTAGCGCGCATGGATTTTTTAGCGGTGGATGATGAGCGTTTTCCAGCATTAAAATTAGCGCGGGCGGCCTTAAAAACTGGAGGCAGCGCACCCGCTACGTTAAATGCGGCCAATGAAGTCGCAGTTTCTTCCTTCACTTATGGATATTTACCTTTTCACCAGATTGAACAAGTGATAGAAAAAACAATGCAGCATGTGCCGATGGTGGAAATTAACGATATTGAAACAGTATTGATGGTTGATCAGCATGCGCGGGCTTGTGCACAAGAAATAATAAAGTTATTACAACAATAATGCTTTGAATAATATTTGAGATAAGGCTTATTATTAATGGAATTGATACAAAATTTTTTACAATACCCGCTGGTGTTTTTGTTGGTCCTCACCACCGTGGTGTTTGTGCATGAATTGGGTCACTATCTTGCGGCTATTTCCTGTGGGGTGAAAGTAGAAGCTTTTTCCATTGGTTTTGGCCCTGAGCTTTTTGGTTTTAATGATCGCCGTGGTACACGCTGGCAATTTTGCTTACTGCCTCTTGGCGGTTTTGTCAAAATGTATGGTGAAGAAGCCTCAGCATTGGAAACCGTGAATGACAAGGTGGTCAAGGCGGTGGAAGAAGTGGTTGAAGCTGTTGAGACAAAGGCAGAGAAATTGCATTTATTACCCGAGCATTCCCATTCTTTGGCTCATCCCACGGCTCAGGCCGTATCTGATTCCTCCCCTCAGGCTTCTCAAGCACCAGCGGGCAGTGAAACAGCGGTAACACCACCAGTTGAAAAAGCAAAAAACTCATTTCAGCATAAAAAATTATGGCAGCGCTCGCTGATTATTGTGGCAGGGCCGTTAGCCAATTATATTTTTGCCATTATTGTGTTGGCATTTTTATTTTGTTTATATGGCCAACCTTTTAATCCGCCGATTGTCAATATTGTTGATCAAGGTTCTGTGGCTGAACAGGCAGGAATTTTGCCCAATGATGAAATTTTGCAGATTAATGATACGCATATTGCCCGTTTTGAAGAAATTGTGACCATGGTGCAGGTGCGCCCCAATGAAGAATTGGCAATTAAAGTGCTTAGAAATGGTGAAAATAAAATTTTCAACCTTAAGGTGGGTGAAAAACTGCGTAAAGATGTGTTGGGTAATGAGTTCAGGGTTGGTTATTTGGGCGTGCGCAAGGTGAGCGATCCCGATAAATATTTTACCAAGCACCCACCAGCAGAGGCCTTATGGCAGGCCATGCGGGAAGTGTATTCAATTAGTGCCAATAGCTTGAAAGCATTTTCCCAAATTATTATGGGCGTGCGCGATGTTAGTGATCTCAGTGGCCCATTCCGTATTGCCAAAATGTCGGGCGATGTAATCAAACTGGGTTATATCGAGTTTATTCGCTTTATTGCGGTGATTTCTGTGAGTATTGGTTTGGTGAATTTGTTTCCTATACCAGTAATGGATGGCGGCCATTTATTATTTAATGTGTTCGAGGCAGTTTTTGGTCGCCCGATCAGTGAAAAAGTTATGCGTATTTTTCTGCGCATTGGGCTTTCTTTTTTGTTTACAATGATGGCCGTTGCGGTATGGAATGACTTCGTGCAATTAGGGTGGCTAAATTTTCTAGGTAAGGGGAAATAGGGCGTGTTCAATAAATTATTATCTAGTCGGTCACTTTCTTCTGGCCGTGCAATGCTGCGGCTGTTGATGTGCAGTGTGTGCGTTACGGGTTTAGGCTTTTCGGTTGCAGCGTCTCGGCCAGCGCAAGCGTTAGAAGAAACAAACCAAGGGTTGATCCGTAATATTATTGTAAAGGGCAACCAACGGATTGAACAAGAAACCGTGGAAAGCTATTTGCAAGTGAAAAAAGGGGATAGTTTTGATCAAAAAACCCTTGATATTTCCTTGAAAAATTTATTTGCCACCGGCTTGTTTAAGGATGTAAAGTTAAGCCGCGAGGCTAATAATTTAGTGGTAACGGTAGAAGAAAACCCGATCATTAACCGATTGGTATTTGAAGGTAATAGCAAGTTGGATACCAAGGATTTGGAAGCTGAATTGCAGTTAAAACCGCGGGTGGTTTTTACTAAAAACCGCTTGCAGGGTGATTTAGAGCGTTTATTATCTCTCTATCGTCGTGCTGGTCGCTATCAGGTAAAAATTGATCCTAAAATGGTAAAGCTGGATCAAAACCGCTTGGATTTGGTGTTTGAAATTCAAGAAGGTGAACGCACCCCAGTGCGTGAAATTCGTTTTTCAGGCAATAAGGCCTTTGATGATTCTGATTTGCGGGATGAGTTAGAAACCAAAGAAACCGCATGGTGGCGTTTTTTAAGCACCAGCGATAATTTTGACCCTGATCGCTTGAATTATGATAAAGAAAAATTGCGCCGTTTCTATCTTTCTAAAGGCTATGCGGATGTACAGGTAACGGGTGCAAATTCTGAACTGGCAACAGGTAATGGTGATTTTTTTATTACTTTTACCTTGGATGAGGGTAAGCGTTATCAATATGATTCGGTCACTTTATCCTCTGCCATTAAGGGTGTTGATGTAGCAGCGATTAAAAAAGATGTGGCCATGCCTGAAAAAGGGGAATGGTATAATGCCGGCGAAATTGAAAAAGCCATTCAGCAAATTACTCGTATTTTGCAAGATAGTAACCACCCCTTTGTGGATGTGCGCCCAGAAATTAAGCGTGATCAAGCATCGGCCAAAATATCGGTTAAGTTTAATGTAACGGAAGGCGAAAGGCTGGTGGTGGAGCGCATTAACATTACGGGGAATAATCGTACCCGCGATGAGGTAATTCGGCGTGAGTTGAAATTGGCAGAAGGCGACCCATTAAACCGTTCAAAAATTAAGGATTCAGAGCAACAAATTAAGGATTTAGGCTTCTTTAAGTCAGTGAAAATGAAAGTGGATGATGGTTCAGCGCCCGATAGAAAGCAGATTTCAGTAGCGGTTGAAGAACAATCCACTGGTGAAGTGCAGGTAGGGGCTGGTTTTTCTACCACCCAAGGGGCATTGGTTGATTTTCGCGTGCGCGAGCGTAACTTTTTGGGCAAAGGCCAAGATTTGCTGTTTTCTACTACCCTTTCGGGCAAGCAGCAAGAATATGATGTGTCTTTTACCGAGCCTTATTTCTTGAATCGTGATTTGAGCGCTGGCGTTGATCTTTTTCATGTGGCTAGAGATCAAACGACGCAAGATAGTTTTGATCAGCAAAAAACCGGCTTTAATTTACGGTTGGGTTATCCTTTGGCCGAGCATTGGCGCCAGCGTTTACTGTATAAGCTAGAAAATAATGATATTACCAATGTAAAAACCACGGCTTCACGCTTTATTCGCGATCAAGAGGGCCAGCGTGTTACCTCTGCGGTGGGTCAGAAGTTGAGCTATGACCACCGTGATAGTGTGCTTGACCCTACCAGCGGTTATTTAGTGGCATGGAACACTGAATTTGCTGGTTTAGGCGGGGATGCCAAATATTGGAAAAACACGGTGGATGCTTCTTATTATACGCCAGTGATTGCTGATGTGGTATTTGGTTTAAGCGGCGAATTGGGTTATATCACGGGCATTGGTCAGCGGGTTTCTATTGGCGATCGTTTCTTTTTGGGCGGCGATACGTTCCGTGGTTTTACCGCTGGTGGTGTTGGCCCGCGTGATTCGTCTACCGATGATAGTTTGGGTGGTACAGAATTAGCGCGCGGTAGTGCTGAATTTTCCATGCCCTTGGGCAATCCGGAGGAAATGGGGCTAAAGGCTCACGCTTTTACCGATTTTGGCACATTGCATAACCCTGATTTGAGTGGCACAGGTATTGAAGATAGTTCTGGAATAAGAGCATCAGCTGGTTTAGGGGTATCTTGGCGTTCACCTGTGGGGCCATTGCGGTTTGATTTTGGTTTCCCTATCTTAAAAGAAAAATATGATGAGCGGCAAATTTTCCGCTTTAGTTTTGGAACGAGGTTATAATGAAAAAGTTTTTATTGGGTTCTATTGTTGCTGCAGGGTTATTGTTTCCGGTTATTGGTGCACAGGCTAGTGATCTGAAAATAGCCGTGGTGGATATGCAGAAAGTGTTGCAAGATTCAAAAGCTGGAAAAAGCATTGAAGGGCAAGTGAAATCTTCGCGTAAAGAATATTCTGATTTTTTTGATGATATGAATAAAGAAATCAATAATTCTCGTGAGCAATTACAAAAGCAAAAAAGCACGCTTTCTAAAGAGGAATTTGCCAAAAAGCAGTATCAATATGAGCAAGAATGGCAAGCCAGTTTGCAAAAAGCGAAAAAAGCTGAGCAGCTCATTCAAAAAGCGGTGAATGATTCAATTGGCGATGTGGTGGATAAAGGCCGCTCTATTGTTGAAGCCATGGCTAAGGAAGATGGTTATAATTTAGTGCTCACCCGTCAACAGGTGTTGGTGCTTTCTGATAACAGCCTTGATTTAACCGCTAAGGTGTTAGAGCAGTTAGATAAAGATTTGCCAAATGTAAGCGTAAAAATGCCCAGCAAATCTTCTTTAGAAAAATTGAGCACTGAAGAAGAGCCAGCTTCTAAAGCTGAAGATGGCAGCAAGCATGGTAAAAAAAGCAAGTAAGTCATTGATCAATAATGGCGGGTGTTCAACTGATGAATGCCTGTTATTAGGGGTCAGGACTGATAATTTATCAATTTTATCAGTCCTGACCCTAGTTCAACTATTTATCAGATATTTTACTGTTTAGACTAGCCTTATACAGGCTTTGCAGTTATAAAGCGTAGAAAATTTTCTACGCTTTATTTTAGAATAGTTACATGCCAGATTGTCGTTTTTTTCCTTCTCCTCAGCCTATCTTGGTTTCTGAGCTTGCATCCCGTTTTGGCGGCATGTTGGTGGGCGTGGATTTGTTGGTGCATGGGGTGGCGCCATTGCAGCAAGCAACGGCCAATGATCTTAGCTTTCTCGATAACCCTGCTTATAAAGATGCTTTTGCAAATTCAGCCGCTGGTGTTGTATTGGTGCGCGAGGAAATGCAAGGCCTACAACCTGCGGGGATGTCGTTATTAGTTGCGCCCGATCCCTACCGCCTCTACGCGCGCATTGCGCAGTTTCTCTATCCTGCTGTCCTGCCCAATAATGGCTCTATTCATCCATCGGCGGTGATTGCGCCGTCGGCGATATTGGCCGCGGATGTGGTGGTGGAAGCAGGGGCCGTGATTGGCGAGCGAGCAGAAATTGGTGCAGGTTGCTGGATTCAGGCCGGTGCAATCATTGGGGCTGGGGTGGTGATTGGTGCACACAGCCGCATTGGCTACCATGCTTCTGTTTCCCATGCAGTTATGGGGGAGCGGGTTTATATTTATACGGGCGCGCGCATTGGGCAAGATGGCTTTGGGTTTGCCATGGGGCGGGCGGGGCATATCCGCATTCCGCAATTGGGGCGGGTGATTATTGGCCATGATGTTGAAATTGGTGCCAATAGCACCGTGGATCGTGGGGCTGGTCCAGATACAGTAATTGGCAACCATGTAATGATTGATAATTTGGTACAGATAGGCCATAACGTAACCATTGGTGATGGCACGGTGGTGGTGGCGCAGGTGGGTATTAGTGGTAGCACAACAATAGGTTCATTCGTGGCTATTGGCGGTCAGGCTGGTATTGCAGGGCATTTAACCATTGGTGCGGGCGCGCGTATTGCGGCGCAATCAGGCGTGATTCGCGATGTTGACGCAAAAACCGAGGTGATGGGCTATCCAGCTATGTTAAAAAGAAGTTTCTTTCGTCAAGTAACTGCGTTATCACGATTAGCAGAGAATAAAACTAACAGAAAACAACAAAACCGGTTGGAAAAAGATGCGTGAGGTCAATGATAATGTGGCATTGCCAGGAGGATGTGCCGTGACAGAAAATACAATATCCCCTGAAGTAGGGGTGTCGGGTGAAATAGATGTGTTGGGTATTATGAAAATGATTCCCCATCGTTATCCCATGCTGCTGATTGATCGGATTAAACAGATTGTGCCAGATCAATATGCCTTGGGGCGTAAATGTTTAAGCGTTAATGAGCATTTTTTTCAAGGCCATTTCCCTGAGCGTCCAGTAATGCCGGGTGTATTGATTATTGAAAGCATGGCGCAAACCGCTGCCGTATTGGTTGTCTATACTCTTGGTAGACAAACTGAGGGTAAGTTGGTGTTTTTTATGTCGATAGAAGAAGCCCGCTTCCGTAAACCTATTGTTCCGGGGGATGTGATGGATTTGGATGTAAAAAAAATCCGTCAACGGGGCGCGGTGTGGAAATTTCGAGGAGAAGCCAAGGTTGATGGCGTATTATGTGCCGAGGCTGTATTTACAGCCATGATTGTTGATCCATGATGTTGGGTGATAGATATACAATGAGCGAAACAAGCATTCACCCTCTGGCGGTGGTTCATCCCGCTGCCCAAATTGGCGAAAATTGTGAAATAGGCCCTTTTTCTGTGGTGGGGGCTAATGTGCGCCTTGGTCGTGGGGTAAAGCTATTATCTCATGTGGTGGTAGAGGGCCACACGGATATTGGTGCGGATAGTGTTATTTATCCATTCAGCAGTCTAGGTCATGCCCCGCAGGATTTGAAATATAAGGGGGAGCCTTCCCGCCTGATTATAGGGGAGCGTAACCGCATTCGTGAAAATGTTACCATTAATACCGGTACGGCTGGTGGTGGCATGGAAACCCGGGTGGGTAATGACTGCCTGCTAATGGTGGGGGTGCATGTGGCGCATGATTGTGTGGTGGGTAACCATGTGGTGATGGCGAATAATGCAACCTTGGCTGGCCATGTGCAGGTGGGTGATTATGCGGTGTTGGGTGGTTTGTCGGCCGTGCATCAGTTTGTGCGCATCGGTGCTCATGCCATGATTGGTGGCATGTCTGGCATTGAGCAGGATGTTATTCCCTATGGTTTGGTGATGGGGGAGAGGGCGCGTCTTGCGGGATTAAACTTAGTAGGGCTGGAACGGCGCGGTTTTGAGCGTGAAGCGATTAACCGTTTGCGGCAAGCATTTAAGGAAATATTCTTGAGTGATGAGCGTCCTTTTGCAGAGCGTTTATCCCAAGCAGAGCAGGCTTATAATCATGACGGGTTGGTGCATGATGTGCTGCAATTTATTAATAATCGTGGCAACCGTTCTATCTGTTTGGCCAAATAAATGCAGTCCCTAGCTGATTTTAGCGTTGTGGCTGGGCTAGGGGTAATTGCTGGCCGTGGTGAATTGCCGATTAAGGTGCTGCAATCGGCTCAAAAGCGGGGTGTTCCTTGTTTTGTGATTGGCTTTCAAGGCCAAACACCCAACACCACCTTAGAAAAATATCCCCATTTATACTTAAAATTGGGCCAAGCAGAAAAGCTGGTACAGGCTTTTCGGCAGGCTGGTGTTAGCCATGTGGTATTAGCGGGGGGCGTTAGCCGCCCATCTCTGGCAGATATACGGCCAGATTGGCGGGCGGCCCGTTTATTATCGCGTGCGGCCATGCATGGGTTGGGGGATGATGGTTTGCTGCGTTTAATTGCCGAGGAATTGCAGCGCGAGGGTTTTATTTTACAAGCCCCTGAATTATGGTTGGATGAGCTGCCCCTAATACCGGTAGGGGTATTAAGCAATATTCACCCCAATCAACAAGCGGTACAAGATATTGCCTTAGGCGTGCGTATAGCCCAAGAATTGGGCCGGTTGGATGTGGGGCAGGCCGTTGCTGTGCAGCAGGGCATGGTGTTGGCGGTAGAGGCCATAGAAGGCACCGATAGTTTGATTGCGCGGGCAGGGTTATTAAAACGCTCTGGCCAAGGGCCGGTATTGGTAAAAATGGTAAAGCCACAGCAAGATGTGCGCTTAGATAGGCCAGTGGTTGGAAAAACCACCATGCAATCATTAATAGAAGCGGGTTTTGTGGGGCTAGCGGTAGAAGCTAATGGCGTGATGGCCATGGATTTACCGGCCATGGTAGAATTGGCTAATACTCATGCTGTATTTATGCAAGGGGTAGTGAGGGCAGATGCTGGAGAATAAAGCCGTGGCCATGCGGCCTTACCGCGTGATGATGATTGCGGGTGAGCCATCGGGTGATATATTAGGGGCGCATTTATTGGCCGAATTGCAGCAATTTCTGCCAGCCCTTGAGGTAAAAGGGGTGGGGGGAGAGGCCATGCAAGCGGCTGGTTTGCAGCCCTTAGTGCCTTTTACTGATTTAGCGGTAATGGGGTTGGCTGAGGTGCTACCGCGTTTACCTAAACTGATTGGTCATTTACGTTTTCTGGCTTTATATGCTTTAGAATGGCAGCCCGATATATTAATTACCATCGATTCGCCTGATTTTGGCTTGCGCCTTGCTAAAAAATTGCATCGCTTGGGCATAAAAACCGTGCATGTGGTGGCCCCTAGCGTATGGGCATGGCGGGCGGGGCGTGCTAAAAAAATTGCCGCTTATCTTGATTTGCTTTTATGTTTATTACCTTTTGAGCCGCCTTATTTTGAGCCCTATCATTTACCGGCGGTTTTTATTGGCCATCCTTCGGGGCGGGTCATTGAAAATTTTGTACCAATTCTGCCCGATGCACCGCTGTTAATATTACCCGGTAGTCGGGTGGGGGAAGTAAAAAGGCTGGCCCCGATATTTGCCGATTCTTTACGTTTATTACAACAGCAAGCCATTGATTTACCACCGATTATTATACCGACCTTTTCGCATTTACAGCCCATCATTGCTGAGGCTTTTGCTGGCTTATCCTATCAACTCATCATTGATGCCGATGAAAAGAAACGAGTTTTTAATGGGGCGCGGGCGGCCATGGCGGCTTCTGGCACCGTAACCTTAGAGTTGGCTGCTTGCGGCGTGCCCCATTTGGTGGCCTATAAGGTGCAGCCTGTTTCAGCATGGCTGGCTAAGCGGTTACTGAAAACCCCTTATGTGAATTTGATTAATATCATTATGCAGCAAGAGTTGGTGCCAGAATTATTGCAAGAAAAGGCCGGTGCTGAGAATATAGCCCAACAGATGCAAGAATTATTGCATCATCAGCCAATGATTGCGGCGCAACAACAAGGTTTTATTTATGCCATGCAAAAACTGGCCACCCCAAAAGGGCAGCCAGCCGGTAGATCTATTGCCGCGTTGTTAAAAAAACAGGCTTAAAGCTCAAATCTTAGGTCTTAGGGTTCTTACAATCATCGGCCCCGGCATCAAAGAAATAGGCAGGGGCTTTTCAGGCGCAATTTCTACAATTCTCGGTGTTATATCAGCTTTGGCGGCTTGATTAAACGCATAAGATGTTTCCTTACGGTAAGGGTGCAATAATGGCTTTGTATCATTGTCATAACCATAATTATCAAAGCCCACCGTAAATAAAGGTTCTTTTCTAGTATCCACCCGTAAAATGGCTTCTTCTTGGGGTTGATAGGTGGAATAAGACATATCCCCCTTGGGGTCAAAGCTAAAACGGGTAGGCTCGATAGCGCGGCTGATCCCAATAGCAGGGCTATTGGATAATTCTAATACCAGTGTATTGGGTTCTGGTAGCGCGCGCTCATTAACCATGTGCACGGATAAAGAAGGAAAAGAGGTGGTGTTGCTCAAGGCTGTATGCAAGCTTTCAAGATGCGATAAATACTCATTACAAGGGTGCGAGATCACACTCACTGCCAAATTACCTGAGCTGCCCGTTTCCCCGCAAAGGGCTTCGGCCATTTGGTTAAGGGTTTGATTATTCAATTTATTTTCTTTAGCCACGTTCCAGATTAAGGTGTCGTTCGTTGCTGTATCGCGCAGTAACAAAACCAATGAACCAAAATCAGTGCCATATCCTTGGTTAAGATCCCCCAGATCCATGCCAATATTAACCGAAGCCTCGCCCTTTTTGGGGGCTTTAATGATGGCATATTTCCCCTTCAACAGTTCAAGGGTGTTTTTAGGGTTAATAGCAATAGTCTGTTGCTGTCTATCTTCCACAATAAGCGCAGGAATTTTAGAAAAATCCTGTAAGCGATCCAAATATTCTGCTGCAAGGGTAGCAGGTGTTTGAATAAAATCTGTTTCTTTTGTGTAATTTTGGATAGCAGCAGTCATAAATTCTCCTTTAACAAACAAAGAAGTAGTAAAGCACAAACATTATTTGCAATAAAAAATAAAAAAATCAAATAATTTCTTGGCAAAAAAAGTAATAGCACGTTTGTATTAAGTAAATAGGTGCAACGCACAAATATAGCTGCGGTGCAACATAGTGTTTGTGCATTGCAATATTTTGAAATACAGCATGTTATTGAAGGAGGGCTCTTCTTTACTATCTAACAGCCGCGTGATTAATCGGGCCATTGCCTTTACCCAAAGCAGGCGCCGTTTTTAGCGCATATTGTAGCCAGTTTATGGCTGCAAAACAGGCACTATAGCAGGGTAAACCCTGCGCTAACCCCACAGCAATGGCCGACGCCAAAGCACAGCCGGTGCCATGATTATGCGGAAAATATTGATAAGGGTGGGTGAATAAAGCCAGTTGATGAGGTTCTTGTAAATAATCCACTATTATTTTTGGCATTATTTCTTGTATAGCCGCATGCCCCCCTTTTAATAGCACCGCCCTTGGCTTAAGTTGCTGAAGTGGAGCCAATAATTGGTAGGGGCTGTTGCTTGCTGGTAAGTTTGTTAAGCTAAGGGCTTCAGGAATATTCGGCGTGATGAGATCAGCCAACGGGAAAAGCTGTGTTTTCATTATATCAATCGCGTCAATTTCCAATAATAACCGCCCCGTGCCTGAAACCAGTACGGGGTCAATTACCACAGAGCAATGGTGAATTTTTTGGGCGCGTTCTATTTCTTCAGCCACCACTTGCACCAATTCAGCATTATGCAACATGCCGGTTTTGATGGCATCCACCCCTATATCATCCACCACCGCGCGTATTTGTTGCCGCAAAAAATCTGCGGGTACGGGCAAAACAGCCTGCACCCCTAAGCTATTTTGCGCGGTGAGCGCTGTAATG
This sequence comes from Alphaproteobacteria bacterium, assembly GCA_049318825.1. Taxonomy (GTDB): domain Bacteria; phylum Pseudomonadota; class Alphaproteobacteria; order JBMOFM01; family JBMOFM01; genus JBMOFM01. The sequence goes on along the minus strand of JBMOFM010000011.1, from coordinate 14,704 downwards.
GCTGTGGCCGCATAGCCCCCCATGGCGTGAATGGTTTTTATATCGCCCTGAATGCCTGCACCGCCACTGGAATCCGAGCCAGCAATAACCAAAATCCGCGCCATGGTGGTGGGTAAACTTCCCATTTATACAGCTTGCGCTAAAGGAAGCTCTAGTGAATAATCGGGCGATAGGTGGGCATTAATCACCTCGCTGATATTATCCAATAATTGATTGATGAATATTTCATCATCGGCTTCAGCCATTACACGAATTAAAGGTTCAGTGCCAGATTTGCGCACCAATAAACGGCCGCGCCCATGCAATTGCTGTTCAGCGTCACGAATAACAGCCTGTATGGCAGGCTTTTCTAAAAAACCGGCCGATTGAATGCGATAATTGCGCATAATCTGCGGGAAAGGGGTGAAAACCCTACATATTTCACTAGCCGCTACCCCGCGTTGTTGAATCACTGCCATAACCTGTAAGGCGGCAATAATACCATCGCCCGTGGTGGTATAATCATCCAGCACAATATGGCCAGATTGCTCACCGCCCAAATTATACCCTTTATAGCGCATGCGTTCTACCACATGCCTATCGCCCACGGCGGTGCGGTCAAAATCCAGCCCTTGTTGCTGGATAAATTGTTCCAAACCCATATTCGACATCACCGTGGCCGCAATACCGCCGCCACGTAATTTGCCTTTCTGATGCCAGAAAGAAGCAATCAACCCCATGATTTGATCGCCATCAATTACCATGCCTTTTTCATCCGCCATGATGATGCGGTCAGCATCCCCATCTAAGGAAATGCCCAAATGTGCCTGATGTTGAATAACAGCGGCTTGCATGGATTGTGGCGCGGTGGCCCCGCAACAATCATTAATGTTTTTACCATTGGGTTCGGCATTAATGCGCACAACATCTGCCCCCAATTCCCACAACACCTGTGGTGCTACCCGCCACGCGGCACCATTGGCACAATCCAATACTATTTTTAAGCCATCCAGCGTCATGCCCTTGGGAAAACTGCTTTTTACCACCTCAATATAACGCCCTTTGGCATCATCCAAGCGGCTGGCTTTGCCCAGATTATCCGATGGCGCTAACCGCATCGGCTCATTGGCTAGCACCATGGTTTCAATAGCGGTTTCTGCCTGATGCGAGATTTTATAACCATCTGGCCCAAATAATTTAATGCCATTATCTTGATAAGGGTTATGCGAGGCCGATACCATGACCCCCAAATCGCAGCGCAAAGCACGGGTAAGAATGGCAATGGCCGGCGTGGGCACAGGCCCCACCAAAATCACATCCATCCCCGTGGAAAGAAAACCAGCGGTTAAGGCTTGCTCTAACATATAGCCAGAAAGGCGTGTATCCTTACCAATTAATACGCGGTGCAGGTGATCGCCCCGCCGCATGACGGCAGCACTGGCCATGGCCAAACGCAACACTGTTTCTGCGGTCATGGGGTAAATATTGGCGGTGCCTCTCACGCCATCAGTGCCAAATAAACCAGACATTATGCTATCACTTTTATTATATATATCACGCGGGATAATAGCGCAAAAATCTCAATAATGCTAGAAAAATAGCCATTTATATGAGAATGGAACCATCATATAGTTAAGCTCATTTTATGTGAGCTTAACTATAAAGGGTGCGACTGCGACCTCGCACCCTTATGGGTGCGTGAGTGAAATGATATATAAAGCCAAGCTCATTTTATGTAAGCTTGGCTTTATACCAAACGGTATAATCGGCTACAAAACCCATAATAAATGGCTATTCTATGATCAGTTTTAACCCTTAGCTAGGCAATGGTTCCGGTTCACCGCCACCGATGGTGGTTGTAAAAGAACCACGCTTGCCCGCACCACCCGCTGGTGGTTTATCCACAGAAGAGGTGGGGGTGTTTTCATCGCGGTTAATGGCTTCACCACGCATTAAGGCTTTTACTTCATCGCCTGTTAGGGTTTCATATTCCAATAAAGCTCCCGCCACGGCGTGCAGTGTATCAAGATTTTCAGTTAAAAAGGTACGCGCTGCATTTTCAGCCGTATCAATCAGTGTTTGTACCTCTTCATCAATCCGTCTGGCGGTATCTTCCGAGGTGTTTTTTACCTGACCAATACTGTGCCCCAAAAACACTTCTGTTTCATTGGGGGCATAACGCACCCTGCCCAGTTTTTCACTCATGCCCCAGCTGGTTACCATCGAGCGTGCCAAATTGGTGGCCTGTTGAATATCGCTGGAAGCACCAGAGGTCACATTTTCTTCGCCAAAAATCAGCTGTTCTGCAACCCTACCGCCAAACATCATGGCCAATAGGCTTTTACAGTAAGAAAGGCTGTAGCTGTATTTATCATATTCAGGCAAATATTTAGCCAAGCCCAAGGCACGGCCACGGGGAATGATGGTCACTTTATGCAACGGGTCGTGGTTGGGGGTTAACATACCCACAATCGCATGGCCAGCTTCATGATAGGCGGTTAAGCGTTTTTCCTCATCGCGCATCACCATCGAGCGGCGTTCAGAGCCCATCATTACCTTATCTTTAGCGGCTTCAAAATCCACCATGGCCACCAGTTTTTTCCCTAATCTAGCGGCAATAAGGGCGGCTTCATTCACAATATTGGCCAAATCCGCGCCAGAAAAACCGGGGGTGCCACGGGCAATAATGCGGGCATCCACATCACTGCCTAGGGGCACTTTGCGCATATGTACTTTCAGAATTTTTTCCCGTCCAGCAATATCGGGGTTAGGTACTACCACCTGCCGATCAAAGCGACCGGGGCGCAATAAAGCGGGATCTAATACATCGGGGCGGTTGGTTGCAGCGATGATAATAATGGCTTCATTGGGTTCAAAACCATCCATCTCCACCAATAGCTGATTGAGCGTTTGTTCCCGCTCATCATTGCCGCCACCAAGGCCAGCCCCACGATGCCGACCCACGGCATCAATCTCATCAATAAAAATGATACAAGGGGAATTTTTTTTGCCCTGCTCAAACATATCACGCACGCGGCTGGCGCCCACGCCCACAAACATTTCCACAAAATCTGAACCAGAAATCGAGAAAAATGGTACATTGGCTTCACCAGCAATGGCTCTGGCCAATAAGGTTTTACCCGTACCTGGAGAACCAACCAACAGAACGCCGCGCGGGATACGGCCACCCAAGCGTTGATATTTTTGTGGATCTTTAAGAAAATCCACAATTTCCTCTAATTCCTGTTTTGCCTCTTCAATACCCGCTACATCCTCAAAGGTAACGCGGCCAGATTTTTCATTCAGTAAGCGGGCGCGGCTTTTACCAAAACCCATGGCCTTGCCACTGCCCGATTGCATCTGGCGCATAAAAAATACCCATACACCAACCAGTAACAGCATCGGAAACCAGTTTAATAACACACTGAACAGGGTGGGCATGGTGCTATCTTCAGGCACTACGCTTACCCGCACATTGCTATCAATTAAGCGCGATACCACATCGCCTGATTCGGGCATCAGGGTGGAAAAATTCTTACCATCAGCATATTCGCTGATTAAATATTTACCCCTTACATCCACCGATTCTACTTTTCCATCGCGGGCATCATGCAATAAATCGCTTAAAGCCAGTGCTCCAGTACCGCTTACCGATGTGCCCTGCTGCATCATGTTAAAAAACATCATCAGCGCCAGAGCGATCACCACCCAAACGGCCAAGTTTTTTCCCATATTGTTCATCTATTGGCTCTTTCCAATCAAAAAAAATCTTTGTTCTCTACTATTAGATAATGACTATTTTGTCTTAAACAATAGCAAAAGAAGATAAAGCAAGAGGCTCTGCTGGCTGAAAAAACGCCGCAAATCCCTCTATGCCTGTAAATAAGCCATTACTGTGGCCAATATGAGGCAGAATAACCGTGCCATGAGCATCAATAGCAGCGGGTAGCCCATGCCATAAAAAGCGTGGCAAATCGAACAGGGGGTGGGTTGCAAATTTTTTGCGGGTTTCCTTATCCCATGTTAGCTGCGAGAGGGGGGAAATACTTAAGGGGTAAGAATCGCTATGAAGATGAAAGCGCAGTTGAAACCGCTGATCCCAATAGGCCATTGCCGTGGGGTGGGATAGAATAAGTGGCTGGTGTTGCTTATCTTTTCTGGGGGCTTCACGGCACAATAATAAAGAATCGCGGTGCTTTTTTAGCCATGTGCCGGCTATATTTGCGCCCAGCTTTATTTTCTGTAATTGTTTTTGTGAAGGCGCATAGGGCTGGCCTGAAACCAATCGAATAATGGCCTGTAATAATAAAATCCTTGAAGAATCATCAAGGCTAGCGAAATGCTGTGCCTGAATGGCGGCATAACCATAGGGCGACAGTTGAACCATGCTGGCCATGAGCGCAAACAGCTTTTTTTCTTCCGCTATCCGTCTCGCATCAGCAAGCATGGGCGGGGGAGGGGAAGGGGTAGCGCTTAATTCGGCTCTCAATCTGGCTCTGGCAAAGCGGGGATTATGGTTAGATGGATCTTCTAACCATGTAATTTCTTCTTGGCGGCATAAAAGCTGTAGGCTGGTTTTTGAAGCCGCTAATAAGGGGCGTAATAGCCGACATTCAGGCCAATGGCGCATAGTGCTCATGCCGGCCAGCCCCCAATCACCACTGCCCGATGCTTGCCGTAAATGAATAGTTTCCGCCTGATCGCCAGCATGATGGGCGGTGAGTAGATGCAACACCCCCTCATCCCTGCATGCTTTTCGTAGTAATAAATAACGCTGTTTACGCGCTTTTTCTTGCAGGCCAGTTTGTGGTTTTTTCCCTTCCCAGCATAGGCGCAACAGGCGAATGCCTAAAGAATTGGCCAGTTGTTGTGGCACTAGATATTCTTGGCAGCTGGCTGGGCGCAAGCCATGATCCACATGCAAGGCCAGTACGGTGCCGCCTCTGGCCTTGGCCCAATGGGTAGCCAGCCATAATAAAGCCATGCTATCCGCCCCGCCAGAAACAGCAACCCCCAGATAGGGAGCGGTTTCAAATGGTGCGAATTGCTGCATCAACCGTGCAAATTCAGCCGCACTAATGGCTTCTGGGTTCACGAACAGCCAAGCCGTGTTTTTTGTTGTGCTGCGCTGCGGGTAATATTTTCTCCCGCTTTAGGAAATTTTTGTGCCAATTCTTTTAAGGTAAGGCAAGAATCGCTGTTTTTGCCCAATTTTTCCAAAGATAGCGAGAGTTTCAATAAACTATCGGGGGCTTTGGAGCCTTTGGGGTATTTCTGGTAATTTTCAGCAAAAGAAATGGCGGCCTGCTGATAATTGCCCTTACTGAACTCAATATCTGCTAGCCAAAAGCGGGTGTTGGCTGCTAGCTCATGCTTAGGGTATTTTTTTAAAAATTCGTGAAAATTATTGCTGGCTGCATCATATTGCTGATTATTCATCTGCCCATAGGCTTGTTGATAGAGTTGATTGGCCGAGCCATCTGGTAAATTACTGGCCGCAGGGGCCGTGTTAGAAGGTGCTGGTGGGGGTGTTTGCCCTGTGGGTGCTGGCGATGGGGCTGGCGTTGCAGGGGGCGGGGTTACAGCTGGGGCTGGCTGAGGTTGGGCAGGTGGTTGGGCGGCTTTTTCTAAGGCAGAAAAACGCACCTCATTATCCGATGCCATTTTTTGTATTTGCTGGTTAATTTGGGTTTGCTGGAACTGCAATTGTTCAATGGTGCCATTCAGGCGGCGCAACTGATCTTCTAATTGGCCAAGCCGCACTTCTTGATCGGCTGCTATTTTGCTGCCACCAGAATTATTACCCCCATTATTGGAAGGCACAGCATAGGCGGGTGGCGGGGCATTACCCCGAAAAACCTGTTGATTAAGGGTTTGAAGCTGATTTTCCAGCTGCAGAATGCGGTTCATCAACTGGCCATTATTTTGCGCGCCATAATCATCATACACGGGCTGGGCTATGGCCATAGAAGGCATGGCAACGGGCACAAAAGCGATAAAAGAACAAAAAGTGAGAAGCTTTTTCATGGAAAAAATCAGTGTTTATGGCTACTAAGCCTTACTTGCATAGCATAAACACTATAACCAATTCAAATCAAAATGATACATATCTATTGGCTATAAAGGTTGCAACGGCAACCTTTAATCAACCCAATATTTTTTCCCACTGTTCTAATTTTTTGGTCACGGCTTCATTAATCAGGCCGTCGCCCTCGGCACTGGTTTTCAGGCTAAAGCCATTGCCTTGGCGGCTCATGGAAATATAACGCAAATTGCTGGAAAAAAACTCATCAATCGCATCAGCCAATTGTAAGGATAAACCACATAAGCGTGCCTGTTGATATTGAATAGAGCTCATCAGTGGGATAAATTTTTTCAGCAAATCGCTGGGCACATCCTCATAATAATGCGCTAAAGCAATGGCTATCCATACTCTATCGCTGTGGCTGGCGCCAAGATAATTGCCGTACAGCACACGGTTGAATAAATCCTTGCCCCGATGATCGGGGTGGGTGCCGCGTGCCATGGTGGCAAAACCACAGCTTGCATTGCATAAACGTTGAGAAAACTCCCCTTCTCCCAATTGCATCATGGTGTTCACAAATTGTTGCAAGGCGGGTAAATCGCCCACGGGGGGGTAGTTTTTCCAACATTCGCTGGCGGTGAGTAATAGGGGGTCGTGTTGGCGTTCCTCATGGGGCAGTTGATCGAACAAAACCCCTTCGCGCAGGCCAGCCGCCGAAAAAATAAGAGAAGAGGGCTGTAAATAGTCTAATAATTCATGCAACACCATGGCCGCCATGGGAATGACTTCGGCCCGTTTTTTAGATATATTACCAATCTGAGCGCAGGCATTAGGGGTGCTGCGCGCCAGCTTGGCGGTAAAATCCAAGGCATCATCAATATTCATGGTGTATTGATCCACCACGGGTAGGGGATATTGCTGTTCAGCAATATGAATTCTGGCTAATGCCCGCCACGCGCCGCCCACGCAGGCAAAAATCCTGTTGTTGGCATCTTCCACCAAATCGGGCGATAGATGATGCAAGGCAGCGGTTACGGTGCGGGTTGCCTCGGTGATGGATAGTGGTAATAGCCGCAATGCACCCAAGGGTAGGGTAATGGTGTGTTCAGCATTGGCCGAAGCCAGCTCAAGGCTGCCCCCACCCATATCCCCCATTAGGCCAAAAGCGGGCTCATTATTAGCAGCGGGCGGCAGCGACATGGCCACCCCTAACGCGCCAAGGCGGCTTTCTTCTTCTCCAGAAATAACCGTAATCACTAAGCCAGTATCAGCTTTTACTTTGTCAATAAAATCTTGGCCATCGCTGGCCTCGCGCAGGGCAGCCGTGCCCACCACTTCTACATGATGAAAATCTTTCAATAATAAAGAAAAGCGTTTCAAACAGCCAAGGGCTTCATGAACACCGTCTGGGTGTAATTTTCCCGTGGTGGCTAAATTGCGCCCTAAACCACAGGCCAGCCTTTCATAAATCAAGGGCAGCCCCATGCGCCGTTGATGGTGAAAAACCACCAGCCTCAGGGCATTAGAGCCTATATCAATCACCGCTACTTGTTGGCGCTGCGGGTGGTGTTCAAGCATGGGGGATGTGGAAGAAAAAAACTGATGTTGGCCAATCATAAAAAATATGCCTAACTATATCGCAAAACTGCTGAAAGAATCGGAAGAAAGAACGGGTGGGTGGGTTGTTTCTAAGGCTTTTCCTCTACCAGATAGGCTGGGGTTGTTCATAAAATAGCCATGGGCTGAAAAAATTGCTGGGTTTTTTGGGGTGGGTTGTGCTTGTTGGGTGTTATGTTGTTGTTGGGGATGATCTAGCGATGCGGTGGGTGTTTTACTCCATTGGCCATTAGGGTGTAAAAACCAACTTTGTGCTATATCTTTTAGGTTGGCCATCATGATTTGGTCAAGGATCTGTTCATGAACCGTTGGATTTTCTATGGGCACTAGTGTTTCTACGCGTCGGTCGAAATTGCGTGCCATCCAATCGGCTGACGATAAATACACCAACGCTTGGCGCGATGGTAAGTTGGCACCATTGGCAAAACACACAATGCGGGCATGTTCTAAAAAACGGCCAATTAAGCTTTTAACCCGTATATTTTCAGAAAGGCCGATAATGCCGGGGCGTAAAGCACAAGTACCCCGCACCACCAAATCAATGCTCACCCCCGCTTGTGAGGCACGGTATAAAGCCTGAATGATTTCTTCATCGGCCAATGAATTCATTTTTGCCCATATTTGTGCGGGCTTACCCGCCAAGGCATTGGCTATTTCCAGTTCAATTTTTTCTATTAAAAGCTGACGCAGGCCAAGAGGGGCCACCACCAGTTTCTTTAAGGTGGTGGGGGCTATATCGGCGGTCAGATAATTAAATATTTTGGCCACATCCTCACATAATAGATGATTGGCTGTAAAAAAGCTTAAATCGGTATAATATTTAGCGGTAATAGGGTGGTAATTGCCCGTACCAAAATGGGCATAGCTGCGCAAAATATTACCTTCTTTGCGGATCACCATGGAAATTTTAGCATGGGTTTTATAAGAGGTAAAACCAAACACTACCTGTGCGCCGGCGCGTTCTAAATCTCTGGCCCAGCGCAAATTGGCTTCTTCATCAAAACGGGCTTTTAATTCTACCAATGCGGTGACGGCTTTACCATTTTCGGCGGCTTCAATTAACGCTTGGGCAATAGGAGAATCGGCCGAGGTACGGTAGAGGGTTTGCTTAATGGCCAATACATTGGGATCGCGGGCGGCTTGGCGTAAAAATTCTACCACCACATCAAAGCTTTCATAAGGGTGATGGATGAGCATGTCCTTATAGCGAATGGCGGCCAAACAATCGCCGCCAAATTCTTTCACCCGTTCAGGGTAGCGCACCGCCATGGCTGGAAAACGCAGCCCATGCCGGCCTTCCCGCATTAATTCAGCTAAATCTCCCAACCCCAATAGGCCATGAAGGCGGTGTATATCCTCATGGCTTACTTTTAAGGCAGCGCTCAAATATTCTGCCATTTTGGGGGAGATATGGTCATCAATGGTGAGGCGTACCACTGGTTTGCGCTGCCGCCTTTTTAAGGCCAGTTCAAGGCTGGATAAAAGTTCACTGGTATCTTCATCGGGGTCTAACTCATCCACATTCAAATCACCATCCCGCAGAACGCGAAAGCACCCCTTGCTCAGTAAGATGCTGTTGGGAAATAAATGATGCAAAAATAATTGTATATATTCTTCTAATACCAACAGCCGTACCTCATCGCCCTTACCCACCTCTCCCGATAAGCGGTGGAAACGGGCAATGCGTGGCGGCAATAATAATAAGGCCACAAATTCACGGTTATCGGTTAGGTTTTTCATTTCCAGCACAAGGCATAGGCCTTTATTAGGAATAAAGGGAAAGCCGTGCATGGGGCCAATGGCTAAGGGGGTGAGTAACGGGAAAATTTCTTTCCAGAATTTTTCTTCTAACATTATTCTATCGTCAACACTCAGCGCATCCGCACCCACAAAGCTGATGCCAGCTTCAGCTAGTAAAGGTAGCAGCCTATCCCAATGTTCACGAATATCGCCCAATTGCCGTGCCGCTGAGCTGTTAATAGCATCCAGCTTCTGGCGTGGGGTGAGGCCATCGGCTTGCATTTTGGCAATGCCAGTTTTCACGCTTGCCCGCACGCTGGCCAAGCGAATCATGTAAAACTCATCCAGATTGCTGGAGGCAATGGCCACAAAGCGTACCCGCTCTAATAATGGATTATTGGGGTTAGCTGCTTCTTGTAATACCCGATCATTAAAGGAAATCCAGCTGAGTTCACGGCAAAATAAGGGGCTGTTTTCCTGATGAATGATGGGCAGGGTGTGAATAGATTCATCCATGATGTTATCCATGGCATCCCTGTTACATGCTGCATTTTCTATTACTTGTTCCACAATTTCCTGTTCAAGCATCGATGTACCTAGTGATCAACCATTTGCTCATCATGGCAGAGAAAAGGTTAATCTTCACCTGATTTTTAGAGAAAAACGCTTTTTAAGAAGAAGTCTTTTGCGTAAAATAGCAAGAGTGAACATAAAAAAACGCGCCTAAATAATAGGCGCGTTCTGTTGTGGTTTCTTACAATAATTAGGGCAATATTGTTAAGCTGATGATTTTATCAGGGTTTTCTACCTTGCCATTATCATTGGAATCACCTTTTTTAATGTTATCCACATGCTCCATGCCTTCTACTACCTGACCAAACACGGTGTATTTGCCATCTAGGAAAGAAGCAGGGGCAAAGCAGATGAAAAACTGGCTATCCGCACTGTCTGGATCAGCGGCCCGCGCCATGGATAATGTACCACGCACATGTTTTTCAGCCGAAAACTCAGCTTTTAATTTTTGGCCAGAACCGCCCATGCCCGTGCCCGTGGGGTCGCCTGTTTGTGCCATAAAGCCATCAATCACACGGTGGAAAACGATGCCATTATAAAAACCCTTAGCAGCCAGTTCGGTAAAACGCTTTACCGTGTTGGGTGCAAGATCTGGGCGCAGTTGAATAATCACATCGCCGCTAGCAAGGGTGAGTTTTACTTTAGGGCCGGTGGTAGCTTGCGCTACGCTACCTGCCGTCAATAAAGCCACAGCTAAACATAAACCGCGCATTAATTTTTTTAACATGGGCGTTATTCCTTAAATAAATGGAAGATTAAGCATCAACGAGTAACAGCACAAAATTATGCTGCTTCTCCACAATAGGCTTTAAGAATTTTATCGGGATTAGAGACCTGCCCATTATTGCGTTGATCGCCTTTTTTGATGTTATCCACATGTTCCATGCCTTCAATCACTTGACCAAAAGCCGTATATTGGCCATCAAGGAAACGGGCAGGGGCAAAACAGATAAAAAATTGGCTGTCTGCACTGTGGGGGTCGTTAGCCCGTGCCATGGATACGGTACCACGCTCATGCGGTAAATCATTAAATTCGGATTTCAATTTTTTACCCGAACCACCCATGCCCGTGCCCGTGGGGTCGCCTGTTTGTGCCATAAAGCCTTCAATCACGCGGTGGAAAACCACGCCATTGTAAAAACCTTGGGTTGCTAGCTCTTTAATGCGAGCCACATGTTGCGGTGCTTTATCGGCGAATAACCGAATGGAAACACGACCGCTACTCAGATCAAGATGGAGAATATCCTGCATAATATTTGCCTGCCCTTAAGAATAAAAAATATTTTGAGGTGATAATAATTTCAACGGTAACAATGATTTTACTTATGAAGTGGCATCATAATCTTACATTGAGAATTGATTGTCCAGTTTTTTGAGAGGAAGAATGGCATTTTATGGCAAGTATCAGCCACCCCACCATGCTGCGGCTGTTTCTGTTTATAAGCCGCATCACACCAAGCCATTGCTGATTGATAGCCCCCATAGTGGCCGTAATTACCCCGCCGATTTTGTACCGCGCTGCAATTTTGCCGCTTTGGTTGATGCAGAAGATAATTGGGTGGATGAGCTGGCGCGTTATGCACCCACGGTGGGGGCTACATTAATTGCCGCCGAATTTCCACGCACTTATATCGATGTCAACCGTTGTGTGAATGATATTGATTTACAAATGTTGGATGGTGCGGCTAAAGAAAAATTAGCCCCCACGGCCATATTAAGTGAAAAAGGGAAAGCAGGGGCGGGGCTTATTCGCCGTTGGCTAACCCCAGGGGTGGATTTATACCCTCATAAATTATCTGAAACCGATATTAGCCATCGCATTAATTATTATTATTTGCCCTATCATCAAGCCCTGCAATATCATGTGGAGCAGCTATATAGCCAATTTGGCCAGCTTTGGCACATCAATATCCATTCCATGCCAAGGCCTAGTGGCAGCAAAGATTGGCCAGATATGGTGTTGGGAGATCGTGATGGCAGCAGCAGTGCTGGCCATTATACCCAAGCCATGGCCGATATATTAAGAGGGTTAGGCTATAAGGTGGCGATTAATTACCCCTATAAGGGGGTAGAAATTTTGCGCCGTTACGGCAGGCCCCTCGCCAATATTCATTCTATTCAGTTAGAAATTGGTAAGCATTTATATTGGGATAGAGATGCCATGAAGAAAACCAGCGGTTTTTCAACGCTGCAGGAAAATATTACCGAATTATTGACCCAAATGGCAGGCTGGCAAGGCGTGCAGCTACCATTGCCGGCACCAAAATATCAGCCATTACCTCGCTTGTTGGCGGCAGAGTAAAAAAGATTATACGCATAAACTTTTGATTTTCTGAGATGGTTTAATCTGGGTGTTTTTATTGCCCCAGCAGCTGGAAACTTCTAAATTTTCTTGTATTGTTTCACTCATATTACTGTTGCTCAGGGCACAACCAAATAAACGGGCACCGCTTAAATTGGCCCCTTTCATTGTTGCCTCGCTGATATCGCAATCGGAAAAACGGGCGCCAGCCAACATCGCTTGTTCCATATTAGCTTTACTGAGGTTGCAGCCAACAAAGGTGGTCTTGGATAAATCAGCCCCCGTAAAATCAGCCTCGCTTAAATCCACAAAACTAAAGCGGGCACCAGAAAGATTGCTGCCACTAAAGTCAGATTTTTTCATGGATAATAGGTGGTCATGGGCTAAGCCATCAATCAAAGCCCCTGATAAATTAAGATTTTTTAAGTCAGAACCATCAAGGCTTTTTTGCTGTTTTGCTGCGCGCTGAGTTTCGCGCGTTACATCCGTGGCGGTTGTTTCGTGAAACCACAAGTTGTTCCATAAGTTTCCTACTGCTTGAGAAAATTTTTTACAAAGATAACCCATGCAATCCCCCAAATAATGATTATCATTCATGATATAACCATTATTTAGAAAATGCAATAAATAATTAATTATAAATTTATCTATTTGTTGTGCAATGAATCTTTTAAGGCCTTGAAAATAGCAATAGAAGCGGGGTGTTCATTGAAGCGATGTTCAGGATGCCATTGTACCCCCATGGAAAATTTGCTGGCATTAGCAACACTGATGGCTTCTATGGTGCCATCTTCAGCATAGGCTTCTACCACTAAGCCTTTGCCTACCCTATCCACCCCTTGCACATGGGCAGAATTAACAAATTGCCTCTCATTATGCCCAAGAATGCTGGCTAAATAACCACCCGCTACTGGGGTGATGTGGTGGCGATCAGCATATTGTACATCCACCGGTTGATTATTGGGAGCGCGGTGATCCATTCTGCCCGGAAGATGATGTAACTTCTGATGCAAACTTCCACCCATGGCCACGTTTACTTCTTGTAGGCCGCGGCAGATAGCCAGAAATGGCAGACCGCGTTTTATCATTTCGCGCAATAGGGGTAGGGTGGTGGCATCGCGGGCGGGGTCATGCTCGGTGCCCGGTTCACTATCGGGGCCTTCATAGTAACGGGGCAAAATCATGGAAGGGCTGCCGGGTACCAATAGGCCATCAATGCGGTCGGCCAGTTGTTCCACATCATCTTGATGGCCGGTAGCAGGGATAAGAAGGGGAATGGCGTCCAGAGCTTCGCGTACAACACGCACATATTTGCCAGCCACCATGTGAGAAGGGAAAACTCTTCCTTGACCATAGCAGCATGGTATTCCGATAACTGGTTTTCTCATGATTTAATTTCACTATTAAAATAGGTAACACACGTCAAAAGCAGGCCTCATAAATTTTGCATTCAGTGTAGCTCAATAATTGCCTTTACTGTTACAGTCGTTATAATAGCCTTTTTTGGATATAAAATCCAACATAAAAATTATAGAAAATACTATTTCTGATGCAAGAAAAAATGATGAAAAGTGCCAAAAGGGGGCGTTTTGTTACCTTGGAAGGTGGTGAAGGGGCGGGGAAATCTACCCAGCTGCGCTTACTTGGGCGCTGGTTGGAGAATATGGCCATTCCATTTATTGCTACCCGCGAACCGGGGGGCACGGTATTGGGAGAAAAAATACGGTATCTGCTATTAAAAGAAGATACAGATACCAGAACCGATGCGGTGGGCGAATTATTATTATTACTGGCAGCGCGGCGACATCATTTCATCACTTTAATAGAGCCGGCTTTACAGCAGGGTTTGTGGGTGTTGTGTGATCGCTTTCAGGATTCAACCATGGCGTATCAAGGGGCAGCCATGGGTATAAACCCAGCCTTTATCCGCCAAATTTCTAATTTGGTATTGCCAGAAGAAGCGGTGCCCGACCTTACCTTTGTGTTGGATATTGCGCCTTTGGTTGGCTTAGCGCGCACCAGAGGCCGCGATGCGGAAGAAATTCACCATTATGAAAACATGTTGCTGGATGTGCATTTGTGCATTCGTGATTGCTTTGATGCGTTGGTGCAAGAAAACCCGCAGCGGATGGTGACCATTAATGCTGAGCGTTCAATCGAGGCAATTCAAAAGGATTTGCGGCGGTTTATTGAAGCCCGATTTTTGCCGGGGAATATGTAAAACAAAGGGTGATGCGGCAATCTGAAAACTCGTGAAAGATGGCAAATAAAGCGTATGGTTGCCTAATAAATAAGGGATGAATAGTGAAATGCCACTGGTTTGCGAAAGCAATACCAGTAATTAAAGAGCGAGAAACCACTTCGCCTTCATTGGGTTGAGTATTGGGTAATTTTTTAAGGAGAGGTGGCGGAGTGCCACTGGTTTGCGAAAGCAATACCAGTAATTAAAGAGCGAGAAACCACTTCGC
>JBMOFM010000010.1:0-103188 GCA_049318825.1 Alphaproteobacteria bacterium | reverse complement strand
CAAGCTGCTTGGCAATATGTTCATAATCTAAAAGCATGAGATGATGACGATTTGATAAGGTTGCTGGGCTGATTGGCAGGTTTAATGCTCTGCTTATCATACCCCTTGCCTTTAATAATACAATCCATCACTTCAATAGCTTGAGGCGATATATCGTGATTACCCAATTTAGGCACCCCCCAATCCCCGGCAACAAAATTTACCGTAAACCCTGCATCTGCCCACATTTTCGCTGCTTCTTGGGCATTTTTCAGTGGAATAACTGCATCATTTTCGGGTTGAATGAATACAATATTGGGTTTTGTGGTTGGAAATTCTGGCAGCGATTGCCTATCCACTGGATTTGCGCCGCTTAATATGACCATGGTGGTATTTTCACGCCAGATATGGCTATTTTCTTCAGGTTTTTTTGCAGCTTCCACCAGCATGGCAGATATTAAATGACCGCCAGCCGAATGGCCAACTATCAGCAATTTTTCATCCGCCTGCAGACTATTATCGTAATGACTGGGTAATGATTCTGCATTAAAAATAGCAGCCAAATCTTGCGGCGATGGAATTATTTTTGGCATCCAGCCCTGCATGGCATGCAATTGATGCTGCGCCGCTACTGTATAAATTTGGTTAGAATCAACGTCGCTGCCATTTACATCAGAACGATAATCCTTTGTTTCATTCCATTGGCTTGTAATTGGACCATGCCTGAATTTCAGTGTAGAATAATGGGGGTTTTCTTGCTGCTTTTCTACCAATTTTTCAGCTGGTAATTCTCTATTACCTTGATATTGCTGCGCGGCAAAACTCACCAACAAGGCATCATTATCCGTTGCCAAGCTCTGCAATAACCCCAAATGGGTAGAAGGATTTACATCATAGCCATGAAAGAAAAATACCCTATCCATAAACTGCTCTTCACCCTTGAAAGAAATAAGAGCCTATTAGAGCAATAAAAACATAAAAAGTCAACTAATTACCATAAAAATACACTGTAACCGTGGATTCGGCCAATACACCTTCTTCTCTGCCCACAAAACCTAATTTTTCAGTGGTGGTGGCTTTTACACTCACATGCTGTATATCCAAGCCCAGCATTGTTGCTATGTGCTGGCGAATAGCCGCCCGATACGGCGCAATTTTCGGTTTTTCTGCCAAAATAGTGCTATCCACATGATGCAACCTTCCACCTTTTTCTGCCACTAGGCTCAAAGCATGGCGCAGAAATTGTTCACTATCAGCATTTTTCCAGCGCGCATCGCTGGGCGGAAAATGCGTGCCAATATCCCCTTCCCCAATAGTGCCCAACAGCGCATCGGTTATGGCGTGTAATAATACATCGGCATCCGAATGGCCAGCCAACCCCATATCACACGGAATATTAACCCCGCCCAATATCATGGGTCTGCCCGCCGCAAAAGGGTGAATATCCACCCCATGCCCAACACGAATATCCAATTGTTTCTGGCTTTTGCTTGGGGTAATATCTGGAACTGTATCAATATTTTTCATGATAGTTTCTGCGAGTAATAAATCTTCTTCATTGGTGATTTTGAAAGCAAAAACACTGCCTTCTATATAGGCGATATTATCTTTTCCCACTAACCCCATCAGGGTAATATCATCGGTAACATTGGTGGCTGCAAATTGCCGATGGGCGGCCAATATTTCCCCCAAACGAAAACATTGCGGGGTTTGAGCCGATTCAACCCCCTCGCGCGGCACAATCGTGCGCTTACCATCGCCATCCAGCCGCCGCAAGGTATCGGGCATGTTGATAAAAGGCAGGGCAGCATCTGCTTTTTCCATGGCCGTTAATAACCTGCTTATCATGGGGGCTGGCGTAAAAGGGCGCGCCACATCATGAATAAGCACAGTGCTATGGGCATCGTACCCCGCTAAGGCTTCTAACCCCAGCCGCACCGATTCTTGGCGCGTAGCTCCCCCATTAACCGGTGCTAATATGTTGGGCAAACCATCTAATGCTGCCAAACAAAGCGGCAGATCTTCAGCACGAATAACCGGCAGAATATAATCTATATGGCCGTGCTTCAGCAATTGTTGCGCCGCCACGCGTAATACTGGCTCCCCCACCAGTAAGCGATACGGTTTTGTGCGTTCGTGGCGCATTCTGGTTGATTGACCAGCGGCCATTAATAAGGCTATATTGGGCATTGATTTTATATATTATATCGTAAAAACACCCCATCATTGATTGTAATGCAAGCATGTTCAAGCAATTTATTAAAGGCTGGCGCGAGGATATTGACGCCATTATGCGCCATGATCCAGCGGCTACATCGCGTTTAGAGGTTGCCCTATTATATCCCGGGCTGCATGCGGTGTTGTGGCATCGCTTAGCGGCGGGGTTGTGGCGCAGAAAATTACATTTTTTAGCCCGCTTTATCGCGCAATTCGCACGGTTACTGACCGGTATAGAAATTCACCCCGCCGCCATTGTGGGACGGCGGCTATTCATCGATCACGGCATGGGGGTGGTGATTGGCGAAACGGCGATTATTGGCGACGATGTTACCCTTTATCATGGGGTAACCTTGGGTGGCACTAGCCTCACCAAAGGGGTGAAGCGGCATCCCACCTTGGGTAATGGCGTTATTGTAGGGGCTGGGGCGCAAATTTTAGGCCCTGTTATTATTGGCGAGGGCGCCCGCATTGGTGCTAATGCTGTGGTATTAACCGATTTACCCGCCCATTGTTCAGCCGTTGGTGTGCCAGCACGGGTGGTTACCCCAAAAGCTGCCCAAGAAGAGGAAGAATTTGTGGCCTATGGAACGGTGGATTGCCCCGATGAACGCTTACAACGCCTGCACATGCTAGAAGAACGGGTGTTGATGCTGGAAGAGCAATTAATGTTGGGTAAAAAAAATCAAAAAGCCATATGAAACAGCGTGTTTATCTCGATCATAATGCCACTAGTTTTATGCGACCCAGCCTGCAGCAGCATGGCTTAGGCGATATACCACTTAATGCTTCTTCCATGCACCAAGAAGGGCAAAAGGCCAGAAAATATATTGAGACCGCCCGCCTGCGCATCAAAGAACAGCTATTATGGCCGCAAGCAACGCTTATTTTTACAGCCACCGCTACTGAAGCCAATAATCAGTTACTGCATGGCGTTGCCCATCGCTCTTTAATTATTAGCGGCGGCGAACATCCTTCGATTGTGAAACCAGCCAGCAAAAAGGGAGCTATCATTATTCCCCTTTTGGCCAATGGTTTAGTGAATCTGGAGCTATTAGAAAAAGCCTTGCAACACGCCCCTGCCCCTGCCCTTCTCTCGGTAATGGCGGTAAATAATGAAACGGGGGTGATCCAACCCATGGCACAAATTGGAGAGCTAGCCGCAAAATACGGTGCTATTTTTCACAGTGACTGCGTGCAGGCGGCTGGCAAAATTGCTATAGATATAACAGCGTGGCAATTACAGGCTCTTACCCTTTCTGGCCATAAATTGGGCGGTGGTACTGGCGCAGCGGCATTATTATTAGAAAAAGGGCTGGAATGTAAGGCATTATTAGAAGGTGGGGGGCAAGAAAGCTACGCTAGAGCTGGCACCGAAAATGTAATGGCCATTCATTATTTTTCTTTGGCCTTACAAGAAGCGCTGCATGATATGCCTTCCTACCAAACACGCTTACGCCCTTGGCGGGATACCATGGAACAAGCCCTGCTGCTGCATTGCCCTGAATTGGTGATCTTTGGCCAGAATGCCCCAAGAGTGGCTAATACTAGCTGCTTTGGCATAGCAGGATGGGAAGCGCAAAAACAGCTCATGGGGCTGGATTTAGCTGGAATAGCCGTGGGTTCTGGCGCGGCATGCTCTAGCGGTAAATTACAAGCCTCCAGCGTCTTGCAATCCATGGGTGTTGCCGATGATTTGGCGCGTTCTTCCCTTAGGGTGAGTTTTGGCTGGAATAGCGTGGAAAATGATGGCCCGCAATTTGTAAAAGAATGGACGCGCTTATATGACCGCTTTCAAAACCGCGTCAATTTGTAGATAATTTCTGAATCCTTATAATTTTTACGCAGCGAAGAACATGGCCAAAATTATTTTTGTTGAGAAAAACGGTAATCGCCGTGAAGTGGAAGCCCCTATTGGCTTATCGGTTTTAGAGATTGCCCATAAAAATAATGTTGATTTAGAAGGGGCTTGTGAAGGCTCGCTGGCTTGTTCAACCTGCCATGTGGTGGTTGATCCTGAATGGAGCGAAGTGCTACCCGATGCCACTGAAGATGAAGAGGATATGCTGGATTTGGCTTTTGGCCTTACCAAAACCTCCCGCCTTGGCTGCCAGATTATTATGACCGAAGAATTGAACGGTCTTACCTTGATTTTACCATCGGCTACCCGTAACGCTTCAGGTTGATGAATGCTACTCACCACACCCCTACTCCCCGGAAAAAAACCGGCCGACACTAAATTGGTGGTGGCCATGTCTGGCGGGGTTGATTCTTCTGTGGTGGCTGGTTTATTAGCCGAAGCTGGTTATGATGTGGTGGGTATTACCCTACAGCTTTACGATCATGGTGTGGCGGTGGGTAAAAAAGGGGCGTGCTGTGCTGGGCAAGATATTTATGATGCTAAACGGGTGTGCGAAACTCTAGGCATTACCCATTATGTGCTGGATTATGAGCAGCGTTTTCGGGCAGCGGTGATAGAAGATTTCGCCGATAGCTATGCCAATGGGGAAACCCCCGTACCCTGCGTGCGCTGTAACCAGAAAGTAAAGTTTCGTGATATGCTGGAAACCGCGCTGGAACTGGGTGTGGATGCCATGGCCACGGGCCATTATGTACAAAGGCTGGAAGGAAGCGAAGGAGCAGAACTGCACCGCGCCGTGGATTCAGCCCGCGATCAAAGCTATTTTTTATTCACCACCACCCGCCCACAATTAGAAAAACTATGTTTTCCTTTAGGGGGCTTTCCAGATAAGCAAGCCACGCGGGAATTGGCCAGCCGCTATGGCCTAAGCGTTGCTGAAAAGCCAGATAGCCAAGATATATGTTTTGTACCCACCGGTAAATATAGCGATATTGTTACCAAAATTAGTGGGGTGGAAGCCCCTAAAGGCGAGATTGTGCATGTGGATGGGCGCGTATTGGGGGAACATTTGGGGCTAACCCGCTATACGGTGGGCCAACGTAAAGGGCTTGGCATTTCAGCCGCCGAGCCTTTATTTGTCATAGCCTTGGATAAAGCCAATAATCGCTTGGTGGTTGGCCCTTATGCTGCTCTGGGGCGCAGCACTGTGTATCTGCGCGAGCTGAATTGGCTGGGCAGCGAAGGGGTAACATCCATGGATGTGATGGTAAAATTGCGTTCAGCACAACCTGCTATGCCCGCCCATGTTACCAGAAATGATGATGGCACAGCCATTGTGCATCTACACCAACCCTATTTTGGGGTAGCCCCAGGGCAAGCTTGTGTGTTTTATCAAGAAAGCCGCGTTCTAGGCGGTGGTTGGATTTCTTCAGCCACATAATGATCGTGTGTGTTTTGCCTGCTTGCATAATACAATAAATAATCTTAATTTTATTTTTTATTATATTAAATCATTGTAATTATGGCCAAATCTTTACCATCGCAAGCCGTTCCTGAGCACCTTATCAATGCCTATCAGCATTTTCATGCTGAACTCGCCCAAAGGCAGAAAACACGGCGCACCAACCAATATGTGCAGGTAAAAGATATTTTGCAGCCATTACTTGATCCTAACCATCCATTAGCTTTACAGGGCGTGGATTTAAGCCATAGTGATTGTTCTGATCTTGAATTGATTGGTGCTGATTTAAGAGGTGCTAATTTTACCAAAAGCTTGCTGGATGGATCAATTTTCTGTGCGACTAATCTTGAACAGGCTTGCTTGGTTCAAACCTCAATGAAGCGGGTGGAAATGCAGGCAGTTTCCCTGAAAACTGCTAATGCGCAAGGCTCTAACTGGCAGAGCAGCATATTAGAAAATGTGGATGCTGAAGGATTAAATTTAGTTTCGGCTCAGTTAACTGATAGCCAATGGGCTTTTGCTGCAGGAATGGCCAAAGGCATAATATTGAATGGTGCAAATTTGGCTGGCATGGTGATTGATGTTCAATTTCAGGCCTTGGATTTATCGGGGGCTGGTTTAGCCACCGATTTTTCTGCTATGCGTTTTGCCCATTTGAACCAACAAACAGTGATTAATATTTCTGGTGCAAGCTTTGATGTTGCCGCCAATCCCTTAAGCAAAGTATTTGAGGTTGCACAAAATCCCAAAACCTTGATTGAAGGGGTTGCCGTGCGTAGCCTAGCGGTACTGGCAGCTGAGGCGTTAGGGGCTAGTTTTTTGGCTGCCCCTGCAACTATATTAGCGTTAACAGTCGCCACGCATATGGTGCTAAATGATACGCCTGAGGGTAAAAAAAATTACAATCGCTTTTTGGAAGCCTTAACTGAAAGTGGTTCAGCTATTAAAACCGATCCCTTGCGCGGGGTTCGTGATCTGCACATAAAAATAACAGGCTTATTGCCAACCTTGCCATGGAAGAACAAAAAACTGCCTAAACATTTGCCGGGTACGCGGTGATTAATCGGGAATAGAATCGCCCCAATCATATTTTTTGGCTTGTTGATAGAGTGTGTTATTGCGGCGGGCAAAGTTTTTCTGTTGCTGCCCATCTTTTGTGCATAAAACCATCGAAACAGCGATTTTATCCACCTTGGGCTGATGTAAAACCCTTGCATAGGGAGAAAGCGCAACAGGCGGTATACGGCTAATAATAAGATATGAAAATTTTTCATCCTCATGGGAAAGCGTGGCATTTTTCAAGCGACGATGCACAGCGGAACGGTTAAGGCGCTGCGAGAAATGACACCATTGCCCCTCTGGCAATGGGCATGCCAAATGATGTGGACAAGGCGCAATAACATGGCCACCCAAGGTCAGCAATTGCTCTCTAGCCGCCAAAATACGCTGATAACCTGATGTTGTCCCCGGTTCAACAATAATAATATAGCCTTGCGCCTGTTGACATAATTGCTGCCATAATTGCTCAATGAGTTGTTGGCGTGTTGCGGGAGACAATTCTCCCAATAAAAAAGAGGCTGTCACCAAATCATGATTATTGGGCAATTGCTGCGCCACTGCCGCTGTTGCTACATTCTGCGGATGCCCCACATCATGTTGATACCATCTGCTATTGAGTAAGGCTGGATGGGAGCTATTGGCCATAGCAGTTTTCCCCCATTCTTGAAAACTTCTTTCTCTTTCAATGAGGGATATGTGTTGAAGATGCGGCCAGTTTTCAATAGCTGCCCATGCCGCGGTGCCGGGCCCTGCCCCCACATCCAGCAAAGTTGATGGCATAAAATCTGGCACAAGTCTAATTAACTCATCCATCACTGCTTTCAAGGCAGCATAAGTAGCGGGTAAACGGGTGGCCACATAGGCCAACACATCTTTTTTGCCACTAGCATGAGCGGTTTTTTCATCGGTAGCGGCTCGATAACGCTGCGAAAGATTTTCTGCAGCTAAGGCCAATTCTTTCGCTGAAAATTCTTCAACTGTTTGTTGGATATAATATGCAAGCAACGGGGGTAAATTCATTCATTTGGCCTATTTTATTTCAATGCCCATCTTGCCCATATCTTTAGCATAAAAATGGGCGCATCATGGCTGCGGCTTTTATGCTAAAGCCATTGTGAAACTTGACATAAGCTAATGGCGATTATAGTTTTACTCAAAATTTATGGCAGCGTAGCTCAGAGGTAGAGCAGGGGAATCATAATCCCTTGGTCGGGGGTTCAATTCCCTCCGCTGCTACCATGTTTTTTCTTTTTTTATTTGTTGTTTTTTATGTCATTTGCTTTGTTTTATTACACCAAGCAAAAAGAAAACACTCGCCAATCAGCAAAAATTATCGCAGCCTCTTGTGGGTATTGTTGTCTAATTTGCTAGAGATTAAATAAAACACTCTATTTTCAGCCATTTTATTTACAGACTGAGACATTAATAGTGCGTAGGGCTTGTAAATCCTTCTTTTGCTGAAGCTTAGTGAAATGAGTAGGTTCGATCCAATAATAGTTTTGGGAAGTAAATATCAATTTTTGATGTTTGTTTACATATTGGTATATTTTTAACAAAGAATTTTCCTTTTATCTGTTACTGATAAAGATAAACGTAAAAGATATAGTTTGTTTTCAGGAGTGAGTAGATGAATCGGAAGTTGCTATCTGTTCTATATTTAAGTGGATGTCTAGTAATTTCTCTATCAGGAAATAAAGCTTGGTCAGAGAATTTTCTTGTAGCGGCCCCATGTACAGCAGCCAAGGATACTAACCTAAAAGATTATTGCGCCAAAGCAACCGATCATGATGAACAAGCCATTAGTTTTATTGAAGGCATGGCTGAACAAAAAAATGCTGAGGCTGCCTTTATTATTGGCACCATGCGCTATGATGGACAATATATAGAAAAAAATGTTGAAACAGGAATCAATAACCTAGAAATATCGGCAAAACTTGGTTTTGCACCAGCCAAAGCCGTACTTGCCGATATATTAATTACTAGGCGGGGTTCTGCTGAAAATATTGCTCGCGGTACAGCATTGCTCAAAGAAGCCGTAGAACAAGGTTATAGCGAAGCGTGGCCGTTATTGATCAAACTGTATGCACGCGGTGAATATGGTGTCAAGCCAGATCATGATATGCTCAAAAGCTTACTGGAAAAAGCTGTTACCAAAAGTGATCCCACAGCCTCAGTGTACTTAGCTGAAATGCTATTCAGGGGAGAAGGCACTGCAGCAGACCCCAATAAAGCCTTTGCATTGCTTGAAAAAATTGCTGGTCAGGGCAATCAATTGGCAGCAGATAAACTGATTGAGCTCTATCTTAAAGATGAAAAAACAGCCGCCAAAGCTTTACCATATGTAAAAAATGCTGCTGCTATAGGAAATTCTGAAGCCATTATGCGTTTGGCGAATATGTATTTAACAGGATATGGCACAGCAAAAAATTTCAAAGCGGCTTTTGATCTTTATCAGTCTCAAGCCGATAAAGGAGATTTAGACGCACAGGTTACTTTAGCCGCCATGTATCTTAATGGTCAAGGTGTTAAACCATCACGCAGCATCGCTTTTCAAAAATATCAGGAAGCCGCAGCAGCAGGGCACCCCCATGCACAATATATGCTGGGTCGCATGTATGCTGAAGGTTATGGTGTAAAGAAAAGCCCCAAAGGAGCTGAGTACTACTATGATCTGGCATCAAAGCAAGGCTATGAGAAAGCAACCCAAGCCCTAGCTGAATTAAAGAAAGCGAGTGGCGCTACACAGGGGCGCATCATGCCCGGCACAGGCATAAATGGGCTTCCCCCTACCATGGATCAACGCGGATTGCCAATTCCTAGAACGTCTGCCGGTGAAGCAATAGGCCGCCCACCCGCTAGAGGCGCTACGCCGCCAGCAAGATAACAATAACCCAACCACAAAAAAAGCTCCCACAACCATTCAGGTGAGGGAGCTTTTTTTTATCGAACCTCTACTATAATAAAGCTTTTTGTGCAAAAAACTTACTATAAAACAAGAGAAAAATCAGCCACCGTGCTTATTTTTTGTTCGCCGCTTTGCATATTTTTTACTTCATGCACACCATTTTCTTCAAAAGGTGGAAACCAGACATAGGGTATGCCTTTTTTCTCGGCATACACCAACTGTTTGGCTAACTTTTGGGGGGCATGATAGGTTTCTACCCGCAACCCACGGCTACGCAATTGCTGCGCTGTTTTTAGAGCCTCTGCCCGTTTTTCTTCTGAAGGCAATACCACCAGCACATCCGTGGGGCAGCGTCTTTCGCTTTTTACTACCCCTTCATGCACCATTTTACCAAATAAACGGCTAAATCCTAATGAAACCCCTACCCCCGGCAATTTTTTATTGATGAATGAACCCGCCAAATCATCATAACGGCCACCCGCTACCACACTGCCAAAACTGGGATATTGTAATAATTTACCTTCATACACCGTGCCGGTATAATAATCAAAACCACGCGCAATCGATAAATCAGCAATCACCGCCTGTGACGGTAAATGGCGTAAATTTTCCATCACAAAGGCCAGTTCGGTAATTCCTTCTTCCAATAAGGCATGGCGCACCCCTAAAGCAGCCACTTGCGATGCAAAGGCTGTGCCCCCCACTTTGATGGAAGCCAAGGATGTTAAGGCCGCAATCGCTGGTTCTGTTAAACCGAGCACCCGCAATTGTTCGGCCACACCGGCTGCCCCAATTTTATCCATTTTATCAATAACACGAATACAGCTGGCAGAATCGGCAATAGATAAGCCTTGCATAAAACCATCAAGAATTTTGCGGTTACTAATATGCAGGCAAATGCCTTCAGCCAACCCCAAGCCATTAATCACATCATAAAGGGTGGCTGGCATTTCCGCATCAAAAGCCAGCGGTAAATTATCCACCGCTATCACATCAATATCGCATTGATAAAACTCACGGTAACGGCCTTCTTGTGGCCGCTCTCCCCGCCAGACCTTTTGCATCTGGTAGCGCTTAAAAGGAAAAGTAAGGCCTGCAAAATGTTGGGCTACATAACGCGCCATGGGCACGGTGAGATCGTAATGTAAACCAAAACGGCTTTCACCTTCGGCATCGGCTTCTTCTTGCAGGCGTTTTAATACATAAATTTCTTTATCGGTTTCGCCCTTGGCCAGCAATACATCCAACAGCTCCACGGCTGGTGTTTCTATATTGGCATAGCCGTAGCTTTCAAAACCTTTACGAATATGGTCAAGCCATTGTTGCTCCATCAGCCTTATTTCTGGCAACCATTCTGGAAAACCGCTCACACCGTGCGGTTTTTTGGTTTGTGGTTTTTTGGTTTGCAATACTGGCTCACTCATCACAACAACCTTATCTTTAACCGTTAAAAACCACGACTATATGCCGTTTTTCTCGCTGCTTGTCCACTATGCACATTGGCATGATCATCACGGGGCGGGGCTTTTACATGTAGCCATTTGAATAAACGTGCATCCAAACCGTCATTGGCCTGCCAGTAAAGCGGCAAAGGGGTTAATTTCTCGTGACCAGCCTCTATTAGCCAACGCTGTGCCACTTGTGCATTATTCCAATATTCTGTTTCCATATTCCGCCAAATCTCGTTGGCTTGCTCTTGGCTTACTATTTTGGAACTTGGCCTGTAACCAAAAAAAATTGCATCTTGAATTCTCTTTTTTAAGCGCTCTGCAATATTGGGATACCCACCATGCGCTATCAGGGTAACGCACACAATAGCCCAACAGCGATTACCAACCTCGCTTAAATAATTGATGTTAAAAATTTCCTCTACTTTACGTTTGGGCAAATCGCTTTGGGGGAAAAAGCCATATCTACCCATTAAATAACCACAACTCAGCCCATCAATCTCTCTATCTGGATCGTTTTGCGATTGCTCCGCTTTGGTCACCTGCTTTTCCTCACATTTTAGCAATTATTAAAAAAGCCTATTTTGTAAAATAGGCTTTTTTGCAGCAATATACTAAAATATTATATTAATATCAAGCCGCCCATTGCGTGATATTCGTTTTAATTTCTTCTAGCATTTGGGTGCGTTTTTCCTGTGTGGCCGATACCACACCATAATAAGTGTGAAAATCCACATCGCCAATGCCACAAAAGCCTAATGTTCCATCCTTCATGGGGCTGGTGATAATATTGACGGCATGATGCGCTTCATAAACCTCTTGCGAGCCACCAGTGGTTTGAATAACCATGGCCTTTTCATGTTTCAGCAAGCCTTTGGCACCCTCTGCCCCGTAGCTAAAGGCAAAACCATAGGAAAAAACACGGTCTATCCAACCTTTTAGTAAAGCAGGGCGATCAAACCACCATAAGGGGTAAATAAACAACAACCGGTCAGCCCACGCCACATGGCTTTGTTCTTCAGCAATATCCGCGGGGATTTTTCCTGCCTTAAAACTCATAAAATCTTCGCCATCCAACACAGGATCAAATTTCAGCGCATATAAATCACGCTCGCGCACTTCATTGCCTGCCTGTTTCAGGGCTTCTACAGCAGTATTTTTAATGGCGGCATTAAAGCTTGCCGGGTTAGGGTGGGTATAAATCACCAGTGTTTTTTTCATCACGTTATCCTTGTTAATACGCTGCTATTTGCTGAGCTACCCTGTTAATTGCCTAGAGAGCTGCTATTGATAAAACAACAGCTAATATGATGCGAAGGTATGATGTTGACAACCACAGACAAGCCACTCACCGCAGAATTTTCTGCTTCTTTTCATCAAGCCATTCAACAGTTGCATAAAGGCAACTCGGCAGAAGATGCGCCAGCTGCATTAGCTCACCGCCAAGAATTAGCCATTCAGCTAGCAAAAATGCCCATTGAATTGGTGATGGAGCAGCTCAACAATTGGGAAAAAAGCCCATTACGGCAATTACTGCTTTATTGTTGGCAAGGAGCTTTGCATGGTTTCAGGCTTAATGCGGCAGAAAAATTGCTATTAGCAGAGTTCAACAATGGCTGGAAACGGGAAAAATCGCTCCCTGCCCTTATTGGTTTAATGATATTGGCTAAACCTTGGCAAGTGCCGGATATGCCAATTATGGATATTTTACCGCCTTTTTTGTGGGTGGATGCCACGGGCTGGTTTTGCCTTTCCCCCATGATGTTTTTAGAAAAAGGAGAGGCTGAGCAATACCAACAATTCACCGAAAAACTGCTATTATTGGCTGAAGAAGGCGTGTTGGCAGGCAAGCCTTATGGCGGTTTATTACTCGGCAATAGTATGCAAATGGCGGCTGGTCTGCATTTGTATTTTTCTGATGATTCTCTACAAAGCGTGACCCGCCAGCGTGCCAAAAATATAGAGCTTTACGCAGGCCTTACCAAACAGCCGCTTAATTATGGTTTTTCTCTAAAAACTGGTACTGAAGATACCCCCATCCATATCGGTTTATTGGCTTTTCATTTCAGCCCACAAACTGAAACCTATTTTCTACTATCCCATCTCACCGCCCCGCGCCCTGCCCATGTGCGTTTAACCCTTTATTCTTTTCATCAAACTAATCACCCATTAGAGCGTTTATGCCGTTCGCACGCCGATAATTTTGTGCAATTACCCAAAGAGCAAGCAGAACAACTGGCCCGTATTCGTAAAGATGATTTGGATATTTTATATATTGGCACCAATGTCGCCGCGGTGCATAATCCCGTGGCCAGTTTAGCGCAACATCGCCTAGCACGCCAGCAAGCCATATTGGCCAGCTCTCCTTGCAGTACAGGCTTTACCGCGGCCGATATATATATTTCTGCGCGTGATAGCGAACCAACCGCCGAGCCGCAAAAACATTATAATGAAGAATTGGCCATGTTGCCCGGCATTCTTAACTATTATGCCTATCAGCACGATGTACCCGAACCCCCTACCCCTTTCAGTAAGGCAGAACTTGGCTTACGCCCCGATATGGTGGTATTTTTCTCTGGGGCTAATTTTTTTAAGCTTACACCGCAAGTGCTGGAAAGCTGGGCCAATATTCTGGCCGCCACCCCCGATAGCCAATTAATTTTAATGCCCTTTGGCCCCAATTGGTCTTCCAAATACCCCAAGCCGATTTTTTGTGCCGCGCTTGAAGAGGCCTTTGCCGAAAAAGGCGTGGCGGCTGGCAGGGTGGTTTGTCTTGATCCAGTGGATAGCAGGCTGGATTTACTCAAAATTTTGGGGGCGGCTGATATTTATCTGGATTCATTTCCCTTTGGTGGTGCCTGTTCAGTACTGGATCCTTTATTAATGGGTGTGCCTGTGGTGGCCATGCAAGGCAAGCATTTTCGCGGCCATGTTGCAGCTTCCATGCTGGGCTTTGCTGGCCTTGACAATATGGCTTGCCCCAATCAGGCTAGCTACCAGCAACGGGCGATTAAACTGGCAGAAAACACCCGCTATTGTAAGGAAGAAGCCACGCGTGTAAAAAATGCGATGGCCCAAGCCGCCAAAGACACAGGGGAAATTTTACCCTATTTCGCTTCGCAAGAATTTTCAGCCCATTTCCACCGTTTAAGCGAAAAATTGGTTCACAATCACCGCAATGCTAATAAAAAAATGCTATCGGAATCGCCCAAAAATTTATTACATCGGGCAGAATACCTGATGCAGCGCGTGGTGAATAATGGCAACCCGTGGTTTTTTCGCTGTACCGATTTAGAAATGTTGGAATGGCTGGTTTTACCCTATTATCGCTATATTGCTGCCACTGAAAAACGCCGCCTGCATGGTATAGATGTGGGGGCTGCGTTTGGCTCGGTTTCTATTCCATGGATGCTACAAGACTGGAGCATGGATATGTTTGAACCCGATCCTGAATGTTATCAGCATCTACTAACATGGGTGGATAGGTTGCCCAATTTAGCCAGACTGTACAGCATGGCGGTAACCAACACCCCTTTACCGATGGTGGAATTTCATAAAAGCAGTGCCGGCTTATCGGGGTTAGGGGCCTCCCCCTTTGGCAATACCCAACAATTATTGCGGGTGCCAGCTATTTCTTTATTGCGTTTCATGCAAGAAAAACAGATTCATGATTTGGATTTCTTGAAAATAGATGCTGAAGGCTATGATTTTGAAGTATTAAAAAGCCATGATTTCAAAGAAATTCGCCCTAAATTGGTGATGACTGAATTTGGCTCTCATTTTTCGGGTCAATCGCACCGGCTAGTAATGGAAGGGTTGGAATGGATGAAAGCACGAGACTACACCCCTTTAATTTTCAGCCATGAAGATGATGGTAATTTTATCAAAAAAATATGGGAATATCGCCTCATTGGTCTTGGCTTTCATGAGCCGGTAAAGGCGGCTTCTGGCGAAATTATGGGCAATGTTATATTTTTTGATAATAATGATCAGGCCTTTCTAGCGCACCTTATCCGCTTATTAGAACAGGGAATCGCTGCCGCCAAAAGGTAGTTGATTTTTTCTATTATTTTATTATTTTTTGCCATTACTGATAGGAGTGTTGGCAATGAATCATGATGAAAAAATAGCAACAGAAACTCAACATTTTATAGATGTGGGTTTTTCGCTAAAGGGCATTTTATCAGAAGAAGATCGCCCTGGTCTTCGCCACGCCATTCATGATTTTTGTGCTCAGCATTCCATTGAATGCCCCAATCTTTATGTTAATAATAGTTCTATTTTAACCATCTCTGCTTTTAGAGATACGGGGGCTACATTATTCAGTACGGCTATCTTAGAATTACCAGAAATAGAAAACCGCCATTTGGTTGCTGGCTTTGCCCATGAACAAGGGCATTTACAGCCTGATCAACATTATATAAAATTTCAGGATCTATTTAACCATGCTGGCTATGCCTCATCTAAAATGAGGGCATTGTTCTGGCAAACATTACAGCTTACCGCCAGTTATGGCATTATTGATGGGCATATAATAGGGTTGGGGGCAATTGCTGGCGCTTTTTGGCTATCCGCAGCCTATAATTTAAGAGCAATCAAATATTTTCAACGCGAAGAAGAATATTCTGCCGATGCCCACGCCGCAACCTTGCTCAAAAAACCAGACGATTTAATTGAGCTATTGGCAATAGTTGAGCAAAAACAGATTGAGTTTTTACAAAAAATTAGCCCCCATATATCATAAATTCAATTAGCTTATATGCAAACATCCGAAAAAAATAGCAGCCATCCATCAACGTCTAAAAGAATAGAGAGGCTGCAACGCATCTCTTATCAATAAAGCACCTTAATGATGTGGGGTCTTAAAGGAGTCGCGCATCATTTTTTCGGTGATGCGAACCACCAACCAACGCGGGGTAAAGCGATTAAGCTGCACCAATAGCCAGTTGGACCAATGACCACAAACCACCAATGTTTTTCCCCTTTTTAAGGCGTAAAAAGCGTCATACACCACAATTTCAGGGCTATCTTTTTTCATGGCCGTCATATCGCTACCCATGGCCGTAAAAAAACTGGTAGCGGTTGCCCCCGGGCATACCGCCACCAGCCTTACGTTATAGGGGCGGCATTCAGCTTCCACGGCTTCACTAAAAGATAAAACAAATGCTTTGGTAGCCGCATAGCTAGCCATATAGGGCAAGGGTTGAAAAGCCGCGATACTGGCAATATTAAAAATCACCCCATCTTGTTGTGCCTGCAATGCTGGCAGATATAAACGGGTGAGCATGACCAACGCATGAATATTGAGTAATAGCATTTGTTGATTTTGCTGCATATCCTGTTGGTAGAACTCACCACAAACGCCCATACCAGCATTATTCACCAATATAGAAATATTCAAGCCCTTGGCTTGCAATTGATCATAAAGCTGTTGGGGCGCCTGCAGATCAGCCAAATCAAGCGCTATTACCTCTATTTTCACCCCATAATGTTGGATTATCTCGGTTGCTAATTGTTGCAACACAGCGCCGCGCCTTGCTACCAACACAAGGTTAGCGCCTTCTGCTGCTAATTTTTTAGCAAAGGCCAAACCAATACCAGTAGAAGCACCGGTTATTAAGGCCCATTTTTCTTTGAACATGATTCTACTCTTCAGGCTGCTTGCGCGGTTGTTTTCTGGTTATCATCGCCAGCAGCACCATTAAAACCCGGAACCCCCTTACTGGTGGAATATTCAAAATGGCGAATGTGATTGGGGCATAAAAAACCATAAATAGCGTGCGCTGCACTAGCAGCTTCGGCAAAACCAGTAAGAATTAATTTTAATTTCCCCTCATAATGGGCAATATCCCCTACTGCATACACGCCTGTAATATTGGTTTGGCAAGAAGCCTGCTGCACCGCTATATGATTTTTTTCCAGTGCTAAATCCCACTCTAGAATTGGCCCTAAATTCATGGATAGGCCAAAAAATGGTAATAAAATATCGGCAGCTAATGACGTGATATTGCCATCCATATCAGCTACTTCCACGGTTTGTAACTGGCCATTTTCTCCCGTTAGGCCATGTAATTGGCATGGGGTTACCAAACGAATTTTACCTTGCTTCACCAACGCATTTAATTGGTATACCGATTCTGGTGCGGCTCTAAACTTATCCCGCCGATGCACCAACATCACCTCTTCAGCTAAAGCACTTAAAGAAATAGCCCAATCCACCGCGCTATCACCGCCGCCGGCAATCACCAGTTTTTTACCGGCAAAATCTTGGCGCTGCTTCACCATGTAAAACACGGAATGCCCCTCATAGGCTTCTATATTTTCTAATGGTGGGCGGTTTGGCCCAAAAGCACCAACACCAGCCGCTATAATTACCGCTCCAGCTTCAATGATGGTTTTTTTTGAGGTGGTAAGGCGCAGACGACCATTCTCCAGACGCTCCAAACCAACAACCTGCTCACTTAAATGATAGGTGGGCTGAAAAACAGCGGCTTGTTCTTCAAGGCGGGCAATAAGTTCCGCCGCTTCTATGGTGGGGTATGCTGGAATATCGTAAATAGGCTTTTCTGGATAAAGGGCAGTGCATTGCCCCCCAATCATTTCCAATGAATCAATCACATGGCATTGTAAGCCCTGCATTCCACATTGAAACACAGCGAACAAACCCACCGGCCCTGCACCAATTACCACTACATCAGTTTGTTGTTCCATTATTTTATTTCCTTTACCCAAATTCTGCCCGATTTCTTCTTTATTCATAAAAATTAGTCCCTATAAAAATTAGTCTAGGGGTCGAGTTAAAAAGCTAGACAAAATTTATCATTTAAGTTACAGTTTTGCACTATGAGAAATGTTGTTCCTCCAGTCAATCAATTTTCGCCTGTGATGCCACGGCGTGATGCAGGCTATGAAGCCCCACCAACCTATGTGGCTTGGGATGATTTTTTCATCGGTTTACGCACCCTGCTGGCCGACCATGAAACTGCGGCTGATTTATTAGAAAAATTAAAGCAAAGCGTGGTGCGTAAAGCCAATAGCGCTACCGTAAAAGTCTACTCTGAAAAAGGGGTAATGCCCAACGCCTTGCGAAAAGGCCCAACTAATGGCTATATTCCCATGGTAATGCGCGGGCGTGATTTACAAACAGAATTAATGCTTGCAGGGCTGGATAACCGTAGTGCAGAGCGTTTACTGAAAAGCAAGCAAATGGCCGATGGTGTGTATGATTTATTCATGGCCAGCGCGGTGATTGATAATGAAGATTTAGTGGAAGTAAATATTAAACCACAATATAAATCTGGTTTTGGTAGCGGTGATTCGCGTGGCCTTAATCAGAAAAAAGAATTGAATGTAGCACCGCCCCGCATGGCAGGCGCAGCTGGTAGCGGCCGATTCTAAAATTTTTATCAGGCTATCTTCTCATAGATAATAAATTCTATTTTATAGAACAATAAAAGGAGCTGGTTATTCCCCTTTTATTAGCCCTCTGAGTCGAGGTTAGTTGCTATCGTTTTCTTGTAATAATGGCGGCTCTGCATTGGTGATCAGCGGCCGTAACTCCATGGTAAAAAAGTCGCGCGAGGTTTGTACCACGCTATCTTTACATGTTTTATCAGCAATCAAACTGGCCATTTCTTCTTGGCTTTGGCTATAGAGTTGTAATTGTTCACCAATTGTTTGATTAAAGCCTTCTGCATGACGGTGTAAGCCCTGCAATGCATGGCGGTGCAATGTTAAGAGCTGCTGCTGATTAAGCGCCACATCCCCACATAAACGAGCCGCCGCCATGGCCTTATAATAGGTTGTTAAAATCTGCTGGTTTTTGGGTTGGCTAACAGCCAACCCAGACTCATCACCACCCAATATAGAAGAACCCTCAGCCTGTGCCTGCATAACGCCCAATAATAAGTACAAAAGAATTGCAGTTCTAGAAAGCAAAACCAAACTGCTTTTCTTGTGAACTAACGTAAGAATTCTGCCTTCCACTCAATTTATTCCTATATTGCGCTCTTTGCTGATCAATAAAACGATCATTATCAGGGACATTGTCAAAAATCAATGAATTCGGCAAAAGAACATTCGATTGAATAACGCTAATAACATCACCTTTATTATCATTAAACAGCTCTCTTTTTTGTTCCGCTGGCGTTACTCCACTTTCAACCCGTTCACGCAAAGGCTGCAAGTAGGCTTCTTCACCCAAATTGCGTTGCGCCAACGCCATGTTGGCAATATGCAATACTTGTTTGTATAACTCGGTGGCTTTTCCGTTATCAGCACGCAAACCACTACTAATAATTTGCGTGCGAAAATCCATCAATTTTTCTGGATCATTTAACCCTGCATCATGAAAAATCTTGATAATATCTTCTAACGCTTGCCTGTTTTCGTTAATAGCGTACAGCATACAGCCTATGCCCATATTCTCTTTGAAAGAGCCGCTATCTAATGGGCGAAACTCTACTACCCCAGGCATGGTTATTCTTATATCCGAGCGCACAGATTTTAAGAGATTGCGTGCATCGCTCATGGTGAACGCACCCCGTTTTATATAATCATTAGCATTGTCATTATACGCATCAACATAGCCACCATCATCCGTGGTTTTAATAATCATTGGAATTTTTTCCATCATGTCAACATAGGCATGGTGAGAAAAACCAGCATTTAAGGCCATCAGTAAAGGCCCTGGGGCGTTACCAGCAAAACCTTCTTGCCAATTTTTGGGCCGTTGGGTTAACAACCCATTATCAGCATCCACCCGCTCAGTTTCAGGATTATACGCTATAGAACCATTCCAAGTGGCAGCAGGTAATAAAACCGCTAAATAGGTTAAAGCCTCCATTTGCAACACATAGTTATCTTGGTTAAGATCAAGATTAAATTGGGTGGTTGCCCCGTTAATTGCCACACGGTTGGAAGGATCTGTTTGATGCTTATACATCATCATATAACGCGGGCGTTCTGCTGGCACTACCTGTGCAGCATCTTGTGTGGGATGATAACTAAAATCAAGCAATTGTGTGTTATTTTTTTGAGCAATCATCATCTCGGCAACAATCAAACGCTGCATTTCTTGCACCATTTCATGTAAATTAACATGCGGATTGCCTGCAACCTCAGGAAAATTACCATATTCAATTACCCAATTGCTTTTATCTTTAAGGATTGCGAGGAGCAACACCATTGATAATAGCTTCTCTACTGCCCTGCTTAGTATCATAAGTTACTTGCCAATCTAATAATCGCTCCAAATCTTGCATCTGATCCACCATACCCGGAATGATCAACAAATTGTCATTGCCAGCAGATTGATTGAAGTTAGCCGTAATCCCTTGCACATATTGCCTTTTGAACCCTGGTGCCCAGTATCCATTGGCTGGTACACCAATCAATATTTCACATTCTGTACCGATTTTTCCAGCATTACCGCGCAATGCCTGATCCAACATCGCTACAAACTGTTCACGATCATAGGATTGGGACTGACCAGTGATTTCTTTTGACATTTTTTTTCTTCCCTTAATTTTTTATTATTTCACATTCTATGGTTTAAGCACTCGGGCTATAGTTTAAGCTGGCGGGTTTTCGACAAATTATTATGATGGGTAGCAACAGCCTGTTCTACATAGCGGTCATTACCAACTATTTCTGGAAACACCAGATCAGAGGCTTTCAGGCTATGCTCAGTAATCACCTTGATGATGTTGCCTTCATGCAAGTGAAAGAGATCAAGCTTTTCTTCTGCTGGGGTTTTTCCACTATCTATTACCGTTCTCAACGGCTCAAGA
Organism: Alphaproteobacteria bacterium; assembly: GCA_049318825.1. Classification (GTDB taxonomy): domain Bacteria; phylum Pseudomonadota; class Alphaproteobacteria; order JBMOFM01; family JBMOFM01; genus JBMOFM01. The sequence continues at coordinate 82,466 of JBMOFM010000010.1, read as the reverse complement.
TAGCCATGCTCTTGCAAGCCGCGTTGATCCATCACTATTTCAGTAATCGCCAACATTTGTACTAAGTAATTTTTGAGGTTTTTACCTTGATGGTCTTCAGCCTTCAAGCCTTGCGCTGCAATTTTTTTACGGAAATCAGCCAGATTATTGGAATCATTAAGCCCCGCATTTCTAAATACAGCCAAGGCCTCTTCCATGGCTGCTTGATTGCTGGTGAGCAGGTAATTAATGGCGGCCAGCGACAAGCCCAATTTTATATTAGAATCATCAGCGCGCTGTTCGGCTCTACCTGGGGTTATTCTGGATTCAGGACGGGCAGCTTTTAACTGATTGGCAAAATCAGCCATAGAAAATTCACCATACTCACCGCGAGGATCATGATATTTCCCACCGGCCATATAATCGGCTGGGTAATGGCCAACCGCACTTATATAGCCACCATTTTTACCTGTTTTAATGAGCATGGAGCATTGCATCACCGCATCCACATAGGCCGCGCTTGAAAAACCTTCATTTAAGGCCATATATAGCGGGCCAAACATGCTGTTGGGAAAGCCTTTTTCATAATTAGCTGCCCGTTGACTCAACAACCCATTACTTGCTGGTTTTCCTTCAACAAAGGGGCTATTCCAACTGGCACCAGCCAGCACCACTGAAAGATAGGTCAGCAATTCAATTTGCTGAGGCGCTACATCTTCTACTAACCCCACTGTTACCTGCGAGGCCATACCATTCATGAAGGTAGAATTGGCATTGTTGCAATATTGTTTATGCATCATCTCAAAACGTGGCCGGCGGGCTGGTTTCTGCACTAATGGATTTTGCGTGGGGTGATAGCCAAAATCCAGCAGGGCAACCCCCTTATCTGCCAGCACGGTTAAGGCCGCCGCAAGGTTGTATTGCGTTTCCTGTACCATTGTATGAATATTATGATGGGGCTTTCCAGCATATTCAATAGCGCGGCCAAATTCCACGGTAAAGGCTTCGGTAAAACCTTCTCTATCTGGTGTTATGCCCGCAATAATCGGATCATGATGGGGTGATTCTTTATCAATATCTTCTCTCCAGCCAAGGGTAGAGGCTAAATGCTTAAATATCTCAACTTGTGTTGGCCAGTTTTCTGCCACTGATGCAGCAATATTAAAACGCTCAACTAACCCACGCGCTTGCGATAAATCATAAAAAGGGGCGTTATAACCTGCTTGTGGCAACGCCAAAATGCCTTCATATTCAATGCCGAAAAGTGGGGTACTAGAGTTGGGCAATAAGCCTGCATCAAATAAGGCTATGGCCTCGCTACGATTATAGGGAATAAAATCGGTGGAAGAGTTTTCTTTTGACATTATGCAATACTAATGAAATTTTATCTAAAATAGATATTTTTTATACATTTATCATCACCATTTATCAATATATTTTTTAATATTTATGATTAATCATTGGAAAAATTATTATTTTTTGCCTTTTATGACACTGGCGCTACTCATGCCCTTTTTCCTGATTGCAGGACGGGCAGTAGCAGATATTGGCGCGGCCGTGATTATTATTGGTTTTTTAGGCCATTGCCTCATCACCAAAGATTGGCGTTTTCTCCATAAGCCTTGGTTTATCATCGGCACTATATTATGGGCATGGCTGGTATTAATTTTGGGCTGGCAAGAATTAGCACGGCAAAATATGGCATCGCATCTTGGCTTTATGCGTTTCTTGTTGCTAGCCGCCGCGTTAGAATGCTGGTTAGGGCAGCAAAAATTATTCAACCGTTGGCTACCTTGGTCTTTGGGTATAGCCATTATTTTTACCCTTATCTGCGTTTGGCATCAGCGCATCACCGGCTATAATATTCGCGGGCTGGAAATAGAACCGGGCACTGGTAGGCTGCATGGCCCATTTGCCGATTTATTGGCTGGCTCTTACCTTGCCAAAAATGCTTGGCTCTGGCTTTTGCCCATGGGGTGGTGGCTCCATCAGCAATCAGCGCGGTTTTTTTCTGCTTTTATATGGTTTTTTTTACTCACCATTATTACCCTCACCATCTTCATCACGGGGGAGAGAGTGGCCATGGTTACTTATATGGCTGGCATAGGGTTAAGCTTTATTTTTTTCCATAATTGGCGAAAATTTTTTGTGATTGCTGCTATTTTCTTAAGCCTTTCCGGCGCTGGCTTACTGGTAATGAAAGATGATTTACGCAGCCGATTATATAGGGTGAATAGCGAACAAACCAGCCATTTCAGTGATAGTATTTATAGCAAAATCTGGCAACAGGCTGCCCAAATTGTAAAAAATCAGCCCTTAATAGGTGAAGGCATTGCCGCCATGCGCCACCATTGCATTGCGATGCCCCCTGAGAAAATAGTGCAAGGCCCAGTACAGCCCTTTTGTGCTCTCCATGCCCATCAACCCCTATTTGAATGGGCCACAACTGGCGGCATTATTGCCCTTTCTTTATTTATGATACTTATTTTTATGATTATTCACCCCATATGCCCCCAATTATGGCATGGCAACCCCGCCACGCCTTTTCTATGGGCGGGAATACTGAGTATTCTTAGCTTTCTTCCCCCATTACTGCCGGTAATGAGTACACTCAATAATTGGAATGGTATTTATTTGTGGTGGGTTATGGGGGTTATTCTTGCCAAAGCAACCCCCATGGCTTCACTCCCCTTGTTGCAAAAGGCTACCCCTGATGCGTGCCCCATTGAAACCACGAAAGAAAACCAACACCCCTGCAAAGAGGTAGAAAATATTCAATCCCGTAGCCCGCAGTAACAACATGGAATCTATTGGCTGACCGGCAAGAACATGGCGAAGATTTTCAAAAATCCATGGTGATGGTAATAATGCCGCCACCGGTTGTAACCAATAAGGAATGGCTGAAAAAGGATAATAGATAGCCGATAAAGGCGCCAGCAACACCACCAGCATCCATGCCACCGATTCAGCGCCCATGCCATAACGTAAAATCAAGGCCATGCTCAATAAGCCAAGCCACCAGCCCATCAGCATCATATTCAGCATAAAAACGGTAAGCCCCCAACCAATCGACCAGAAATGATAATCATAAACCAGCCAAGCCAAGATAATAGCTGGAAAAAGTGATACCAAACTGCGAATAAGACTGATAAAAGCCAAAGAAATTAGCCATTCTCGTGGATGTAAAGGGCTAATGAACAACTGAGCAAGATTGCACGACCATAATTCTTCTAAAAATGATAGGGATACCCCCATCTGGGCACGAAATAAAACATCCCATAACATAGCAGCACCCAATAGGGTAGTAAAAATATAACCGCTTGTTTGGTTGGCTATTTGTGAAAAATGTCCATTAATCATTCCCCAGAGCAGCACATTCATGGCTGGCCAATACATCATTTCTAACATTCTTGGCCATGACCCCCGAATAAGGTAGCAATAACGCAAAATCATGGATTGAATACGGATAAGCGCAGCCTTCATTGCTTACATTCCTTCACGGGCAATCTGTAAAAATATTTCTTCTAATGTTGCTTCGCCATAGCGCCGTCGCAATTCACCAATATCCCCTTGCTCAACAATTTTTCCGGTTTTCATGATTAATACTGAATCACACATGCGCTCAACCTCTTGCATGTTATGCGAAGCCATCAACAAGGCTGCTTTTTTTCTGTTGCAATAATCTTCTATAAAACCACGAATTTTATCGGCACTATCAGGGTCCAGCGACGCAGTGGGTTCATCCAGTAATAACAGTTCAGGATCGTTCAGCAGCGCCTTTGCAATCATCACTCTGGTTTTTTGCCCTGCCGACAAACCACCAAATTGGCGGGATAATAACGCTGTTAAATCCAAACCTGCGGCCAGCTCTTCAATTTTACCCTGTGGGCGCACTATCCCGTATAAACCACTATAAATTTGCAGATTTTCTTTAACCGTCAGACGGTGCGGCATATCAACATAGGGGGATGAGAAATTCAGCCGCCCAAGAATGGTTTGTCGATGTTGTTCTATATCCAAACCCCAAATTTTTATATGGCCTGAAGTGGGTTTTATTAAGCCCAATAACATACCCAAACTGCTGGTTTTGCCAGCTCCATTTCCACCCAACAAAGCCATGCGCTGGCTTGGCTGCAGTGAAAAACTAATGCCGTGCACGGCCATAACAGAATCAAAAATTTTGGTGAGGTTACTCACCTGCAGAACAGTATGGGGCAAGATGCAACACTTCCATGAAAAAATATGTCATTGCAGACGAATCACATAAAAATAAACCGTAAAACAAAACTTTGCTATTTTATTTTGGATAAAATTGTTGTATAAGATCAATCATAAAATTTTATCTTATTGCTGCGCATGTAGTATTTTTCAAGGGAAATTGTTTTTATAACTTTAATTTTTTTGATGCTATTGAATGTTTTCGTACGATAACAGCCACGCCATGCCCCTTAACTTTGCTTTACAAGGCAGGGTTACAAGGCGTACATTAATTTTGCTGCGGTGGATAGCTCTTGCTGGGCAAACCGCTGCCATTGCTATTGCCGAATATCAATTGGGCATGCATTTGCCAGTAGGGCCTGTATTTGCATTGCTCATACTCTCTGCAATTTTTAACTTAACCTTATCCTTTGGGCAAAGCCATCGGCGGCTTTCACATCAGGCAACTACTTTATTTCTGGCTATTGATCTTTTACAACTCGCCTTAGTTTTATATTGGACTGGTGGTTGGGAAAACCCTTTTTACTTTTTTATTACCACCCCCGTTGCCGTTGGTGCTGCTATTTTACCCCGCAAGCATTTAATGGTATTGGGGTTATTAGTGGTGGTATTAGCGGGATTATTGGCTCTATTTTATACGCCGATTGGTTGGCCACAAACTGGCGTAGAATTTTCTTCTGCTTTTCCAGCACTTTACAGGCCAGGTATTTTGGTGGCTGTATTGGTGGCAGCGTTATTTATAGCCTCTTACGCTTACAGCGTTGCCGAAGAAGGTAGAAAAATAGGCAATGCCCTAGCGGCTACACAAATGGCATTAGCGCGGGAACAACGCTTATCGGCATTGGGGGCATTAGCAGCAGCGCTGGTGCATGAACTCGGCAGCCCTTTGGGCACCATGACGGTGGTTGCCAAAGAACTGGGACGCGAAGTGCCAGCCGATAGCCCGTGGGCCGATGATGTTGCTCTTCTACAAAGTGAAGCCACGCGTTGCAGGGAAATATTGGCTGAATTATCTAAATCACCCGATGCTTCACGCCGTGAACCTTTTGATGAATTACCGATTTCCCAATTGGTGGATTTATTGGCTAAACCCCACAGAAAACCGAATATAGAATTTGTGATTATAGCACCAGAAAAAGATCATGGCGTAGAACCTTTTCTTTATAAAAGCCCTGAATTGGTGTACGGACTTGGAAATTTTATCCTTAATGCCATGCAATTTGCCCGCCAGCAAGTAAAGCTAACCATGGAATGGGATGAAAACAGGGTAGCGGTTACCGTGTGTGATGATGGCCTAGGCTACCCACCTAGCCTATTGGGAAGATTGGGGGAACCCTATCTCTCTTCAAGGGGAGAACAACCAGCTGGCAGCAATATGGGCCTTGGTATTTTCATTGCCCAAACATTGCTGGAACGAACAGGAGCAGATATACGCTTCTCCAACCTACCACAAGGAGGAGCAAAAGTTCAGGTTGTTTGGCCGCGAGCACTTATTGATTTATCGCAACAAGCAACATAATTTCTTAAGATACATAAATTATTGTAAATAACAGAGCAGATGGAGAATAAAATGCTAGATAGTAAATTAATGCCTCAGCCCACACCGGCATCATTGCCCGGTGCAGGCAGACCCTTATTGGTGGTGGATGATGACGCCCCTTTTCGCACACGCTTAGCCAGAGCAATGGAAAAACGCGGCTTTGTGGTAACAATGGCTGAAAGTGTGGCCGAAGCCATGCAATTAGCACGCACATTGAAACCAGTTTTTGCTGTGTTAGACTTACGTTTAGCCGATGGTAGTGGCTTGGATATTGTAGCAACACTGCGTGAAGCCCGCCCTGAATGCAAAGTGGTGATGCTCACCGCTTATGGCAATATTGCAACCGCTGTTGCTGCCGTAAAAGCTGGCGCCGTTGATTATTTGGCTAAACCAGCCGATGCTGATGCCGTAGAAGCTGCTTTGCTTTCTGATGGTAAAACAGCTCTTCCCCCTCCTCCAGATGATCCAATGCCTGCCGATCGCGTGCGTTGGGAACATATTCAACGTGTGTTTGAACAATGCAATCGCAATGTTTCAGAAACTGCACGTCGCTTAAAAATGCACCGCCGTACTTTGCAGCGGATTTTGGCAAAACATGCTCCTAAAGATCATGCACGCGAAGAACAACCCCGCAAGGTTGGTATATAAATTTAGTATCATTACAGTGAATTCTCTCACGGGATGAGTTAAAAACTCATCCCGTTTTTTATTTTCTATTGGCTATATTTCTAAACCATCATGGTTTCATTCATGCGAGCCCTTTGATTGTTTTTCTATTGTTGAATAAAAAATAATATTGAGTTTTTTATGAAATATGTTACCATTAATATATTGTTAAGTTTAATTGTAAAACTTATAATCTATGTGGAAAGAAATGCTGATGAAAACATTAAAGAAACGGCGTTTTTCAGATGATTTTTCTAATTTACCTTATGGTAGGGGCTATAGCTGTTCGCAATATCAACAATCCACCCACCATGATTTTTCTACCGTCGATTCAAAACAAGAAAATATTTTGCTGGAAGATGGCATTAACTTTGCAGCAGACCGCCATGTATTATCCATGGTGAATAAAAAATCACCCAGCATCAAAGAGCTGGCTATTAGTTACATAAAAAACAAAGAAAATTCAACATCTCTATTTCTTTTTGTCAACGCTCTTTTCATCAGCATGCTGGCATTGATTGGGATGTTGATCCGTTCCACTGGTTTGTAATATAGCCAGAATCTATATTCTGTTTTTTATTGCTGTAATAATTTGACCTTTTTTCTTTGACAGATTGATAGCAATTCATCGCCAGTGGCAGCATTAAAATGAGGAAAAAGCACATAACCGCTTTCCGTTGCTTTTACCAGTGGCCGCCCAGAAATTTCATCCACCAGTAAATCATCCCCCACCTCTATATGGGTAAAATTACGCAAATGCGGCGATGGTTGGGCTTTTTCTAACGCATCTACCTTAAATAAAGTGCTGTTTGGCTGCATTTTATATATCAATGGGTCTTGACGATAATCCGCAATAAAAAATGGGTTGTTCTGATGAACCAGCCCAAAAAATGATATAGCCCGCTGAATAGCCGCCTCTGCCACAATAACAGAGTGGGGGTCATCATGTTCGCCACATTCCATGGTGGCCGCAATGCAACCATGTTGGTTACGGCGTGCATATTGCACGCTGCCCGTGGAAGGTTGCCGCCAATCTTGTTCTACCTCATCCCCATTGGCTTCCGTCCAGCCAGTTACCAGCACATCCACCCCTAAGGATCGGTAATACACATCTTCTTTTTTAGGGCCAGTGGCAAAAACCAATGAATCGCCAGATTTTGCGGCTGTGTTGTGATAAGAATGAATATCAAGAAAACCATGGCATTCATCCAAGATTGCACAAAGCGCATTATGCAAATAATCCACGGCTTTTTGTGGTTGTTCTACGGGAAAAAAATAGCGGTTCAAATTATCGCCCAAATGGCGAAGTTTTGCTTGATAAGCTTCTTTGTGCGCAACAGGCACTAAAATTAATTTACCCGTTTCAAGTTTTATAGTTCCACGATCAAGGATCTCGATCAATTGATTAATGGCAATAGTTCCGCAAGGCTCATTACCATGAACTGCCCCAAAAATTGCCAATGTTTTCCCTGAAACACCAGTATCGTAAGTGACCACATCCACTAGCCCCTGAGTCATTATTTTGGGAGTCATTATTTTTTGTGCCACGCTTCTAATCTCTCAATAATTCATTGATACTGGTTTTCTGCCTTGTACCAGCATCCACTTTTTTAACAATCACCGCGCAAGATTGCGCTATGCCAGCCACTGCTTTTTCTGGCTGATACGTACCCGGCACCACCACCGAACCAGCAGGAACGCGGCCATAGAATATTTCGCCCGTTTCCCGATCAACAATACGGGTAGAGGCACCAATATTCACCCCCATGCTAATCACCGAGCCCTGCTCTACCACCACACCTTCGGCTATATTACTATTCATGCCAATAAAGCAATGATCTTCAATAATAACGGGTGTTGCCTGTAATGGCTCTAGCACGCCGCCAATAAGAACGCCCGCTGAAATATGGCAATCTTTCCCCACTTGGGCGCAAGAACTCACCACTGCTCCAATATCAATCATCGTGTTGGCACCAATCCATGCACCAATATTGATAAAACATGGCATTAATACCACATTCGGTGCTATATATGCCCCGTAACGCACAATAGCACCCGGCACCGCACGAAACCCAGCCGCTGCAAAATCAGTATCGTGCCAACCTGCAAATTTTAATGGCGCTTTATCATAAAAATAATAGCTAGCCCCCGCTGCCAAAATATCAGGCGTAAAGCCCGGCATGGTTTTATTAGCACTTAAGCGAAAAGATAATAAAACCGCTTTTTTTACCCATTCGCGTACCGCCCAATTGGCTTCGGGATCAACCACCCGTAAATTGCCATCATCCAAGGCTTGCATGACTGCCTGCACCGACTCCTTTATTTCACCCACGGTTTGGGGAGAAATTTCCTGCCGTTTTTCCCATGCTTGCTCTATAATTGCTGCCAATGTGGATGGTACTAGAGATGGGGATAATTGCGCTTGCTGCATGTTTTGGCTCTTATATTATTTTTATGTCGTTTTAAGAAATTATCCTGCCCATTTCTCCAATACGATAAGACACGTCGTAACATCCACGCCCCCCTCTCCCTCCTTTTTTAGGTAAAAGACATCTATACAATAAGGCATACCCACCACAATTCCCTTGTATTTTTTATAAATGAGTTTATTCATGGCACCATCGTTAACAAAAAATTAACCATAATTTTTCAGTTAACAGATTTTTTTTCCTTAAAACTCCAAGGGAGAATAGCAACATGAAGTCTTTACGCAATCTCACTGCCGCCCTGCTTTTATCGGTGGCCATCATCCCCGCCGCCTTAGCACAAACTGCTACCGATGGTAATAACAATAACCAACTCAGCGAGGGTGATTTATCTACCCTTACCGCTTTGATTGGTAGCAAAACAGATACACCTTCCTTTACCTTGGGCGACCGCACAAGCGATGCTTCCATTGGCGGTGCAGCTGCTTCTGGTGCTGTTGCTGGTGGCAACTTAAAAGTACAAAGCAAAACCAGCACTAAACTGGATTTAACCGGTAGTGCACAAGCCAGTGCTGAAGCCCTCAATCTGGACAACTCGGTGAACTCAACCATTGCTAATGCTAGCAACCTTCAAGTTGGTGGTTTGGCCAATCAAGCTTTTGGCGGGCTGGTACCTTTTGTGGTTAATGGTGCTTTTGGCCTCGATCAAAGCAATGGCATCAGCCAAAATCAAGCTGACGGTGCTGTTCTTGGTGGCTACCAAGCCTTGGCCGCGGCTGGTACCTCTAGCGGTAGCTATAGCCGTACCTTAAGCACCAAAGGCAGTGTGGATACCGAGATGGACGTATTGGGTCAGAAGGCTCATTTAGGTTCTGGTGGTGCTGGTGCGGGTACCTTTAAGCTGGATATTGGTTCTGCTGGTATTAGCTTCTCGCCTGAATTAACCACTTCAGCTTCTGCTGTTTTTGGTCTAGTGAGTGGCGAAGTTACCGCTAAAGCCCCATTATCACTTAACCTGCCCACCGTTGGTTTAGATATTGATGGTGCTGGTTGTGGTACGGTTGGCGGCTCTTGCAGTGCCAGCGGCGACGATAAAATCGATCAAAGCAGCAGTGCTGGTATCGATTCCGCGCCAGTTCTTACCGTAAAAGATGTAGCCGCAGATTATATTTCTGTGGGTGATTCTGACATTAACCTGAACACCACCAGCTCTTTGAGCCTTTCTGACAATGTTCAAGAAAAAGCCAAAGGCATCAATATTGCTAATGCGGTTGATAGCCAAGTGGCCAATGCTCTTAACGTAGGAGTAACTGGTGGCCTGAGCGTTGGTAATGGTGTAGTTGGTTTAGTACGCCAAACCAATGTGGTGGTACAACGCCGCTAATAATTTCTATACAAGAAAAGCCATGGATTCCAATTCATGGCTTTTCTCAATTTACTTTACAATAATGGTATTACCATGAAAATCTTCCCTTATCTTATTCGCATCGCTTCTGTTGTTATTTTTTGCTGTATGCCCATCATGTCCATGGCAGAGCCGTTGGATACAGGCTTAATGAATGATGACATGCTGGCCGAAGTTACTGCCTTGGGTGAGGCCGCCTCCCCCGCTAGCGATACGGCTTTTGGTGTGAATTGGCAAGGCTTCACGGCTGGTGGACAGGCCATAGAGGTAAAGGGCACGGGTTTGGCATCGGTTGCTTCTGCCGCGGGGAATATCTCACCACAAATTTATAACCATAGCTCTGTTTCTTTAAGCGGTAATGCTCAACAAAATTTGAAAGCCTTGGTGAGTGTGAATGCTGCACAATCGCTAGTGCAGGTAATGTTAAACTTAAATATTAATATTAACTCCCCCATGGGGTCGGTACAGCAATCATTGGCCTCTTTAAGCAATCGCTAAATTGTGTTGAACGGCTTATTATTTCTCTTTTTCATCTGTGGAGCATGGCTGGCGAATAATCCATCTTTGCAAGCCGCACCCATTGCCTTTGGCACCCAAACATTGCGCTTACCAGTAAAAAGCCTGAACGATATTAAACAAGATTTTGTGATCCGCCAACAGCATGATTTCACTTGTGGTTCCGCTGCTTTGGCCACCATTCTCTATTATAATTTTCACCTTAATATCACTGAGCAAGATATTATTCGCTCGATTATTGCCGATGGTAAAAATCTGGCACAAGCAAAACGCGAAGGGTTTAGCCTGCTGGATATGAAGCGTTTTGTAGAACGTAATGGCTTAACCGCCAAAGGCTATAAAGAATTAAGCCTCACCCGCCTGCAAGAAATTGGCTTACCCGCTATTATTGCCATTAACCGCGAGGGTTATCGCCATTTTGTGGTGGTGCGGGATATAAAAAACAACCACATTCTTATTGCCAACCCTGCATTAGGCAATGAATGGCTTAATGTTGAAAAATTTAACCAATTATGGGGAAATCGTATCGGTTTTTATATATTTCAGGTGGTTGATGGTAAAACCCAAACCTTACGGAATAATATGGCGGCAATGCCACAGGAAATAAATATCCCTGCCTTAGAAAACCCTGATAAACCATGGCTGCCCTATAAACCATGGCTGGATGAAAAAAATATTATCCCACGCCACCCCTTACAAGATTACATCAAGCCCCGTACTGGCACCCAATGAAAGTAATATCCATGTTCAAGTTGATGGCTTTTAGCAGTGTTTTTTGTTGTTTTATCGCTGTGGCACATGCTACCCTAACAAGTACCACAGTCAATCCTCCCGTCACCGCCAGTGAAAAAGAACTGTTGGCTTATGTAAAAAAGCTGGAAGCACGCATCGCAATTTTAGAAAACAAGCTGGATAATAAACCTAAACCACCTGCCAATAAAGAAGAGATAAAAGAAAACAAGAGCGGTATTAATAGCCAAACCCCACCATTAAAAAATACCACCAATATGGGGGTAGAACGGCAAGAAGCCGCCAATGCTGCCACCGCTAAACAAACAGAACAGCAAAAGAAAAGCTTAAAGCAGGTAGGCGGTGATAATTTATGGGTATTAAAACCATGGCAGGTGGAAATTGAGCCATCATTCAGCTATTCTCCTAGCTCTAATGATGTGGTGGTGGTGGATGGCTTTAGCGTTTTTCCAGTATTGGTGGTGGGCACGGTACGTAGCGAAGAGGTAAGACGCGATAATTATAGTGCCATTATCAGTGGACGCATGGGTCTGCCGAATGGTTTTCAGGTGGATGCTTCTATTCCTTATGTTACCTTGCATGAAGAACGCACCAGACGCGATGGCACGGCCGAAAAATCAGCCGATGAGGGTGTAGGCGATATAACCCTTGGTCTGTCTAAAGAAATATTGGCCTCCAGCCCAGAAAATACTGGCATGGTAGGGCGGTTGCAGTGGAAATTTGCCAATGGGGATGATGTGTATGATGGTAAAGGCCTTGGCATTGGCAGTGGCTTTAACGCATTGAGAGGAGAAGTTTCTGCCATTCAGGTAGTTGATCCCGCGGTTGTCTATGCCAGCCTTGGTTATGTGTGGAATTTTTCTACCGATAAAGCAGGCATTGGCCGCATTAATCCGGGTAATGGGTTTGATTTTAATACTGGCCTTAGCCTTGCCCTTAACCGCGACCTATCCTTAAGTTTTGGCTATGGCAATAGTTTTGTGCTCGATTCCAGACTCAATGGTAATAAAGCGGTAGGGTCCTCGCTCAATCAAGCATCCTTAAATATGGGCATTGCCTATGCTATTACCGAAAAACGTGCCCTGAATATCAGCTTTAGCGATGGCCTTACCCATGACAGCCCAGATTATAGCTTCAAAATCTCTCTTCCCTTTAGTTTCTAGCAGGCTTTAAGAAAACAATGTTTTTTTGCTTGTTCATTCTGTAACATAAAAAATTAACTATTATTTGTTTAGGATGATAACATTAACTGTAATTGAATATAATTTTGATTAGGAATCGATAAACTAAGACGTAGAAACTATTAATAAAGGGCTGAACGAGAAATTATATTGCACTAAACAGATCTATAATATTTTATAATGTTAATACATTATCTTTGTGTGTAAACTCAGGTAGTCAATGTCATCGCAGAACACGGCTTCTCCTAAAGTAATACTAGAACAAGACCCCGGGGATTTATTAACCGCCGAAGGAGGCGTGCTGAAAACCCCCTTGGCTTTACGAGAAAAACTAGCTATTTTTAGCTCGGGGTTATGTTTATTAATAAAAACCCATGCTGATGATTCAGATGTAGTTTCCCATATTGCCTTAGCCAAGCGTCTTGGCTACCCTGTTCTCCCGCCTCAATTTGTGGATTTAGGGTCTGTTAAATCGGCCTACATTAAAGAACTGGAAAAAAAGCAACAGAAACAAATTGTGGTTCTTTCTGGTATGAAGAAAGAACTAATGGAATTGCTGCGCCAAGCTGGGGAATATAGAGCCAGCGACGTGCATTTGGTGGTGGATAAGAGTGAAACCAACGTTTTTTTTCGCATAGATGGCGACCGAAAACCAATGTTAGAACGTCCATGGCCAGCCGAATATGGCCACCAAATGTGTAGAACCGCCTACGCCATTGCTGATATTGCCGATGCTTCCTATGAACAATTTGCTTATCAGGCTGCTAGGATGTCCAGTGATATGCCGACCGGTTTACAAGCTGCACGCCTTCAGTTTAACCCCGTGGGTTTTGATGGCAGGCAATTGGTTATCCGCTTACTTTATGCACAGCAAGGCAATGCAGCCTCACTACAAGATCTTGGTTTCTCTGATTATCACTTGCCTATTTTACAGCGCCTGCGCGGTGAGGCAGTAGGGGTAATTATTGTTTCTGGCCCCACCGGTTCTGGGAAAAGTACAACCTTGGAGCGGATGTTACGCTACATGGTAGCAGAATATCCAGGCGATCATATTCTCTCGGTGGAAGATCCGCCAGAATATATTATTCCGGGTGTTGTACAATTGCCAGTGGCTAATGCTAAAAATGATGATGAGCGTGAAGATGCCTTTACTGAAGCTATTGCCGCCGCTATGCGTAGTGATCCTGACCGCATTATGATTGGTGAGGTGCGTACAAGGGCTTCTGCGGATTTGGCTATTCGTGCTGCTTTAACCGGTCACGCCGTGTACACAACACTGCACAGTAACGATGCCATGGGAATAATCAGCCGCTTAATTGATATTGGGGTAAAGCCTTTCATGATTAAAGACCCTTCGGTAATGAAAGGATTGATTGCCCAACGGTTGATAGGAAAATTATGCCAACATTGCTCACCAGAAGTTTCTTTAGGGGATTTACCCGGCGATATGGGAGAAAGGATTGCCCCCTATCTTGATAATAACTTTGTGAGAGTTAAGGGAGATGGCTGCGATAAATGCCGTGGTGGCTATGCCGGCAGAACCGTGATTGCTGAAATTATTTTACCCGATGATACGCTGCTTACACTATTAGCAGAAGGACAACGCACGGAAGCAGAGATATATTGGCGTGATGTCTTGCGCGGTCGCGGATTAAAAGATCATGCCTTAGAAAAAATTCGTAAGGGAATTATTGATCCCATAGATATTGAAAGAAAAGTAGGGCGGTACTGATGTTGGGATTAGGTGCATATGATGATGGCGCAGCAAAAGATAGTTTTTCTGTAAAGCTCGCCCGCTTTCTTTTTAAGTCTGATGCTGCTGGAAGGGTAAGGGTTTATAGAAAACTTGCCCAACTGCAACGCACCGGCGTGCCATTGCCCCGCGCCATTGAATCTTTATGGAATTTAGCATCTCAAGATGGAAAAAAAACCAGTGATCCTAAGGCTATTGTTTTCGAACAATGGCTGAAAAGGGTTGCTAATGGTGATACATTGGGCGATGCCCTCACTGGTTGGGTGCCCGATAAAGAAAGAATGTTAATCGAAGCGGCAGGATCGGCCAGATTAGAAATGGCTTTAGAAAATGCTGCCGCTTTGGTTATTGCATCTAAGGAAATGAGCGGCGCTATTGTTGGCGGCATTGCCTACCCCATTTTCTTACTTGTGGCTATTGGCGCTGTTTTATATATTTTTGGTGTTAAAGTTATTCCTGTTTTTGCCACGGTTAAACCCATGTCCAAATGGACTGGCACCGCGGCTTCGCTATCATTAATTTCATCCTTCGTGCAAGATTATGCTGTTTATACTGCCATGGCACTGGTTGGCTTAGCTGTTTTATCTGTATGGTCCATGCCGCGTTGGACAGGTAAAATCCGTGCTAAATTTGATGGCTCCCCCCCCTATTCATTTTATCGCCTTTTCATGGGTGCTGGTTTTTTGATGTCGGTATCATCACTGGTGCGCGCCGGTATGCCCGTACCTGAAGGCTTAAGAAAATTATTAATGGGTGCTTCCCCTTGGTTTGAAGAACGGATTAATTCTATTCTCTATCATATTAATGAAGGACATCAATTGGGTGATGCCATGGCGATGACCGGCTATGATTTTCCAGATAGGGACATCATTCAAGATTTACGCTTATATGCGAGTTTGG
This sequence comes from Alphaproteobacteria bacterium, assembly GCA_049318825.1. GTDB lineage: Bacteria > Pseudomonadota > Alphaproteobacteria > JBMOFM01 > JBMOFM01 > JBMOFM01. Next base: position 67,132 of record JBMOFM010000010.1, on the reverse strand, counting down.
GAAATTTTGATGAAAAATTGCAAATGATTGCTGAAGAGTGGATCGCCGAAGGTATAAAGAAAATCAAAGCCCAAGCCGGTGTTATTAACATGATGGGCATGATTATTATTGGTATTTTGGTGGCTTGGCTGGGCGCAGGGATTATGGATTTACAAGGACAAATCACTAAAGACTTTTAGCAATTGTTAATCAATAATTATACATTTTATATCTTAATTATAGATGGGTCTAATTTGTGTGTTTAATTTGCCATAAAAATATACAGAAAATAGTAGTAATTTAGGTGTCTATATCTATCTTTATTAAGTTCTTTACTATTATAAATTATAGTTTGTTTTAAGACTAACCTCCCTAGGAGAAGGTAATAATGAATTCAGTAGAAAGTAGCATCATTTATCGTTCGGTATCGGAAACACCTGTTGAGCAGGCTGAAGATGGCGCCTTGGGCGGTTTGACCGAACAGTTGATTGTTCTGGCCGTTGCTGGTTTGGTGGTGGCTGGGGTTATTGCCTTGGCTGCGGGTCTGTTCTCCAGCAGCCGCTCCAAAAAAGAAACCACTAACCTTAATGCCCTTGTCACCGGCATTAAAGATCTTTATGCAGGTAACTCCACCTATGCTGGTCTTACCAATCAGGTGGCCGTTCAAGGTAAAGCCGTACCATCGGGCATGGTTAATGGTCTTAGCTTGATCAATACTTCTTGGGGTTCTGTGGTTATCACCACCGGTGGTGGTAGAGCTTTCTCCATCGTGTTCCAGAATGTTGACCAGGCTGGTTGTGTGGAATTACTGAAAGCTGCACCAGTGGATACTTACTTCTCTATTGCCACTTCAGTGGGTAATAGCTCGATTTTCCCAGTTCCACCTCCCGCAGTGGTGAGCTTGTGTGCAGTAACCACCACTTCTGTTACTTTTTCAGTAAAAGGTTAGTAACTAGCAAGGAATTTGGCTGGAAATAAATATATAATGTTTCCAGCCAAATTCCTTGGGTTTCTTAATAAATAAAACTCTTATGGGAACGAGGATTAGCGGTAGAGACTGAAGATATTGATAATAATTTTTAATTATACCCATGGCTTTATTGTGATATTTTAGCTGTATTTCTACAGTGTTTTTTCATATTTTTTATATTTTTAAAGGAGAAGGTAATAATGAATTCAGTAGAAAGTAGCATCATTTATCGTTCGGTATCGGAAACACCTGTTGAGCAGGCTGAAGATGGCGCCTTGGGCGGTTTGACCGAACAGTTGATTGTTCTGGCCGTTGCTGGTTTGGTGGTGGCTGGGGTTATTGCCTTGGCTGCGGGTCTGTTCTCCAGCAGCCGCTCCAAAAAAGAAACCACTAACCTTAATGCCCTTGTCACCGGCATTAAAGATCTTTATGCAGGTAACTCCACCTATGCTGGTCTTACCAATCAGGTGGCCGTTCAAGGTAAAGCCGTACCATCGGGCATGGTTAATGGTCTTAGCTTGATCAATACTTCTTGGGGTTCTGTGGTTATCACCACCGGTGGTGGTAGAGCTTTCTCCATCGTGTTCCAGAATGTTGACCAGGCTGGTTGTGTGGAATTACTGAAAGCTGCACCAGTGGATACTTACTTCTCTATTGCCACTTCAGTGGGTAATAGCTCGATTTTCCCAGTTCCACCTCCCGCAGTGGTGAGCTTGTGTGCAGTAACCACCACTTCTGTTACTTTTTCAGTAAAAGGTTAGATAGAAATTATAGAAACTATCTTACTGTCATAAAAAAACCCCGAGTAATATATTACTCGGGGTTTTTACATATTTGAACCATCGACATAATAGAGTAAAAAATTTTGCTTTTAGAAAATGACGCCACCTATTATGCTGGCCGTGCCTTGGATCATGTCAAACAACAGAATTTTCAGCAAGCAGCTGAAGGTTTTGCGATGGCTTTAACCATAAAACCTGAAGATGAGGACTGCCAATTTAATCTGGCCAGTTGCTATATTCACCTTAAAAATTGGGTGGATGCTGAACATATTCTTAAAAATCTGTATAGCAGCAATTATCAGCCCGCTTTAGTTACAGAGCATCTGGCCATCACACTGTTCAAACAGCAAAAAAAAGAGGCTTTTTATTTTCTTAAAAAAGCACTCATTCTCAGCAATTTTAAGGAGTCGGTATGCTTGCTGGCCTTAAAGGCTATTTTTACCACCAGAACAAATTATGATTTGCTTTTTACCATAGAACAATCCCCCCATTTGGCGGATTATGGCTTTAACACGCAATATTATCTGGGTAGCCTTTCTACCTCCATTGGCCGTATTGAACAAGCTATTGGTTATTTTAAGCACTGCCATACACAACAACCCCATTCAATTCAAGCGGCTTTTAACTTACTATGCTTACATAATTGCTTAGATGGTTTTGACGGCATTGCCCAACAAAAGCAAACCATTGCTATTATTGAAAAACTTTTTCCCTACTCTGCAACTTCCGCTCGTGCCCCTTCCAGCCCTGCCCCATCAAAACCATTGCAACATATTGGTTTTATTTCAGGGGATTTTAAGCTGCATTCTTGTTTCTGGTTCATGAAACCTTTGTTGGAATATCTACGAGGAAAATATCATCTCTCCTTATTTTCCAATGTAGCGGCTACAGATGATTATACTAATATTATCCGCCATTTAGGCCATGATTGGTATGATATTCATGCCTTAAATGATGCTGACGCCGCTGCTCTTATCCATAAAGCCCAGGCCGATATTTTGATTGATCTTTCTGGCCTTACTGAAGGTCACAGAATGGGGATTTTAGCACAAAGGCCAGCCAATTGCTTGCAATTAAATTGGTTAGGCTATCCTGCCACCACTGGCCTTGCCACCATGGATGGCCGCATTGTGGATTGGCACACCGACCCCGCTGGTACCGATAACCAAAGCAGCGAACAATTATTACGCCTGCCCCGCTCTTTTTTATGCTATCATCCCCCTGATGATTTGCCAGCCATCAATTATCAACCTGCCACGCAGATTCGTTTTGGTAGCTTTAATCAATTGATGAAATTATCCGATCACTGTATTGGGCTATGGGCAGAAATTTTACGCGCCCTGCCCACTGCCCTTCTGGTGCTAAAAAATCATGGGTTGGCAGATATAACGGTGCAACAATATATTCTTCAACGCTTTGCACAGCATGGTATCTCCCCTCATCAACTCAGCTTATTGCCCCATAGCAAAACCCAACAAGCGCATTTTTTACAATATCAATATATTGATATTGCCTTGGATTCTTTCCCCTATCATGGCACCACCACCAGCCTTGAGGCATTATATATGGGCGTACCGGTGATTAGCTTAGCTGGCACCCGCCATGGAGAACGGGTGGGGGTTTCTATTTTACAAAATTTGGGCGCGCCCGAATTAATAGCTTATTCTGATGCTGAATATATTCAAAAAGCGGTAAATCTAGCCAATAACCCTGATCTTATCAGCCAATATCACCGCGATTTACGCCCGCGCCTGAGACAATCGGTATTAATGGATCCACAGCAATTTGGCGAGGATTTTATGGCAGCCGTGGGTGATTTTTACTACAATAGAAACTTGTGAATATATCAGATGAACTATAAAAATGACCGACGACATCATCGTAACCGACCGCAATGGCAACACACAAGGATTAGAAGCCCTTGAAGGCTGGCGGGTGATGGAAATTATCCGCGATCACGGCCTACCCATTGAAGGCTTATGTGGCGGTGCCTGTAGCTGTGCTACCTGCCATGTTTATATCGATGAAAACTGGTTGCAACAATTGCCGCCCATGGAAGCAGAAGAACAGCATATGCTGCAAGATAGCTTTCATTACCGTGAAAATTCTCGGCTTTCTTGCCAGATTATCTGGTCTGAAAAACTAAAAGGGCTAACACTTACCCTAGCCCCTGAAGAATAAAAATCTCTTCTATAGAAGTGGGATTTAGCTCTACCCCATCATAGCGCTTTCATGCTGTAAACGCTCGTAATTTACCTTGGGGCGACGGCCGCGTTTTTTAACCACTTCATCCTCTTTCATGCCAACGGCTTTTGCATTTTGTAAGGTAAGCTGCAACTGCTGCAAACAACGGCGAAGAAGAGCTTGCTCTCTGGCATCATCCATATCCAGCACCTCCATGCTCGATAGCTTATTTTCTACCAGATCAACGAGGGTCACCAACAAGTTTGGCGATAATTGCATTCAAAACCTCCAGATTTTTTCTTTTGCCTAGAAACAACCTAGAGTTGATATGGTTAAATTTAAGTAAGCGCGGTGATTTTCTGGAAAATATTTTTAGCCGTTTTTGACCACTGAAAACCCGATGATTGCTGCCGCCCCTGCGTGATTAATTGTTCCCGCAATGACGTATCCCGCGCAATTTTTTCCATTTGCTGTTGTATAGAAGCAATATTATCTGGCTCGCAATATAAAGCAGCATCGCCGCATATTTCTGGCATGGCCGCACGCTTGGCAACAATGGCTGGACATCCCAACCCCATGGCCTCAATAGGGGGAAGCCCAAACCCTTCATAAAAAGAAGGAAATACTAAAGCCGTGGCACGGCGATATAAACTGGCCAATGAAGCATCACTCACCTTGCCCAATTGAATAACCCGTTCACTGGTAGCCGTTGGCAATTGGTTGAAAATATGGGCGGGCATTGCCCCCACCACCACCAAACGAAAATCAGCCAATAAGGCGGAATGATTAAAGGCTTCTATAACCGATTGTACATTTTTATTAGGCGACATGCCGCCCACCGCTAAAAAATACCCCCCCCGCGCTAAATCATATTGTTCTAGGCTGGCATCATCTTGCCCCCAATATTCTACATGGTTACTGCCATTATAGGCCACGGATATTTTGCCGGCTTTACCAATATGATGGCGCAATAAGCGGTTTTTAGAAAACTCAGATACAGTGAAGAGGTGCTTACTGCGCCACCCCAATAAAGGAAGCAATAATTGATAATACAAGCGAAATGCTTTGCTGTAATTGTTGGGATTGTCAAAAACAGCCGCATCGTGAATCATGGTGCATTGCTGCCCCGCAAGCAATGGCCCTGTATTGCATAAATTCAGTAGTATTTTTCCTTTAGCGGCCATGGGCAGTTCAAGCTGCTCCCATAAATGGCCTTTAAGATGGCCATACACTAATGGTTTGATATTATCCAACGCCAATGGCAATTTAATAGCCGTGGGTGGCAGTAGCACGATAACATCAGCAAAATGTGCCTGATATTCTGGCAAAGATAATAGCGCATCAAAAGCTTGCAGTAGCTCTATGGCCGTGCGCTGCACACCAGATACGGCCTGCGTAAGAAAGCGGCCATTCACCACCAGCGACGGCAAAAGATGAGTTTGACGATTATTCATGATTGTACAAAAGGCAATTGACAAAAAAAGGAGAGTGTTTTCTAACACCCTCCTTGATATAAATTATTTATTCAACGATTGCAAAAAATTATGCGGCTCCCAATTATGCTGCTCTTTGAATAACATCATGATCGCATACCACGCCCAATGCTTCGGCCACGGCAGGATGGGTAATTTTACCACGATGCACATTCAACCCCTGACGCAAATGACCATCCATGGTAAGGGCTGGCAATGCACCATAATTGGCTAAGGCCAATATAAAGGGCAAAGTAGCGTTATTCAAAGCAAAGGTAGAAGTGCGCGGCACTGCCCCCGGCATATTGGTAACGCAGTAATGCAACACACCGTCCACTTCATAGGTTGGTTTATCGTGGCTGGTGGGGCGTGATGTTTCAAAACAACCGCCCTGATCGATGGAAATATCCACCAACACTGAACCGCGCTGCATACCTAACACCATATCGTGGGTCACCAATCGTGGAGCAGAAGCACCGGGCACCAACACGGCACCCACCACCAAATCAGCTTCCACCACATGGCGTTCAATAGCATCTCTGGTGGCATATACTGTGTGCAATCTGGAGCCAAACTGCATATCCAACTCATATAAACGCGGCAGAGATTTATCAATCACCACCACATTGGCTTCCATGCCCATGGCCATGCGAGCAGCATTAGTGCCAGCCACACCGCCACCCAAAATTACCACCTTAGCAGAAGGCACACCGGGTACACCGCCCAACAAAATACCAGAACCGCCTTGATGTTTTTCTAAACAATGCGCCCCCACCTGAATGGACATACGCCCTGCTACTTCACTCATGGGGGACAGCAATGGCAGGCCACCGCGAGCATTGGTAACAGTTTCATAAGCAATAGCGGTACAACCACTTTCCATTAACAGCTTAGCCAATTGAGGATCTGGAGCCAGATGCAAATAGGTAAATAGCGTGTGTTTTTCGGTCAGTTTTTTGGCTTCTACTGGCTGAGGCTCTTTTACTTTGATGATCAGCTCATTATTGGCAAAAATATCATCGGCAGTGGGTACCACAACGGCCCCTGCTATTTCATAATCTTCATCGGTAAAACCAATACCAAGACCAGCGCTTGATTGAATTTGAACATGATGACCATTTTCCACCAGTTCTCTAACACTGGCAGGAACAAGACCCACCCGATTTTCGTTTACCTTAATTTCCTTAGGCACACCAATACGCATTAAATCTTCCCCTACCGTTGTTTGTATCAACCGAAATTAATGCTAACATTAATTAGGCAAGGGCTGGAGAAGGTAAGGGGTCGCATCAAGGGGTGGGGGTGTACCATATTTTCTCTTGGCTTTTCTCTTGGCCTTTTATATTGCCTCGCCTCCTTGTTCACCCGTTCGAATGCGAATCACATTATCCACGGGAATGATAAATATTTTTCCATCGCCAATTCTTCCCGTATGCGCAGCATTTTGTATGGCTTCCACGGCTTGTGCCACCATGGCTTCTTCAATAATCACTTCAATTTTTACCTTGGGTAGAAAATCCACCACATATTCCGCACCGCGATATAGCTCGGTATGGCCTTTTTGGCGGCCGAAACCTTTGACTTCAGTAACGGTTAGCCCGCGCACCCCTATATCATTCAGGGCGTCTTTTACATCATCCAGCTTAAATGGCTTAATAATCGCTTCTATTTTTTTGAGATTCACTTATTTTCCTCCCTCAACTCATTTTTTTCATTCACAATGATTATTGACTATATAGCCAATCCAACTCAAAATTACACAAAAATATTGGCTATAAAGGTTGCAACTGCAACCTCGCACCCCCTACCCAATGGAATGGGTGCACAGAACAAAAATGACATAGTTATTCCAAAATAAATAAGGCTTTTTATTTTGGAATAACTATAAAACTTTAACGTCAAAGAAAAATGCAAAAAAACGCCACTGATTATTGTCTGCAACAATTAAAATTATACGATTATGATCGTTTTTTAATGGGGCTGTTCTGGCCCTCTCAATTGCGGCCATTATATAGCGGGCTCATGGCCTTTAATGTAGAAATTACGCGCACCCGCGATGCGGTAACCGAGCCATTAATGGGGCAAATTCGCTTGCAATGGTGGCGCGAGGCTATTGAAAAACTTTATGCTGGCCAGCCCCTTGCGCATGAGGTCATCACAGCCCTTCACTCTCTGCCTCAAACGGCTGTTAGCCAAGATCTACTACAAGAATTAATTGAGGCCAGAGAAGCGGATTTAGATGATACCCCCCCGATCAATATGCAAGAATTACAAAATTATGCTACCCGCACCCACGCCCCTTTATTGTTGGCCATGCGGCAATTGCTGAATATTGATCCCGCCTTATTTTCTGATGAAATGATAAAATTATGCGCCAGTGCCTATGGTTTTACCAAAATATTATTATCGCTGCCCAACATGCTGGCAAAAGAATGGCCAATCATCCCGCTTAGTCTTTATAGCAATCAAGAAGTAAGCAATTTACTGCGTCCTGAAAACCGCGCTGAGTTTGATAAGATCATCCAGCAATTGCATGAGGCGGCCACCCATATTACCTTGCAGGCCAGAAGCCTTACTCCCCCCAAAGGGCTTTTATTACAGCCGCTTATTCTGGCTGAATATTATCTGGCACAAATCAAACGCCATGATTATTTTTTAGCCCATCCCGCCATCTGGCAAGCTAAATTAAAAAAAATATGGTTATTGGCAGGAAACCACTTAAAATGATAAGAGAATGGCGCACTATATAGGGTTGCAAATGCAACCCCGCACCCAATAGGTGTGTAAAAAATATAGAAAAAAATAACTCACTTGCATTAACCAATTAAAAGCTGCCATATCAGATAATAAACCTTGCCACCATTTTCTGAAGGAGCACCCCTTCATGATCCGCTCTCGCTTATCCGTTCCCCCCCTTAAACCAGCCGCTAATCAAGATGGCGTACCGCCTGATGCGCAATTGCAACAGGCTGGGTTTGCCGCTACATCGCCCCTGATGCCCTCTAAAGCCATGATATTGGCTGCAGGGCTAGGCGAGCGCATGCGCCCTCTCACTATTTACAAGCCCAAACCATTAATTGAGGTATGTGGCCAGCCTATTATTGATTGGTGCTTTGACCATTTAAGACGCGCAGGTGTCAATAATAACGTGGTAAATTTGCATTATTTGGGCGAAATGATTGAGCATCATCTGGAAAAAATGGGGGAAAAATACCCCAATTCTAGCATTTCTTTCTCCCCTGAAAAAGAATTATTAAATACTGGTGGCGGAGTGCGCCAAGCCCTGCCCCTATTGGGGGAAGAGGCGTTTTTTGTGTTGAATGCCGATACTATCTGGCTGGATGGGCCTATGCCAGCCTTACGCCGCTTAGCCGAATGCTGGGATGAAACGACCATGGATGTGCTATTGCTGATGCAGCCAAAACCCAAAGCACATTTTCATGATGGCCCTGGTGATTATGCCATGGACAGTTTGGGGCGTTTGCGTTATCGAAAAGAGAGGGAAATTGTTTCTTACGTATATGCTGGCGTGCATATTATGCACCCACGCTTACTGGAACACGCACCACAAGGTGCTTTTTCCTTAAAAAAATTATGGGATAGTGCAGAAAAAGAGGGAAGATTATATGGGTTGGTGCATGATGGATGGTGGTTTCATGTGGGCACACCTGAAGCGTTGGATGCCACTAATAATATCCTGCAACGAAAAACCGTGCACTGGGTTAGCCCACACGAACAACCTTAACCATGATATGAATGGTCGGGGAAGATTATAAGCACATGAGCAAAATTTTGGGCCAGCTTTATCATATTCCCCACCATCTGGATTTATTACGCCATTTAGCAGATTATTTGCTGAAAAACCCACAATCTTTAGTGATATTGCCAACACGGCGTGCTGTGTTGCGCCTCACCGATTTATTGAAAGAAAATATTGGCCAATCCTTGTTGATGCCCAATATTTTCTGCCCGCAAGATATTGATGATTTTCTAGCCCTGACCCCACAGATTTTTCAAGGGGTACCCCCTGCCCTTTCTGCCCAAACCCGCCAGATATTGCTCACCCGTTTAGTAGCTGGCATGGCGGAATATGAAAGCTTTAGTGCTGGCCTGCCCAAATTAGTGGAATCGCTGGGCAGTTTTTTGGATGAATGGTACAATGAAGATCTACCCCTCACCCAAATGATGGATGCCATTCCCATGGAATTGGCCAGCCATTGGCAGCAAACCGCTAATTTGCTGCGCATCATCAGCGAATATTGGCCACAAATTGCTGAAGAAGAAGGGGGAATGGACGTTATTTTACGGCGCAATATCCTGCTTAAAAATCTTATTAGCCATTGGCAGCAGCACCCGCCTCTATCCCCTATTATGATGGCAGGGTTTACGGGTTCGCAGCCCACCATGGCTGCGCTGATGACACAAATTACCCGCATGGAAAAGGGCGTGGTGTTATTGCAAGGGCTTTGGGTAGAAGCAAGCACAGAAATCTGGCAGGAGATCAACCCGCAGCACCCGCAATATGCGTTCAAGAAATTTCTGGAGGCAAACCAATTATTGCCCGCACAAATAGAGCCTTGGCCAGCCTTGCCCGCTTCTTCTACTGCAACTTCTTCCACGGCCAATATTCGGCAATTATTATGGCAAGAGGTGATGCTGCCAGCCAGCAAAACCCCGCAATGGAGCAAGCTTTCTGACAGCATTCCACAGCAACAATTGGCCAGTGATATTACTGATATTCATGCCATTACCTGCCAACATGGTCAAGAAGAAGCCATGGTTGCGGCCTTAATTTTACGCGAGGCCTTAGAAAAACCACAGCAAACGGCCGCCTTGGTAACGCTAGATCGTGGATTGGCGGTTACGGTTTCCCATTTATTATTACGCTGGGGCATCAAGGTTAATGATTCTGCTGGGCTTGCCCTAGAACAGACGCCAGTGGGAATTTTTTTACATTTACTGGCAGGGGTTTCTTCTAAACGCTGCGATGCGTTAAGCTTAATGCCTTTATTAAAGCATCCTTTATGTAGGGCGGGTCTTTCTGCTGCCAACGCCCGCGAGGCTGGCCGCCAATTGGATTTGGCCTTCCGTCGGTTGGCATTACATGGGCTATCATGGGCAGATGTTATAGACGCTTTGCAGCAAGAAGAACAAAAAGGCAAACTTGCCAGTGATTCCATGGCCTTATTATTGGCGATTAAGCAAGGCATGGAGCAATTAGAAAATGCCCGCAATCAAAACCTATCGGATCTTTTAGAGGCGCATATTGCGTGGGCAGAAATCTTAACCCGCCATGAAAATGGTGATATATTATTATGGAGCAATGATGATGGTGCCACCGCCAAAGAATGGGTGGCCACTTTATTGCAACATGCCGATTTTTCGGTGCCCAACGGTGTGAGCTACCGTGATTTTTTTGCCAGCCTCATGCAAGGGGTGAGTTTACGCCCACAATTTGGCTTACATCCCCGCCTGTTTATATGGGGCCCTGTGGAAGCACGCCTGCAACAGGCCGATATTATGGTGATAAGCGGCTTGAATGAGGGGCAATGGCCAGATACCAAAGAAGATGATTGCTGGTTTCCCCTACCCGCCAGAAAAGCGGCTGGCCTTACTTCTGCGGCCTTCAAAGCGGGCATGTTAGCCCATGATTTTATTGGCCTTGCCAATAGCAAAAAACTATACCTCACCAAAGCGGAAAAAATGGGCGGGGCACCCCAAATTGCCAGCCGTTGGTGGCAAAGGCTAGAAGCTGTACTGGCGGCGGCTAAACTGGCATTACCCGCACCGCCGCTCGATTTTTTACAGCTTGCCCGCACCATTGATCGGCCATTGGCCCAGCGTCCTGTTGCCATGCCAGCCCCTACACCGCCGCTGGCGGCAAGGCCTAGGCGTTTTTCAGTATCGGATATTGGTTTATGGCGCAAAGACCCCTATGCTTTTTATGCGCGTAAAATATTGCAGCTTAAAGCCTTGCTACCCTTGCAGCCAGAACCGGGAGCGGCCGATAGGGGGGCATTATTCCATGCTGGTATTCATGCTTATATCAGCCAAAACCCCGACCGTTTTGATTTGGAAGCTAAAGAAAAATTTCTGGAATTGGCGCACCCTGTTTTTAACAGCAATAAGCTGGATCGTGAAGCCCGCAGCTTTTGGTGGCCACGTTTTGAACATATGGCGGAATGGTTTATTAATGAAGAAAAATCCCGCTTTGCCGATCATGTGACCAAGGTATTGGGCGAAGTGGTGGGCGAGTTAATTTGGCAAAGCCCAGAGGGTACAACCACCTTGGTGTGCCGCGCCGATAGGTTAGAAGAACATTATGGCGGTGGCTATAGTATCATTGATTATAAAACTGGTACTCCCCCTTCTGCCAAAGAGGTACAGCTTGGCTTTGCGCCGCAATTACCCTTAGAAGCGGCTATTTTACATTATGGGGGCATGGCCGACATAGCCGCCAATAATAATCAATCGTTGCAGGGGCTGGCGCTGCACCGGCTGGAATATTGGCAATTATCGGGCACGGATGGCGGTAAGGTGCATGAAATCCGCCTCAACACGCAAGAGCTGGCCGAACAAGCCCTTGCCAGCGTTAAAGAGCTGGTGGCATGGTTTGATACGCTGGACAGTGCTTACATACCAAGCCCATGGCCAGAATTTGCCCCCCGCGGTGAAGCGGAACGGGAATATAGAATGTTATCGCGCCGCGATGAATGGGAAATATCTAATGTCTGAACCATTACACAAAACCGCCCCAGAACATACCACCATGGCTGATGATAATATCATTAATATAGCAAGCCAACGGCAACGCCAAGCCGCTAACCCTGAAGCCCATTGTTTTGTGAGTGCTTCTGCTGGCTCTGGTAAAACCCGCGTATTGACTGACCGCGTGTTGCGGTTATTGCTGCGGGGTACGGTGCCAGAACGCATTCTTTGCCTTACCTTTACCAAAGCAGCCGCTGCAGAAATGCGGCAACGGCTTTCTTTACAGTTACGCCATTGGGTTACCTGCCCCGATACCCAATTAACCCAAGAATTGCTGGCATTAACCGGCGAGGCTACCAGTGAGGTTCGTCATTATCTGCCCAAAGCCCGCTGCTTATTTGCAGAAATATTAGAAAGCAGCACGGGCGTGCGCTTACAAACCATTGATGCTTTTGCCCAAGGCATTTTGCGCCTTTTTCCTTTAGAAGCTGGCATATCCCCGCATTTTGAAGTGATTGATGATGCCACCAGCCATGAATTTTTGCGCGGCTCTATTAATCAGATATTATTACAAGCTGAAGAAAAGCCTTTTTCGGCTTTAGGCCGAGCCCTTGCCACCATGAGTGGGCGTTATTCACGCGAGGGTTTTCACGAATTATTACAGCAATTACTGGCTGATCGCCATTTTTTAGCCGAGGCCATTGCCGACCATGGCGGTGTAAAACCATTACAACAGGGGGTGGCTGAATTTTTAGGCCTTGAACCCGGAGAAGACCCCACCAACATTGTGGCCGCTGCCTGCTATGATGGAGAGTTTGATGATGATGGGTTGATGGAAGCAATTTTTCTGCTCTCTGCCTCTGATATTGAAACAGATAAAAAATTGGCCGAGCGCATTCAAAAATGGCTAGCGGAAGGGGATGATCGCCCCATTAGATTTTGGGATTATGCTGATTGTTTTTTAACCCAAACAGGCAGCATTAGAAAAACCCTTGCTTCCAAACAATCCATGGAAGATGTGGGCGAGGTATTACTCACCGAAGCCGCACGGGTACAACGTGTATGGCAGGCCTATCGGGCAGCCTCGGTATTATCGGGCACGGTGGCCACCTTAAGTTTAGGCAATGAAATTTTACAACATTATCATAACACCAAACAGCAAGCTGGTTTGCTGGATTATGATGATTTAGTGGATAAAACCACTCATTTATTGCAATCAACCGAGCATGCTTGGGTACAATATCGCCTAGATGGGGGTATTGACCATGTATTGGTGGATGAGGCGCAAGATACCTCCCCTAGGCGGTGGGCAGTTATCAAATCGCTGGTGGATAATTTCTTTGAACAAGAAGCCACCACCAGTACTAAGCGCAGCCTTTTTGTGGTGGGCGATGAAAAACAATCCATCTATTCCTTTCAAGGAGCCGACCCTGAAGTATTTACCAATTGGCGCAACCACATGCATCAATTGGCCAGCGAACGGCAATTGCCCCTATCGCTGGTGGAAATGGATGTGTCTTTTCGTTCAACGGAAGGGGTGTTGCAACTGGTTGATACGGTTTTTAACCGTGATGAAATACGCCAAGGGGTAGCGGTGGCCGCGTTCAGCCACCAAGCCGCCCGTGCAAAACAAGCAGGACGCATAGAACTTTGGCCGCTATTGAGCAAAGAAAAAAATCAAGCAGAAGATGGCGACACGCCCACCCTGTGGGATTTGCCCAAGCAACGCCAACAAGCCGATAAGCCCGATGCTTTATTGGCTCAACAGATATCCAGCCAAATTGCCCACTGGTTACAAACAGGCAAAAGCCTGCGTGGCCGCCCGATTAATGCGGGGGATATATTAATTTTGGTGCGCCGGCGCAATGAATTTTATGATTTGCTGATCAAATCCTTAAAACAGGCGAATATCCCAGTGGCTGGCCGCGATAGGATAACCCTTAATGAAGCCCCAGCGACGCTGGATATATTACATTTACTAGATTTTTTACTGCAGGCCGATGATGATTTAGGCTTAGCCACGGTTCTCAAAGGCAGTTTTGTGGGCATGGATGATGCCACCCTGTTCAATTTCTGCCATCAGCGACCCGCTTCTTTATGGGAACAATTTTCCAGCCTAGTAGAGCAACCCGCCCATCAATCGTGGAAAACTGTGCGCGATTGGTTAGATGCGTTACGCCAAGCACAAGATTTTTCATCCTGCCATGAATTATTGATGAAAATTTTATATTCCCCCTGCCCTTCTTCTGCTATTTCAGGCCGCGAAGCCGTTCTGGCACGGTTGGGCGTGGATATGGAAGAGGTGTTGGATGAGTTATTAGAAGAAGCCCGCCGCTTTTCCAGCCACAATAAGGGCAGCAGCCTCACCGCTTTTGCTGAACATTTACGCAATAATGATGCAGAAATTAAACGTGAATCCAGCCATAGCAATGGCTATTTGCGGGTAATGACCGTGCATGGAGCCAAAGGGTTGCAAGCCCCTATTGTTATTTTGCCCGATACCACCTTATTAAAAGCCCAAACCCCACCCCCTATTTTATGGGGTAGGGATAGTGAACAGCATTTGCTGCCATTGCTTATTCCACCCAGCAATAAGCGCGAGCTACGCACCATTGAAATGGTAGAAAACTGGCAAAACAAACAACAGGCTGAATATCGCCGCCAACTTTATGTGGCCTTAACCCGCGCCGAAGATGAGCTGATTATTGCCGGCTGGAAAGGGGTACGGGATATACAGGAACATAGCTGGTATAATTTAATTAAGCATGGCGTAGTGAATTTACTATCGCTAGATCATGATAAAGAAACGAGCGACAAGTTAGTGATTGAAACCCACCATCAACCAGCATCGCCCACAATAGAAACCGCGCCCTTGCCGCCCGATTCTGTGGCCATAGCTTTAGAAAAGCCAGCATGGTTGCTTACCCCAGCCGCTGTTGAAGATAGAATATTGCCCACCACCAATACACAGCAGGGCAAAGTGTATGATGCGGCCGCCACCCAGCGCGGCGCGGATATTCACCTATTATTACAGGCATTAATTCCGCACGCCGAAAAAGAGCGGCCAATAATTGCTGATATTATTATCAATACCAAAAAAATCGCCCCTCACTTGAAAGAGCATGTGCTTTCTCTATTAGAACGGCAAGATTTACAGTTTTTATGGGATGGCGATATAAAATTAGAATTGCCAGTGGCCGGCTTATTGAACAGTGCAAAAATTTTCAGGCGGATTGATTTGCTGACGATTAAAGAGGATGTTATTTTCCTCACCGATTTCAAAAGCGGTGATATGGGAAGTAATATTCCTGAAGCGTACCGCCTGCAATTATTGGAATATCAGCAATTATTACAGCCACTCTGGCCAGCTAAAAAAATTACCGCTGGTATATTATGGGTGGATAGCGGCATTTATTCTGCGCTCGATTAATATGAGCATCTATTGAAAAATAGCAGGGCACGCGCTATCTGTAATGAAAGTGATTTTATAAAAGGAAATAAAAATGACCCAAGCCGTCACCGACCAAAGCTTTGAAACCGAAGTACTACAAGATAGCAAACCAGTATTGGTGGATTTTTGGGCTGAATGGTGTGGGCCTTGCCGCGCCGTGGGGCCAGTGATTGACCAATTGGCTGAAGAATTGGCAGCTGGGGTAAAAATTGTTAAGGTTAATATCGATGAAAACCCACTCACCCCTAGCAAATTTGGTGTGCGCAGCATCCCAACTTTAATGTTGTTTAAGGAAGGCAAGCTGGTGGCCACTAAGGTAGGCGGCGGGTCTAAACAGCAATTAACAGATTGGCTGAACAACCAAATTACTAGTGCTGCTTAAAACACTATAAGGGTGGTTTGGCGGGCAATTTTTTATGCAGCCAATGGCGCATAAAATCTGGTTGCAGGCTGGCAAGGCGTGATAACCAGTGCATGGGGCTTGGAAAAGCTAAAATAGCGGGGTTTTTAGCCAAACCATCATAAATACAACAAGCAGCCTGTTCTGCGCTCATTAAAAAAGGCATTGAAAAATTGTTGCGATCAGTGAGCGGGGTTTTAATAAATCCGGGCGCAATCAGGGTAATCCCCACCCCTTTTTGGGCTAAAACTGGCCGCAGCGATAGGCTGTAAAAACGTAAAGCCGCCTTACTGGCTGAATAGGCTGGCGCACTGGATAAGGGCAAGAAACCCGCCATGGAACCCACCACCCCTATTTGTCCATGCCCATGCCCTACCATTACTTCGGATAAGGGATGCAGGCTATAAAGCGCCCCATTAAGGTTAACATTAAAAATATCCAGAGATTGACGATTCATCGTGGCCAGATCAATATCCCCACCAGAACCACCTGAAATTCCAGCATTTACCAAAGCAATATCAATGGGTTGTTGACCAAAATTATATAAAAAATTTTCTATGGCTGGCTGGTCACGCACATCGATGCAGGCGGTGGTAACTATTGCCCCCAATGCCTGTGCTTGCGCAGCAACGCTTGCCAACCGTTCTGGATTACGGGCCACCAGCCCTAAACTCACCCCTGAAAAGCGCTGAGCCGCTTCCAGAGCCAAGGCTTTACCTAAACCCGATGAAGCACCCGTGATCAATATACGCAAGAGAAAATTCCTGAAATAGTTGTTATTCTGACCATAATGTAATAAATCAGGAATATCCTGTAAGATCACCACTAAGGTCAAGTAAAAATCTTGCCATAACTAAAGTATTGAACCATGAGCAACCATCCTATTTTTCCTTCGCTGCAAATTCCACCTTCAGCCATCAGACGGCGCGGTTTATTGCTGGTATTATCTGCCCCTTCAGGTGTTGGCAAAACCACCATTGCCAGAAGATTATTGGGGTTAGATGATAATCTAGCGCTTTCTATCTCTGTTACCACCCGTAAGGCTCGCCCAGGGGAGGTAAAAGGCAGAGATTACCATTTTATTGAAGAAGCCGAATTTCAAAATTTATTGGCGGATGATTCGCTATTAGAACATGCCAGTGTTTTTGGCAACCATTATGGTACGCCAGAAAAACCGGTGAAAGAATCTCTAGCCTTGGGGCATGATGTACTGTTTGATATTGAATGGCAGGGGCATCAACAATTAAAAGCAAAATTGCCCAATGATGTGGTGAGTGTTTTTATTCTACCCCCTTCCATGGATGAATTACGCCGCCGCCTTAGTAACCGTGGGCAAGATAGCATGGATGTGGTGGAAGAACGGATGAGTAAAGCCGCTGCTGAAATGTCTCATTATGCTGAATATTCCCATGTGGTGGTTAACCGTGATATTGAAGGCGCCGTGGCGCAGGTACAAAAAATCCTTGAAGCTGAACGCCTACGCACCACCCGCCGTGTGGGTGTGCCAGCCTTTGTGGAAGCATTAACCAGAGGTTATGCCGAATGAAACAAAGCTTTAGAGAGCGTTTTATTCAGGCAGCGGCTACTCATTCGCCTTTTTGCTTAGGGTTTGACCCGTCGCCTGCGATGTTAGAAGCATGGAAACTTCCTGTAAGCACCAAAGGGCTTGCCGCCTGCTGTGAAAAGCTTACCCATATCATTGATGGTAAGGTCACTATTATTAAGCCACAAATGGCTTATTTTGAAGCCTTTGGTGGTGAAGGCATCTTGATATTGCAAGATTTTATTGCCCATATGCGTGCACAGGGCGTATTAGTGTTATTAGATGCCAAACGCGGGGATATAGGCCCCACCATGGAAGCGTATAGCCGTGCCTATTTTGCCGATGATGCCCCCATGCGGGTGGATGCCATCACCATTAATGGTTTTTTGGGCATCAAAGCTTTGATGCCAGCCATAGAAGCCGCCCATCGCCACCATGCAGCGGTATTTGTGGTGGTACGCTCTTCTAACCCTGAAGGCAGCTGGCTACAACAAGCCATTACCGATAATGGCAAAACTGTTGCCGAACGCATGGCCATAGAAATTGAAGAAATCAACCAACAATTACCAGTAATGGGTGCGGTATTGGGAGCAACCAATATAAAAGAAGCGCTGCATTTACAACAACTCATGCCATCCGCTTTTATTCTTTCCCCCGGATTGGGTTCACAAGGTGCCAGTGCCAATGATTTACAGCCCTTGTTAAAAAACGGTCTGATTATTCCAACGGCTAGCCGTAGCCTTTGGCAAGGCAGCGCCCAACCAGAAGAGCTTTTAGAACGGTTACAAGATTATCAACACGCTTTTTGCTGTTAGTATCCCATGTCCCCTATTACCATAGAGCATTTCAATAAGGCTGGTTTTATTGGCACATCAACAGCCATTAACAAGCTTCTCATGCAAGCTGCAGCGCTGATGAATAGTTCATTGCCGCTGCTGATTATGGGGGAAACGGGTACTGGTAAAAACTTACTGGCGCAAATATTTCACCGTTTATCCTTCAGGGCTGCGCCAGCCTTTTATGTCTTGCGTTTAGGGGGCATGAAAAATGAGGATATTTATAATTTTTTTATCCCTGACCGTAAAAACCATGCTGCTTCTGTAAGGCTTGCCAACTGGCAACAGGCTGAAGGCGGCACATTGGTGCTGAATGGCCTTGATATGCTGGATGAACGCGGCCAACTTACTTTATTGCAAGGATTACAAGAAGCGGGATTACTCAATACCCCCAGCGCCCGCATTCGCCTAGTGGCCACGGCCAATAACAAATTAAGCACCATGCTAGCAGAAGGACTTTTTTTAGCTGAACTCTATTACCGATTGGGGGGGGCTGTTTTGCATTTACCGCCATTACGGTCACGGCAAGGCGATATTCTTTTATTATTGCACCATTTATTACAACAAAAATCGCCGGCCCTTGATTTTGAACAGGATATAAAAATTAGTTTCCCCGGCTTATTTAATGAAACTGCGCAAGAATTTTTTACCCACTATCCATGGCCAGGCAATATCCGCGAATTAATCAATACCACACAATATTTTTTGGCTTTACCATTAGAGCAATATAAAACAGCCTTCAGTGATATGATGGCCAATATTGTTCACCCCACCAATAATAAGGATCAAGGGGAAGGGTTAGGTATTGTGGTTGAGCGACAATTATCAAAATTTTTTGAGCAATATCACGATTCTCTGCCAGAAGGCCGTTTATATGATTTGATGATCCATGAAATTGAACGGCCATTACTGCGCCTTACTCTTGCCCATGCTGATTATAACCAACTACAAACAGCACGCATTTTAGGCATTAACCGCAATACCCTCAGAAAAAAGATCAAAGAATTGGGTATTGCGGTTGAAGAACCAGAGGATTAGATCATATCTATTCCACTAAAAAGCGATATTGATGTTGATGCTGTTGGTACCGCGCTTAATCAATAACTGCCAGCGGCGGGTACCCGTTGCCAAGGCTTTATTCAAATCGTCAATATTACCAATTTTCAAACCATTCACGGTATCAATAATATCGCGGGGTTGAATGCCCACACGGGCAGCTGGGCTACCTCTGGCAATATCCACCACCACCACGCCGCTATCGCTATCTGGTATGCCCATCTCTTCTGCCATGGCTGGAAATAAATCTGCCACACCAGCACCCGCTAGAATATGATTGCCAGCCAATTTCAAAATTTTCTGACCCGTGGGGCGTTCTGGTGCTTTCACCACAATTTTCAGCTTTAATGGCTGCCCTTTACGCAACACATCAAATTCAGCCTCATTATTTAACGGTAAGGTTACAAAACGGTAGCGCAAACTTTCCATGTCTTGCACTGGTTTTCCACCCACTGCAAGCACCACATCTCCAGCTTTCAAGCCCGCTGCTTCTGCTGGGCCTTGCTTAGAAACTTGATTAATCAATACCCCTCCCGGTTTTGGCAAGCCAAGACTATTGGCTAAATCCGCGGTTACGGTTTCACCATGAGCACCCAACCATGGGCGGGTAAATTTCTGGCCACTTTCTGCCGCTACCATCACGGTACGCACCATATTGGCAGGAATAGCAAAACCAATACCTAAAGAGCCACCATCCTTAGAAAAAATAGCACTATTGATCCCAATCAATTTTCCATCCATGCCCACCAAGGCACCGCCAGAATTACCTGGGTTAATCGCAGCATCGGTTTGGATAAAAAAGCCAAAATCACTAATGCCAGCGGCTGTGCGAGCTAAAGCGGAAATAATACCGCTGGTTACGGTTTGGCCAACCCCAAAAGGGTTACCAATAGCCAGCACCAAATCCCCTACTTCTAATTTATCGCTATCATGCAGCTCTAAAAAAGGTAGAGCCTGCCCTTTGGGGTTAACGCGCAACACCGCCAAATCAATTTTCTTATCCGCTAGCACCACGCTGGCTTCAAATTCACGGCGGTCATTAAGCACCACGGTAATTTCATCTGCACCATTAATCACATGGGCATTGGTAATAATCAACCCTTGAGCATCTAAAATAACCCCCGATCCCAAGGAGTTTTCCACCCGCTCACGCATTTGACCGCCTTGCATGTCACCGCTTGGATCATCGCCAAAAAACTGACGAAAGAAGGGATCATTCATAAAGGGCGAAACATTTTCTTTCACCCGTTTTTTGGTATAAATATTCACAACGGCCGGCGCGGTTTTTTTTACCAATGGTGCAAATGATAAATCAACTTGCTCTTTATTCACGGGTACATCTTTTTCAAACATAGCATAGCCATGAATGGGGGCGTAAATTTGCCCTGCTACCAACATCATGGCTGAAAAAGCAAGTATTTTCCTGTAGCTTGTTTTCATGGGATGATATAATCCAAATAGTTATATAGTTAAAAATAATTTTAAGGACTATATCACAATTGTCACAAAAAAAAGGCAACCTTAGTGAAGCATTATCATGATTAAACATATTGATATTATTGGCGGCGGCTTGGCCGGCTCAGAAGCGGCTTGGCAACTGGCACAACGGGGCATTAAAGTAAGGCTACACGAAATGCGCCCAATTGTCACCACACCCGCCCATCAAACAGAAGGCTTGGCCGAACTTGTTTGCTCTAATTCTTTCCGCTCTGATGATTGGGAATATAATGCGGTAGGTTTATTGCATGAAGAAATGCGCCGCTGCAATTCTTTGATCATGCAAGCGGCCGATCAACATAAATTACCCGCTGGTGGCGCCTTGGCGGTGGATCGCGATGGTTTTTCCGCAACGGTTACCGCCTGTTTACATAACCACCCCTTCATCGAAATAAAACGGCAGGAAATCACCACCCTACCCGATTGCCAGCGCGCGATTATTGCCACTGGGCCTTTAACCAGCGATTTGCTTAGTCAAGCGATTATTGCCCGCACAGGGCAAGAAAATTTAGCCTTTTTTGATGCTATTGCGCCGATTGTGTATAAAGAAAGCGTTGATTTTTCGGTGGCTTGGTTTCAATCGCGCTACGATAAAGTTGGCCCTGCCGGCACAGGGGCAGACTATATTAATTGCCCGTTCACCGAAGAAGAATATCAACGTTTTATCACCGCGCTCTTAGCCGCTGAAACTACCCCGTTCAAGGAATGGGAGAAAAACACCCCCTATTTTGAAGGCTGCCTCCCCATAGAGGTGATGGCTGGGCGTGGGATTGAAACCCTGCGCTTTGGCCCCATGAAACCAGTAGGGCTCACGGATCCGCGCACCGGCACCCGCCCCCATGCGGTGGTACAATTACGTCAAGATAATGTGCATGGCACCTTGTTTAACCTAGTGGGCTTTCAAACAAAAATGAAATATGGCGCACAAACCGAAGTGTTTCGCCTTATTCCGGGGCTAGAAAAAGCTGAATTTGCCCGATTAGGCGGCGTACACCGCAATAGCTTTATTAATAGCCCCCAAATATTGGATGGTTTTCTTCGCCTGAAAACAGAGCCACGTTACAGCTTTGCTGGCCAAATGACTGGCTGCGAAGGCTATGTAGAAAGTGCGTCGATTGGATTATTGGCAGGGATTTTCGCTTGGATGGAATGCACCCATCAACCACTCAACCCTCCCCCTATTGAAACAGCCTTAGGGGCATTATTGGGACATGTTACTGGTTGCTATACAACAGAAAAATTGGCTGAAGAAGAAGGGGTACGCGGCTTTGAACAATCAGAACAGGAAGAAACCCAACATTTTCAACCCCATAATTTTCAACCCATGAATATTAATTATGGCCTATTTCCACCACTTGCCAACCGTAAAATTAAAGGGCGCGAGCGCAAAGCCGCGATGAGCCGGCGTGCATTAGAACGCCTAGAACCTTGGTTGGCAAAAATTTCTGAGCGGCAGGATGCAGCGTAAAGGGGCAAACAGCCCCCAAAAAGTACCCGCGGATATTTTGTGCGCCCTCAATAAAGGCACGCTGGAAACCGCCAGTCTTTCGGAAGCGTTGGCCGTGGATTTTGGCCAATTACTACAATTTATTGCGCCGTCTATTCCCACCAGTGCATTACCCTCCCTACAAGCAGGAACTGGGGTAGTGCAACGGATGAAAAATGCCGCCCATATTGCTTTAGCCCATGGCATAAAATGGCAGGAATGGGCAAACCACCCCGCCGATACTGTGCGCGGTTGGGCAGCCTATATGTTGGCGGCTCTGCCCAATATAGAATGGGGAGAACGCCTTCATATGATACAACCCCTAGCCGCCGATCAGCATTTTGGCGTAAGAGAGTGGGCGTGGCTGGCTCTACGCCCTCATTTTATAGCAGCGTTACCAGAAGCACTCACCATATTAGTGCCATGGACGCATCATGAAGATGCTAATATTCGCCGTTTTGCTTCAGAAATCAGCCGACCACGCGGTGTATGGTGCACGCATATCCCATTATTGAAACAAAAACCATGGCTGGCTCTACCATTGCTTGAACCCCTCTATACCGATTCTAGCCGCTATGTACAAAATTCTGTGGCCAACTGGTTGAATGATGCGGGCAAGCACCAACCAGAATGGGTAGAAAATCTCTGCACAGGCTGGCAAGAAAAATCCAACCACTCAGCCACCCAATATATTTGCCGCCGCGCCTTACGGCATCAATTGAAGTAATTTTTATTGACTTTTTTGCAAAAACATCCATAATACTTCATTATTATTACCAATGGAGTCGTTATATCATGAATTTGGCCGATAGTTTTAATCAAGCTGGTTTAGACGCCGACACCATTAAAAATCTACAAGAACTGCGCGCTTCAGTATATCAACAACTAGAAGATCACCGTGCCGCTAATGTAAAGGCATGGTAAGAAAGAAATACAGCGAGAATAAAGTGGGAACGAGATAATAACCGTTCTGGAGCTAACACAATTTTTGTTACTGCTGAGATGGTTACTCAAACGGAAGAAAGACAGAGAGACATCACAACATCTCTCAATAATTACTTAAAAACCTCGCGCTTTCATGGTGTAAGGCCTAATCTGAATGACTTAAATTTAATTTCGGTTAATTTCACTGGTGCGGATATGATTGGCGCTAACTTAAAAGAAACAAAACTCTGTAATATATTTTTTGTGAATGTTGATTTAACCGCTGCCCAGCTACACAAGAGCGAACTCATAAACTCAAACATTATCGATAGCAATTTAACAGGCGCTATTTTAACCGGCGTTAAATTTGCCGGCAAGGTTGTTTTATGTAATGTTAGGCTGGCGGGCGCCTATCTAGGCGGGGTTGATTTCAGAGATGTACATAGCCTTCACAATGTCGATATTAGCGGCACATATGGCGAATTCGAAAAACCTCATAAGCATCTCCTTTCTCCTGCCAATCACCCAAAGCATCAACCGCAGGTTATGTCAAAACCATAAATTATAATGAGCCATAAAAAAGGGGGCAATACCTACCCCCTTTTTTTATGGCTTTTGCATCTGTGGTTACTCACTGATATTCAAATCTGGAAAGCTTTTATCCCGCTGATAAATATCTTGCCGATATTGTAAAACGCCATCCTTATCCACCAAGGCGGTAAAATAAGTAATATAAAGCGGCACTGATTCTTTGGTGGCTAGGCGCATCGTCTTCTTTTTTTCTTGAAGCGTGGTTAATTTTTCTTCGCTCCACTCATTGCCATCATGCGCTAATAACCACAAAGCCAACCCCCTAGGGTCTTCTACCCGCACGCAACCATGGCTTTCTGCCCGCAAAGCACGGTCAAAGCCACGTTTTTGTGGTGTATCGTGCAAATAGATGGAAAATGGATTATCAAATTCAAATTTATAAACGCCCAATGCGCTTTTATCTCCTGGGTTCTGCTTAATTTGAAAAGGGAAATTGCCTTTGCTATAATCAAACCAATTCACTTGTTGACCATAGGGGTCTTCTGGGCGATTGCGAATAACCATATTATTTTTTTGCAAATAATCAGGGCTTTTTTGTAGCTTACCCAAAATTTCTGTGCTGGCGATAGAACGCGGCGTAAACCATGGTGGATTGAGCAACACATTAGCAATAGCACTATTGAGAATAGGCGTTGGCGTTTTTACTGAACCCACCACCACATCCGACGTAAAACTTATATCTTCATCTGCTTCTACGCCATAAACACGCTGTTCTGGAATATTAACCCACAAAAAACGGGTGGCTGTTTCAGCCCCTCGAGAAAACCAATTATGGGGCATGGAACGCCAACGTGCTAAATTAATCCACACCATCTGTTTACGTTCAGCGGCAGGAATATTCAGCATTTTTCTTGTTTGCGCACCCACGCGGCCATCCATGGCTAAACCATGGCGTGCCTGAAATTTCTTTAAGGCCGCTTCAACAGCATCATCAAATAACAGTGGCTGAGGATGATCGGTGAGATGAACTTTATCATCCCCAGAAAAAATGGCTTCTTTTTCAAGAATTTCCCGCAGCAATTTTACCTGTTCATGCTGCATGTTCTTGGTGAGTTTTTCACCTTCAGGCATTATTGGCCAATGAACATCCAATTTTCTTATTTTTTTCCAACCATCGATTAAGCGAATATAATCTGGATGGCGGGGCATAAATTCTGCAAAAAATTGTATTGGCCGTTGCTTTTGCCATGCTGTGGCCGCCAAGGCAACAATATCCACCTGATCTGGCGCAATAGCCCAATCGGCAGGGCGATCATAAAAGCTTAATTCGCCTTGCCGTAAAGTTTTTACCGTTTTCAATAATAATAGGGTTATTTCGGCCTCTTGTTTCAAGGCCACCTGCTCCGATAGCGGTTGATCCACCTTCAGCTCTTTTAATTTAGCGGCCAATTGTACAGCTGGTTTTACACCTTGCGCAGCCGCTTCTTCAGTTGATTGCAATAATTGTTCTACAAAAAGCTTTTTTTCGGGCTGTGCTGGCCAAATAGATTGATAATTGCGCAAAGCATAAAAACGCTTCACCTCCTGCTTCCCTAAAACCCAACCAAAATTCTCAATGCCAGCCACATCAAGAAAATGCTGCATGGGAGAGATGTTAATGGCGGATTGGGAAAGCTGTGGCTGAGTTGTTGGTGCAAGATTCACAGCGATCACTGGCTGGCCAGATTGCGCCGATGCTAATTTTAACGGCAACAACAACCCTAATAACAATAGTGATAACCCTATTTTTTCTTTTAACACGCCCAAAACCCTTTAAGCCGATTACATCATATTTTATAATAGCCACATCAAAAAAATAGCCCCACAAAAGAGCTACCTTTCAAGCCGCTTTTCTCACTGTTACATCGCCAACAGCAAGTTTACGAGACGATGTTAAGTTTTTTTTTGAGGATTTAATAATTTTTTGCGCCACGCCATTATAGAGCGTGCGAAATATTTTATACCCAACCACAATCGCCAATAATATCCAAGCAAACCAAGCATTGGCCGTAATCAAACAGCAAGAAGCCACCATGGCCATAAAAGAAGAGGCATACATAGCAGCAAAAGCCCCTTGTGGCTTCTGCGCCACTTGCCTGATGTCATTATCAACCGCCCGTAATACACCGCCATAAAGCAGCCCAAATAATACTACCCCCAACAAACCAAAATTCATAAAGGATTCGCCAAATAAACCGGGGCGCATACCAGCATGAATTTGGGGGAAATCTATAATTTGATTAGTCACCACAGAAAGCGACCATTCTTGCCGGAAAGGTGATAAAGAACGGGGAATAAAAGCCATTAAAGCCGCCACATAGGTTTTACCATGCCAAAGAGCACCATCCCATTTAGATAATATCCAAGCAAAATCCCGCAAATCAGAGAAATTATTACCGTAAATAATTCTATCGGCGAATCTGGTTAAAGACGCAAGCGGGCTTCCCCCCTCACGGAGCCCTTCCCAACCCACCATTACGCCGCCCAGCAACCCGCCACCCATGAGCAACCGGCTATAGGGCAAAGCGGGATAGCGTATACAGCAAAAAACAATCAGCAGTGCTGCAGGAAAAAGCAAGCCAACCCGCTGGCCAGAGATAATCAAGGTTAAAAAAAGCACGCCAGCCAAGACAAAAATAAATAGCGAGCGTTGATCAATGGCGCGATACAACATCAAGGCAGCCAACATCGGAATAAGCGAGACATACAGCAAGTTAAAAATTGGCCTTAATTCTTGATAGCTACCCAACGCATAGTAACGTAAATTGAAATTAAGCCCTTCATGATAAAAAATTACGCTGGCAACCGCCCACGCCGCCATCACACATAACACCGAAAAGACAACCATTAAACGGCTTTTGCCCATACAAATAATGGCCTCTGCCCCCCATTGATTAACTTTATGCATTTGTTCAACCCATGGGGTAATAATCGCACCCAGTTGAATTGCCCAATAACCACAAGCCGTCACAAAGAAGGCCTCGGGAATATAATCACGAAAATAAAGAAAATGCCACCCAACATAATGGTGATTACGCCATGACCATGTGAATGGATAGAGCACAAAACTAGGAAAAACCAATGTTACCAGCAATGTAAAATGCCAATAATCAAGCTTTATACCCTGCTTAAAACAGCTTTTGTACCATGAATAGACAAAATGAAACAAAGAAATGGCCGCAATAAACTGACCAAATAACTTCAGCTCAACAGCAGGAGAGATCAGCATAATTGCATTTTTTTCCTGAATTTACCTTAAAATTTCAAAGACTTGTTTGACAAACATCTCAACAACACAGCTTCTCTATTCAGCAAAGAAACATGAACATTATTTCAGGCAAACAATAAAAATAAAGAAAGGATGGTATTTTTTCATACCATCCTCGCTTCATGTCGTAGAATTATTAAGCAGCAGCGATGGCTGTGCCTGTTCCAGTATATTCAATTTGTGCCGACCAGAAACGCTCAAGTTTCAACAACAATTCGTTGGTTTGCTTCAGTTCATCTTCACTCATGCCAACACTGCCAACCAAGTTTTTAGCATGTTTTTCAAACATGTTACGCAGTTGAACACGCAAAGCAGCACCTTTTTCGGACAATCTTACCCGAACGGAACGACGATCATGAACAGAACGCTCCTGCACAAGGTAACCATTTTCTACCATTTTCTTAACATTGTAAGAAACATTGGATCCTAAATAATAACCACGCAGGGTTAATTCACCAACTGTTAACTGATCTTCACCAATATTGAACAGGATTAAACTCTGCACGTTGTTGATATCCAGTATATTCAACCGATCAAGCTCTACTTTCACAACATCAAGGGAATGGCGGTGAAGCCGCTCAATAAGGTGAATTACATCATAATAAGATTTGGACACAAGCGGCTCCATATTAATAAATTTGTTTATCCCAGATAATAATAGCAGGCAATATACCCACCAGCCCCAAAACAACAATGCGGCTTAACTGCTGCATTATCATGAAAAGCGTTACATTAATAGTTTAATCGAAAAACCGGCAAAAATACTAGGTTTTTTTTTTGCATCTGCGATTAATTCTTGTAACTAGTTGCTCAATAGAGCATAAAAAAGACAGTTCTTTTATTGTAACAGCAATCTTTCTCATGAATAATATATCTGAAAAGTCACAGTTTCATCGCTTTTTTCCTCACACAAGGCTAAGGCGCACAAGGCAAAGCGCTTGGATCCGTGAAATGGTGGCAGAAACAACACTACACCCCAGCAATCTGGTTTTACCGATTTTTCTTATTGAAGGTGAAGGTAAAAACGAAGCGATTCCCTCTCTACCCGGTGTTGAACGGATGAGTATTGACATTGCCATCAAACAATTAATCAAAGCCCATCAGCTTGGCATCGGTTTGGTTGCAATCTTCCCTGTTGTGCCCTCGGCTAAAAAGAACCCCGAAGGCAGCGAAGCACTTAACCCTAATAATCTGGTTTGTCGGGCGCTCAAAGCATTCAAACAAGCCGTTCCAGCAATGGGTATTATGACTGATGTTGCGTTAGACCCTTATACCAGCCATGGCCATGATGGTATTATGAGCGATGGACAGATTATCAATGATGAAACAGTAGCCATTCTTTGTGAACAAGCCTTGCTGCAAGCTAAAGCTGGGGCAGATATTGTGGCACCATCTGATATGATGGATGGAAGAATTGCTATGATTCGGCAGCAGCTAGAGCAATCTCAACTCCATAACACCCTAATCCTTTCTTATGCCGTCAAATATGCCTCTCATTTTTATGGACCATTTCGCGATGCCGTACAAAGCGGCTCTTTATTAAAAGGCGATAAAAAAACGTACCAGATGGATTATCGGAACACCGCAGAAGCCTTACATGAAGCCGCTCTTGATGTGGCTGAGGGGGCGGATATGTTGATGGTAAAACCCGGATTGCCTTACCTTGATGTATTGTACCGCGTAAAGCAGCAATTTGCACTCCCCACATTGGTCTATCAGGTAAGCGGGGAATATGCCATGCTGAAGGCAGCCGCCGCCCAGAACTGGTTGAATTATGAACAAACCCTTATGGAATCATTATTAGCGTTTCGCCGTGCCGGCGCGGATGCGATTATCACCTATGCAGCGATAGAAGCTGCTGAAATTCTTGCCCGAACATAAGCTAGAAAATAGCCCCCTCAACATTACAACAATAAGAATCGCCATGAAAAAAGAAACTATTCTTAATTTATCCTCCTTGCCCATCAAGGGCATGAGCTACCCAAAACCGCCCAATCATTTTGTTAATCGTGAATACCTCAATATATATTATGAAACTGATCCCGATTTATTGCGCTCTGTTGTACCAGAACCCCTAGAGCCAGAGAGCGCACAGATTATATTTGAGGTGATGAAAATGCCCGATAGTTCGGGCTTTGGCAGTTACACGGAAAGCGGCTTAGTGATTCCTTGTATTTACAAGGGAGAAAAGGTGAATTTTCCTCTCATGATGTTTCTTGACGATGAGCCACCTATTTCTGGTGGCCGTGAAATCTGGGGCTTTCCTAAAAAATATGGTCATCCTCAATTAAAGGTCATTCATGATACATTGGTGGGCACGGTTGATTATGCGGGAGAGAGAATAGCAACCGCCACCATGACCTACAAACATCAAAATCTCATGGATCAAGCTGAACATATTGCGGCCAGCCTTGGGAAAAAACAGATCAATCTTAAAATTATTCCCTGCGTGAGCGGCGGTTTGGCTATTGCGCAGTTGGTTTCTTTTTCAATGATTAATGTGGTGGTAAAAGGAGCTTGGGCTGGGGATGCACGCTTGCACCTTATTCCGCATATCAACGCCCCATTGGCAGATTTTCCCGTAAAAAATATTATCGGCGCCTCGCATTATATTGCCGATATGACTCTTCCCTATGGTAAAATCGAGCATGATTATTTAGGCTAGGTTACCACTCACGAGTAATGCATCATGGCCAATAAAAGCTTTATGCCCATAAAAATATAAGTGAAAAAGCAACAATCACCCCATTGACAGGTGGTTGTTTTTATCTTTTTCCTGTTGATCCTTAGTTTCACCGGGTGGAGGCAATTGCGATAATAACATGGCACTCACCTTACTGATCATCGGCAATAGGTTATGCGTTTTGCTAAAAAAAGAAGTGTTATCAGGGGATGTATCTGTTGTTGGCTCGGTTGAATTGAGTATTGGCCGTGTGGGGTATAAAATTTGATGGGATTCAGAAGAAGGGGTGATATTTTTTGTTGCCGCCATCGCCATATCAACAGGTAATGGCTTTTTATTTTCATCAAATTTCTGCTCAAAACGGTTATAGATTTCTTTTAGCGATAAGGCGGTACCATCTTTACTGTAAAATACTCCCTTATTCGCGTTAGCCGCTTCAGGAAATAAGGTAACCGCAATCTGGTTAGGATTTTTTTCCATCGCGGTTAGAAACTTTGCCGCGCCGCCAGCACCCATAAAATGAGCCATGTATAAATCAGTGGAGTTAACGCTGCGCCCTAGCCTTTCTTCTAAATAATTGCCATTATCTTGGGCAAAAGAAGCGGCCATCAACGATGCTGCTTTAGGATCTTCTCGTAATGCCAGAATTTTTTGCTTCATGAATTTATCGCTTACCTGACAGCGACCATTTTTATCCGTGGTAATAGCATCTGCTAAATCACCGTAACCACAATTGGCACCATGTTTAGACATCATGGATAACCATGTATTTTCTAAAAATTGATACAACCCAGTGGCAGAGCTTGTTTTTGCCTTAGCATTAGGGTTAAAATTGCTCTCGGTGCTGGCTTTTTGCACAAGATAGGAAAAATCTACCCCCGTTTTGCTGGCCGCATCCGCAATGGCATTCATAATATCACGCCCCCCCCACCTGCTGGTGGTGGCTTGATTTTGGCTGGTTTTGCTCAGTGTCTGTATTGTATTAAAATTGTTCATGGCTTATATTCCCGTATTTATCCAACTTATTATGCAAAACCAGTGCCAAAAATTTTGAAAAAAACATCCCCCGCCGCTTTACCAGATTTATTGTCCAACTATGAGCAATATTGCGATGCCCATGGCCTACAAAAAGATGCACAACAGCAAGCGGTGTTACAGCAATTACAAGAGATAATAGAAGGGTTTAACGTCTCCAGCCGCTTTCGTTTATTTCGTTCTATGCCATCCTCTTGTGGCGGCCTCTATATTCACGGCCCAGTGGGACGCGGCAAATCCATGCTGATGAATCTATTTTTTCAAGCCGCGCCTTTAACAGAAAAAAAACGCATCCATTTTCATGGGTTCATGTTAGAAATTCACGCCCATCTTCACGCATTGGCCAGCAATGGCAAACATAGCACTAATCAACGCTTAGAAATAATTGCCACCTCCCTCATTAAGCAGTGCCGTTTATTATGCCTTGACGAGATGGAGATTAGTGATATTGCAGATGCCATGCTGGTAGGGCGGCTTTTTTCATTATTATTACAAAAAGGCATGGTTTTAATTACCACCTCTAATGCAGAGCCCGATGCCTTATATAAAAATGGCCTTCAACGCGAATTATTTTTGCCTTTCATTGCCCTACTGAAAGAAAAATTAAAAGTAATAGCTCTTGATAATGGCATCGATTACCGCACCGCACGCATTATGGAGCAGCAATTACTACTATACCCAATGAATGATGATAATAATAAGAAATTGGCTGATTTCTTTTTTACCCTGAATAAAGGGGAGAAAACTTCCGCCATGCAACTCACAACCCATCATGGTCGGCTGCTCAGCGTTCCACAGGCTGGCACTTATGCTGCCCGTTTTTCAGCCGTGGAATTATTAGAACAACCTTTAGGCAGCGCCGATTTCATGGCATTGGCTGAACATTTTCAAGCCATTATCATAGAAGGAATTCGCCCATTTCAAGCGCATGAAAACAACCTGTTACGGCGTTTTATCCTATTGGTGGATTGTATCTATGATGCTGGAAAATTATTAGCAGCCACGGCCAGTAATGCCCCCACAGCATGGTGCGAGGGCGGGGTACATGCTGCAGAATTTCACCGCACACTCAGCCGGTTATATGAAATGCAAAGCGGGGATTATATAAAACGCGCCTTGCAAATCACTGCCAAAAACGCTGAATGATCCACCTACCCCAACTGCAACAGAGGTTTTTATGACCGCATTGTTATTGAAGGAGGATAGGATTACCTGATCGCTTTTTGCTCTGTAAGCTGATTGGATACAGGTGTCTTTTCAGCCGCCGCCACCATCGCCGATATTGCTTCCATTTCTTCTAATTGAAAAAAAGGCACGGCTGATAATTGTATCAACATAGCAATTAAACTATTTAATGGTGACTTCAGCGCATTATTAAATTGCAGCACAGCATAATTATATTCAACCCTTGCTATTTGCAAGGCTTCTTCACCCATCCCCATCCTATCGGCGGCTTGTAATAACTCTGGATTTTCCATTAATTGCTTATTTTCTTCAACAATTACTGACAATGCACTCACCGCTAGAAAAAGATCACGCTCAGACTTTTCCTTTTTACGAATGCCCTTGGCTTGCGAAGATTCTGCATGAACAAGCAGCAACTCTTTCCAAGCGGGTGCTTCAACATCTATATGATCTTTAACGATATTGATAATGGCAGAAATTCGTTCTAAACGCTGCTTTAATTGAGCATTTACCTTGTTCCAGCCTTGCTTAACACGGCGACGCTTAGCCAATAAAGCATTATAAACAGCAGCTAGATAGAGAGCCAGAATAATGAGCACACTAAAAAAAACTGGCCACCACATCCTTTTTTTATTCCATTTCTTTCACAACACGGCTTAGGCTTACCCCCAGCGACGCACTGGCCCTACATCCACATGCACAAAATCAGATTCGGGATAATAACCAACACCACCAGCTTTCAGCGCCAACGCTGCATCATGCAGCCTAGATAATTTTACCCCCGGAAAGCGTATATCAATAGCCATTCCCTTTGTGTGATAGCTATTTACGGCTACCCCAGAGCTATGTTCATGCAAATAACTGTTAGTTTTGGGAGAACGATAACCAGAAATCACGTTAACAGGGCCGCTATAACCAACGCGCTGCTTTAATGTATATAATACATCCAACAGCCTTGGATCAATAGGGTGGGTTTGATTAGTACGAAAATCACGCAGCACATAATTTATTTGTTGCAACGCATCTCCAATATATTTTTTGCCCTTGCGGAAATAAACCGCCAATTTTTCTTCTGTATGCAAATTAACAAAAGAAAGATGGCATAAATCACGCGAACCAATAACCAGTGCCTCAGCCGGGCTTGCGGCAAAACAAGTGCCAACAGCAACGCTAGCCCCCATATAGCCAATCAGTTTTCTTCGTGATAAATGTTGTTCATTCATGCATCAATCCCTTGTATTGTATTTGTTGACCTGCCCTTAGTCAGTAAAATAGCCTCAACCCTCCGTTGACTACATTCAAATAATGGCTGAATAACTGCACAAAACCATCATCAATTTAATATGGTTAATTTTTGGTTACCATTTTCAGTGAAGCTACCTTGATTTTTACAATCAGGAAAGCTTTTTTTCTATGGTAACACGCAATTATTGTTAATAATTATACGTCATCGTCTTTCTTCTTATAAGGCAAAGGGAGTGATAGCGGCACTACCATCGGTGCGGCCATAGGCAAGCCGGCGACCATCCCCCCCCCATGCCAATGAGGTAATAGGAGAAAAAGCACGCCGGCTGATAATCATGGAACGCTCTTGCGGTAAGCCATGCAATTGCACCGCGCCATCTTCATAGCCAGTTGCCAGCAACTCATCATGCTTAGGTTGCGGGGCAACACGCTGCACCAATGAGCCTTGAAAACTACCAATTTCTAAAGCGCGCTTCCCCATTGGGCCATCCTTAGCTTGAAATGGCCAACAAACAGCCATTTCTGAACCAGAAGTTACTAACCCCTTCTTCATCCACCCCATGGAATGGATTTTACTGCTATAACCAGCCATGCGAAAAAAAGCCTTATCGGCCATGCGCCAGCCCGCCAAAGCATTTTCTTGCAAAGCCGTTACCAGAAAACGACCATCGGGTGAAAAACACAAGGAAAGCGGTGCACCAGTAAATTCAATAATATTGGGCGGGGAATCATTACCCAGCCAATAAATTAATATTTGTGAGGCCGTACCCACAGCCAATTTTTTACCCTTTGCATCAAAAGCCATGGCTAAAATAGTTTTGGGTGTTTGCGCAAATAATACTGGTGCTGCGGTTGGCTGGCGCGCATTACCCAACCATAATTGCTTACCCGCCGCCACCGCAAATTGGCCAGTTGTAGCAACCGCTAATTGCTCCACCCATTTGCGTGATAATTGATGGCGATGCAGTTGATGATCGGGCGTGGCAATACTTAAAGCACCATCATCCCCGCCACTTAACCAACCACCATGCAAGGGCAAATCTTTCATCGTCAGGCAAGCCCCTTGATGAATGGGCAAGGCTACTTCTAGCTGATGATCTTCCCCCACCAGCTGCAAGCTACCATCGCCCAAGGCAAAAGCGGTTTTACCACCCGCCATGCCAACAGCGGTTACGGGCGCTGCAAAATGGAAGCTTTTGCCTTGCTTTTCTTCTAGTGAACTCATAGCGCAACCGCCGCCAAAAATCCTTCATTCAAGGCTTTTTCATTTAAGTTACGGCCAATAAACACCAACCGGCTTTCGCGCGCTTCGCCCTCTTTCCATGGCCGCTGAAATAATCCATCCATCATCATATGCACGGCTTGCACCACATAACGCTGACTTTGCCCCTTAAAGTCCAGAATTCCTTTAGCACGCAAAATATCAGCCCCTTGACTCATCAACACACCATTCAACCACCCCATGAATTTCCCTTGATCTAAGGGCACGGCACAATATAGGGAAACACTGGTGATACCATGATCGTGGTGATGGTGGTGGCCATGCTCGGCTTCTTCTAAAAAATGCGGTTCTATGCTTAGTACCCGCTCCAAGTCAAACGCCCCTACCCCCAATAATTTTTCTATTGGTACCATGCTACGCTGGGCTTCAATAATGGTTGCTGCTGGGTTAAGGCGCTGCAATTGTTGGCGAATAGCTTTCAGCTCTTCTGCTTCTACCAAATCGGTTTTATTGAGCACCAGAATATCGGCAAAAGCTACCTGATCGGCCGCTTCATGGGCTTGTTGTAATTGCTGGCGAATATGGGCAGCATCCACCATGGTGATAATGGCATCCAAATTGGTGGAGGCTTTTACCTCTTCATCGGCATAAAATGTTTGCGCCACGGGTGTGGGGTCGGCAAGGCCTGTGGTTTCTACCAATATGCCATCCAATGTCCCTGGGCGCTTTAGCAAGCCTGCAATAATGCGGATTAAATCGCCGCGTACCGTACAGCATACGCAGCCATTATTCATTTCAAAAATTTCCTCATCGGCTTCAACCACCAGATCATTATCAATGCCCGTTTCACCAAATTCATTAATCACCACGGCATAACGCTTGCCATGTGGGGCGGATAATATATGGTTTAATAAAGTGGTTTTACCTGCCCCTAAATAGCCAGTTAAAACAGTTACAGGAATTTTTTCTATCAAAGCTCTCACCCATTATCACTATTACAATAGTGGGTAATCTGGGGAGTAGCCTTGCCACTGTCAATAGCTTAAATTGCGCCGTCTTTGTTGTTGCTGGCGTCTGGATTCGTTGATTTGGGCCACCGCACCATCACGGTAGCTAGTCACTACCCCCATTACCTGCTCTATGAACCAGATGTCGTGATGATAATTATCAATACCAAATGGGTTTTCTTGATAATTTTTTGTATTGGTTTCATGGATTAACACAGTTTGGGTAATGGGATCGGTATAAGCCCACACATCATCAGCGGATAGATTGCGTGCTTTTTCTTGAAAACAGCCTTCAAACCACAAGGCCATCATTTCTCGGCGGGCAGCACTTTGCTTCATTTCTGTGTTTAGTGCTGAATACACCATGTTGATAAATATACTCACACTCAAGGGATCATCAATTGAAAATCCACCCACTTTTTTCAAGATTTCTAATTCATCCCCATTCATGGCAGATTGCAGCTGTTCTGTACTGATATTAGAATCGGTGATGGTTGCCAGAACTAAATTAGCACCCGTAAAATCAGCGCCTTCTACATCAGCCCCTCGTAAATTGGCACCTTGTAGATTAGCCCCACTGAAAACACAATTTTTCAGGACTGCCTGTTGAAAATTAACATCCAGAAGAGAGGCATCAGAAAAATCCGCGCCATCCAAAGAGGCCTTACTAAAATCAATATTATCCAACTGTACGCTTCTGAAATTACCACCACCAATCACAAGGCCAGAAAAATCCAGATAGCTATCGCAAATGCCGCTAAAATCTATTTTATTAGTGAAGGACGCCAATAGCAACTCATCCAACAATTGTTGCCTACTGGTGAGTGGCCGATCATCTTTGGCGATATATTCAATAAATCGTTGAAGTTTCATCTGCAGAGATCCATATAATTCGTCCTGTTGCATATAAGCCTTCTTGATTGTTTTTGGTGGCTGGAAGCAATTTTTATATTATTAATTTTACTGATATGCAATATTTTTATTGGGCTGAAATATGAATAACAAAAAATGGCTACTCATCACCGGCGGCGCTCAAAGAATAGGGCATGCTATTGCCTTGCATCTGGCCAGCCTTGGTTATGGAATTGTGGTTCATTATCATCGCGCCCAGCAAGAAGCACAAGCACTGGTGGCCTTACTGCAAGCGCAAGGCCATGATGCTATGGCCATACAGGCAGATCTATTACAAGCCGATGCTATTCATACCCTGATAAAGGCAATAACCATGAAAATTGGTGTGGTGCATGGGTTGATTAATAATGCCGCCCTATTTGCACGCGATGAATTGCGCGATAATCTGAATGCTGAATCCATGGAAAAACACTGGCGGTTGAATTGTTTAGCCCCCGTATTACTAACCCAACAATTTGCGCACCAATTACCAACAACCCAATATGGGGTGGTGGTGAATATTCTGGATCAACGGGTGTGGAACATCACCCCCCATTTTATCAGCTACTCCTTAAGCAAATCGGCTTTATGGGCTTTTACGCAAAGTGCGGCTTTGGCTCTAGCCCCACAAATCAGGGTGAATGCGGTGGGCCCTGGGTTTGTGCTGCCCGCTCCCAACCAAACGGCTGAACAATTGCAAGAAAAAGCATTAAATCAACCATTACAACGGATGATACACCCCCAAGAAGTAGCAGAAGCCGTGGCTTTTTTGATTCGTAGCCCAGCAATAACTGGTCAAATGATTGCCATTGATGGCGGGCAACATCTGGCATGGCAGTTTGCACCCGCGAAATTGTAAAGTGATAAGGGCTAATAATAAATGAACAAATTTTATGCACATGATGGGGGGATAGCGCACAGGTGGTTGCGGCAAGAAAGTTGTCAAGCACAAAAAACTGTTTTTTTACCCACCCCCCATGGATTGACAGGGGTAAACTCCTCTATTATCAATGACTTATATTTTTTGCCTATTTTTTGGGCACTAGCTATCGAACCGCGGATCTCTGCGGTTCAGGATTATTCATCCAAGCGTCATCCACATACTTATCCACAGATTTGGTGGACATCATTTTGGCGTAGAATCAAGGGGCTTCCGTTGCATTGCAAACGAATCTGTGAGAATCCATGAATAACCAAGCATCACCCCCCCATAATGCTGGCAGCCGTTTAAGCAAAGGCACGGCAATTATCCGTGAATTTGCGAAAACCCTGCCTATTAGCCCCGGTGTTTACCGCATGTTGAGCGAGGAAGGGCAGATACTTTATGTGGGTAAAGCGCGGCAATTGCAACGCCGCGTCATGAGCTACACCCAAACCAACCGCCTACCCAACCGCCTACGGCGCATGGTTTCGGAAACTTGCAGCATGGAGTGGACAGCCACCGCTTCCGATGTGGAAGCGTTATTATTGGAAATCCGCCTGATTAAACATCTTAAACCGCGCTATAATGTGTTGCTGCGCGATGATAAAAGCTTTCCATTTATTTGGATAGGCGATGGCGATTTTCCACAAATTGGCAAGCACCGTGGAAAAAGAGAAAAGCCGGGGGATTATTTTGGCCCCTTTGCATCAGCGGGCGCGGTGGAATCCAGCCTTTATACAATATCGCGCAGTTTTGGCTTACGCAGTTGCCATGATAGCGAATTTGCCAAAAGGCAACGCCCTTGCCTACAATACCACATCAAGCGTTGCACCGCCCCTTGTGTGCAATATATTACCCAAGATGATTATAAGGAGCGGGTAAAGCAAACGCGCGCGGTGCTTAAAGGGCAAAGCATGGCAGTACAGCAACAATTGGCCAGCCAGATGCAAGAAGCCGCCGAGGCACTGGATTATGAAAAAGCCGCTCATCTGCGTGATCGGTTACGCGCCCTTTCTACCATTCAAGCCAGCCAGATTGTGCATATAGAAGGAATAGAACATGCCGATATAGTAGCCGCCATTAGCGAAGGCAGCACTTCTTGCGTGCAATTGGTATTTTATCGCCATGGCCAGCATTACGGCAATCGCAGCTTTTTTCTACGCCATACTGCGGATACACCGATGGGCGAAATATTGGCCAGTTTTATCATGCAATTTTATGAAGGCATGCCGCCACCGCCGCTTATTTTATTGTCTCATGCTGTGCCCCATGCCCATTTAATTGAAGAGGCCCTAAAACAAGATACAAAAATCCAGCTTCATGTGCCCCAACGTGGGGAACGCAAAAAACTGGTGGAACATGCGCTTAATAATGCAGCCATGGAAATGAAAAGGCAGCAAGCCGAGAAAACCACCCAACGAGGGCTTATGCAGCAATTGGGCGAATTATTGGGCATGGACACCCCACCACAACGGGTGGAAATTTATGATAATAGCCACCTGCAGGGCGCGCAACCCGTGGGGGTAATGGTGGTGGCTGGCCCTGAAGGCTTTTTGCGGCAAGCTTACCGCAAATATAATATGTCTTCTAAAAACAATGATACCAGAAACAATGATGCCCGAAATAATGATGCCCGAAATAATGATGACTACGCGATGATGCAAGAAATGCTGATGCGCCGCTTCACGCGTGCCCTGCAGCAAGCCCCCTTAAACACAGAAATAGAAAACACTGAAGAAACAACGCCAGAAAACACCAGCCTATGGCCAGATGTGGTGTTGATTGATGGGGGATTAGGGCAATTATCAGTGGCTAAAAAAGTAAAAGAAGCGCTGGGCTTTACCCATGTAAAACTGGTAGCAGTGGCCAAAGGCCCCAACCGCAATGCCGGAGAAGAGGTTATTTATTTAGAAGATGGCAGCACCCTAGATTTAACGCGCGATAGCCCGGTACTCTATTTTATCCAACGGCTGCGCGATGAAGCACACCGTTTTGCCATTGGCACCCACCGCCAGAAACGCCAGAAAAATATGACCTCTTCCAGCCTTGATGATATTCCCGCTATTGGCCCCAAACGCAAAAAGGCTTTATTGAATTATTTTGGCTCTGGCCGTGCCGTGCGCCAAGCCAGCCTAGAAGATTTACAAAAAGCCGATGGCATTAGTCAACAATTGGCCAAACAAATTTACGATTTTTACCACCCTACATCTTGATATTTTTATATTATTTTATTACAATTGCGCAATGATGACATTGCACCCCACAGAACAAGAAAAGCTTGATGAATATTTCACCAAGCATGCCACGGCTCTTGCTGCTTATGAGCAAGCAGATGAGAATAAACGCCCTAATGGCTTACAAAAGCTTAAAAAAGCCGAAGCCAATGGTGTGGAAAGCCAATTATATATTGGTGAATTGCGGGTAGCTTCCACCACACCGCTTAGAGAAATAATCCAACATGTTATGGCTCTACCATCCCCCATTTATTATTATAACACCCCGCCCGCTGAACCGACAGCCCCCACTGAATCAACAACCCAAGAAACAGATTCAACGCCGAAAAAACCGCCCTTATGGTTGGCTGATAATGATATGACCGTTCAAGAACATTGGCCCATAGCGGTGAGAATGGGGCAAATTTTTTATAACCAAGCGCAAGAATATGCCCGCGCAGGAAATATTGATGAAGCCATTGACTATTACTATGAAGCGGCTGATCGGTTCAAAAAATGCGCTCATGAGCATGGCGATTATCTTAAATATATGGAATTTACGACCTATTACCAACTCAACAAATATGTTAGAAAATTCATCGTGGATTTTCTTCAGCAGCCTGAAGGAACACATACACCAGAAGAAATCAGCAAGTTTCTTAATGATTATGAACCCATTTTAGCCCATGCTGGTGCCTGTTATCATGCATTAGAGCATAGAAATGCGGATGGCACAGCAATACCCGTAGAGCAACGAATGGCTGGGCTACTTGCCCATCAACAAGGCCATCAAGCAGTCACCAATAATTTACAAGATTGCCACTTATTAGTGGTGGCTGGCGCTGCGGTGAGCTACCTGATTCACAATGATTCCACCAGCAGCCCCAATTGTGATGGTTTATTTGCTTATCTTCCCCCCACACCAACGGCCACGCCTTATCGCGCCATAGCGGTGGGGGGAAATGTCATGAATTCTAAAAATTCTGTGCTGAATATTTTGAATATGCTGCATGCCATGGCCGCCAGCGGTGAGCATATAGTGCTGGAAAAAGCCCATCTGTTAGAGAAATTTGGCCATAAAGTTACCCATGCTAAATATAACCCCTTAAATTTTGCAATCACCGATAAGGCCACGTTTCATGCTCACCCCGATCAGTTAATGCGTGCTGGTTGGCATTTAACGCAGTCACTCAACCAAACATTTCAGCCGATTATTTTTGATACGCGCTACCATGCACCGCGCCAACAATTAGTACAAGAATTTGGTTATGAAAAAGATGAAAGAGATTTCCGTGATTTGGTCGCCCAAGAACAGCATTTTGCTCTGCCCTTGGATGAAATAGCTTTATACAAATTACGATATTTATCATCCAAAAATTTTCTAAAAGAAAAAATTGAACACAGTGAAAATAATCATGTTCATATTGGTCATTGGTACGATGAGTATGACGCTCTATACCGAGCCGTGGGCGAAACTGAACCATTATTATTACAATCTATAATGAATGATGATATTTTTCTTGAAAAATTGCAGAAAAAAATGGGGTTATCCTCCATAGAATCGGCCAAAACAAATGTTGGCTGCATGGCTCATGAGTTTCCATTATATGTGGGCGAAGGCGCGGCCAAAGCCAATGATTTTTTGGCAGCGCATCTCAAAGAAGTGATGTTGGGGGATCAAGATTTCAGCGTGTTTAATTATGAATTTCTCACCCTTTTACAATATGATTTGCTGGCTGGCAAAACCCACCCCTATCAACAAGCGTCACCCCATAAAAAAACACCCACCCCAACGCCCACTAAAAAGAAGCAACTTGCCTTTGTGTAACCATTAGCAATATATAGCCACGCCTCATATAATCTTGATCTATGATTTTTATGGGGTGAATAGCGGCCAGATGCCACTGAGTAAAACAAAAAAATTAATGTACCATACAACCCATTGCCCCTGATGCATTATATGCATTACATAGTCGGATCGTAGCGCAGCCTGGTAGCGCACCAGCATGGGGTGCTGGGGGTCGTGGGTTCGAATCCCGCCGATCCGACCACATATCATTGCTTAGTTTTATAAAATAGCGCACTCGCTCTAATAAGCGCGAATACTTAGTTAGAGTTATTGCAGTTGCAACCTCGCACCCTAATGGGTGCATAAAGCATATAACACAAGGAAACGCTAATATTGAAGTGTTTCCTTGTGTTATTTAGGTATCATTTGGCTGAAGAATGAGCATCGCGATCAAATCACAAGCTTAGATTATTATAGGCGCCTTAATCATCCGCCAAATCGTTAAAATTGGCCATAAGGGCTGCATTACCACCAGCCGCTGCCGTATTAATGGTTAAGGTTCGCTCGGCACAAAAGCGGTGCAAATAATGCGGCCCGCCCGCCTTAGGCCCTGTGCCAGATAGGCCTTCGCCGCCAAAAGGTTGTACGCCCACCACGGCGCCAATCATATTACGGTTCACATAAATATTACCCGCTTTCAATTTTTTGCTTACTTTATCCATATGCTTTACCAACCGGCTATGCAGGCCAAAGGTAAGGCCATAACCTAAAGCATTCACCTCATCCAATAATTGATCCATATCCTTAAAGCGATATATTTGCAGAACTGGGCCAAAAATTTCTTCATTGAGTATCGGTAATTGGCTGATTTCATAAGCACGCGGGCTAAAATAACAGCCTTGTGCTAATGTTTCATCGGCGGGTAATTCAAAAATTTTAACCGCTTTCTCATCCAACACCAAACATTGCTGCTGTAATTTTTCTCTGGCGGCTTCATCAATCACTGGCCCTATATCATGATAAGGATCCAGCGGATTACCCACCCGCAACAAGCTGGCCGCATGTTGCAGCATGGGTATAATTTTGGCTGCTACCTCTTCTTGCAATGCTAAAATTCTTAACGCTGAACAACGCTGCCCAGCCGATTGAAAGGCCGAGGCTAATACATCATCCACCACCTGTTCGGGCAATGCCGTGTTATCCACCGCCATCACATTCATGCCGCCAGTTTCAGCAATTAAAGGAATGATAGCCCCTTCTCTATTGGCTAAAGCCGTTTGAATGGCACGGGCGGTGGTGGTTGAACCGGTAAAAACCACACCGCTAATGGCAGGATGTTTTACCAACGCCGCCCCCACTGTTTCCCCAGCCCCCGGCACCAGTACCAACACATGTTCAGGAACACCAACACGGTGCATTAATGCCACCGTAAAAGCGGCTATTAATGGGGTTTGTTCTGCCGGTTTTGCTACCACCGCATTACCAGTAACTAAGGCCGCCGCTATTTGGCCAATAAAAATTGCCAAGGGGAAATTCCATGGCGATATACATAAAAACACCCCACGGCCACAGAATGTCAGGGCATTTTTTTCGCCAGTTGGGCCAGGTAAATCCAACGGCGCAGCCATTAACTTTCTAGCTTCTTGTGCATAATAACGGCAAAAATCCACGGCTTCTCTTAATTCAGCCAATGAATCGGTAAGGGTTTTACCTGCTTCCACCATCAATAGGGCTAATATTTCGCCCGTTGATTCTTCTAATGCCTCAGCCACCCGTTCTAAACAAGCCGCCCGTACTTCAACCGGTTCATCATTCCATGATTGCGCCGCTATTTCAGCCAATACCGCCATTTTGTCGGCTAAAGCAATATCGGCCTCTTGTAACTGACCAATAACCTGCTGCCGATTAATTGGCGAGGTCACCAACCTTCCCATGATGGGCTGTTGGCCTGCCAGTAACGGCAAGGGGCTAGCCTGCCATGATTGTTGACAAGCGGTCTCCACCATTGACAATAAATATTCACGGCTTTGACGGTGTTGCCAATCATGCCCTTTGGAATTGCGCCGCTCCTTCCCGAATAAATCTTGCGATAGGGTAATATTGGGGTGAGCAATCGATTTTAAGCCCGCTAATTGTTGCAAGGGGTTTTGCGCCAATGTCTCTGGCTGAATGGCTACATCGTATAATTGATGCACAAAAGATCCATTAGCACCATTTTCTAATAAACGACGCACCAGATAAGGCAATAAATCTTGATAAGAACCAACCGGCGCATAAATACGACAATTTAAGGGTTTTTCACGCGGTAATTGATATAAATCATCCCCCATACCGAAAAGTTTTTGGTATTCAAAGGGCAGATCCCCCGCCATTAAACCAATAGCTTCCACCGTATAGGCATTATGGGTGGCAAATTGCGGGTAAATCCACCCAGAAGCTGCAAACAGCCGCTGCGCTGCTGCCAGATACGAAATATCGGTATTAAGCTTGCGGGTGAAAACGGGAAAATTTTCTAAGCCCATTTCCTGCGCGCGTTTAATTTCTCCATCCCAATAGGCGCCTTTTACCAAGCGCACCATCATGGCCGCCCCACGTTTACGCGCTAGATTTTCTGCCCATTCTACCACTTTTAAGCAGCGTTTCTGGTAGGCTTGCACGGCTAAGCCCAACCCCTGCCAACCCGCAATAGTGGGCGCCGTGGCCACCCGTTCAATAATTTCTAAGGA
The DNA here is from genome assembly GCA_049318825.1 of Alphaproteobacteria bacterium. Lineage (GTDB taxonomy): Bacteria > Pseudomonadota > Alphaproteobacteria > JBMOFM01 > JBMOFM01 > JBMOFM01. Next base: position 23,088 of record JBMOFM010000010.1, on the reverse strand, counting down.
TAAGGGTAGGCGCCAGCTTTCTTCCGCATCCACCGTTAGGCCAATATTATGAGCCGCCGCCTGCTGCGCCAATAATAATAGCCGCTCTGTTAGTAAGGGAACACAATCTTTAGCTTTTAATTCATTGTAATGTGGATGCAACGCCGACAACTTAACAGAAATTCCAGGATTTTTTACCAAATCACTATTATTAGCCGTTGCCCCAATTGCTTCCACAGCAGCGCTATAGGCTGCAAAATAGCGTTCAGCATCTTCTAATGTTCTGGCACCTTCTCCCAACATATCATAAGAGAAAGTAAAATGTTGCCGGTGATAAGCCCGCGATTTTTCTAAGGCCGCATTAATATTACGGCCAACCACAAATTGCCTACCCATGATTTGCATAGCGCGCTGCATGGCCATGCGAATGACAGGCTCCCCCAGCCGGCTGATGGCCTTATCAATAAAACCAGAAGGCTGACTGCCTGCTTGTAAAATACGACCGCTCAAATTCAATAATCGTGCAGCCATGTTAATCAGAGAAGGATTATCCTGACGGATATGAGATGGCCAATTGGCTGGCACCAACTTATCTTCCAACAGCCGGTTAATGGTGGCCTCATCTTCCACCCGCAGCAAAGCTTCCGCCACGCTCATCAGGGCGATGCCTTCTTCAGAATTCAGCGAAAATTCGCGCAGAAATCCTTGAAAATCAAGCAAGGGCTTTTCCTGCTGACGGATAGCAGCAATAACCGGTGTTGCTTTCAAGGTGGCTTGCTCTAGTAAAGATTGCATGGGCTGCAAGTTTTTTTGCAAAAAGCCAACAATCTCGGCCTCACTGGCTTTAAGAAAATCATCAAAACTGGCAGGTATTTCACAAGTATCACTCATGGCACTATTTCTTTTTTGCAACAGTTGGGCGGTTTGAGTCATGATCTTCATTCTTATAGATTTTGTTAAACAATAACCAACCATATTGTTAAATTAATAAGAGTGCAAATATTAAGGATTTTGTTCATGAAAAAAATCGCCCGCCATTCTGCTCAGAAAGTTTTCATTGCTTCCTTACTATTGAGTGGCATGAGCGCTCTTTATCAGCCTTCTTTAGCGGTAGCGGCCGCAACGCCGCCAACTCCATGGATAGAAGCCGCCACAAGATTGCAAAGCGCTGGACAACAGGGCAATTTTTTAAGCCGTTTACAAATAGAAATGCAGACAAATCCAAAGGCCGCTCTGTTTTTAGCGGGCACAGCAATTGTACAGCAACCAACACAAAAAGATGCCGTTATTCGTGCATATCAAGCTTTTCAGCATGTCTCTAGCCTAAGCGAAAAAGAAAAAAACTACTTTGCCTTGTGCCTTAAGCAGCCCATCACTGCTTCTACTAAAAACCACACCAGTAATTTTGCAGCCCGTAGTGTTTCTTCGCCCTTAGCCTTGCCATCGATGGGGCGTATCAGCTTGGGTAGCCCTGCTCCTTCTCTCTCTTCTTCTGTTTTTGCTTCTAGTGCTCCGGCTGCTTTTGAAACCGGCATGGCCTTGGCTGGTATTGGTGCGGGCACCGCCGCCATTGCCGTGGCCGTGAGCGCAGGAAAAAGTGATAAAAAAACTACCATAACTTCGCCCACTACTCCCAACCCCACAGATTTTATAACCGATGAATTTAATAAACAATATGGTCTCAGCCAAATGGGGGCACAATATGCTTATGCTAGGGGGGCAACAGGTCGTGGCGTAGTGGTGGCCGTGGGTGATAGCGGCGTGGATGCCAGCCACCCTGATCTGGCGGCTAATATTTATAAAATATTTCCTTCTGGTGTTAGCCAAATTACCGATTTTGTGGATAATGATAGCGATAGCAACCCCACCGCTGGCAGCGATAATAGTGGCTTTAGCCATGGAACGGAAGTCTCTGGGGTAATTGCAGCCGTAAAAAATAATAGCGGTATGCACGGCGTTGCCTATGATGCCCAAATTCTTCCCTTAAGGGTTTTTGATTCTTCTGGTGCTGGTTCTTTTTTAGCAGCGCTGCAATCTATTGATTATATAGCCGCCAATGCTGCTGCTTTGGGCGTAAAAGTATATAATGCCAGCTATGGCACAACCCAAGTAGCAGCGGGGGATGATATTGGCTCTGCTCTTGCCAGTTTTACCGCCTTAAAAAATGCCGGAGTGGTATTGGTAGCCGCCGCTGGTAATGATGGGGATGGCGTACCCGTTTCTTTTCCTGCCAATTTACCGTTAGTGCAAGGTGGTAGTGGCTTGCAATCGCATTTATTGGCCGTGGTAGCGGTGGATAATGCCAATAATATTTCCAGCTTCAGCACCCGTTGCGGTACTTCTAAAAATTGGTGTTTAGCCGCGGGTGGTGAAAGTATTTATACCACCCGTGCCACCACCGACCCCAATGGTGCCGGCGCGCAATATAATACAGTGGATGGAACATCTTTTGCTGCCCCACAAGTTTCTGGTGCTTTGGCTGTACTGCTCACCATGTTCCCAGGGCTTTCAACCGATCAGGCGGTACAATTGCTGCTCACCACGGCTAAAGATTTAGGCGCCGCCGGTGTGGATGATGTATATGGCTACGGGCTGGTTGATTTAGGCAATGCCACTAAACCACAAGGGGGGTTAGGCATTGCTTCTACTAATAATGTGGATGGCCAGAAACAAAATTTACAAGAAGCGGGCTTTGTGACTTCCCCAGTTTTAAGCAAGTTAAAAGATACCAATCTTAAATTGATGGTTCTGGATTCATATAACCGCGCTTATATGTTGCCCATTTCTTCTTTAGTGCAACATAATGATGGCAAGGTAGAAATTGGTGTTAACCAAAATATATTTTTCCGCCCACCCGCGGTTCAAAATTTGCGTTTAGCCAATGGCGTTTCGCTACAGGTTATTACCCCCGATGTGAGCGGCCATGATGTGAATGATAGCCCAGATAAACAATTACGCTTAACCGCAGAAATGGCACCGGGGAAAACCGTGACCATGCATTGGCAAACCCCTGCTGCCGATATTATGTCACTTGGCGCACAGCATCACCTCACCAGCGATCAACGCATTACCCAAGGCAAGGGGTTAGATCACCCCTATTTGGGCTTATTGGGTGCGGGCATGGGCAGTGAAGTAAAAACCACCCTGAAAGGGGGCGATAAATTAAGCGTGGGCTTTTATACAGGCAAGGATAAGGAAACCAATTTACCCCTGAATGATAAAAAACATGGTTTTGGTGCTTTAGCTGGCTGGCGTACATCGCTAGCGGCTGGTAACCAACTTGGCCTACAGGGCGGCATGGTGAGTGAACAAAAAAGCCTATTGGGCGGCTATGGTAGCGGCGCATTGCAGCTAGATTCCACCCATACGGCCTTTGCTGGCATTACCGCCGAACAGCAATTGCGCCAGGGCCTTAGCCTGATTGGTGGCATTTATGGTGGGGTTTCAACAGCTAAAGGCAGCCGCAACAGCTTATTTGGTGGGTTTTCACCCATCAAAAGCTCCAGCTTCTCTCTCGGATTGCTGGGCAATGGTTTAGTAGAAGAGCAAGACCGCTATGGCATTATTCTCAGCCAGCCTTTACGCGTTAATAGCGGCAAGGCAAATTTAGATATACCCACCGCGCGCGATGCTTTGGGCAATATTACCCGCAGTAATTACAGCCTATCGCTCGCACCAACAGCTCAAGAAATGTCGTTGGAAAGCTTTTATCAGATTGGCCTGACCGACAACACCGATGTCACTGGTTCAGTATTACTGCGCCACCATCCAGATAATGATAGCACTAAAGCCGTGGGAGCTGATATAGGAGTGAAGCTGAACCATAAATTATAAATAGTATCATTCGCCATGGCCGCTTCCCATCAACATTTATTACCCACCATCGATCAACTGATTGAGCAGGTGAAACAACGTAATGCACGCCCCATGCGCACCGCCATTGTGCATGTTACCGATCATGAATCGCTGTTGGGCTCGATTAAGGCGGCGGATGAAGGAATTATTGAACCAATTTTTGTGGGCCCTGAACATAAGTTGCGGTTAGCGGCAGAAAAATCTGCGATTTCGCTGAAAGGTTTTAGAATTATCACTACCGAACATAGCCATGCCGCCGCCGCGGCGGCGGTTTCTTTAGTGCGCGGCGGCGAAGCCGACAGCTTAATGAAGGGCAGCCTACATACTGACGAGTTAATGGAAGCGGTGTTGGCTAAAGAAGGTGGCCTGCGCACTGGCAAACGCATGAGCCATGTTTTTTTAATTGATATGTCGGCGGCTTTGCATAGCATGCCGCGCACCATCATCATCACCGATGGTGCAATTAACATTTTCCCCAATTTGGAAGATAAGGTAGATATTTGCCAAAATGCGATTAATTTAGCGCATGATTTGGGGGTAGAAAAACCTTATGTGGCTATTTTATCGGCCGTGGAAACGGTGGGCAGTAAAATCCCCTCCACTATTGAAGCGGCTGCTTTATGTAAAATGTCTGAACGCGGCCAAATTACGGGCGCCATATTGGATGGTCCCTTGGCTTTTGATAATGCCATCAGTGCAGAGGCGGCTGCGCTTAAAAATATTCGCTCTCCTGTTTCTGGCAGGGCGGATATTATGCTGGCCCCTGATTTAGAGGCGGCCAATATTCTTGCTAAAATTCTTACCTTTATGGAAGGAGCGAAAACCGCTGGTTTGGTGTTGGGGGCAAAAGTGCCGATCATTCTTACCAGCCGCGCTGATTCTGCCGAAAACCGCTTATCCTCTTGCGCTTTAGCAGCAGCAACCGTGTATGCTAGGGTCAGGACTGATAAAATTGACAGTTATTGCACTTAATAAAATTATTTATATGGAAGTAAAAGATGCGTAGCCACTAGTGAAATTAACTAATGGCGAGCAGCTTGAACGATGAGATGAATAATTTTATAGTGCCCCAAACTATTAATATTTATGGTAGCTATTCACGTTGGCTACGCCAACGATACCAACCATGGGGTTCAAGATAAACAAGGCATCTAATGTGTTATAACGGCTCGTATTAGTGCCTCTGGCTAGTCCTTCGCCATTATGCCTGTTATCTGCCTTGTTTATCTTGAACAATAATCTCTCATTTTTATCAGTCCTGACCCTAAAAAAAACAACAGGAAAAACTGGTAGCCGCCTAAGTTTAGATATAGATAAGCTCATTTTATATGCGCTTATCTATATTATTCATTTCACGCACCCATAAGGGTGCGAGGCCGCAGTCGCGGCCTTAATAGCTAGGCTCATATAAAATGAGCCTAGCTATTATACTTTTTATGCCATTATTAGTTGAATTGGCTATATACCTTTTAAAGAACTTTCTATAATTTACGCACCCGCCTTACTGGAGGGCGCAGCTTTACCAACTCTTCATCAAGAGCGAATACTTCTGGCTTTACTGCTTTCAGGCAATAAAGCATATATTCCCTAAATTCTGGCGATGTAGTGGCCGCTAATACTTCACTATTGGCTAGGCGCATAATGCGTGAATATTGTTCAGGATAATCTTTACCCTGAATTTTGCGGGCATTTCCATATTCTGCATCCAAATTATAGCCTGTAGCCACGGTATAAATTTCACTAACACCCCCGCAATGTAATTTTTTACTAAGGGCTGGAACATCAATTATCATGGTTGGGCTTTGCAAATCGCTTGGAAAAATTGCGTAATTGCCCTTGTGATTAGTGGGCAAATGAAATATTGGCTTTCCTGTTTCTTGCTCAGTAACCACCGATATTTTACTGAAAAACTTAATGATACCATCCAGATAACTATCATTATACTCCACAGGGGTGATTAAGGGCAAGCTGTTGAAAGTTTCTGCAATTCTGCGTTTCATATAGGCGATGGGGGGTTGCAAAAAACCATTTCTATTTAATGTACCACCATCAATGATGTGGGATATTAATTTATTATCTTCTGTAACATGGGTGGTGATCGGCACTTGGCTTATATCTGCCATTTTCATGGTAGGTTCCCATGGTTTTTCCAAACCATATAATGCCCCCGCCATGGCCACTGCTACCATTAATTCTATATCTTCTTCATGGGTGTTTAATTCTGGTCTCAATTCCACCCGATTATGGTGGGTACGCACCGCGGCCATGCGGTTGGGCAAGGCATTAATTGTAAAGCTCTTGGCCAACTTATCCCAGATATTTTTTGTAAAAAACACAGGAAAAGCCTCATACACCGCCTTGGTGACACCCTCAATAATAGAGGCACCTTTCGGTAAGCCTGTTGCTGACCCATCTTTTCCAACCTCCATCAGGTTTTTACCCTGTTGCCAGAAACTGATATTAATCTGGTGACGCGGGGTTGTACCTTCTAGAAAAATACACCCTAAATCTTTTGCCTTCTCAAATAATGCTTCCAAAATTATGGTGCGATTTTCAAGAGCCTCAGGCCATTCAAGGGGGATAGTTTTTAACTCCAAGGTTGAAAGATTAGCATCGTAATAACCGCTACCATCGGTAGTGCGGCCAAATAATAACTCCAACCCATTGCTGGTGCGTGGATCCCGCTCAATCAGATCATACATGATTAAGTCGGCCACCGTAAATTGTTGCACATTATTTAAGCGTTCACGGTAGAACCCAGCCTCATAACGCCCCTGCCCTATTTGATCGGGCACACCCGCCAAGGCTTCTTCTAATTCAGCTATAATTTCTGCACGCAATTGCTCTATTTTTTGCAGGTTTATTCCGGGCAATGGTTGAAGACCAAATTCAATTTCAAAAGCAATTTTTATGGAATCGACACCATGACTTGCTAATTTTTCAGCCAATTGCGGTAATTCATTGCGGGTGGTGTGTTGCATGGGGGCAGTGAATAACACCGATTCACCCAATAGATTAAACCCATGAAACAAATGGAAACTGTGCCATTGCTGATAAACCTGTTCAGTAAAGGGCAATAAATCATCGCAATAGGAGATTTTAGACAAAAAGGAGAAATCTTCGAACGGTATGTTGAGTAAATATCCTATGGGATCATCATCGGGCAATTCAAAGCTGAAGCTGGTGTAACGAATAATGCTGCTGCCTTCACGCATATATTTGCCCTCTAGCTTATAACCATAAGTGGCCAGCAACGCCGCCCACTCATCGCTAATATGACATTTATCACTCGCTTCACCCGTAAAGAGCATGAACCACCCTAAAATACAATAATTTATTGCAAAATTTATAATATAATAAAGTAGATGACAAGCTTATCCCCTCGTACATAAAGCCGCTATTGCCTACTGATATCCTTCCATCAAGAAGATAAAGCTTTAAGGTGAATGGGTGAGCCGTCTAGCAGAATGTTGAGGGGAAGATAGTAGCGATACATCTGGCTTTGTAGCCAGATTATATAGCTGATTGAAAATAGAATGACGCATTCATTTTCAATCAATTACAACATCTATTTTACCGTAAAATTATAAAAAATACATTGTTTTCTGCGTGGATATAACGTCTGTTATTTCTTAAAAATTTGTACTAGCAATATGGGTTTATTGTTCTGTTTTTTGCCATGCTGTTCTTAAAAACCAACCCCAAAACCCTGATTACTGGTGCCCCCGCCGGTTATGATGCAAAAATTTTACTGGCCTTAGCAGAAAATTCAGCCGCGGGCGAGGCGATTTATGTGGCCAGCGATGAAGCAAGCGCCTTATCCATGCTGGAAGCCTTGCAATTTTTTGCACCAGAAGCTGAACGGCTTTATTTTCCACCTTGGGATTGCTTGCCTTATGATCGGGTTTCCCCGCATCAGGATGTGGTGGCTGAACGGCTAACGGTGCTTTCGCAATTACTCAAACCATCTGGATCTTTTAGAATTGTGGTCACCACGGCGGCGGCCATGGCTCAATATTTACCGCCACCACAATTTATAGCCGCCCATGGCTGTAGCTTACGCAGCGGCGATAAGGAATCACCAGAAAAACTGAAACATATGTTGCAACAGCAAGGCTATTACCGCACCGATTTAGTGCGCGAAGAAGGCGAGTTTGCTGCCCGTGGTAGCTTGTTGGATATTTTCCCCCCTGGGAGTGAACACCCCTTACGGATTGATTTTTTTGGCGATCATATTGAATCCATTCGCTATTTCGACCCCATCAGCCAGCGTTCAACCGATAAAGCCGATGGTTTTCACCTTCTGCCCATGGCCGAATTAGTGTTGGATGAAGCCAGTATCAGCCGCTTTCGTCAAGGCTATCGCCGCCATTTTGGGGCGGTGGCTGGGTGCGACCCGCTTTACGATGCCATCTCAGAAGGAAGGCGGCAACCGGGCATGGAACATTGGCTACCCCTGTTCCATGAAAAGCTATGCAGCTTAGCAGATTATCTGCCAGAAGCCGTACTGGTGTTGCACCATCAAGCCGAGGCCGCGCACACAGCACGCCAAGCGCAGGTGGAAGATTTTTACAATGCCCGCCAAGAAATGAAAGATCAGGCCAAGGCAAAAAGGCAAGAGAGCGCAACCCCTTATAACCCGCTGCCGCCAGCTTTATTATATATGGATAAAAAAGAGCTGGAAGCCCAATGGCAACATAGGCAACAGGCGGTGCTTTCTGCGCTGCCCATGCTATTAGAAGGCTATTACCACATAGAAGAAACTGGCCGCCGTGGCCGTAATTTCACCGAACAGCGCAATCAAGGGCAATTAATGCCCGCTCTAGCTGCTTATTTACAGCACCATCAACAACAAGCACGCCTTATTGCCTGCCCCCTCCTTATTGCCTGCCATAGTGAAGGCAGCCGCCAGCGTTTGCAGCATTTATTGGCCGCAGAAGGCATAACACTGGCCGTGGTTAACAATTATACCGAACTCACCAGCCTAGCCAAGGGCGTGGTGGGCATGGCTGTATTGGCTTTAGATCAAGGGTTTGAAGCCGAGAACCTCATCATGCTCACCGAGCAGGATATTTTTGGCGATCGCTTATCATCCCCTGCCCGCAAGCGCAAAAAAACCGCCCAGATGATGGAGCTAGGCTCGTTAGAACCGGGGGAATTGGTGGTGCACCGCGAGCATGGCATCGGCCGTTTTGAAGGGCTGGAAACGCTCACTATTTCTGGTGCTGCCCATGATTGTTTGCGCCTGATTTATGATGGGGGCGATAAATTATTTCTACCCGTGGAAAATATTGAGGTTATCCACCGCTATGGCCCCGTGCAAGAGGGCGTGGCCTTGGATAAATTGGGCGGTGCAAATTGGCAGGCACGCAAAAGCCGTATTACCAAAAAATTGAAAGATATGGCGGATGCCCTGATTGCCATGGCGGCCGCCCGCATTTTGAAAAAAGCTGAAGAATTAGCCATTCCTGAAGCCATGTATCAGGAATTTACCTTGCGTTTTCCCTACACTGAAACCGACGATCAGCTCAAAGCCATTGATGATGTGCTGGATGATATGAAAGCTGGCCGCCCGATGGATAGGCTGGTATGTGGCGATGTGGGCTTTGGTAAAACTGAAGTGGCGTTACGCGCCGCCTTTGTAGCAGTGATGAGCGGCCAACAGGTGGCGATTATTGCCCCCACCACTTTATTATGCCGGCAGCATTATCAAACCTTTACCGAACGTTACCGCGGCCTGCCCGTGCGTATTGGCCAGATTTCACGGCTGGTAACCGCGGGCGATGCCAAAAAACAGCGTGAACAATTACAAGAAGGCACATTGGATATTGTGGTGGGTACCCATGCTTTATTATCCGCCGCCACCAAATTTCAGCGTTTAGGGCTGGTGGTGGTGGATGAAGAACAACGCTTTGGTGTAAAACAAAAAGAAAAGCTGAAAGAGCTGGCGGATGGTGTGCATGTGCTCACCCTCACCGCCACCCCTATTCCGCGTACCTTACAAATGGCCTTAAGCGGGGTGCGGGAACTGAGCTTAATCACCACTGCCCCTATGGATCGCCTACCTGTGCGCAGCTTTGCCCTGCCTTATGATGGGGTGATTATTCGTGAAGCCTTGATGCGTGAACATTTTCGCGGTGGGCAGATTTTTTATGTATGCCCACGGTTAGAAGATTTACCCAAATTGGAAGAAAGACTGGCCAATTTAGTGCCAGAATTAAAAGTCATCACCGCCCATGGGCAATTGGCAGCCGCTATATTAGAAGAGCGCATGGCCGCCTTTTATGAAGGCCAATATGATATATTACTGGCCACGAATATTGTGGAATCGGGGTTGGATATACCCCGCGCTAATACAATTATTCTGCACCGTGCCGATTTATTTGGCCTTGCCCAACTCTATCAATTGCGTGGCCGTGTTGGACGCTCGCGCCAGCGTGGCTATGCTTACTTTACATGGAGCGGGGATAAACCCCTCACCGCTAGTGCCGCTAAAAGATTAGAGGTGATTACAGGTTTGGATAGTTTAGGCGCAGGGTTTCAACTGGCCAGCCACGATTTGGATATGCGGGGCAGTGGTAATTTGCTGGGCGAAGAACAATCTGGCCAAGTGCGCGAGGTAGGGGTTGAGCTGTATCAAAAAATGCTGGAAGAAGCGGTGGCCATTGCCAAACAAGGCGGCGATAGCAGCATTAGCCTCACCGAAGAATGGTCTCCCACCATTCAGCTTGGCTTACCTGTATTAATTCCAGAACATTATGTGCCAGATTTGCCGTTGCGTTTATCACTCTATCGCCGCTTAGCCAGCCTTACTGAAGAAAGCGAGATTGAAACCTTTGCCGTGGAATTGGTGGATCGCTTTGGCACTCTGCCACCAGAAGCCGATAGCTTGCTGGCACTGATGAATATTAAACGCTTCTGCCGCTTGGCCAATATTGATAGGTTGGATGCTGGCAACAAAGGGGCGGTGATTGCCTTCCGCCATCATAAAATGGGCAATGTGGAAGCCTTGCTGCGTTTTGTGCAAGCCAATGCCCGCCACTGTAAAATTCGCCCCGATCAAAAAATGGTGTATATGGGCACTTGGGATAATCCAGAGGTACGGTTAAAAGGCGTATTGGCCTTGGTAACCGATTTGGCCAAATTGGGGGAAAAAGCTAAGCCCATTGTTAAAAAATCGGTATTGTGGGGATAAGACTATTATAAAAATATAATCTATAATCATATTTTTAGAGCATCTTGACATATTATCAAATCTCTAAAACAATATACAGTTCAGAAAACTTACATATTTTAGCCTTATAGAGATAAGAAATGCTGATAGAATTTAGCGTTGCTAATTACCGCTCCATTAAGGACAAACAAACGCTATCGATGGTTGCCAATAAAGGGCGGCGTAATAAAAATGTCTCTACCCCCTTCAAAACAGGTTTTAAGGCGGCAGAAAAACTATTACCCGTGGCAGCTATTTATGGCCCCAATGGCTCTGGTAAATCAAACATCATCAAGGCTATGGATTTTGTTAAAGATTTTGTAAAAGACTCTGCAAAAGATAAATCAAGAAATGATAAAATAGAGATTGATCCCTTTCTTTTTGTTGAAGAAAAGCCTTTACCACCTTGTGAATTTGAAATTGTATTTATTCAAGCAGGCTATCTTTTTGAATATGGTTTCACAGCAAGCAAAGACCTAGTGCAGGCAGAATGGCTCTATGCCACCCCCTTGAAAAATCAGACAAAAACAAGGCAAATCCGTCAGGAATGGTTTGTACGGAAATTGGTGGATGGTAAACTGGATATAACAGTGAATGAAGAGCTTGATGGAGAAAAAGAAGTGTGGAAAAAATCCACGCGGTCTAATGCTTTATTTTTATCCACGGCTATTTCCCTTAATGCAGAAGTTTTGGTGCCTATTTATGATTGGATAGACCAATCTCTTAAAATTATTCCCCCCAATACTAATATAAGCCGTAGTTTTACTCTTCAGCAAATTCAAGAAAGTGGTCAGAAAGATCGTATCTTAACTTTCATGCAATCACTCGACTTCTCTTTTAACGATATACTGATTTCTGAAAGGGAAATTAATGAAGCTGATTTCGCTGATGCACCTGCAGCTCTTAAAGAATTTCTTCTTGAGGAAATAATAAAGAAAAAAGATACAAAAATTATTGAGGCATTGTCTCAATATACAGTAACATCAGGCAGTAAGTTTACTTTGGATTTTGAAGAAGAATCCGAAGGGACACAACGTCTATTTGCCATGGCTGGCCCATTATTGAGCGTGCTTGACCATGGTTATGTACTGGTCATTGATGAAATGGAAAAAAGCTTACACCCCCATGCCATGCAAGCCATTATCAGCATGTTTCATAACCCAAACATCAATAAAAAAAATGCCCAATTAATATTTACTACCCATAACACCACGGTCATGAATTTACTGGATCGTGATCAGATATGGCTTCTTGAAAAGACACGCAACCTTGAAACAGTGCTCACAAACTTAGCTGAACATCAGGGAAATGCTAAAGATATTATTGAAAAGCACTACCTTGATGGTAGGTATGGGGCGTTGCCAATTTTAGATGATTTAGAAAGGCTTTTTGTTGATGGTTAAAGAAAGATCGTTTAACCGTAACAAACCATTAAAAACAATCAAGCAATTGCTGATTGTCTGCGCAGATAGCACAAAATCAGTGACCTATTTAAACCAGTTAAAACGTGAGTATCGGGGAAAAGGTTTTAATTTAAACGTCGAAGGGAAAGGAAAAAGTAATGCTGTCTCTGTCTTCAAATATGCTCAAAAACTAATAAAAAAATCAGGTGTTGCTTACGACACGGTGTTTTGTGAATTTGATAAGGATAACGATCCTCATTTTGAAAGCGTTAGACAGCAAATTAAAAATGAATCAAATTTTATTGATTGCTCCTCCAACCCTTGTTTTGAATTCTGGCTGGTTCTGCATTATGAAAAGACCAGCCACAGCATTCATACTCAAGAATGTTACAAAAGATTAGAAAAACATATTCCTACTTATAACAAGAAAACCAGCTGCTACAAAGAATTATTTGATATAACTAAAGATAAGCAACCAATAGCCATTAAAAATGCCCGCAATTTAGAAACAGAATCTCATGAAAATTTCAGTCTCATTTATCGTATTTTCGAAGAAATTGAGCGTTTAGCATCTGAAAATCATAAACCAGTTTCACTTTAGCCTGCTAAAAATTAACAACTCAAGCTCTGGGGCAATCGGCGTGGCAGCAGAATATACAAAAATTGGTTGCAAGCAACCCCGCTTAACGCACGCGGGCGGCGGGTAATTGCACGGTTACCGTGGTGCCTACCCCCACGGTACTGCTTAAATCAAACACCCCGCCATGCATATCTATTAAGCCCATGACAATGGCCAAACCAAGCCCTGTACCAATTTCACCAGAATCACGTTGATTACTGGCCTGTTGAAAAGGTTCTTTCACTTTTTTTACATCTTCTGGGGGAATGCCAATACCAGTATCGGCAATGGCAATAAAAACATCCCCATTTTCTAGCAACCGCATTTCCACATCCACCCTGCCATTGGTGCGCGTATATTTTACGGCATTGGTTAATAAGTTCAGCAAAATTCGGCGGATCATGCCCTCATCGGCTTCAATAATGGGTTTAGACAGAAAGGATGTTGAAACAATAATATTTTTATTGGAAGCACGCTCCCTGATTAAGCGTAGCGTTGCGGTAATTAACTGCGCTAAATCAATTGGCCGCTCTTCCATGTCCAAGCGGCCGGCTTCAATTTTTGCTAAATCAAGCAATTCATTCACCATTTCTAATAAATGGCGGCCACTTTGCAATACATCTTGTACATATTCCTTATAATGAGGCGACCCTAATGGCCCCAACATTTCGCTGTGCAAAATTTCGGTAAAGCCGATAATAGCATTAAGCGGGGTGCGCAATTCATGGCTCATATTCGCTAGAAATTCTGATTTGGCTTTATTGGCATTTTCTGCCACTATTCTCGCATCTTCTGCTACTTCACGCGCTTGCTCTAAATCTCTTGCCAAGCCCACCAGTTCTTCAGCCTGAACTTCCAAGCGATCCCTAGTTTTTTCCAACTCAAACTGGCTGCGATGCTGTTCCGTTATATCGTGCAAAATACCAAAACGACGAATAACACGCCCATTGGCATTACGCACATACTCAACCATTTCGCGCACATGGCGCTCTTCTTCATTGCCCGTTGCTAATAAATACTGAATTTCATAGGTACGCCCCGCCGTTTGCGCTTGCCTTACCACGGCGCGATATTCCGCACGATCATCAGGGTGAACAAAAGCAAGATACTGATCCATAGACGCCAAGGCTTCAATACAGCTGGCCTCATCGCGGTCATGAATACTCATATATTGGCAGGAAAGATACACACAACGATCTTCAATTTCATCCCATACCCAATAGGCCAATTTGGCCATTTCTGAACTGCGCGCCAACATGGCCGCCTGTTCCCCAAACGCTTGCTCACGGCGTTTAATATCCGTAATATCGGTTTGTAATAATACGCGCCAACTATCGGCATCAATGCGCTCTTTTACTAAATAAAAGCGATCTGGCGCTGGCGATAATTCATAGTTTTTTGTAGAAATATGGGAACGCGGTGCCAACATATCCGCCGTCCAACTATCAAAATTTTCACCCGGCTGATGGTCATGGGGGTGCCTATCCCAAGCGAGGCGCAATAAATCTTCATATTTTTGGCCAATGGCATCGTCTATGGATAAACCATAGCTACAGGCAAAAATATGGTTGCAGGCTTTTAATTCATCGTCCCTATCAAATAAAGCATAGCCATCGCCACTTGAATCAAGCGCATCGGTTAAGCGCAGCGCATTGAGGGAATCATTATTCAAAATGTTCACCCCCTCTTCCTTGTTCACAGCTTCCCCATTGGTTGCTGGCACCGGCTGTTGCTTAGTTTTTATGCTTTCCCTGATCACTTGCCTTGCCATTACCGCTAACTTATTTTGTTAAATAATAAAGTGCTGGATGCTTTATGTTATAGCAAATAGTAATTACCAGTAGATTTAATAAGTGCTGCAATTGTCAATAACTGCACCGAAAACATCACATTCTTTTATTTTTCGCATTTTTTAGATCACAAAATTATCATGATGGTTGTGCACTGCATCAATCCATGAGACGATAGGGTGTAGTTTTTTATCCACCACTCATGGTTAGCTGAATGGTTGAATAAATAATAAGACATTATTAACCTACCCTGTTTTAGGGTCAGAAATCTGTAATTATTAATAAAGCATCCCCCCCCGTTTATATGAAGGCCAGATCAGGGCTTTATTATAAAATAAATATTATAAAAAACTCGAAGGAGCTGCACCATGCATGATATTGTAAAACCACATAAGCATAATGAATACACCCAAGATAAATTCCCTGAATATAAGGTTGGGCAATCCGCCAGTTTTGCCAAAATTATTACCGATGCCGACCTAATTTTATTTGCAGGCCTATCCGGCGATACTAATCCCCTGCATTTTGATGAAAGCTTTGCCAAAACCACCTTTTTCCAAGGTAGAATTACCCATGGTTTGCTAACAGCTGCCCTTATTTCTACTGTTCTTGGCACAAAATTACCGGGCCCTGGCTGCGTGTATTTAAGCCAGAACCTTAAATTTATTGCTCCAGTAAAATTGGGAGAAACAGTAGAAGCCAGAGCAACAATTGCCGAAATTATCAGCGATAAACGCCGTTTATTGCTGAAAACTGAATGTTTTGTGGGCGATAGAGTGGTTATTGAAGGCGATGCCGTGATCTGGGTTCCTAAACCTAAAGCTTAGGCTTATACCCTACATATTCTAAGGGGACGGTATCTTAATACATACCGCCCCTTATTTTTTTTCAACATAAACATCCACTTGTTGCCCCACCAATAGTTTATTGGCGTCTGATGGCAACATATAAATAACTTGCAATACCCTAGTATCAACACGTTGGCCAGCCACAGCTAAATTTTGTTTAGGCTTTATATAGGGTTCAAAACGCTGAAAGCTTATGGGCACTATTGCCGATGAACCTCTGGCTTGAGCATGGGCGTGGGCTTCTTGTTTAATGTGTTCTGCATTTTCTTCATCAAACTCCACCCTCACATGAAGGCGGGAGACATCGCCCATCCTCATTAAGGGGCTTGCCAAACTACCAATAGCCGCAAACTCTCCTTCACGTATATTCATCTCCAATATTTGCCCATTCATGGGGGCTCTGGTTACCAACCTTTCCTTGGTAATGCGGGCTTGCTGCAATTGTGCTTTCATTTCTTCAGCACGGGCAATCGCTAATTCTAGCCCATATTGGCGTTTATTAATTTCATCCTTAGAAATCGCTTTACTGGCGACGAGATTTTGTACAATAGAAAATTGCGCGCGGGCGTCCTTAATTTGCACCTCAGCGGCTTTAAGGCTGGCATCCAACACATTAATTTGCGCCTCTATTTCCCGTTGATCCACGGTAAATAACGCATCACCTTTTTTCACTTGATCGCCGATTTTTACAAAAATATGGCGTACAACCCCAGAAATTTCAGGGCTAATAGCCACTATTTCACTAACCGGCTCAACAACCCCAATGCCAGCCACAGTTTTTATAAATTGGCTAGTGGGCGGCGTGGAGAAAGGCTCTTTCACGGGCTCACTGGCTCTACCAAGCACCGAGATTAAAGCAAAGGCCAAGGCCATAAACGCTACTATTGGTAATTTCCACCCATGGATTTTTTTCAACATTTTCTATTCCTTTGATATAAAACGATCGCCAACAATGCGACCATCACTCATTTCAATAATCCGATCGGCAAAATGATAAATACGATGATCATGGGTCACAATTAATACGGCCCGTGCATTATCATTGGCAATATCACGCAATATATCCATCACCGCTAGGCCTGTGCCTGCATCCAATGCCGCCGTTGGTTCATCACAAACAATAAGACGTGGATTATGCACTAAAGATCTGGCAATAGCCACCCGTTGCTGTTGTCCGCCAGAAAGTTGGCGGGGCAATTTTTCTGTTTGCCCCTTCATGCCAATTTTTTCTAAAATTTCAGTGGCCTTTACCGTGGCGTGATCTATTTTCATACCACTTGCCAATAGGGGCAACGCTGCATTTTCAGCAGCCGTAAGGGCGGGCAATAAATTATATTGCTGAAAAATAAAACCAATATGCTGCCGCCGAAATAAAACCCTCGCTTTATCTTTCAGCGAAAATAAGTCTTGCTGCATCACCTCTACATTGCCAGTAGAAGGGGTTAATATCCCAGAAATAATAGAAAGCAAGGTGGTTTTTCCACAACCAGAAGGGCCCACCAACATGGTGAGTTGCCCCAACTCAAGGGAAAGAGCAATATCATGCAGTACCCTGATATTGCTATCCCCCACGGGAAAATCCTTACTTATATGCTGTAGATTTACGGCTTGCGGCATGATCAACCCCTAAATACAATGGCTGGATCCAGACTGAACACTCGCCGAAGACTAAAAACAATAGACAGAAAAATGATCGCGGCAATAATTACTGCCGTACCCGCCATTATTTGCCAGTGTAATAAAAAACCCTTGAGAGCCGGCGCATTAGCGGTGGCTTCAAAAAAGAAGGCTGTGAGCCCAATGCCCAAACTATAACCAATCACCGTAACAATTGCGGCTTGGATTAATACCATGGAAAAAATTTGGCCATTTGTTACCCCAATTGCTTTCATGGCTGCAAATTGGCGTAAATTTTCAATTATAAAAATATAAAATGTTTGCGCTGTAATGGCGCCACCAATTAACATGCCTAAAAATACAGTGATACCAAAATTAATGGGAATACCAGTGCGTTCTAAAATATAATTAATGCTGCGCCATGCAAATTGCTCTCTGGTTAAGGCTTGCAAACCGGTTTCTTGATGAATGGTTTCAGCCAATTTTTCTGGTTTTACCCCTTTGGCCGCTTTTACTAACACAAACGACATTTTATTACGCTGAGGGGGTGTAATCTCTTTGGCCGTTTCATAAGAAACATACATGGTAGGAAATGTAAGAAAAGTAGGGCTAGCACTACATATAGCATCAATGATTAAACGATGATCATTTAATTCAATTTCCTTACCCGTTTTTATTTCTTGCCCCGGCCATGTAAAAATATAGCCATTCCTATCCATCACCGCACGTTGCGGCTGACGAATAACCGCTACACTGCCTAATATTTCTTTGGGGCAAATACCAACCAAACTCACATCATCCACACCAATTAACTGCACTTGCTGTGTGAGCCCATCTTGCATGCGAATAGTAGCCAGCCCCTTATAAAATGGCACGGCCCAAGCAATATTTTGTACGCTACGAATATTATTCAGCTCAATATCGCGGAGTGGCTCTACCTCTTCAATATAGCGCACCCGCGAATCCATTACCCAAATATCTACGGAAGATACATCATAAATTGCACTCGCCGTGCGTGCCATCAAGCCAATAAAAATCGATACTTGTTGTGCCATTAACAAGGTAGCAAAGGTAACGCCAAATATTAACCCCAGATATTTAGCCCTATCCCCCAGCAGCATTTTTACCGCTATAATGTTCATGAATTATCCAATAGAGTATGTTACTGTACTAGGGTGTACAATAACATCTAAGATAATGTACTGTCCAGTATAATTTATGAAGCCATTGATCAAAAAACCATCACGCAATCCATCAGGCCGACCCAAAAGTGTAGAAAAGCGGCAAGCAATCCTTGATTCTGCCGCCAGCCACTTTATGACATCTGGCTATGAACATGCTTCAATTGAAGCCATTGCCAAAGATGCCGCTGTTTCAAAGCTCACTATTTATAGCCATTTCTCGGATAAGGATGATTTGTTCAAGGCCGTTATAAAACGTAAATGTGATAGTTATAATAAACCAGAAGGGTTTTCTGCTCTAAAAGAAATGCCCCCTCGGCAAGCATTAGAAATCATTGCTTCTAATTTTATTGGTCTTATTCTCAGCCCCGATGCTATTGCCATGCATCGCATTGTTGAAACTGAATCCTTACGCCATCCAACAATTGCCGCGCTTTTTTATGAGGCTGGCCCTTCTCATCTTAAATATTATTTTGCTGACTTATTAAATTATTGGGTGGGAAAAAAGCTATTAACCATTCCCAATATAGACCTTGCAATCGATCAATTTTTTTGTTTGATAAAGGGAGAAACCCACATGAAAATGCTGTTTAATCTTGAAAAAGATCCAGACCCTCAATATATCTCAAAAAAAATAGAAGCTGGCGTTGCCATGTTTTTAGCCTTTTATGGCTCGCCTGCCTAGGGTCAGGCATCATAAATCCTATCCTCCCCTAGGGCGGCGTGTTGACACTAAACTATCATTATGACAATTACCCCAGTTGAACGCTGATCCATTCAGGAACGGCTTGATGATATGCCAGTAAGCTGGCCTTCTCTTTCCAGAGGCGCTCTATTATGGGGGCAGAAATTTCTATATTACCTGCTTGGTTAGTAAAAATTTGGCGATGAATGCCACCAGCAATCAGTAAAGAATGAAAGCCTTGCGCTTTGGCGCCCGCTATATCATGCTCCAGCGAATCCCCCACGCATAAAATTTGGTGGGCTGCAATATCCCCCAACAAATTTTTGCATAGCTCATAAACATAGGGAAAGGGCTTGCCAAACCAATGAACCACGCCGCCCATTTTCTCATACATATCCGCTATATATCCCGGACCGATGACCAGTTTTTCTCCTGTTATTGCGGTTTTATCGGGGTTAGCACAAAGAAGGGGGAGATTTTTTGATAACGCTAATTGTAATTTTTTCTGATAGAAGAGTAAATATTCCTCCCCGCCATGAACATCTAGTAACAAAATAAAATCCGCTGTCTCAATATGATCGGTTTTTTTATAGTTGCTAATGGCTAATAGATTATTTGTGCCTGTTGCACTAAAACAATAATAATATTCGCCTTCTAACGGCTGTTGGCTTAATTGCTGATACACAGCTTCCCCCGAAGTAACCAAACCATTATAAAGGCAAGGCTCTACCCCTAATCGGCTTAAACGCTCGGCATTATTTGCCACGCAGCGGCTAGAATTGGATAAAAGAACAACCCGATGGCCCAATTCTTGCAGTTGTTGCAATATTTTTACCGCATGCGGAAATGCCTTCTCTCCATCATGAATGACCCCAAATTGATCAATTATAAAGGCTTGATATGCCGATAATAGATGAGGAAAAGATGCTATTTGAGGATATTTTATTAAGAAAGACATTTTATTCTCAACATAAGTTTTATATAAAATATTTTCTTTTTTAATGTTTTTTTATCCAGTAGTGCAACAAAATTATAAAAAAGCCGCCCATAAAGATTATTGGGATTTAGCGATTACTTTGGCAAGGTTAAGCGATATGAGTTTGAAAAAAGATCCATCACCACAACGCAAATACCGCAATGGCGTACAATGGTCTATCATGGGCTTTACTGCAGTGATGGCATTAAGCCTGAGCATCATTTTGTTGATGGATGCCTATGCCAACTACCAACGCACAGTCAGCATGACCAAAAATGAATTGTATAATATGGTGCATGCCGTTGAATTACAGGTTGAATCAGTGATGCGTGAAGCTGATTTAACCCTGCGCCAAACCGAAAAAATGTTGCGCCAAGATGAAAAAGATAATAGCAGCAAGAATATCAATAATATCATCGCCGTTCCTAATACCAATATTCCTTACTTTTCGGCAATTGTCGTTTTTGATTCCGCTGGCAATTTTGTTCATTCATCATCGCAAACTGAAGAAACTGTATCTGAAAACCAAAAAAAATTGGATGGTATTTTTTCACCAGAAGTTCTTAATCTGGCCAGAATAGAAACAACCGGCGCCATGATTATTGGTACACCCTACTATGATAGCGATATTCGCGACATTATTTTACCAGTTGGTCGTAAAATCAGGGGCGGTAATTATACAAAAAATTCTACCCCCAACGAAACGGGAAGCACGCCAACAGATGATAATTTTCTGGTTGCCAGCATTTCTGTTCGTCAGGCTTTTGCCAAAGCATTTAGTGCTGATTTTGATGGTGGCTCTGAATTTAGCCGTAATATGCACGTACCAGAAAAAAAGTTATTATTTCAAGAAAACGGCATTATTCTGGTCAGCAGCAAAAATATTGCTGATGGCTCTAGCCTGTTAGCGATTAAAACCACACCTGCGAATATTTTACAGGAATTATCACATAAACTATCAGAAAATCGGATGGGGTTTATCAATACAGCCAGCGATGATTTACTGGTATTTAGTGCATCTAGTCGCTACCCGCTGATTGTTACGGCCACGCTGGCACAATCAGATATTAGCAGAAATTGGGGTGAGGTAAGATTTTATTATTTGCTCATGGGTGGGGCAATTGAGTTATGGCTGGTCATCGTATTTTTCTGGTTTAGATCGCGACTCATTAAACAGCAAAATGCGGAATCACGCTTGCATCAATTGGCCTATATCGATCCATTGACCGGTATTTCTAACCGCTTCTGCTTTTTGGAAAAATTACAAGAAACTACCAACAAACGTGATCTTTATGCTGTACTGATTATTGGGATTGATCGTTTTCGACAATTGCATAATGGCTTGGGGCACGATTTAACCAATGATCTACTGATTGCTTTTTCAAAATATTTAACCTCGTTGGTGAATGAAAGTGACGATATTGCCCGCCTTGGCAGTGGTGAATTTTCGGTGGTGGTGCGCGTATCGGAAGGCGCTATTGGCGTGGAGCGAAAAATAAGGCAGCTGGATGAACTCACCAACAAGCCATTCATGATTGGTGAACGGCAGGTGTTTTTAACCACCAGTATGGGCATTGCCATGGCAGAACCAGATGCAGGGCCTGCTGAATTAATGCGCAATGCTGAAATTGCGATTAGCCGTGCCCGCCAGAAAGGTGGAGATCATATTGTTTTTGATCAAGCCATGCGGGATCATTTAATTAAGAAACACCAATTGGAAAGCGATTTACGAACCGCCCTCGTTTCACCTGGGCAAATTATTGTGGTGTACCAACCGATTATTCGCCTGAGCGATGGTAAATTATCGGGTTTTGAAGCATTGGTACGCTGGAAACACCCTCAACGTGGGATGATTTCACCGTTGGATTTTATTTCTTTGGCAGAAGAAACGGGCTTAATCATCCCCTTAGGCATGCAAGTAGCGCGCACAGCCTGCCAACAATTGGCTGAATGGCTAGAATTGAGAAGCAAAACCGATATGGATTTATTCATGGCGGTTAATTTATCACCCCGCCAATTTTCTGATCATCAACTCTATACTGATATTTTACAAATTTTACGGCAAACAGGCTTAAAGCCAGAACAATTAAAATTAGAGATCACCGAAAGTACTTTATTTGGCAATCATGATGAAGCGCTTTCGCTATTGCGCAGTTTCCGTAACCTTGGGGTGCGCTTAGCCATCGATGATTTCGGCACTGGCTATTCCTCTTTAAGCTATTTGCATAAATTACCGATTGATGAGCTGAAAATAGATCGCTCTTTCATCACTGCCATGAATGGTAGCCGTGATAATTTTGAAATTGTCCGCACAATTATTGCCTTATCTCGGCTTCTACACATGAAAGTAACCGCAGAAGGCATCGAAAATGCTGATGATTTAAGCAGTTTACAAGGAATGGAATGTGATTTTGGCCAAGGCTATCACATCAGTGCGCCAGTGCCCGCCGAAACCATTACCCCAATGCTGGAACGGCCTTTTCTGGTAAAACCCAATATTACCAGCATAGAAGCCGTTAGAGCTTCCATTGCCAATTTATCTGCCCTCTAGAGTAAGGATTGATAAAGTTGAAAGACTTAATAATTTTATGATTCCCGCCCCCTAGGATTCACCCTACCCAACACTCAAAGTTGCTTTTAGTAAATATTCACAATAAATAGCAGAAAATTCTGTGTATTCACGTCTAAAACCATATGAAGGAACTATCGAGGAACTTGTAAATTCTGGTGTTATTGCTGCTGTTATAGAATCAAATCTACAATTTTCAGATTTGCTCTATTCCACAATAGATTTGTTAGTGCGTACACCTCAAGATCACGACCATTATAGCGGTGGTGCTGTTGATGCAGGTTGCGATCTATCCACGAAATTTACACCAGATAGTCTGTTAAAAGAACTCACCAACACCTCTCGTGATTTTG
>JBMOFM010000009.1:0-105310 GCA_049318825.1 Alphaproteobacteria bacterium | reverse complement strand
ATTCGCTGGGTGGATGCGCTCAATGGCACGGTGCGCCCTGTCATCGCCTACAGCTTTTTCCTGCTCTATGCATCGGTGAAAGTGATGCAGTTTTCCGCTGACATGCCGTGGCTGCTCTGGACGGCAGAAGATCAGGCGATCTTCGCTGGCATCATCAGCTTCTACTTCGGGCAACGCGCTATGGCTAAAGTTCGGGGCGGGAAATGAGGCATGTCACCCATCGCGGCATTCAGCTTATCAAGCAGTTTGAAGGATTCGAGCCGAAGATTTACCTCGATGCGGCTGGATATCCCACCATCGGCTATGGGCATCTGGTGCGTGACTATGAGCGCGAGTGGTTCAAAAATGGTATCAGCGAAGCCGCTGGTGAGGCGTTGCTAATTAAGGACTTGCTTGCCGCCGAGCAAGCGGTGCTACGCCTGGTAAAAGTTCCGCTGACGGATGGGCAGTTCGATGCGCTGGTGTCATTCACCTTCAATCTGGGCGGTGGCGCACTCCAACGCTCCACGCTCCGCCGAAAAGTGAACCGTGAGGAGCACGAAGTCGTGCCGCCTGAGTTTATGAAATGGGTCTGGGCTGGTGGCAAAAAACTGAAAGGGCTTGTGCGCCGAAGGGCTGCAGAGGCAGAGCGTTATGTATCTTAAATCTAATGCCTTTTTTATTATTCCCGCTATGCTGGAGTAATGAAACACGAATTACGATACATCAAACCCAGCGACGCTAAATCATGGCTGCATTGCAGCCGGAGGGTATGGCTTGAGAATTTTCCGCTGGAGGGCTTGGAAGAGATTGAAATAAACCCTTTTGATCAGTTGATCATGGAGATGGGTATTCGCCATGAATGGGGCGTTAAGCGGGAACTGGAAAAGCAGTATCAGGTAGTGGAAGCCGTATCACCAGAGCATACCAAAGCCCTCATGGATGCAGGGGTTCAAATTATCTACCAGCCTAAAATTATTGATCAGGAGACAGGAATTGTTGGGGAGCCTGATTTTTTGATCCGAACGGAAACGGGCGAGTATCAGCCAGCCGATGCAAAACTTTCACGAAGCGGTGATAAAGACGAAATTCAAATCCAGTTGGCCGTTTACCGAAAACTACTCAGAAGCACGTTGCCTGCGCTGGTTTTTCATGGCAACGGCAAAATCAGTGAAATTGGCGATGAAGCCAATAAGCTGGCTGACGAATTCCTGCAGGATATGCGTTCATTGCTATCCCAAGCGAAAGAACCAGAAGCTCGCTATGGTGAGAGTAAATGTAAGGTTTGCCCCTATACGGGGCGTTGCAAACCGAAATTTATGGCAAAACAGGAACTAACGCTGCTCTATGGTATAGATTCCCGCAGTGCTCCGCACCTTGAAGAACAGGGCATTGACACGATTGCAAAATTAGCCGCAATGCAGCCAGAAGATATCTCTGATGTGCCGTATCTGAAGGGAATTCACAACAAGTACAAAGCCGTTCTTCAGGCCAAGGCATATCTCACTGGAGAGATGTTTCAAATCAAGAAGCCCGTTATCCCAGAAGGCACATGGGTGCATTTTGATATCGAATCCAACCCACTCAACGATTCAGGTGAAGACCATGTATATTTATGGGGGCTGTTGAAGCCGCCATACGATCACAGTGGCTTCGAGTATGTATGGACGGATAGCGAAACGCAGGATCGAGATGGTTGGGTTGAATTCTTATCGGTAATAGCGAGACTCAAAGAGCAATATGCGGATTTGGTTCTCGCACATTTCTCCAGTTACGAAGTCAGCAATATTAGGCGTTATGCAAAACGCTATGAAATGGAAAATGACCCGACGGTGGTTTGGTTACTCGGCGAAGACAGTCCATTATTTGATTTGCAAAAGCCAGTGAAGGAATCGCTGGTGTTGCCTATATCCAGCTATGGCTTGAAGCAAATCTGTAAGCACGAAGATTTGGTAAACTTCCAATGGAGCGATGATGATTCAGGCTCACAATGGTCGGTGGTGCAATTCCTGAAGTTCCAAGCAGAGCTTATAAAAGACCGCCGCGAGCAAATCAAAAAAGATATTCTCGCATATAACTTTGACGATGTGGTGGCCACTCGAAAACTGGAAGAGTGGCTCAGGAATCTATGAGTTTGTTATGCAGCCTCGGAAGAACGATGACCCTGTCGCTTGGCGATGGGGTCTTTTTTTTCGCCATCCCGTTGAAAGGGACTGGTGACATTACGCTTATGATTCTGCACATCTTCGTAAGTCAGTTCTTCGGGATCAAACGTCATTGATTTGATTTTTTCAATCTGCATATCGAACTCTATCTGCTTCTGCTTTGCCAGTTCGATGTAAATGCAGCGCATCGCTTTGGTGATGATGTCTTTGATTTCTGGGGTGCTGAATTGCACTTCTTCCGCGTGACCGCCTGAGCGGTTATTCAGAACCTTTTCCATATGCACATAAATCTTCTCGCTCATATGGTCGAGTTCGTAGGGATTGAGGTTTGAAAACCCTGTTATGTAATCGAAATACTCCTGTCTTATCATGGCTTGCCCTCCGCGTTTTTATTGGAGTCCCCACAACCTAGAGGACTAATGGGCTGAATACATTACAACTTAAAGGGGAATTATTCAAGAGAAATTTTGTGCTTCTAATTCGCACTATCCATAATTTCCACTTCACTATCAGTAAACCATCCTTGTTGAATAAGGCTTGTTTTCAAAAGTTGTGGATTTGTGGTGTATGCTACGATAGCGAGGCTTTTTTCAGCGCGAGAGCAAGTTACGTAGAAAAGCCTTTTAGTTCGGTCGATTGTATTTTCTCTTCCCTCGCGTTCATTTTTTATGTCAGCATCTGTCTTTGCCTTTATGCCAAAAAGTTTGTCATATGAAAAAAGGAAACCTTTAGCTTCACTGTCATCAATAATGACCATTACACGCGGAAACTCTAAACCTTTAACACCTTGATGGGTATCGAAACTCGCGATCTCATTGATATAGTCTGAATATGCTTTAATTTGTTCAAAAGGCGTTAAAAGGAACTCATCCCAGCAATCCAAAGTAGTTTCTTCAACACTGTTACCAGAGTTACGCCTTCTTGATATTTCTTCCTCGGCTACTTTTTGCTCTTCTGGCGTTCTATTCACAATTGGGCTTAAACCTTCGGGTATTTCAAAAAGCCCAGTTGCAGCTATCGACTTCAATACATCTAAAAATCTAGGAGATTGCTCATTAGAAAAAATCTCAAAAAGATTTTCCACTGCTAGTTTGGCTTTCTGGATTTGTTCAGATTGTTTGTCACCAGAAGCCAATAAAATAGATTTGCTCACCAGAGGTGAATATTTTCGAACAAGAGCAGCTACTGCAAATTTATCTTTCTGCGATTCAAGCAGAGGAAGAACCCGCTCAGAGAACAATTTTATACCACTCAATGTTCCATCCAAAAGACCGATGCGTAATGATTTGTCTCTATAGAGTGGTTCGTACATATCAAGAAAGCCCATCCGCTTTGCTGCCATATGGTGTTCTAGAATCAGACGCTTAACCTCAGCCAGCTTGCTGCTGTTAACTTCGTTTGGTTTATTCCAGCCTTCATCATGGGAAAATTCTGCCATTTTTTGCGCGACAGTCATTTCCGCTTGCGTTTTATCCAATGTGTTAGCGTTGAGAATAAATAAACGGACAACTCCTTCGTTGGCATCCGTTCTCGGCTGCTGTTCTTGACCATCTTCGCGCAATTTATTAATCAGAGTAACAACTCGCTTTGGGCAACGGTGATTCATTTGTTTTTTAGGTGTTGCCCACGCAGCAGGAATATTTCGTCCAAGGTCTTCTTTGCCATCAGCATATATTCTTTGCATGAGATCGCCGAAGAGTCCCAGAATGAAATCGGGATGTTGGTTTTGAACGGCAAGGAATGCATCCATAAGAGATTTGTTTGTATCTTGGCTCTCATCTATTAAAAGTATTGGAAATTTCTTGATTAGAAGGTTTTGCATAGTCGCTTTTTCCAAAAGGAAAGAGGCAGAAATTTTAATAACCTCACTATGATTAAGCGAGTCTTTTCCTTTGTTTTCTCCATTAGGATTGTAAATGAACTTTGATATTGCATCCAAATTCTCAAGACGCTTCTTTTTACTCGCGATGTCATGAAGGCGATCTTGGCTTGCCTTCGTTCCAGCACGTCCAGTCCTTTCCTTTTCTTCAAGTTCGATAATTTCAGCCTGAAGTTCTTTTTTTAGCCAAGCCCTGATGTCGTTATTAAGGCCTTGGATAAGAGTCCATACAAAACTGTGGATAGTAGATACCTCAATCAATGGGTCGTAGCCAACACGGTGCTTAATTTCATCGGATGCCTTATTTGTGTATGTAATCACAGCTATACGCTGCCCATGCAGACGAAGATGGCGGCTATAGTTATCACGTAAATGCTGTAGTGCTGTTACCAAAGAACGCGTCTTGCCGGAACCAGCTCCAGCGAACAAAAAAAAGCTCTTAGGCGCTTTAAGACTTAGGCAAGATGCAATTTCCTTGTCCACTCCAGCATCAACATCATTTAGATCAGGAACTAGTGCTGCCGTTTGCATTATGCCGCCTCCTTTTGGGAAGTCTCTTGGCTATTGTTTTCGATTAATTTCTCTTCGCATCTAGTAACCTGTTGTTCCAGCCATTTCAAACCTTCATCAATATAGTTAGGAACTACAAAATCCTGCGGGTCTTTGTAAAAAAGAAGTTCAAGAGCAAACTCTGCCTTCGCTCCAGATTTGCAATTCTGTATAGCCTCATCAATTGCTGTTTTAAGCTCATCAGAAGTTTTGCTATTGTCCAAAGCATCGCGGAATTTTCGGATTAACCCAACTCCCTTCAGAGTCTTGAAAATATCAACATTTGCATAAAACAAAGCGTCTTCAAAGGTATTGGGGGTAATATCAACGGCTTTCGTATCTTGCCCTATAGCTATATTGACTGGAAGCTGATATGCAACGCGCACAGAAAAACAAGCATCTTTATTGATTGAAATCTTGTCACTAACAGTGGCCTTTAACAAATCATCCTTATTGCTTTTTTTAGGAAGCCAATCTTTAAGCGTTGGATTGCTTGTGGCTGCCTCAGAACGCACGTCAATGTCTGTGATAATAAGTGTCGTTAACTCTAAATGTTCAATCAGTGGCTTGAAGCGATGTGCATGACTTCCTCCTACCTCTAGAATAGTCAAATATCGATGATCTAGATTAGGATAATTTTTTCTTATAAAATGGGGTAACAGCATTCTTTCCACTGTGCCCTCAATAAGAATCGCAGCATCTGCGAAGAATAAGTCGCAATGCGCCGCTTTCAGATAGCGAGCCACAAATCTAGCTGTTTCGTCATCTTTCTTCCCAAATACTTCAGAAAGATTGATAATCGTAGATGCTGGAGCCTCTCCTTTTATCTCAATAGGCTTACGACGAAAATAACGAAGGCATGAGAATTCACATTCATGTGCGATATGACTTGAATGTGTTGAAACCACCATCTGCGTAGTATGCGTTTTATTATCTCCTAGATTCGCATGATTCCTTAGTATGCTGTATGCTTTACGCATAAAGACCTGTTGAACTTGCACATGTAAGTGTGCTTCAGGCTCTTCGATTAATACTAGATGCAGAGGTGGGATGCCCTTAGAATCTGGCTTAGATGCTTCTTTTTTCTCAGCCTTGCCAACCTGCATCCATGCATCACGGAAGCTCATTAAGCGGAAAACCATAGAGATTAAGTTCTGATAGCCTAATCCATTATATTGTTCTGGAAGGTGTGCATCTGGATCAACTTCATATTGAAACGCAGAGGCATGGTTCAAGCCATCCGTTAGTTTAATTTGTGTGGAGATTTTGACTTTCGGATCAGAAATACCAGGATAACCAAGTCCCTCAATTTCTCTTAATGGAGCTGCGAGAGAAGATTCGAGCCTAATATTGAATGTATTTTGCGCCTGATAAAGTGCTTCTAGCGCTGCAATATCATCTCCCTCTGGCATATCACTAGGGTTCAAGTGGTTGTCAAAATAGGAGCGCACCTGATCACTCAGCCTACGCTTGTTGCTTCTCTTTGATGAACCTTCAATTCCATTGTCGCCTGATTCCCCATCATTTCCTGCATCCGAAAAGCCTCTTTGAGCATTAACCTCATCGATGCGAATAAGACCAGAGAATGGATTGTCTTCGCTTGCTTCGATGTTGGGAGTAAGAAGCTGTGGTTTTGCGTTTCCGTTCTCAGGAACAATCAATTTCTCTGGATCGAGGATGTACGATCGTACTCTGAATTTGCTACCAAATCCTCGCTCTAGAAAATCTTTAATCGTAACAGGCCAGAGAGGAACATCTTCCTTGTTTTTATTTGCGGCTTTGATTGCTTCATCGGATTGTTGACGAAGAGCTACATACTCAGATTTCAGATCTTCTAGTTTTGTTGGTTCAAGACGAAGCCTCACCCCCAGCGAACCTCCATTCCAGTCTAAGGTTGGCAATAGGTGCTGAACGTAATGAATTTCTCTTTGGTCTACATCTAGCCAAACATCTAGGGCAGGAAGCATTGATTCCCATTCGATTATTTCATGGGTAGAATCAGCGTTTTCCTCCCATGCCGTCCCTATAGCGTTTATTTTTCGCCAATTTGTTACGGTAAAGTCATTGACATCAAAAGATTTCTGTTCAATCAGAAATTTACGCAGGGCTACAATAGCCGTGGTTTTTCCACTGTTGTTTGCACCAACAAAAATAGTTTTATCGTCGGATAAATCAATCCTAACAGATTTCAACTTACGGAAATTCTGAATTTCTACTAATTTGATTTTCATTGCATTTCCTTGCTTATGCGCTGTTTCGGCACATTTTATTAGTTATAGTGCCAATTTCCCCTGAACCAGATATTCCGCTGGGCGCAGGCGAGCGAAGTCCAACAACTCCTGCATGGCAGCACCCTTGTTGCGCCATTCGTAAAACAACGCTTCACCGATAAGGACATACTGCCATTCGCAGTTCATTCGTTTTTCGGCTTCAAGAGCATTGATGCGCTCACACCATGCCACCGCGGCCTTGCGCTTACGCTTGACGTTTGGGTGAGCAAGCTGGTCTTGTGCCTTGGTTTCTACGAGGTAAATCACCTCACCAATTCGTACTAAGAAGTCAGGGGAATAAAACGCAGGAAGCCCATCTTCCTTTATGTAACGCAGCCTTACAAAGTCATGCTTCTGCTCGTTTACCTTACAGAAAGCATCAACCCCACCATCCTGATTCGCCATTTCAATGAACGCTTTTTCAAAAAGTCCGCTGCGCGACGGGTATGGCAGTTTCGGGTAGATACATTTTGATACGGCAACAGAGTACGTTTCACGAACGGCGATTTTCTCAACCTCTGAAAGCCTGCGATACATGACATCCGCTTCATCAGTGGTTTCACTTTCTTCTGCTGCCAGCAATTCTCTGGCGACCACTTTGATAACGTGTTCGGTAACAGTATCAACGAGCAGGACGCGCCAGTTCTCGTCAACAAACGGCTCGAATTTCTCCCCGAACATTTTGTTACGGATATAGCCATCAATCATGGCAGCAAGCTGAGGCTTGTTTGCCTGCATGTATGGATACTGACTCTGATTTGCAAAAACCTTGGAGCTTCGCGTCAGCGGCTGGCTCATCAATTCTGAAATGCGCCGCACGATGCGCGAAATATAATCGTTGTATCCTGTGGCGGTCATAACCCCACCATCTACGCGATAATCACCGAATCGCGTGCTGGTCTGAACATCCTCAGAAATAAACTTCTCACCTTTGCCAATGATAGCTTTTAGCTGGGCGAGCTTAAACCCTGAGAACTCTGGCAGAGTAGAGTAATCTACTTTCTTCTGCTTAATCGTTTCCTCACGCTCGCGCAGGATAAACGGAATAGCAAAGTCATATTTTTCATAGCCTTCGCGCAGTTGGACGGAAACAAGGTCGCCTGTGCTGCTGGTGGAGTCATCATCCTCGTCTGTTTCGCCGACCAGACCTTCTTGCATGAGTTCTTCATAGAATTGCTGGAATGCAGGATGCTCAACGATAGAAAGCACGTCAATCATGCTTTGCGGATGCTTACCTTCTTTGATTAGCTTGCGATTATCACGCTTCACATCATCATATTCGTTGCCGCGCCACATGAGGCGGAGACCGCGACCGATGGTTTGCTCAAGCAGAATCCTTGCCTGAGAGGAACGCAGTGGCACAATTACGCAGATATTATTTACGTCAAAGCCCTCACGTAGCATCAGAACGCTGATGACCACACGCGGGTTTTTGTGCGCGTCCATATCAAACAACTTCTCGCGCAGAACAGCCCAGTCATCGCGGTTCAAGTCGCCTTTACGATTGGAATCAACGCGCAGGATTTCATCATCAGACAGACCTTCGAGCTTGAAAAACTCTTCAACTAGCGGCGTTACGGTGGTGTCTTCGCACATCACCAGCATTTTTGGATGGCGAGAGGGATCAACCGTTTCAAATTCAGATGCGAGTTTATTCAGTTTTGCATAGCCTGCGCGAAGCATGATGCGCTGACCTTCGGAGAGGGAAGGATTCCCATCCTCATCACGATAGGCTTTAAACTCAAGCTCTTCGTCTGATAAGGCTCCGATTTCTTTACGTTTGTCGAGCACCAGCGATTTCACAAGCCCCATTTTCATTGCCGTCTTGAGGTCGAAGTCAACGATGATATGAGGGAAATACGTCAGCTTTACGTTCTTGCCAGTGCCAACCTGATTGTATGGCGTAGCAGAGAAATCCACCTGTATGAATCGGCTGCCTTTAGGCTCTGCAATGGTGTTCAGGCTTTTCTGCCATTCAACTTCGGTTACTTCACCTTCTTTTTTGAAATCATGGATGTGGTGGGCTTCATCGTTGAAAACCATCAGGTCGGGAAGCTCTTTGAGGTAATTCAAAATGCCGCCGCGCTCAAACTTGCGGTTCAGCTGGTTCAGGTCATTGCCTTGGTTAGTGCCAGGTGTCAGGGGAAGCAGACTTTGCACAACTTTAATCGGGTCATGATCCAACCCTGGTGTTTCAATCTCGGCGATTTCCTCTTCTTCACCTTCTTCGCTCAATACATGCCAGTTGCTGATAGCAATAATGCCGCCGCTGGTAACCTTCCTGCCAATTTCCTCTTTCGCGCAAACAGTACCCTGCACAAAGCGGAACACTTCGTCACGGTAGGTTTCAGGAATGAATAGCTCTTGATATGTGGTGATGTCAGAGTTTTTGAAATCGCGCTTGCCGCCGCGCTCCTTGCCCATAAACGCATCAAGTAGGCGATCATAAACGATTAGCCCAGGCGCAACGACGAGGAAGTTACGGGTAAATCGTCCACTTTCTTTGTAGCGGTTGGCATTAAGAACCTGCCAGATAAGCAGCGTTTGTAGTACCCACGTTTTACCCGTACCCGTTGCCATCTTCATGCAGTACTTGGGATAAGCGTTTTTAGGGCTACTTATAAGCTGGGCGGCGTGGTCGCTTTCCAGTATCACCTCTGGCGCAACGGCAGTGTAAATATCTTGCAGGGTGTTGATGCCCAGCACTTCATGAGCATAGATGGTATTCAGGATTGCTTGCTTTTGCCCTTCGTGAAAGTTGAAGCGGCGGGTATCCATGTAATCCTGCTGAAACCACCATTTAAGAAGTTCGGCGGTGGTCTCTGTTACCTGTTCCAGTATCGGCGCTTTACCTGTTTCCAGCCCTTCACACGCAGCAAGTGTTTTTCTGGTCAGATTACGGCTTAGAGTTAAATCGTTAATTCCCACGGCTAGACCTCCACTATTGCTTCGGCCTCAAAGCCAAATACGTCCACGGCTCTCACGCAGACATTTCGTTTGCCTTCTTTCACGGGAAGTTCCGTAAGCTGGGCTTTTCTTACCACGCGATATTCGTCTTCGTCATTTTCAGTATTGCCACGATAATCCTGCCATACAGAACGGAACACTTCGCCGTCATAGTCAGGGTCAACACTCCAATACTCAATCAATGCCAGTGGGTCGCTGTTGACAACGCTTTGCAGCTTTGCACGGTTTGCTTCGTCAAGGTTCAGGGCTTCAGGGGAGAGAAGCACATAGTTCTCGATATCCACTGTGAGCGTTTCGCTATTACCAGATTTGCCGCGCTTCACATCACCCAGCAGAAGATATTGTAGTGATGAAAAACGGACTTCCTCGGCTTTCAGTTTTTTGCCCTTCTTTTTCAGACGGTCGAGCAAATCAGGTGGAATCACCAGAACTTCCAGCTTATCACCTTCATTCAAGCCCTGAATGTCATGACCGATGGATTGGTCAAAGTTCCACCCCAAGACCACCACCTTATCCCAGCCACCCATGTGATTATCGCGCAAGGCTAGGGCTTTACGGAGCGTGGCAAGTCCAGTCATTTTGTTAGGACTATCACAGAACACAAGCGTCTTAGCGTTCTGGATGCGGCCAAGGTTGCGGTTCGGGTTTTCTTCTGCTGCAATAGGCAGAGCACCAAAAAGTCCCAGCACAATTTCCGAAAGGTCGCCAATACGGAATTTGCGTCCCATTGTGGAGCGCATTTGCTCAACCTGATAATCCCCTACATTCTGATAAAGGAATGGCTTGGCATCGTTATCGATGAGACGTTTGCGCGTAACCATGCAAGCAGGTTTACCAAGGTCAGTAGCAATCCACCTACGCCCCATTTTTTCTGCAACAGATGCCGTTGTACCAGAGCCAATAAAAAAGTCGCCCACAAGTCCAGATTCTGGGCATGCGGCTTTTATCATTCTCTCTATTAGCTCCTCAGGTTTTTGGGTGGCGTAGTTCACATCTTCTGATTTGTTGCGGTTCATATTACCAATATCAGACCACAAATTATCGATTTGCTTACCTATAGCTTCACGTTCTTTTAAGTAATATTTTTCTCGAATATTGTTTTTTGTAAAATGCAACCTGTTATCATTCTCTAAAGCTCTCAATTTAGGCTCTACCATTCGCCAGCCCTTTGCAGGCATCTTCCAAATTCGACCTTGATTATCTATGTAGTCATACATAGTCCCTGGAGTTGGCCCTGACACTTTCTGCAGGCTAACTGTTCCATAAAGACCCCTACCATCACCATCATCTTTGGTAAATTGCTTTCGATCCTCATCGTTTAGTGGCTTTGTAACGGGTGAAAAATAATAATCTTCTACAGATTTTGTATACCAATATATATTGTCTATATTTGATGGGAATTGCCTACCAACAGTCTTTCCAGCGTACGTTCTGCGCCATACGATTTCATTTCTAAAGCAATCTTTCCCAAATATATCATCTACAGCAACTTTAACGTAATGCCCTACATGCCAGTCTAACTGAATGAAAAGACTACCAGCAGGTGATAGCATTTCCTTAATCAAGCATATCCTAGGTATCAGCATCTTTAGGTAACTAGCTGTCCCATCCTCCCAAGTATCAGAATATGCAAACTGCTCCATAACTGTGGGCTTTTGCTCAACATCTCCGCCTGGAAGAGTAATTTTAGTTCTGTAGTCAGCTTTGCTGTCAAACGGTGGGTCAATGTACACGAGATCAACTTTGCCACGGTAAGATGGTGTTTCACGGTCACCAGCCAAAAGAGCCGCCATTGCCAGAAGGTTATCACCATAGATCAAACGATTCATCGTGGCAGGGCTGAGGTCATAAT
The DNA here is from genome assembly GCA_049318825.1 of Alphaproteobacteria bacterium. Classification (GTDB taxonomy): domain Bacteria; phylum Pseudomonadota; class Alphaproteobacteria; order JBMOFM01; family JBMOFM01; genus JBMOFM01. The sequence continues at coordinate 93,649 of JBMOFM010000009.1, read as the reverse complement.
CACCCTTGGTAGCTTTAGCAAACATGTCCCGCCAGTTAGAATCCTTCGAAGGGATTACTAACTCACGAGTCTGCAGCCCGATTTTATAATTGCTCTCCAGCCTCTCAAGGATGCTTTCAGCTTCGCGCTTACCATCCGCGACGATTTTCGGTAATTGTTCCAGCAGGCTCTTTGATGACATGTCGTTTGTTTCCCTATTAATTTTTGCTGGCCGCCTTTTGCGAGGCAATCCACTTCACAAGGTCTTTCCTTGAAAAGCGCCAAGACCCACCAACTTTAAACCCAGGCAACTTGTCTTCTGATACAAGGCGATAGACGGTTTTCTCAGTCAACTTAAGAAATTCCGCCACCTCTCGTATGGTCAATATGTCGTCTTCCATCGGATGATGAGCTCTCAGTTTTTGCGTTTCGGCATGAGGAAAATAGGGTAAAATTTTCCTAAACTCAAGCGTTATAAATCAGGGGTAGTTCACCCGCACGGTTTCAGTGCCAACCCACTAAGTTTTTCTAGTCCGAAATGAGGTGAATTTTCAAAACCAATCTGGTAAAGGCTTAGAGGGCATTTGTGTTTCTACGGAAGCACCGCCATTACATTTTTTAAACGCTCTCTTGGGTGGGTTCTCAACCGATGCGGTGGAAGGCTTGAGGAATCTTGAGGTTTTCAGGGCATAGCTCTGAACAAGAGAGGCGCACAAATTGTTCACGCTAGAAACTAAGAATCTATAACGGATAGCGGGAGTTTGAAATATTCTCTCTTATGCCCCCCCAAAGAAACAGCCGCAAATGCAAGTTCAGAGCCAGAGAGAGCGGAGAGAACATAAGCTCTGAACCAATCCACCGCCATGTTCTGAACCTGTAGATGAGTTTTAATGCGGGACTGCATAGGCAGTTGAAATAAAAAATGTCTCCAACATTCAGAGGTTGAGGTGTTAAAATGTATTGTTATGATTAAATGAAGGAAATGAGTTTATTATGGATGTTGTTGTAACGCTTGTATCTGATTACCTAACAGGAAAGGCCACTGATCACCTTGTGGATGTTTTTAGAAGAAACGTAATTGAAAGGTGGTCAAAGTGGAGAGCAGAAAAATTTCTAGAAACTTTCTATAGCGAAATATCTATTCTTCTAAATGCCAGTGATCCCCAAAAGCTCAACGAAGCTCTTGATAAAATTTTACAACACGAAGAAAGAACTGAAGTTCTTTTTGATGCTTATAGGAGTGTTTCACTATCCAGATCAAAAAACATAGGACCGCGTATAATTGCAGTAATCACCGCGAAGCTTACATATGAAAAACGTACAGCAACCATGGAAGAGGAAATAATTCTTTCTGCGGCAGAAATGCTGAATGATAATGAATTGATTGAATATGCTTCATTTGTGAGTAAGTACAAAGGAGAAGCAAATTCCAAAAACAAAGATGCACTACTTGATGAAAAGGGGAATCTGAGAATTCGTTGGTGTGAGGAGCAGCAGGATTCAAATTGGCATCGAGAAACGGAAATATCTGTATCACCACTTAACCTAACTTCTGTATTAGGAGTATGGGCTACTAAATTGAAAAATCTTGGAATTATTGTAGATGAAGTAATAGAAAAAAAATGGGCCTACAAGGAGGATTCAGAAAGGCATATAGATCAAGATGGTGAGGTGCGTGAAATTATTTGGTGGATTGCGGTAGATAAAGAATTCTTTTTCCTAGCAAATTTAATTGATCGTTTTAAACATACTGCCGAATAAAATGAAGTTGAAAACACCTAAACCTTGCCACGCCAGAAGTGAGCCACCTCTCGCAAACTATAGCCCGTAAGTAGTAAGGGATTTTGTTATCCCAACAAGTCACCGCCATCAATTAACAGCCCCTTTACGGGGCTTTTTTATTGATGGGTAAATGGTTGGGTTTGAACCCGAAAAAAAGGGTTCGATAAACAAGGCATATGCTTTGTTCGCAACTTATACCGTAAAATATAAAACCTTGTAATCCTAATTTCGAACAAAGTGACAGATTTCATCATGCTTCTGGTAGACTATATAGGAATAATCGCCCTACTCTTAAGCTGTAAATATAGCCTCCTATTCATGGGCGCTAGGTACGGGTTTTGGGGGCAGCCATTGGCTTTCATTTCTTTTTTTATACCGCAGCACAAGCACATGCTACCACCACACCGCCATTACATTGGATGAAATAGCCTATGGCTGCGTTAAGTGACATATAATATAATTTTCACATTTATTGTCCCCCATGCTTAGGTTCGTTTATGATGCCAGATCCAATTTTTGAACATGCGCGGTTGGTGGAAATTTATGATGCTTTCGACGGCCCGCGCCATGATCTTGAGCATTATTTGGCCATTGTGAAAGAGTTAAAGGCACGCTCTATCTTAGATATAGGATGCGGCACCGGTTGTTTTTCTTGCCTTCTCAGCCAGCATGGTTTTGATGTTGTGGGCGTTGATCCGGCACAATCTTCTTTAGCAATAGCTCGCAAAAAACCACATGCCGAACAGGTGCGCTGGATAGTGGGTGATGCCACCAGCCTATCGTCATTACATGCTGATCTAGCGGTGATGACTGGTAATGTTGCTCAAGTATTTCTCACCGATGAAGCTTGGGAAAATAGCCTCATTGCCATCCATCAAGCCTTGCGCTCTGGCGGGCATCTTGTTTTTGAGGTGAGAGACCCTGCACAAAAAGCTTGGCTGAAATGGACACGCGAACACACCTATCAACGCATCCACATTCCCACCATCGGCTTTGTGGAAGGGTGGTGCGATGTCACCAACCTATCAGAAAAATTTGTAAGTTTCCGTTGGACGTATGTTTTTGAATCTGATGGTGAAATATTGTTTTCTGATTCCACCCTTCGCTTTCGTGATAGAGAAGAAATAACAAATTCGCTAGAGCGCTTGGGCTATACAGTAAAAGAGGTGCGCGATGCGCCTGATCGCCCCCAACAGGAATTTGTGTTTATTGCTGCTACAGCTTAAACGAAGCCTGCCTTAACCAGTGTAATATTTCATATGGCTTCTTTACTTTATACCGGTAAAAACACAGCGTATTTTTATCCCCACTGCTATATATATTGAGTGATACAGCATAAAAGTTAGCCATAAAACGCTGCTTTACCTTATCTCACCAATAATTGTTCTCTCATCGTCAATTATTTTCTCAATATTTCCTCATTTCAGGATAGTTTTTCATGCAAAATTTACGCAATCTGACAGTGGCTCTTGTTTTATTGAGCCTTAGCGCCTGCACCGGTGCCACCGGCCCCCAAGGAGCAACTGGTAACCAAGGCAATACAGGCTATACGGGCGCCACTGGTAGCCAAGGCAATACGGGTAATACAGGCTATACTGGCGATACTGGAGCCACCGGCAACCAAGGCAATACTGGCTATACGGGTGCTACTGGTGCCCAAGGCGAAACTGGTGCCCAAGGAGATACAGGCGCTAAAGGCACAGCGGGTAGCCGTGGTTCAAAAGGCAATCGCGGCGCCCAAGGCGATAATGGTTCAAGCGGCGATACCACGGTTATTGTAAAATAACTTTCACTAATTCTCAATAATCCGTGACCATATCACCTCAATTTATACCGCTACTTTTCTTCAAGAAAGTAGCGGTTTTTCTTTGGCTTATGGGGTTCTCAATCCTTAGGCAATTACCTTACCTAGCCCCCACCGCTTTATTATTAGTCAATATCAATAGCTTTTTCCTGAAACCGATTCACTTTATAAGAAAACAGGCTTCAGGAAATTGATTTATATCAACCCATATTTATTTTTTGGTGGTTGCGCCCTTGCATGTGCCATCAAAATTGAGGTGTTTGAGCAATATACCATTCAGCTGAGGCAAATGATCTTGCAGCAGCTTTGTGCTTTTTACCCGTGCTGTATCATTCATTTTTAAGAGTTTTTCGATAATTTTTTTACCAAATTCGCTACTAAAAAACTCGTTGAACACCTTTTTTTCTTCAGCGCTGAAGGTTTCTTTTTTATAATTTTGGTCACTAAAAAATAGCTGAAACTCAGCAGGCGTCATTTTCCCGCCTTCAAACAGTAAAAAATCGGCAATTTTTTTACCTTCTGGCTTTTTGTAAAACTCTTCCAACTTCTTTATATCATCAATAGAAAGATTTTCGGAGTAAATGGCCACAGAAAGATCTTTCACCGTTTCATAGGTCATGAGGCTGTTCATAAAATTAATCAGATCAGGCCGCATATATTGAATACAGGGCAAATTATCGAAATAACGCACCTGTTGTTCACGGGTACTATTCAGATAACGTTCCATGGTTTCTTTGGGATACATCGAATCAAGCAAATTAGCCGCTGCCAGCCTTGTGGCTTCATCCACTGGCTGTGCATTTTGCACAATAACCGGTTCGGCTTTAGCAACCGAAGCTGCAGGAGGAGAAGGTTTATTTTTTTCTTCTGCCTGCACTGGCTGCAAATTTAAGGTGAGCAGCAGCGCAACAGCATAAAAACCACGCGAAAATGGTATAAATTTCATGATGATAGCCTCTTCTACATCGCTCTAATTTTAACATAGCTGCCGGGTGCATCTTCCAAGGCTTTTAATTTACCTGTACCCGGAACACGAGCGGGAACTTTTTCCCCTGCATATTGAGCCACCCAATTATTCCAATCTGGCCACCAAGACCCTTCCGTTTGGGTTGCGGTGTCAAACCATTGATCGGCATCAACTGGCATTTCATTATTAGTCCAGAATGAATATTTATTAGCCGCTGGCGGGTTAATAACACCGGCAATGTGCCCTGAAGCGGCTAACACAAAGCGAATAGAGCCTTGATACACCTGCGTAGAGCTATATACCGATTTCCATGGGGCAATATGATCTTCTCTTGCGCCCATAATATAGCTTGGGGTTTTAATTTTTTTCAAATCAATACCCACATTATTTAAGGTGATAGCCCCCGGCTTTACCAATAAATTTTCCTGATACATTTTATGCAGGTAAAAACTGTGCATGGCGGCTGGCATTCTGGTGGAATCGGAATTCCAATACAGTAAATCGAATGGGAATGGTTCTTTGCCTAACAAGTAATTATTGACCACAAACGACCAGATCAAATCATTAGCCCGCAGCAAATTAAAGGCCGTATGCATGGATTGAGCATCCAAATAGCCTTGTGCTTTCATCTGCTCATCAAGAGCTGCTAATTGCGCTTCATCAATAAACACCCGCACTTCTCCTACCTCGGTGAAATCCACTAAGGTAACAAAATAAGTAGCAGAGCTGATCCGATCATCTTTTTTCGTGGCCAGAACCGCAAGCGTGGAGGCCAATAATGTGCCACCTAAGCAATAACCAATAGCATTTACCTGCTTTTCACCGGTAGCTTTTTCAATTTGGGTTAAAGACTCCAAAATGCCTTGATTCATGTAATCTTCAAAAGATTTATCCGCCAACTCTCCATCGGGGTTGACCCATGAAATAATAAACACCGTATGGCCTTGATCCACCGCCCATTTTACAAAAGAATTTTTCTGGCGCATATCCAGAATGTAATATTTATTGATCCAAGGTGGCACAATCAGCAATGGCTTGGTAAAAGTTTGCTCAGTGGTGGGGCTATATTGAATGAGCTGCATCAGCGAATTTTGATACACCACCTTGCCCGCAGTGGTTGCTATATTTTCCCCCACCTTAAAGGCTTCGGGGTCACTCATGCGAATAAGAAGCTTGCCTTTACCGCGTTCTAAATCAGAAAGCAGGTTTTCCAACCCTTTTACCAGATTTTCACCCCCTGTTTCCATGGTGGTGCGCAACACTTCTGGGTTAGTCATCACAAAATTGCTGGGTGCCATCGCATCCACAAATTGCCGCGTATAAAAATCTACCTTGCGGGCTGTTTGATCATCCAGCCCTTCCACATTACGTACAACCCCTTGAATCCAACGTGCTGTTAATAAGTAGGATTGCTTGATATAATCAAATAACGCGCTTTCATCCCACGCTGCATCCTTGAAACGCTTATCGTCGCTGGTGGTTACCACGGGTTCAGTTTGTTCGCCTAAAAATTTGCGTGTTGTGTGTTGCCATAAATCCCAATAATCTTGCCAAAGCATCATATTTGCTTTCACCAAACTGGTTGGATCGGCTAACATTCTGGCCGTTAATTCCATGAAAGCGCCAGTGATTTGCAAGGGATTAATGCCCAAACCACTCATGGGATCATTTTGTTTGATAGCAAAATCAGTCACCAACTTATGGGCACGTTCCGCGATACGCGTCCAGCTTTTAGACATCTCCAACGGGTCAGGAATTTTTATATCGGGATTAAAAGTGCTTTGTGTCATCGAGAAAACCTTTGCAGATTATTAATCATGGCTGCTAGAATGCAGAAAATTTAGCTATACAATATAATAGTTAAGAGGATACAAGATTTAAGGCAATAGTTTGTCCTTCATACATGAGTTATCTATTTTTTTACCAATGATTTTTTTCATGCAACCGATATTTTTTTTACATACCGATTTATTGGCCAATTTGTTGCCCAATAAAAAAAGCCGTTTTTCGATCAATATAAGGGGAAAATCTTCTTTTTTAAGAAAAGCATTGCCATTGCTTATGTTGCCACTGGCTCTCAATGCCTGCACTTGGGATAGGTTTTTTACACCCCTTCATTGGTTTGGTAGCCGACACCCCTACACGCAAAACATTAAACCAAAAATTGATAAGTCGGAGCCCCCATCATCCCGCAATGATGGACCGCCGCCTATTGAAATATTACCGGTACAATCTTCGCCGCAACATCCAGTGCCGATGCTAGAAGATGGACGCATGATTTTTGATTTGCATGGTCCATTAGAAGTGGATGATAACGACAATACAAGCTGGCCAGAAAAAACTATTAAAAAAATTCCTAGCCCTAGAAAAACTGACCCATCGAAGGCATCACCCAATAAAACACCTCCCCAACCTACCCCCAGCAAAAAAGGTGGGCAAGAAAAGCTGAATCTCTCGCAATTAACCTTGCCGGATGCAATTGGTTATTCTCATGTAATATCACGACCATTGGCTCTTTCTGCGGTAATTCTGGCCGATAATGAAGAGCAGGGAGAAGCGCCGCCGGTGGTTTCTTTGCCTGATATTAAACCACCAGCAAGCAGCAATGATTCTGTAAGCACTTATCCCAACCTTTCGTTGGTTCCACCACGGCCAACCAACATGCCAACACTGGATGAAGCCAGAAAAACATGGCAAACACTACATCCAGAAGAATTTGACTGGCAAAATATTATCACTCAATCCAATCAATAAACCATAGAAACACCATGTCCTCTACAGCATTATCCTCTTATACAAATTCTAACGCGCCCGTGTTACGGGTGGGGCTTGTGGGATTAGGCACTGTTGGCGCTGCGGTGGCACGGCAACTTTTATCCCCTTCCGGTCGTTTTCATCATTTTTCTCGTGGCCGTTTACAACTGGTTGCCGTTTCCGCCAGAAATAAGCCCTTGCATGGAGTACGAGAAGATGGGTTGGATGTCTCTTCTTGCCGTTGGTTTGATTCGCCAGAAAAACTAGCCACAGATCCAGACATAGATATTGTGGTGGAATTAATTGGCGGGGCAGAAGGTACGGCAAAACGAGTGGTGGAAGCCGCTTTAACAGCCGGCAAGCATGTGATTACCGCCAATAAAGCTTTAATAGCGCGCCACGGTGTGGCCTTGGCAGCTAAGGCTGAAGAAAAAGGCGTAACGCTGGCCTTTGAAGCCGCTGTATGTGGTGGTATTCCTGTGATTAAAGGCCTAAAAGAAGGCTTAAGCGCCAATGAAATTGTTGAAATTCATGGCGTATTAAACGGCACCTGCAATTTTATTCTCAGCCGCATGCGCTCGGATAAAATGTCGTTAGAAGAAGCCTTATCCTTAGCCCAATATAAAGGCTATGCTGAAGCAGATCCCAGCGCGGATATTGATGGGGCAGATAGTGCTCATAAATTAGCCTTGCTCACCGCTATTGCTTTTGGTGTGGCCCCCGCGCTTGATTCGGTTTTGGTGGAAGGGATACGACATCTTTCGTTGGCAGATGTTTTATTTGCCGAACAGCTAGGCTACCGCATTAAATTATTAGGGGTAGCCAGAAAAATTACGCACCAACAAGCCGATTATATAGAACAGCAAGTTTACCCCTGTTTAGTGCCCGCATCAGCCCAAATTGCAGCGGCTGAAGGTGCTAATAATGCCATGGTGGCAGAATCCAGTTTGGCAGGCAGAATGTTATGGATGGGACAAGGCGCGGGGGGCGATGTTACCGCTTCCGCCGTGTTGGCTGATTTGGTTGATGTGGCATGTGGCCGCCATATTTTTGCCTTTGGGATGCCTGTATCACAACTCAAAGAAGTGCAAACGCCTCCCATGGCTGTACAGCGCGGGGCATGGTATCTACGCCTCACGGTACGCGATCAACCCGGGGTAATTGCCGATGTCTCCGCAGCATTTGGGCAAGAAAATGTATCTTTACGCTCTGTTTGGCAACATAGCCCCCCCAATAGTGAGGCAGAAAGCCAGAGCGACATGGTGCCAGTGGTATTTATCACGGCAGAAACCACAGAATCTGCTATTCACGCAGCAATGAAAACGATTGAGGCTTTACCGGTTATCTTAGAAAAGCCTTGTTTATTGCGCATAGAAAAGTTTTAATGGTCTATTAATTATTATCTAGGAATTTTTAAGGAATTTAGTACATGGCTTTAACACATGAAAACCCAATGGATCGTAACCTTGCCCTTGAGTTGGTAAGGGTTACTGAAGCGGCAGCTCTTTCTTCTTCACTGCTGATGGGGCGCGGCGATGAAAAAGCAGCTGATCAAGCCGCGGTTGATTCCATGCGGCAAGCATTAAACACTCTGTCCATTGCAGGGCGGGTGGTGATTGGTGAAGGCGAGCGCGATGAAGCCCCCATGTTGTACATTGGTGAAGAAGTTGGTTCTGGTACTGGACCAAGGCTGGATATAGCCTTGGATCCGTTGGAAGGCACAACCATTACCGCTAAGGGTGGGCAAAATGCTTTATCAGTGATTGCCATGGCGCCTGAGGGTGGTTTTTTGAATGCACCCGACGTGTATATGGATAAAATTGCCATCGGCGCAGGCTTACCAGAAGGCTTGGTGGATCTAGACCAAACCCCAGAAGAAAATCTGAAAGCACTCGCCAAAGCTAAGCAGTGTGATTTATCAGATTTAGCGGTATGTATCCTCGATCGCCCTCGCCATGAAGAGCTGATTGCAAGAGTAAGAGAAGTGGGCTCACGCATTGTGTTGATTTCTGATGGTGATGTGAGCGGCGTGATTGCCACCACCCAACCACAAAGCGGTATTGATATTTATATTGGCTCTGGCGGCGCCCCAGAAGGCGTTTTGGCTGCCGCTGCTTTGCGTTGTATTGGCGGGCAATTACAAGGCCGCTTGTTATTTCGTAATGAAGATGAAAAACAACGCGCTTTCCGTTGGGGCGTGACCGATTTGAATCGTAAATATAGCCTCAATGATCTTGCTAAAGGCGATGTTATGTTTGCAGCCACTGGTGTTACTAATGGTGCCATGCTGAAAGGCGTGCGCCGTTTCCCCGGTGGTGCTTTCACCCACTCGGTGGTGATGCGTTCTAAAACTGGCACGGTACGCTATATTGAAGCGCATCACCATTTTGGCCGTAAATCTGCCGCTGGTTGGCCAAGCTTGCCGGCTAACAGTAGCTATGCCGCGTGAGCCTTAGCATTTACTGCGTTGATGATATATCTGAAAAAAATGATGGGTCAGCCAATATGAATAAAGTGGCTGATTCATCTTTTACTGCGTCTAATCGTGATTGGTTATTAAAACCGGTTGATGAACGCTTATTGCAGCGCATGATCCAATTGAATGATTTGCCCGAACTTGCCGCGCGTTTACTGGTTATGCGCGGGGTAACCGCTGAATCTGCTCCTGATTTTCTGAGCCCTAAACTTAAGAATCTACTGCCCGACCCTTATTCACTGTGCGATATGGAAAAAGCAGCCAACCGCATTGCGCAAGCCGTGATGAAGGGAGAAAAAACCGGTATATTTGCCGATTATGATGTGGATGGGGCAACGGCGGCTGCATTATTGATGCGCTTTTTATATAGTGCTGGCTTAGCAGAAGTTCGGGTTTATGTGCCAGACCGCATGACCGAAGGCTATGGCCCCAATAAAGCCGCTTTTGAACAATTGCAGCGTGAAGGCTGCATCATGGTGGTAACGGTGGATTGTGGGATTACTGCTTTTGAACCATTAGCGCACGCCACGGCTATTGGCTTGGATATGGTGGTGTTGGATCATCACCAAGCAGAACCTAAACTACCGGCGGCTATTGCCGTGGTTAACCCTAACCGCTTGGATGATGTGGCCGGTATGAATGATCTGGCGGCTGTTGGGGTTACTTTTCTTACGATTGTGGCGGTTAATAGGGTGCTGCGGGAAGCTGGCTGGTATGCCAACAGGCCAGAACCCGATTTACGGGAATGGCTTGATTTGGTAGCTTTAGGTACTATTTGTGATGTTGTACCGATGCGTGGTATTAACCGTGCTTTTGTGCAGCAAGGCTTAAAAGCCATGGGCACATTACGCAATACCGGCCTTGCCGCTTTGGCCAGTTTGGCAGGCGTTAGTGAACCCCCCACTTCTTTTCATGCTGGTTTTTTATTAGGCCCCAGAGTTAATGCGGGCGGGCGGGTTGGTAAGGCGGATATAGGCGCCAAACTTTTAAGCACCGATGATCCCTTATTAGCAAAAGATTACGCCGCCGCCCTACAGCAATTTAACGATGAACGCCGCTTTTTAGAAAAACAAGTGCTGGAAGAAGCCATGGCCATGGCAGAAGAGCAGCAACTAAAAGAAAAATATCATTGCGTGGTGGTGGCCAGCAATGGTTGGCATCAAGGCGTTATTGGCATTGTAGCCTCACGCTTGGTAGAACGCTACCGCTGCCCTGCTTGTGTTGTGGCCATTACCGATGGCGTGGGTAAAGGCTCAGGCCGTTCAGCGGCGGGGTTTGATTTGGGAGGAGCCGTGATTAAAGCCAGAGAAAATGGCTTATTATTGGCTGGCGGTGGCCATTATATGGCGGCAGGTTTTTCCCTAGAAGAAAAAAACATTCCTTTATTCCTTGAATTTTTGCATGAAAAAGCCAGCGGCGTTGCCGCTGATTGGAAAATATTACAACCCTTGCAATTGGATGCAATGGTAGCGGTGAGTGGTGCTAACGCCACGCTGGCACAATATTTAGAACAAATTGGCCCCTATGGTTCAGGCAATCCAGAATCATTGGTCATGATTAGACAAGCCATTCCCTTCAGGGTACAACCCACCACCAATGGTGGCCATTTACGCATGATGTTGTTAGACCCAACCGGCGGCGAACGGTTAAAAGCCATCGCTTTTCGGGCGGATGGTACTAAACTGGGCGATATGCTGCTGCGTGCGGGGCAAGAAAAACAGCCCCTGCAATTGGCTGGATATTTGCGGGTTGATCGCTGGAATGGCCAGATTTCATGTCAGTTTCAAGTGGAAGATGCTGCGCGTTTCTAGCGTGTGATCAATTCTTGACTTGAGCTATCAACCTATTATTGTAAGCTCTTGATGTATTTTCATAAAAACTTACGATAAAAGCAAAGATCGGCCCATGAGTAACCAACAATGAGTAACCAAACGCCAACCCAAATATTGTGCTCTTACCTACCCTTTTATATGCATGAAAAAGATGTAGTGCAAGGTTTTGAGCAAACACACACCCTTGAAGAACAACGGCATTTCTTGGCGGCTATTCATGCCTCTTATATGAAAGATTTAGCCAATCTAGCCACGCATATGTATCTTGTTGATGATAGTTTATCGAAATATTTTAATGCCAAAAGCCGTTTTAAGAAAAATAGAAATGAGCTATACACACAATTATGTGAAAGCTGTAGCCTACCAGCAGATACGGTAATATTTTTCAATAAAAATACGACATTAGTAGAAAATGTTATTTTCTACATGCAATATACCAGCCAAGCGGTAATTCAGCAATTTGAAGAGGTTTTTAACAACTGGAACAGTGCAAGATCTGCACTTGCTACAGACCATTGGCGGGTCATTGCGCAACAATCTTTTCTACCAGTAGCTGAGGAAAAAACTGTGTTGGGGCAAATTAAATATTATAGCCACACCCAATCTTCGCCAATAATCAGTGTGGTAGAAGAGATGAACGCAGAAGATCAGCAACATGTAGCAAACATTCTGCATTACAGCTATATGTTAGAACTTGCACGTTTATTTAATTCTAATATTGGCCAATTCTCTACCCAATATATGGAGATGGGAAAAGCTAGAAGTTGTACTATTCTGGATACTATTGAAGATTTGGTTCTCATTCCATCGCACACCGTACAGATGCTGAACCAAAAGCCCGATAAGGGGGTAGCCATTGCCAATGCTGCTTTTCAACTAATGCAGACAACCCGTATTGCCGTCCAACACCATCACGGGGCTCATTACATAATCACTAAGAAAATAGCCACTGCTTTAGAAGCAGAAGATCAATTAACCCAGCGTTTTTCTCTCAATCAAGCCCAAAAACTGCTAAAAAGCCTGCCCCCCAATAATAACAAAAATTTACCCCCTTCCCCTTTATTAATATAAAAAGTTGAGGACACTATCTAGCATCCTCAACTTTTTATATTAATAAAGGGGAAGAATGCGTTAGCTTTCCTACTCTTTTTTCTATTATTTTTTTCTATTATTTTTGGGGCACAACGCGTTGCGCTACCCCATTATATACACTTAAAGGGCGAATGAGCTTATTGCCATGTTGCATCTGTTCTAAATAATGCGCCACCCAACCCGTAATGCGGCTGATCACAAAAATAGGGGTATAAATGGGAATATCAAAACCCATCATGTAATAGGCTGGCCCTGCCGGAAAATCGAGATTGGGATGAATATTTTTATGCTCTAACATATAGGCGGCCAATACATCATAAATTTCCAACCATGGCTGGCCTGGCCTTAAAGCACTCACCTTTTCTAAGGCTTGTTTCATGATTGGCACTCTGGTATCGCCATCTTTATACACACGGTGACCAAAACCAAAAATAAGTTTTTTCTTCTCTAAGGCATCGCTTAGCCATGCGCTGGCTTGGGCTGGCGTGCCGATTTCCAGCATCATGTGCATCACCGCTTCATTCGCCCCGCCATGTAATGGGCCTTTTAATGAAGCAATCGCCCCTGTTATACTGCCATACACATCGGATAGGCTAGAAGCAATAACCCGCGCTGTAAATGTAGAAGCATTAAATCCATGTTCTGCATATAGCGTAAGCGAAGTTTCAAAACAGCGAATAATTTCTGGCTCGGGCACTTTGCCAAAACAGCAATGAAAAAAATTCTCGGCTAATCCTAAATCATGGCGTGGTTCTATGATTGGCAAGCCTTTTTCAGCCCGCCAAATAGCAGCCACCATTAAAGGAATAGTGGCCAGCATTTTCATTCCATATTTTAAGGTAAGTTCAGGGGTAAAACCCTTAGCGGGTGGAATTTCAGCCGCTTGTTCTACCCCTTGTAAACTGATCAAACTGCGCAATTTATCCATGGGGTGGGCGGTTTTTGAAAGCTGCGGAATGAGCTGCAGCATGCCTTGGCTTAATGAGCGATTTTCACGCTCTATTTTTTGAAATTCTGACAATTGTGCGGCATTGGGTAATTCCTTATGCCATAATAAATAGGCCACTTCTTCAAAAACACAATGTTCTGCCAACTCATTCACGCTATAACCGTAATAAGTGAGTTGATTGCTTTCTTCAAAAACGTGCGACACTGCCGATTGGTCGGCAACTACCCCAATCAAACCCTTATGAATTTCCGTCATCGTTCCCTGCCCTTTTGTTTTTTATAGTTTTAATTTGAAATTATAAATATCGGCATCCAGCGCGTTATAGCCTTCATAATTCAGTAATTTATATAAATCTTGGCGATGCTGCATCTGCCCCAGCAAGCTTTCCTGAGTGCCCTCATTTTTAATGGTTCTCAAGCCCTCCCCCACGGCATACATGGCCAAGCGCAAGGTCGTCACCGGGTAAATCACCATGTTATAGCCCAAATTTTCTAGGGCGAGGCGATCAAGTAAAGACGATTTGCCAAATTCAGTCATATTGGCTAATAAAGGCACCGAAACCGCTGCTCTAAAAGCGGCAAATTCTGCTTCATTACTCAATGCTTCGGGAAAAATCATATCCGCCCCTGCATCAACATAAGCCTTAGCACGGTTAATGGCGGCATCTAAACCTTCCACACCATTGGCATCGGTACGGGCAATCAGTACAAAATTTTCATCGTGGCGGGCTTTTACCGCTGCTTGCAACCGTTGTACCATCACCGCTGTTGGCACGAGCTTTTTATTATCCAGATGACCGCAACGCTTGGGGTTTTCCTGATCTTCCATATGGCAGCCAGCAAGGCCAGCCTGTTCTAATTGCCAAATGGTGCGCGCCGCATTCAAGGCCTCACCAAAACCTGTATCGGCATCGATGATAGCAGGCAAATCGCTGGCATTGGCTATTTGCCCACCACGGGTGGTGATTTCACTTAAAGTGGTTAGGCCAATATCTGGCAATCCCAAATCAGCGGCCAAAGCCGCGCCCGATATATATACCCCATCAAAACCAACCCTTGCGATTTCTCTGGCCACCAACGGCGAAAAAGCCCCCGGAAAAGCCAATAATTTACCGCTTTTTAATTGTTTTTTCAGGGTTTCCCTTTTTTGCGCCGCCGTTTTCGTATGATCAAGCATCAAAAATTCCTTTCGGATGGCTAGCTAACGCCGCCGCATCGGGCAGGGGAATATTAATATTTAAGCCCCGCAGCTCTGTGGGCGATAATAGCTCTAACCGTTCTATCAGCGCAAAAAAGCGGCTTGTTTCTTCTGGTGGTACAATATCCGCGCTCAAGGTGATAAATTTTTGTTGATATTGCGCCCGATCAAAAGGACGCGCCCCCAAAATATGGGCATCGGCCACAGCCAACTCATCGGCTATCACTGTTCCATCATTCAAGGTAATTTCTATACGGCCTCCAAAAGCCTTAATCGCTGGATCACTGGAGTGATAGCGTAATGTCCATTGCTCATCCTCACGGGTGCGGATTTTATGCCATAAACGCACCGTATCAGGGCGGGCGGCTCGTTCTGGCAAATAAGAATCGATATGATGCCACCGCCCATCCTGCAATGCCACCGCCACAATATACATAATACTGTGATCTAAGGTTTCACGACTAGCGGTAGGGTTCATTTTTTGTGGATCATTCGCACCAGTACCAATCACATAATGGGTATGATGGCTGGTGTGAATCAATACATCTTTCACCTGATCCCAATCCCTGATTTTCTGCCCCATACGAAAGGCTAAATCAATAAGAGCCTGACTTTGATATTCCGCAGAATGGGCTTTGGTATAGGTTTGTAAAATTGCCCGCCGCGATTCATTTTTTTCTGGCAACAGCACATCATAACGGGCATTTTTACCATCCAGAAACCACGCGATCACGCTGTCTTCTCCCTCATAGATGGGGGAAGGCGATTGCTCACCACGCATGGCTCTATCCACTGCTTCCACGGCAATTTTGCCCGCATGTGCTGGCGCAAAAGCTTTCCAACTGGAAATTTCTCCCTTACGGGATTGACGGGTAGCACAGGTAAGATGTAAGGCCTGACCAATAGCCTGATAAATAGTTTCGGTGGGCAGCGATAGCAACGCCCCGATTCCAACCACTGCGGCTACCCCCAAATGCGCCACATGATCAATTTTATGCTTATGTAAACAAATCGCTTTCACCAAGGCTACATGCACTTCATAAGCGGCCACAATTCCTTTTAATAGCTGAGCTCCATCTTTTCCCAATTGCTGGGCCACGGCTAGAATTGGTGGAATATTATCAGCAGGGTGCGAATAATCTGCCGCCAAAAAAGTATCATGAAAATCCAGCTCACGCACCGCTGTGCCATTAGCCCATGCCGCCCATTCGGCCGAAACTGTGAGCCCCGCTGGTGCTATTAATAGATTCGCTCCACCCACACGTTGATGGGCTAATGCCTGAGCCCTTGCCGTTACAACTGGCCGCCGGCCAATAGAAGCCGCCGCCACCGCGGCATTATCAATCATGCGATTGCCAACCATGGTAGAAACTGCCGGCAGAATTGGCGTGCTATCATCAGCCAATAGGGCCAATTTCCATGCTAATTGCTCCTGCTTGGGTAGCAATTCTTCTTCGGCATATACCCTAACAACCTGTTTCTTCATCGGCATTTCCCCCCGCTTTATTATTATAGTTAGGGGAATGCGCCTGTTTTTTGAAAAAGTCAATATTTGAACAAAAATTAGCGCATAAAAAAAGGCCGGCTATTACACCGACCTTTTTTATGGACAAAGCTAATCTTAAATAATTAGAAAGCTCTGGAAAGGCTTACAACATAACGGTCATTAGCCAAGGTGTTGTTATGTAGGTTGGTGTCAACATACTTCAAACCAAGGGTAAAGCTGTCATAGGTAGCAGCAACGCCTACGTTCCAATCGGTGTAGTCTTTGCTGGTATCCAGATTTTGATGACCGATATTAGCAGAAGCGCTGAAATATTGACCAAGTGGTACAGAAACACCGGCGGTGTAGTACCAAGCGGTATCATCAGCTGTGCCAAAGAAATCTGGAGAATAATTTACAGCAGCACTCACTGAAGCGATACCAAAATCATAAGCACCACCAACAGTCAACTCAAAGTAATCATAATCTAAATTGCTGCTAGCACCGGGGTATACATAGTAAATACCACCAAGATTATAGGTAAAAGCATCCACTTTACCTTTGTAGCCAGCATAAACATCTGTTTCTAAATCACCAGCATTGCTTTTGCTGTTTTTGCCGGAACCAAAATTCACATTGGAACCCCAAATGCCTGCGTAAACGCCGCTATCATGAGCCCAATCAATAGAAGCTTGGAAAGCTGCATCTTCATTGGTTTGAGACACACCGCGGAAAACATAATCGCTGGTCATGCCAACCGTGCCAGAAAATTTACCTGGTAATTTATCTTCAGCTTGAGCAACAGATGTTGATAAAGCAAGAGTTGCAGCAACCAGAGCTGAAGCTGCAAGCAGATTTTTTTTCATAGAATCGCCTCGTTGTTTATAACTGGTTCTTAATAAAAATTATGCAGGTTAAGCAAAAAAACTTTTACCAACCAAACTAATTTTAAGATTATACCTGTTATATTTATTTTCTAGGGGGAACATCGACAATGTAATTTTTATACAATAAGGTGGTGCAACAAAGCAACAATTAAAATTGTAAGAATGGATTGATCAACCGCCCCATTACGCTTGTAAGCCTTAGAGAACCATCCATAATCACCAAACAAATACAAGCTTTTTCTGCCCCTACCATTGGCTGATGATTAACATCATCATGGTGGCTAACAAAATCCCCCACATGATAAGTTCCCAGAGAATCAGAAAAGCTTCCATCCAGAATAATTGTTGTTTCTACACCATCATGGGTATGCATTGGCACTGCTGTTGAAGAATCAATCTTCATTAATTTAATTTTTTCACTGCCATTTTTATAGAGCTGATGCTGAGAGATACCGGGCATGAGTTTTTCCCAAAATCCCTTTTTTTGCATATCCTCTTTTTTGATGTTCACTAAAGAAAATACATCCGATACAACTTTTTGCTCGCGCCCAAAATCGCCGGCTAATTTTTTCTGAAATTGTTGAAATGGTATAAAATTTTCATGCTGTTCCGCGCCAATATCACGCAATAAACCACCACCAATCTCTTCTTGTATGGCAACCCTAGCCCTACATTCAGCACAATGATGGAGATGGGTTGTAACCCCTAGAAACAGGCCGCTGGAAATTGTTCCTGAAGCGTAATTGGTTAACAAATAATGCGAAGGATGGTGATTGGGTGGCATTAACTATCTAATCCTGAATTTTAATCTTCGAAAATCTTTCTCAACTTGCTAAAACTTAATCTAAGTCGCGATTTTACCGTGCCAAGGGGTATGTTAAATTTTTCAGCTATTTTTTCGTGGGTTTCACCTTCAATAAACGCCGCATGCACTATTTTGCGCTGATCCACAGAAAGCACCGACAATAAATTGATTATATCATAATCTCCTTTATTTTGTTCAAAAGGAAAATATTGCAAATTCTCAATCTGTGCCTGTTCAAGCTGTGCTATGGAAGCTTGTCGCAAAAAATCTACCCGTAGATTTCTGGCAATCTTAAAAATAAAAGCTTCAGCAGAACCACGGCCCGCCTCAAATAAGTGACAAAAACGCCACAAACGCAACATTACCTCTTGGGCATATTCTTCTAATGTAGATGAGGATAAGCCACCATAACGCCCATAAGCCTTGATTTTAGGTGTAAAATAATTATATATTTTTTCAAAAGCTTGCATGTCTTTAGTTTCAGCAACTTGTTTTAATAAGCTGTTCCAATTCTCAGTTATAGGCTGAGCAGATAATGACGGCGTACTTACATAAGAATTGGACATTAGTTGCAAAAATTTTAAGGACATCATTGTTATTTATAGTTACTATCACGATATGATGCTGCGTCAATTGATAGAAATCTAAAGGGTTACTCCATGCGTCAACAAGGCATTCGGGCTTTATCATATCTCTTGATTTTTTATGGATTTTTCAGTCAATCCATAACAAGGGCAGACGTGCCATATGGAGAATGGAAGCTTCTTACCTATGGCGAAAAGAAAAACAAACAATGTTATTTAATCTGGTCTGCGCATGATCACATTCAGGCCAACCAAGAAAAGTCAGCCCTCATTAGCCAACTCAGCTTTTCCATGAAAAATCAGCTCTTCAGTATGCCTGAATTTATGATTGACGGTCTCCCTTTCTTAGAAAAAGGGCAAAAATTGAATGTAAAAATAGGCAAACGGTTTTTTGATTTTACGGTTATGAGTCGGCAAGGTTGGATTAATGACGACCCAGAACAGCAAAAACAATTTACCGAAATGTTGCTGCATTACGATAAACAAGACAATAATAAGGTGCCATTAGAGCTGAAACTGGAAACTGAAGATCAACCAGAACAATTAATGAATATCAATA
The DNA here is from genome assembly GCA_049318825.1 of Alphaproteobacteria bacterium. GTDB lineage: Bacteria > Pseudomonadota > Alphaproteobacteria > JBMOFM01 > JBMOFM01 > JBMOFM01. Next base: position 74,499 of record JBMOFM010000009.1, on the reverse strand, counting down.
TTAACGGCGTGGCAAAAGGGTACAAAGCCATGGTGGAGAGTTGTCAATCGGCTTGGAATCCTATACAATAAAATGTTGTTTATATTTTTTGAATAAGGTCTTCATCTTGGGCGCCGCGGGTCATCAACAGGCATTTGCCGCAGAATTGGCTGAATTGCCGAATTTATTAGGAAAAACCCGTGCAGAATTGCAGCATATTTTCCAAGAGCTGGGTTTCGAATCCTATCGCGCCAAACAGGTTTGGCGGTGGCTTTATGTAAAGGGCGCAGAAAATTTCAGCCAAATGAGTGATTTGGCAAAACCCGCCAGAGAAAAACTTGATCTGTGCGCTAGAATTTCTCGCCTTGAAGAAATCAGACGGCAAGTTTCAACGGATGGTACCGCAAAATTTTTATTGCGCACGGCCGATAATAAGGAAATAGAAACCGTTTATATTCCTGAAACTGATCGTGGCACGCTTTGCGTTTCTTCCCAAGTGGGCTGCACCCTTACCTGCCGTTTTTGCCATACGGGCACGCAGAAACTGGTGCGCAATCTCACCGCCGCTGAAATTATTGGCCAGCTTATTCATGTGAAAGATTATTTGGGGGATTGGCAAAACCCTAATGAACAACGCCGCCTTACTAATATTGTGTTCATGGGGATGGGAGAGCCTCTTTACAATATGGAAGAAGTAAGCAAGGCCATTGGTTTAATGACCGATCCTGAAGGGTTAAGTGTTTCTAAAAGGCGAATTACGGTTTCAACCGCTGGTGTTGTGCCACAAATTGCTGAATGTGGAGCATTGGGGGTGAATTTGGCGGTTTCCTTTCACGCCACCAATGATGAACTACGCAACAAAATTATGCCGATCAATAAAAAATACCCGATTGCTGAATTATTAGAAGCTTGCCGCCAATATCCAGGGTTAAGCAACGCACGGCGTATCACTTTTGAATATGTGATGCTAAAAGGGGTGAATGATAGCTTAGAAGAAGCCAAAGCATTAATTGCACTGCTCAATGGTATCCCAACAAAAATGAATCTTATTCCCTTTAATCCATGGCCGGGTTCAGAATTTGAAAGCTCTTCACCTGAAAGAGTTAATCAATTTGCTACCATATTGATGGATGCAGGTTATGCCAGCCCCATCCGCACGCCAAGGGGAAGAGATATTTTGGCTGCTTGCGGGCAATTGCGCTCTGAAACTATTAGACAAGCAAAATACTTTGCAAAAACAGAAGGGGCAAAAACAGAACTAGAAGAGGCATCAGAATAACCCTATATTTATTGCGCTGCAAAAATTTATCTGGTTTTTTTGCCCCGCCCCCCTTGCTTGTGTTACAAATGTCCCTTATGACATTATACAACTATGTTTCTATGATGGTTTTTTTATCAGATTGGGATAAATATGTCAGAAACCAGAAAATCTTATGGCGGTTTACCCCTAGACAAACCTATTTGTCTGGTGGGGATGATGGGTGCCGGAAAAAGCAGTATTGGAAAAAGGTTGGCCGCTCGTTTGGGGGTTGATTTTGTTGATGCTGATGCAGAAATAGAAGCCGCAGCAGGGCAAAGTGTTTCCTCAATTTTTGAAAAATTGGGCGAGGAATCATTTCGCTATGGGGAAAGACGTGTGATTGATCGACTATTAAGTGGGGGCGTGCGCGTGATTGCCACTGGTGGCGGCGCTTTTGTTGATGAACAGACCAGACAAAAAATCAAAGAAAAATCTATTTCGGTATGGCTACGCGCCGATATTGAGGTGCTGGTTTCACGCACAGCACGCAGCACTGATAAAAGACCATTACTAAAGAAGGGCGATCCCCGACAAATCATTGAAGAACTGCTTGAAAAACGTACCCCTTTTTATGCTGAGGCTGACATTGTGGTGGAAAGTCAAGATCGCCCTAGAGATGAAACCTTGCAGGTAGTCTATGATTCCTTAAGAAACCATCTCTCCAATATCGCAGATACCACTAAATTGGCAGAAGATAATGTTGTAAGCAGTGATGATACCCAAACAGCGCTTGCGTGTGGTTAAAGAAGGATAGTGGATGATGGTTGGCAATGGCAGCGATATTATTGGTGAGGCTCTAGAAACAACTTTTATTACCGATGATTCTGTTGCGCCTTTCCCACTCCTTAGCGATAGCCATGAAAAAAAACAATTAATAGCCGATGGTCTTACACCAACAGCCAATTTTGCTACAGTATCAGTAAATCTTGCCAACCATCATTACGATATATTAATTGGCCAGAATATCATTGAACAGCTGGGCAGTTTAATTAAAAATAAGCTTCGTCGCCGTTCGGTGCGCATCGTTACCGATCAACAAGTAGCCAAGGCTCATCTTTTTCGGTTACTCAATAGCCTGAAAGAGGCTGATCTTGATGTTGGCCTTCCTTTTATTCTGCCGGGTGGCGAAGAAATTAAAAGCTTTGAGTATTTTCAGCAATTATGCGAAGAGCTGATTGATAGTGGGATTGAGCGCTCCACCTTAATCATTGCTTTGGGTGGTGGTGTTATTGGTGATCTCACCGGTTTTGTAGCCTCAGCCTGTTTGCGTGGGCTAGATTTTGTACAAGTACCCACCACTTTGTTGGCGCAGGTCGATAGCTCGGTGGGTGGGAAAACTGGTATTAATGCCGGTAGAGGCAAAAATCTGGTGGGTGCATTTCACCAACCCAGTCTCGTGATCGCCGATATGAATGTGCTCAGCACCCTGCCAGAACGCCAGTTAAAGGCTGGCTATGCAGAAATTGTTAAATATGGCCTGATCAATGATGAAGGCTTTTTTGCATGGTTAGAATATAATGGCCTTGCATTATTGGCTGGAGATGTAGAAGCCAGAGAATATGCGGTTAAAGTAAGCTGCACGGCTAAAGCGGCTATTGTACAAAAAGATGAACGGGAATCTGGTCTTCGCGCCTTGTTAAACCTTGGTCATAGCTTTGGGCACGCTCTAGAAGCAATCAATGGTTACAATAGTGATTTATTGCATGGAGAGGCTGTATCTATTGGTATGGTATTGGCCTTTGAATTATCGGTGCGCCTTGGTTTATGTGAACAGGAAGATTGCCTACGGGTAAAAAGGCACTTGAAAATGGTTGGGTTGCCAACCCATATACCCGATTACCTTAATGATCACCGCCGCCTAGTTGAATTTATGCGCAAGGATAAAAAGGTAAAAGATGGCAAGCTCCATTTTGTGTTAGCACGAGGGATTGGCCATGCTTTTATAACCCCTGACGTCACAGAAGAAGATGTGTTGGCCATGTTGGCTGAACATCAATCATCTTCGCTTTCTTAACAACATCACCCCACTACTTACAATTACCAAAGCCCCCAAGAGGCTGTTGATTGCCGGCAATTGATGAAAAAATAGATATTGGAACAAGGTAATCCATAATAACGCACCATATTCTAACGAACCCGCCAAGCTGGCGGATAGGCTAGAAAGACCTTTCGTAATCAGCATTTGACCAATTCCCCCTACCAAACCAATACCCATTAATATCCACCATATTGTTTGATCTGCTGGCAAAATTTGTGCTTTGTTGGCACCCACCACCGGCAACATAAAAACGCTGCTAAACAGGCAATAATAAAACACGATGGTGGATGACTTTTCCGTTTGCCCCAACTGCCGGATTAAAATGCTCACTAAACTTGAGAAAAAGGCAGCTAATAAACCAATAGCGACACCCAGCCCATTAAAATTTTGCCCTTCTGGTTGCAACATGATGGCAACCCCCATAAACCCTACACAAACCAACAACCAGCGCTCTAGCGATACCTTTTCCTGCAATAAAAATGGCGATAACAAACATAAAAAAAGCGGCCGCGTATAAGAAAGAGAGATAACTTCTGTAATCGGTAAAAATTTGAATGAATAAAAATAAGAAACCATTGAAATGGTACCCAATAATGAACGCAGGAAATGTCCACTTAAGCGCTTAGTTTTCAAATACACCCAATCACGCCGCCAGTAGATAAAAATTGCCACCGGCAATAAAGCAAAAAATTGGCGAAATAGGGTAATGTAAAACGAATTCAATACAGGGCTAACCAAAGAAACCCCGATATTCATTAATGAAAAGAAAAAGGAAGAAGAGAGCATGGCAATAATGCCCTCATATTCTCGGCGGCGCATAATGTTTTGCCTTTTTCTATATTTTTATATATAATGCATAAAAAGTTGATGTTTCACTATTGGCTGAAAAGGCGCAGCTTTTCATTATACTGCAAAGAAATAATTGATCATGGCAAGCTATCTTTTTTATATTGATCCACAATTTCTTCAACAGCCACAACAGGCGGCTATTCTTGAAAAAAATTTAAGCCTTGCGCTGCGGTCTTTTGTAAAATTACGCTTAATCACCGCATCTTCTCCCCTCAATATAGAAGAAATCACCCGCGATGTGGCCAGCGCCACCAGCCCATTGCATGTTTTATTCTCCCTTCATGGTTCATCTCAAACGGGTGAACATTGCTTGTATTTCGGTAAAAGACAAGAACAATCGATCCCCTTAAGGGATGCCATTGGTGCGATTAGTGCTGGCACCATCGATCCCGTTCATCTTGGTATAGTTTCTTGCCAGATACACGCCAATCACCTGCAGCAAACCCTTCAAGAACTCCCCCATGGATCTAGCCTATGGGCACTGGGAAGAGAAGGAAAAAAAGTTTGCTGTGGAGAATTTGATGTGGCAATGAATTTTTTGATCAACCAAACACAGAATATAAGAAAAAATGATCCTCGACTTACCCATGTGCCTGCAGAGCTATTTTTTTATAGCCTGTGCTTTGCTGATGATTCTATGTGGCAAGACAATAGCCCTTGTTTTATTAAACCCAATGGCCATGTGTACGATGTTAAAGAAGAATGCTGCACCGCTTTGGAAACTGGTTTTACGCTCAGCAATGCTGGCCGTGAGAAACTTAAAACCGACCTATTAAAAGCCTATAAAGATTCACTCACAAGCAATGTTTATAATTACCTCAATAATCTGATTTCTACCCGCACTCACCTATCTTATACTGAAGAATATATAGAAAATCTCCGCGCTTCTGGCTTTTGCAATTTCCGCATTCATGGAAAAAATTATGCCCCTAGCGTGGAATATTACCGCCTACTGAATCGTAACCCTGATTTTATCAGCGTAAAAGAACAAACAATCCAAAATATCGCCAGAGAAAGCGTAGAAATAATCATCAAAGGGTCAGAAAATTCTTCATTCTTTTCACTCCTCACTGAGGCCAAAAATCGGCTTATTCACCATATTGATTGGCCAGAAACAAGCCGTAAAACTTTAGAAACAACAGAATTAATCGCCCAACGACACCCTGAATCTGTAAGCTCTTTTCTTATAGGGGGTGCAGAGCATTTTTACATAAAAACCACCCAAGAAGCAGAAAATATTGTGGTTTTTAATTGTGATTCTTTAGAAAATCAGGCGATGACAAAAATTTATGACTTCTTAAATGGAAGCAAGAAAAATAAAATGCTGGATATGGCCCGTTTCTGGACATATATCGCCGAAGAATTTGTAAAAAATGATCCCAATTTTCTTGCCCACCCTAGAGGGATTTCTTGTGCTGATCTTTGTCGCCCGCCTCCCCCTTTACCATTGAGGGGCAACGCCCTTTTTCACCATAATAGACCAAATTTATGATGATACAATATCCTCCAACATAATTTTGTTGGGTATTCTCTACAAAGTGCGGCTATAAAAACCCCATCAATAATATTGACCATATAGTCAAATATATTCTATGCTAAAGCTAGAGGATAGAGAAGATTGATGATTTTTGCCAAAAAAATTCCCACGCAAGATAAAATTTTAACCGCCGCCACTGATCTTTTTGGGTTAAATGGCTATCATGGGGTGAGTGTTGATGATATATGCGCCGAAGCAGGGGTAAAAAAAGGCAGTTTCTACCATTATTTTCCCTCTAAGGTGGATGTTTTTCTGGCGGCTTTTCAACGAGAATGGGCAGCGAAACGGGTGGATCTAGACCGTGTTTTCTCCCCTACCCTACTCCCTGCCCAACGGCTGGAACAATTTTCAGCCCTTATTTATGAGAAACAGGCAGAAAAAACTGCCATTTATGGCAAGGTGCTGGGTTGTCCATTTGCTTGCTGTGGCTCGGAAATGAGCACCCAAGAAGAAAGAATACGCACCTATATTGCTGAGATCTTTACCATCAATGCCCGCTATTTTGAAAGCTTGTTGCGTGATTCTTATCCGCAACAAGTGCCAGCAGCTGAAGAAATTTCAATTATTGCGCAAGAAATGATGGCTTATGTGATGGGCGTGCTCACTCAAGCTAAAATTAAGAATGATCTCTCTATTATAAAAAGAGATTTGGAAAAAGGCTTATTGCGTTATATAGCCAATTCAAATAATAGTGACTAAAAACATTGGCTATAAAGGCTGCAATTGCAGCCTCGCACTCCCCCCACCCAATGGAATGGGTGCGTAAAATAAATACTATAGAAAGCTCTTCAAATATATCTTTTGAAGAGCTTTCTATACCCATTCTTGATTGAGAGAATTTTGGTTATAGAAGCGGTACTGTTGAAGCGGTTCTATAACCGCCAACCAAAAATATTCCGTTTTTTAGTAGCAGACGCTGCGGCTGGTGCTGGAGAAGAGACTTCCTGAGCGGCAGGCTCTTGCTTGGCTGGTAATAATTCCAGTATATTCAGCCCATTAATGATTTGAAAATGAGACGCGCGTTGATACATTCTGCTATTATCCACAATCATTGCTTTATCAATATAGGCTTTTTCTGCGGCGATACAAAAAGCCAAGCTTCTTTGCAATATTACTGGCCTAAGGCCATAAGAATGTGGCAAATCATTTTGTATATCGGCCGTACCATCCGTACCATGCCAGTACATATCATATTTTGTGCCGTAATCGCATAAATATTCTATTGCGGCTAAGGCAATTTTTTTACTGTCTTCTACTGGCAGTGCCAATATTTTAGCATAAACATCGCTCAAGGAGCGGCCATCCGCACCAGCAAATTGTTGTGCCTCGTTAAATTTAGCCATTAATGCGGCTTGTTCGCTATCCGCGCCCACAAAGGCTAAAAAACCAAGCCCATATTCTTCAAATAATTTATAGCCTTTTTCATCTTCAAATGTTTGATAAGCCGCGGCCAGATTAGCTTGCATTAAGCACCTAGTTTCATTGTATATAATTAAAATCACACCGAAATTTTATAGCGATTTATAATAAAAAAGTCAATAAACATAAAATTTGATTGGTGACATAAAATTATTTGCACTTAACCAACTGGTTGGTTTATAACAGGCGGTAATATATATTGTTAGGGTAATATTCATGAAAAAAATTCTGGCGGTGCTAGTGATTGCTGGTTTGGGTTATGGCGGTTATGTGATGTTTGGTAAATCACATCCACCCGCTGGGGCAGATTTTGCCGCCATGGGGCCAATGCCAGTGAGTGTGGCCAAAGCCATTGGGCGGGATGTACAAAGTTTTCATGAATTTTCTGGCCGCCTCACCGCCATGGAACAGGTACAATTGCGGCCACGGGTGGCTGGCACCATTGAAAAGGTGCATATTCGTGATGGCCAGATTGTTAAAAAAGGCGATGTGTTATTCACCATCGATCCACGCCCCTTTGAAGCGGCATTAAAAGCAGCGCAAGCGCGGGCAGTTTTTGCCAGTGCCGAATTAGAACGGGCAGGCAAATTACTGGCGGATAAAGCCATTGCCGCGCGTGAATATGATGAAAAGAAAAACATGGCCGCCGTGGCCAAGGCTGATCTTACAAAAGCAGAATTGGATTTGGAATATACCAGCGTAAAGTCCCCGATTAATGGTCAGGTAAGCCGCGCTGAAATCACGGAAGGCAATATGATTAATGGCGGCGGCGATGCCCCTATTCTCACCACCATTATATCGCTTGATTCGGTATATGCCGATGTGGATATGGATGAAAAAACTTACGTTGATTACATTCAAAGTGCTGGTGGCAATGCCCAAAAACTAAAAGGCATGGCCGTGGATTTACAATTGATTGGTGAAAAAGACTTCCCACATCATGGTAAAATTGTTGCTTTTGATAACCAGTTGAACGTGGCCTCGGGCACAATTAGGGTGCGTGCGGCTTTTGATAATAAGCAAGGCTTATTGGTGCCCGGCCTTTACGCTAAATTGCGCATGGGCAGTTTGCAGCCGCAACAGGCTGTTCTTATCAATGAAGGGGCTATTGGTACAGATCAGGCCAAAAAATATGTGTTTGTGGTGGGCGATGATGGCACCGCCAATTACCGTGAAATTCAACAGGGCAGTTTAGCAGAAGGCTTACGCGTTATTACATCTGGTTTGCAAGCGGGTGAAAAAATTGTGGTGAACGGTTTACAACGGGTACGCCCAGGGGCAAAAATAGTGCCACAAGAAGTGCCCATGCCGGGTGCTGCTAATGTGGATGGTAAGCCTTTATAGGTTAAAGCACATTATAGCTTTTCGATTTTATGCCCTGCAATCGCCCATTCTTCAGGTAAGATTATGAATATTTCCCGTTTTTTTATTGATCGACCGATTTTTGCTAGTGTTCTTTCTTTGCTGGTATTGATTGCGGGTTTAATTGCCATTCCCTTATTGCCTATTTCTGAATATCCAGAGGTTGTACCTCCTTCGGTGGTGGTATCGGCGCAATATCCCGGCGCTAACCCCAGAGTATTGGCAGAAACCGTGGCCGCACCGTTAGAAGAACAAATTAATGGCGTGGAAAACATGCTCTATATGTTCTCGCAAGGCACTAGCGATGGCATGGTCAAGCTCACCATTACGTTCAAATTGGGCACAGACCCCGATAAAGCACAACAGCTGGTACAAAACAGGGTATCACAAGCCCTGCCGCGCCTGCCCGATGAGGTTCGTCAATTTGGTGTTACCACCATTAAAAGTTCGCCAGACCTTACCATGGTGGTGCACCTTATTTCGCCCAATGAACGCTATGATATGTTATATTTGCGTAATTACGCGCTGCTTAATGTTAAAGATCAGCTATCGCGGATTAATGGCGTGGGGCAAGTCGCCATTTTTGGCGCGGGGGATTACGCCATGCGTATTTGGCTGGATCCCAAAAAACTGAGTGCCCGCAACCTCACCGCAGGCGATGTGGTAGCCGCCTTGCGTGAACAAAATGTGCAAGTAGCGGCAGGGGTTGTTGGCGGCCCGCCTTATGATAAAAATGTCAATTTACAATTATCAGTCAATGCCCAAGGCCGCCTCACCACCAGCGAACAATTTGGTGATATTGTATTAAAAGCTGGCGATAAAGGCGCGATTACCCAATTAAAAGATGTGGCGCGCATCGAGCTAGGCTCTTCAGAATATGCCTTGCGTTCACTGTTGAATAATAAACCAGCGGTGGCTATTCCTATTTTCCAAGCCCCCGGTTCTAATGCCATTAAAATTTCCGATACCGTGCGCACAACCATGGAAAAACTAAAGCAGGATTTTCCAGAAGGGGTGGATTATAGCATTGTGTATGACCCCACCATCTTTGTGCGCGATTCGATTACAGCGGTTATTCACACGCTATTAGAAGCCATTGCTTTGGTGGTATTGGTGGTTATTTTATTCCTCCAAACATGGCGCGCTTCTATCATTCCGCTGATTGCTGTGCCTATTTCTATTATTGGTACTTTTGCTGTTTTACTGCTGCTGGGCTTTTCTATTAATGCACTCACCCTATTTGGCTTAGTGCTGGCCATCGGTATTGTGGTGGATGATGCGATTGTGGTGGTAGAAAATGTGGAGCGAAACATCGAAAATGGCTTAAGCCCTAAGGACGCTACCTATAAAGCCATGCAAGAAGTGAGTGGGCCTATTATTGCCATTGCCCTCACCTTAATTGCCGTGTTTGTACCTATTGCTTTTATCAGCGGTCTTACGGGGCAATTTTATCGCCAATTTGCACTCACCATCGCTATTTCCACGGTTATTTCGGCTTTTAACTCACTCACCCTTAGCCCTGCTTTAGCCGCTTTATTGCTGAAAGGTCATGATGCCCCTAAAGATGGGCTTACCCGCATCATGGATAAATTATTTGGTGGATTTTTCCGCTGGTTTAACCGAGTTTTTGCCAGAAGCAGTGAAGGCTATCGTAATGATTTGCGGGTAATTATCCGCCGCAAATGGCCGATTATGATTGCATATGTGGGGTTGATTGGCCTCACATGGTTTCAGTTTCAACATGTGCCCACTGGCTTTATTCCAGCCCAAGATAAACAGTACCTGATTGCCTTTACCCAATTACCCGATGGCACCACGCTGGATCGCACGGAAGGCGTTATTCGGCGGATGTCGGATATCATGTTACAAAATCCGGGGGTGCAAAGTGCCGTTGCCTTCCCTGGGCTTTCGATTAATGGTTTTAGCAATAGCCCCAATGCAGGGATTGTATTTGCTACATTAAAGCCGTTTGCCGAGCGCAAAACCCCAGAGTTGGCCGGCAATGCGATTGCGATGGATTTGAACAAGCAATTGGGCGTTATTCAAGATGGTTTTGTGGCCGTATTTCCACCACCAGCGGTGATGGGCTTAGGCACCATCGGCGGCTTTAAGCTGCAAGTAGAAGATCGCGGCGATGCGGGCTATGAAGCCTTGTATAGCACCTTACAAAATGTGATTGATAAAGCCAGAAAAACCCCTGAATTGGCGGGTGTTTTCAGCGGTTATCAAATTAACGTACCGCAATTAGCGGTGGATGTTGACCGCGTAAAAGCCAAGCAATTGGGCGTTAAAATCACCGATATTTTTGATGCCATGCAAATTTATCTCGGCTCTAGCTATGTGAATGATTTTAACTTATTTGGCCGTACTTACCGCGTACTGGTACAAGCTGATGCGCCTTTCAGGGCGCATGCTGAAGATATTAGCCGCTTAGAGGTGCGTAATGATAAGGGCGAAATGGTGCCGCTTGGCTCTTTAGTTCGGGTAAGTGAAAGCTATGGGCCAGACCGTGCTACCCGTTACAACGCTTACCGCGCGGCTGAAATTAATGGCGGGGCAGCCCCCGGTTTTTCTTCTGGCCAAGCGCAAGCAGCCATAGAAAAATTATTGCATGAGAATTTGCCCAAAGGCATGAGTTTTGAATGGACCGAACTCACCTATCAGCAAATATTAGCGGGTAATACGGCCTTATTGGTATTTCCTTTATGCGTGCTGTTTGTATTTATGGTGCTGGCGGCGCAATATGAAAGCCTTACCCTACCCTTAGCCGTGATTTTAATTGTGCCCATGTGCTTATTATGCGCGTTAACTGGCGTTTCTATAGCTGGCATGGAAAATAACATCTTCACCCAGATTGGCTTAATTGTGTTGGTGGGCTTGGCCTGCAAAAATGCCATTTTGATTGTGGAATTTGCCAGAGAAATGGAAATAAAAGAAGGCATGAAACCAGTACCCGCCGTATTAGAGGCTTGCCGCCTGAGGTTGCGCCCAATTTTAATGACCTCTCTTGCCTTTATTATGGGGGTTGTGCCCCTTATTACCTCTAGCGGGGCAGGCTCTGAAATGCGCAAAGCCATGGGGGTTGCTGTGTTTTCTGGCATGGTGGGGGTTACATTATTTGGCTTATTCTTAACCCCAGTATTTTATGTGGTACTGCGAAAAATTTCGATGAAATTAAAAAAAGATAACATTTAGGCAGAAGGAACTGTGTAATGCGTCGTCAATTATTGCTCTCTTCACTGTTATTACTGCCAGCTTGTAGCTCAGCCCCCTTATGGAAATCACCTAAAACGGCGGTGCCAGAAAAATATAAGGAAGAAAATAACAACTCCAGTCAAAACAGCAGCTGGAAAAAGGCTGAACCGCAGGATAAGCAAAGCAAGGGCGAATGGTGGCGTGTTTTTGGCGATGCTAAGCTCAATGAATTGCAACAACTGGCCATGCAGAATAATCAAACGCTGGAACAGGCAGCCGCCAACTGGCAAGAAGCCAGAGCCGTTGCTGGTATCGATTCTGCGGCCAAATTTCCTGCCCTTAATTTAGGGGCAGATGCCAGCCGCCGTTCGGAAAGCAGCACCAATAATAGCCCTTATAATCTCTACCGCTTACGGGCAGATTTATCCTATGAACTGGATTTATTTGGCAAGATTTCTGATCGCAGCCGCTCCAGTGCCTTACAAGCTGAAGCCGCTGAGGCCACTTATCATTCTGTCATGCTCAGTATTCAAGCTAATGTAGCCGAGGCTTACTACACCATTCGCCAATTGGATGAAGAAGAAAATCTGGCACAAAAAACGGTGGATATTCGGGATAAAGCCCGCAATCTGGTAGAAAAGCGTTTAAGCGCGGGCTATTCAGGGGAGTTGGATGCCAGCCGTGCCCGTGGTGAATTGGCTTCTGCCAAGGCGGATCTGGCCTCTATTAAAAAAGCCCGCAGCCTGCAAGAGCACGCGCTGGCCATATTGGTGGGCAAAGCCCCCGCTGATTTTACCTTCACCCCCCTGCCCTTACAGGGCAAAGCGCCCATTGTGCCCGCAGGTATTCCCTCCGCCTTATTAGAACGCCGCCCTGATATTGCCGCCGCCGAATATGAATTAATGGCTGCAAATGCCCGCATTGGTGTGGCAAAGGCTGCTTTCTTCCCCAGTATTGAACTCACCGCTGGCGGTGGTTTTAGTTCCACCTCATTGGCCAATTTATTTCAGTGGAGCAGCAAAATGTGGAATATTGGCTCATTGGCTGGCTCTGCTATCAACTTACCCATTTTTGATGGTGGCCGCAATGAAGCCGGCTTACAGCAGGCAAAAGCCCAATTACAAGCGGCTACGGCTCTCTACCGTCAACAAGTTTTGGTGGGTTTCCGTGAGGTAGAAGATTCCTTATCTGATCTGCATTATATCCGCGAAGAATCGGTACATTTACATGAATTGGCTGATAATAGCCGCCGCAATGCGGATTTATCGGATAAACGCTATCAAGAAGGGCTGGTGAGCTATTTGGATGTGGTGGATAGTGAAAGGCAGCGTTTTGCCGCCGAGCGCAGCGTTATTCAAAGCAATGGGGCAGAATTTTTAGCAACTATTCGCCTAATCCGCGCCCTTGGCGGTGGCTGGTAAAGGATTAAACCCGCTTGGCGGGTGGTGCATGTTGCACCCATTCTTCAATTACTTTACGGCTTGGCAAGCTTTCTTGAGCGCCAAGCCCCATGCTGGCAATAGCGCCGCTAATATTGGCGCGTTGCACTGCATCCATAATATTTAAGCCTTCATCTAAACAGGCCGCTAAGGTTCCACAAAAAGAATCCATAGCGCCCGTCATATCGGCTACCTCTACCGCAAAACCTTCAAAGCGCCACACAGAACCGGGGGAAGCCAGCAACGCCCCTTCCGTTGGCCCTAAAACCACCACACAATCGCCACCAGTGCGAAAAGTAATAGCGCGAGCAAAATCTTCTGGCGATTCAGCCATGATGCCCAACATCACATCCAGCTCAGCCGCTTCCATTTCACTGGTGACCAATATATCTATTTTACGCAAAATAGTCGGCGGAATGAAAGCAGGCGGCGATGCATTGACAACAACACGACAACCATTCACCTTAGCGCGATCCAATAAAATCCAGTTTTCTTCTTCGGTTAATTCTGTTTGCAGCAATAATAAAGTGCTGGGCAATAATAAATTATTGGGAACTTGTTCTGCCTTACTGGTTAAATTGGCACAAGCGGCCGATACACTATAGGTTTCTCCATTTTTATCCACGCTAACGCTGGTGCAACCCGTTGGTTCTTCTTGCGTGGTCAATACACCCGTAATATCAATATTGGCTTCAATCAAGGCGTTAGTGATACGATGCGCAAAATCATCTTCACCCACCCGACCAAAAAATAATACGGTTGAACCAGCCCTTGCCGCAGCCACCGCCTGATTGGCACCTTTTCCACCAGCACGCAAGGCATAGCTACGCCCCACCAGATTTTCGCCGGGTCTTGGCAAGCGATCAACAGGGGTGATAATATCAACCCCAAGAGAGCCAAAAACAACAATCATTCTTACAATTTATTATCAATCATTACTAACAATACCTAATCATGGTTTCCTGTTACCTCTATCCAACGCCCTTTGGAATCATAAGGGGTGAGTAAAATAGGTTTACTGGAAAGCATAACCTGAGCAATACCTCTAGGATCAGCCACTATTGCTGTGGCTTTCACATAATCGGCTGGGGGCATAAATTCTTTTTCATCCGGCGGGCTACGATCCAGTTTAGTGATCTGATACAAGGGCACAGAATTGTACATTTTCTTTACCACAATATCATCATCCGTCACCCAAACTTGGTTATCGGTGCGCTCGGCCTTTGTATCTTGATAATGGGTTGCTTCAATCCCATTAATTTTCTCTTTGCCAAGATTTTTGGGCTTACTTTCTTCGCTGGTTGCATATACCGCTACCATCTCTTGGCCAAAGCTAAAAGGCAGACCAATATCATTGGTAGCAATGGGGGTATCAACATAGGTTTTATTATGCGCCAATACCACCTGTGTTACCTGTTTCGCGCGATCAGTAATCAACACCATAGAATTACCCGGATTACGGTACTCAACCCTTGTTACCCCAGGCTTATGGCACACGCGCACGGGGTAGGTTTCGGTAATCTTTTCGTCGGCCGTGTAACGAACCTGATAAAAATCATACTCGGCACAATAAGAGCTGGGGGGGTTGCTGCGGCTACCATCCACCTTATAGGCTAGTTGAAACGCCTCGATTTTGTCCCCAGCAAACATATCTTGCGGCACGGCGGGTGGTGGCTCATTATCAACTTGGGCAGCCACTTGCTTACCAGAAACAATGGCAAAAACAGTAACTGCCGCCAAGGTCGATACAAGAAAATACCGGCGGCGCCTCATTGAAACAAGGTTTTTCTTACGAGAAAACATTCCCTGCACCCTAAAAATCTATAACCCTATTACTATAAACAATAGCTAATTAAACACAACAGTTCGATTATTATTCAATAATATTCTGTGCTCTGCATGTAAAGTTACCGCTTTTGCCAATACTTTAGCTTCAATATCTTTACCAATCTCAGCCAATTGTTCTGGCGTCATGCGGTGATCAACCCGCTCTACCTCTTGTTCGATAATAGGCCCTTCATCTAAATCTTCGGTTACATAATGCGCTGTGGCCCCAATGAGTTTTACACCGCGTTCATGCGCGCGGTGGTAGGGTTTAGCCCCTGCAAAAGACGGTAAGAAAGAATGATGAATATTGATGATTTTTCCAGAATAATCGCGGCAAAATTCTTGCCCTAAAACCTGCATATAACGCGCCAACACCAAAAGTTCGGTGCTATTATCGATCATTAACTGACGCAATTGCGCTTCAGCTTGTTGCTTACTGGTCGGCGTTATTGGTATATAATGAAACGGTATCGCATGCCACTCAGCCAATCCCCGATAATCAAGATGGTTGGAAATAATGGCTTGGATATTAATCGGCAATACACCAGTACGGTAACGATAGAGCAAATGGTTAAGACAATGACCATGGCGCGATACCATAATCATGCTATTCAGCTTTGCGCCCGCTTGGTTGATGTGCCAATCTCCAACATCTCTATTCATCGAGAATTTTAATGCCAAGGGGGCAAAAGCCGTGCGATATTCTTGCAACCTGAGAGCAGAAGACTTTCCCTTGCCTTCAATATCGGCAAAATGAATGCGCAAAAAAAACTTTCCAGATTGACAATCACCAAATTGAGCACTATCTAAAATATTAGCACCCTTTGCTGCCAAAAAACCAGAAACGGCAGCAACAATACCAGGTTTATCTGGGCAGGAAAGATAGAGTATATATTCAAGACACATGAAATATAGGTACTATTATTGCGTTCATCGAGCCATAAAAGGAACGGCGGTTTGCCCATTGCCTAGAAAAATTGGTGTTGCAGAGCCCATTTTAATCGTGTTGTAGCTAAAGGCATCGCCACTGAAGGGCACAACCGTATTAAGTTGCCCCGATTGTATGCCATTATTACCCTCTACCCTTGCTGAATGCATAATACGGGCGGGATAAAATATAAGAAATTCATCACGCGAACAATTGGCCAACACAGCTTTGGGATGGTTTTTCCAACCCACATTTTTTTCTGCTGGTTTAATGCATAAATTATTACCCGCACGCAACTGGCTACCCACCAATGAAAAACGCTGAATGGCTGAATTCTCATCACATGGGTTCAAACGGATAAAATTTCCATCTTCTAAACCACCTTGCGCCTCTAAACAAAGCGATGCGCCATCCACACCAGTTTTTTTAGTGTGTAAACGGCCGTTTTCTTCTATAAAAAGCTGAGAAATACTAATCTGACACGGTTCAATGATCACATTTGAAGCCGTATTCACTTTTCCGCCCTCTAACCCTAAACACCAACCGCCTTTTCCTGCAACCAGCATAAAAGCAGATTTTTCTTCTTTATTGGAGGTTTCAAGGTTTTTTACGGGCTCATCAGAAAAACCGTTCTGGTGAGAAGCCAACACAGAACCATTCAAAACAACAGAAAAAACAGCCGTTAATAACAGTAATTTGCGAATAGATACACCGAACTTTGTTGCATGACACCCCAGCAGATGCCGATCAGCACAAGCTGAAAAAGGAAAAAACCTTGCAGCAAACTTCATTTGTTTCCCTCGCCTTACATCAATTTATTTTTTGCATTCTGGCTGATAAACAAACAACATGTCAAGAATATTACCCAATAATCATTGCTCAGTAATAGCGCTGTTAGAAATTGTTTTGTTTTCTCTTTTGGGCTATATCAGTTCAACATGGTAAAAGATAATATTCTTCACGGCTGGAAAGAGAAATTTGGTGTAAGGCTATGCTTGCGTGTAACGCCCAAGGCCTCGGCTAACCGTATTAAACTGGAATATGCCGAAGATGGCAGCCCAATCATTCGGGTTTATGTAACCACCGTACCAGAAGATGGTAAGGCGAATGAAGCGGTTATTAAATTACTCGCTAAAGAGCTGGGGGTTGCCAAATCTTCAATCACCATCACCCATGGCTTACATGATCGCCATAAAGTGATAGTGGTGAGTGAATAATTGGTTTTATGATTATAGCATTTAACGCGAGGATTTTTTGAATAATCCAGCCATAAATGCACTCAGCACATCCCCCACCACTCCACTCAACATTGTGGGTTGATTTTTCAAGCTGTAGCGCAATTGTAGAAAATGATGATAGAGAATCATGCTAATCACGGCTATGAAAAATAGGGCAGCACCCCAAATATAGAGTAAAGCCGTATCCGCAGCCATGCCATGCTCTTGCATCATGCGGTAGGCTATGTATAAACCAACAATGGTTAATACCGCCAACATGCCGCCAATAATAACCGAGCATACCAATAACAATGCCATGCTCAATAAAAACCGCCGAAACAACAACCTATCGCTAAAGCTGCTACCCATCATCATTAACCCTATTATATTTTCTATAATAAACAACATCTAACGCCGAGAAAAGATATTGCCAATCACAAAGCCAACACCGGCAGCAATAGCACTAGCCATTACCGGATTAGTGCGTATCTGTTTTTTAACACTAGCCGTCACGTCCCTTGCATCATGCGAGGCATGATCAATAAATTCACGGGTTTTACGCCCCATTTCACTAGCGGTAGAGCAGTTTTGCTCTTGGCTTTCAGGGGAATTAACTGCATTACTATCGGTTTTATTGCTGCTATTAAACATAATGATTTTCCTTATAATAAATATTGAATAGTAAACGCTTCCCAATCCGCCTTCACCACCTTGCCATTTCAATCAGTTGCTCTATCGCAAATTGCTTTTTCTTTGCTGGTGAGCATGTCATCAGTAAAATTACTGATTTCTTTAGAAAAAATTGCGGCAGCCGGCTGTTTAATATGCTTCCTTATTGGTTGCTTTCTTTGAATGGCTTGTTGTATTTGATAGCGGAATATTTCTTTTGCGTAAGCGATGGCGGTTTGCATGTCATTCCCTCCCTTTTTGGCTGTGTGTTGACGTTTTTTATTTTTTAACGACACAGAAAACATGAAATAATTGTTATTATCTCATCACAATTGCGCTAAGAATGTTGCAGGAAAAATAAAGCTGGGCATAAGCAACCCATAAAATAACAGAAAGAAGAGCAACGCATTGATGCATTGATCATCTTTTTGTATAAAAATTGATCCGCATCAAATGTCATTATTTTATGGGGTGGTACTAAACGCAAAGATTGCTTATATTTTTGCTAACAAGAAAGAATGGGGTGGCAATATATGACCAAAAATCCTTATAAAATATTGGGTGTAGAAAAAAATGCCAGCGAAGCAGAAATTAAAGCCGCCTATCGTAAACTGGCAAAAAAACATCACCCCGATTTGAACCAAGGCAATAAAGAGGCTGATGCTAAATTCAAAGAGGTGAATTTGGCCAATGATCTGCTGTCTGATAAGGAAAAACGCGCTGCTTTTGATCGGGGCGATATAGATATAGAAGGCCAGCCAGTTTATACGCAACAACGGCGCTACCAAAATTCTTCTCCCCATGCGCAAGGTGCTAGGGGGCAACAATTTAATGCTGGAGATTTTGATTTATCGGATCTTGAGCAAATGTTTGGTGCCAGAGCGGCAGGCGGCGGCTTTTCAAGAACACCACCCGACCGCCATTATAGTCTTGAAATCGATTTTTTAGAAGCTGCCCTTGGCGCTGAAAAGCGGGTAACCCTGCAAAGCGGCAAAAGCATGGATATTAACATCCCCGCTGGTATTGAAGATGGGCAACAGCTGCGCTTAAAAGATCAATCCTCCCCATCAGCAGGTAATATTTATGTAGAAATACACATTAAAACGCACCCATTTTTTACCCGTAAGGGCAATGATGTTAACCTAGATTTGCCGATTGCTTTACAAGAGGCGGTGTTGGGTGGAAAAATTAAAGTGCCCACCATCCATGGAACAGTAGAAATGACCATTCCCAAAGGGGCAAGTTCTGGCACCATGCTTCGGTTAAAAAACAAAGGCATTAAGGGGGGGGATCAATATGTTACGTTAAAACTTATCCTCCCCAAAGAAATTGATGCCGAGTTGGAACAAGCTATTCGCCAATGGTCTCAAAACCATGCCTATAACCCCAGAAAAAATATGGAAAGCAACACATAAAAAACGGCTACTCACTTACATAAAGTAGCCGTTTTTTATAGAAAGTTAGTAGCGTCGCCTATTTATTGAACATGAATGGGCGAAATTTTGGTTCCTTCAATACTCACACTGGCCATCAGCCCTTGCTGATCAAAAATAAAGGCATAAGCATCATCTTTTAAGGTGCTAGACGATAGGTTTTTAGCCGCTCCCTCATTCACCACCACCACGGTTGGACCCACCCCAATTTCCCAACCTTTAGTATCGCGGATATATTTAATTGCTTTATCCGTCATTAAAAAGATCACATAGCCATAAGATTGCGCACCAAATTGTAAGCCCCATGAAGCAGTGATGGAATTATAATAACCCTGCACTATAGAATTTTTTAGTAACACCCCTTCACCATAGGCACCGCCGAAAACAAGACCCGCTTTCACAATATTAGGGAAAATGAGAACCCCTTTTACCTTATTGGAAAGATCTGCAGCCAAGGGATTAGTTGAGGTGAGCAAATGCAATGCTTGGTTGGCATCTTTATTCAAATCTTCTTTAGTGAGGGCAAAAGCATTGAGGGATAACCCCAACCATATCACGGCAACTAACCGTGTCAGTGAAACTAAACCTAGCTTTTTCATTATAAGTACCTTGCTGTAAGAATTTTAATTGATTGTAATTTTATATATCTATTATCTACAGCGGTGGTCTGGCTTTACGCCCTGTGATCACACTATATAATAGGCTACCCAGAAAAAGTAGCACGAAAATCAGCGCCAGAAACCTTGCTATACCAGCAAAATCTGCCGCTAGGCCGGTAAACCCAAAAATACCGGCAATCACTGCCATAATAAAAAAAGCGATAATATAGGTTAACATAAGCGTTTTCCTTCAGTTAAGGGGGATGTGGCCAATCTTATCGGCAAAAGATGCCGTTTTTTATGCTGATCTGGCCAATGACAACCGCACACGCTACGTGCACCACAACACCATAAACCACACTCACCAGTAAATACCAAGGGGAATACTGGTATTGTTTGCCCTATATTGGTAGTTATTCTCATTAATACCTCCATTTCAGGATCTGCAACCATACTCCCCTACAAAAGAAGGGGTGCATGGTTCAGTGATATGGGGTAAGCCTAGGGCTAAGGGCACAAAAATACTGCAGGATATAGATCCTGAATCCATAAGAATGAAGTAAAATTGAGCAGCCTGATTAAAAACGCCATGGAAAACTGGGAATAAACCATGGCCGAGATTTTTGAGATACAAGCAGGGGCTGTTCAGCGCTGCATCGTTCCTGTTCTAAACGTTCCAATAATCGTTCTTTTGTGGTGGGGGTTAATAATTGTTCAGCCCTTACCCTCTGATCAATATTATTAAGCCCATTCAGAAAAACTTCCTGTTCTTCAATATATGTTGCAGAATGAACTGATGCAGGCTTCAATTGCGCCACCTGATCGGTGAGGCGATGCAGCAAATACCTCACGCTATCTTCTTTATCCATAATTTGCGTATCGGTTATAATAAACTCATACAACTTGTTATAATGGGGTAAATAATCCCCTTCAGGGTGGTATAATTGTAAGTAAATTTGCAATGCCCGCACATCCTGACAAGTAGAGATGCTTTGTTCTTCAAAATCCAGCGATAGCTGATCACTACCCAAACAGTTTTTTGCCCATATTTTTCTGCCGGTAAGCTGTATTGTAGTTCCACGCAGGTCACATTCTTCAAAGGATATTTGTGCCATCTCGCCATCAAACACCGCGCCGCGTAAATCGCAACGGCGAAAAACCAAACTATTTTCCGTGTTTTTTACTTCCCCACGGGTAAAGCATATGGGCGGTTCATGATTAAGCGGCTCCACGCCTATAATCTTGGCAAAAGAGGCGCGGGGCAAACAACAATCTTCAAATAATGCATGGCGAAATTGGCTACCATCGAAAATACTAGCCGTAAAATCGATGTGATGAACATAAGAATCGGGGCGAAAATAATCTTGTACCTCGCCAGAAAGGACAATAGCAGAAGAATTTTCTTCTTCTGCGGCAAAGATAGCATTAGATATATCAGCCCCCCGCATGGAAATCAATGAAACGGGAATATCATAATGAAATAAGGTGCCTATTTTATCCCATGAGGAGGATGCTAACATCACCCCATCCAAATTTTCACCACTATTCAGTGCTGCTTGTAACAATCTTGTTTTGGGAGATGATAAATAATCGGCTATCTCCGCTGCAAAAATCGTCATATCATGGCCATTTTTCAAGAACATCATCGGCACGGGCAGCTATCCTTTGTCGTAAAAATATTTTTTATCTTTATAGATGATTTACAAGATTGCTCAATAGTGCATAAAATGCTGCGTGAAGAGATAAAGAAAGGCATATATCAATGTGTGGGATCGTAGGAATTGTAGGCCGTGAGGGTGTGGCTCCTTTATTGTTGGATAGCCTGAAAAGGCTGGAATATCGCGGTTATGATTCTGCTGGGCTGGCCACTTTACAGGCTGGAGAAATTACCCTGTGCCGCGCTGAAGGGAAATTGAAGAATCTGGCAGAACGCTTGGAACGCCATCCTTTATTAGGCTCTATTGGTATTGGTCATACAAGATGGGCAACCCATGGTGGCCCCACTGAAGCCAATGCCCACCCGCATAGCACCGGCAAAGTAGCGGTGGTGCATAATGGTATTATTGAAAATTATCAGGAACTGAAAAACGCCTTGCTGGCCAAATCCCATCGCTTTTTTTCTGATACCGATACCGAGGTGGTGGCCGTCCTCATCACCGATTACATAGAACAGGGAATGAGCGTCATTAGCGCTTGCCAAGCGGCTTTCCAACAGCTAAAAGGGGCTTTTGCACTGGCCGTTATATTCAATGATCAGCCAGATTTGCTAGTGGTAGCGCGGCGCGGCTCTCCTTTGGCTATTGGCCTTGGCGAAGGCGCCATGTATGTGGCGTCCGATGCTATTGCCCTTGCCCCGCTCAGCCGGCGTTTATGCTATTTAGATGATGGGGATTGGGCCGTATTGCACCCCGATAGATTTGAGATATTTGATGCCCATGGCACAAAAGTAGAGAGGCCAGAACGCTTTAATAAACAGCAGGATATTTTAACCGGCAAAGGAAATTATCGCCATTTTATGCTCAAAGAAATTCACGAGCAACCCATGGTGGTGGCGGATACCCTCTCCTCCTTCATTCACCCCACCCTCAATCATTTATCTTTTTCCCATATTGATATGTTATTGCAAGCCAACCAGTTGAATATGGTGGCTTGTGGCAGTGCCTATTATGCGGCCATGACAGCAAAATATTGGTTTGAAGAACTGGCTGACTTACCCGTTAATGTGGATATTGCCTCAGAATTTCGCTATCGCCGCCCTGTTTTTCAGCCCCATGGTGTGACGCTGGTTGTCTCACAATCTGGAGAAACCATGGATACGCTAGAAGCCATGCGTTTAGGCAAAAAACATGGTCAACAAGTCATGGCCATCGTCAATGTCCCCGAAAGCAGCATGGCCCGCGAAGCGGGCAGCGTGATTTACACCCATGCTGGACCAGAAATTGGCGTGGCCTCTACGAAAGCCTTCACCACACAATTATTATCTTTATTGGCACTGGCGTTAGTAACGGCGGCAGCTAAAGGAAAAATCACCCCCGCACAATTATCTGATTATACAGAACAATTACGGCAATTACCGGCCTTAATGCAGGAATATCTTTCCAATACCGATAACATGGTTTCTATTGCCCAAGAAATCTCCAAAGCAAACCACGCTTTATATTTAGGACGTGGTTCACTATATCCGCTGGCTTTAGAAGGGGCACTAAAGCTGAAAGAAATCTCTTACATTCATGCGGAAGGCTATGCGGCTGGCGAAATGAAACATGGCCCCATTGCCCTGATTGATGAAGCCATGCCAGTGGTGGTGCTGGCCCCTAAAAAAGGCACAGAGCATTTTGAAAAAATAGCCTCTAATATTCAAGAGGTATCGGCCCGCGGTGGTAAATTGCTGGTGATTTCTGATGCTGAAGGCCTTCAGGATGTGGCTCGTTTTGCACGCTGGACCATCACCATGCCAGAAATTCCTGAAAAGCTTGCTATCATCGCCCCCATTCTTTACACTTTGCCAGTACAATTGCTGGCTTATGAAATAGCATTAGTGAAAGGCACGGATATTGATCAGCCAAGAAATCTGGCTAAAAGCGTAACAGTTGAATAGGTTGTGTATGCCGCAAACAGGAAAAATTAATCTGATTAGCCAAGCCTTAGCATTGGCGGGGTTGCTGGCAGTACTGCAACTGCATTTGCTTTCAGCCTTATTGGCCGGTTTATTGGTTTATCAATTGGTACAACTCATGCTGCCTGTGTTAAGCCGCATGGGCATCATGCCCTCACTGGGTAAAAAAATTGCCCCATTAGTGGTGGCATTATTCGTGGTGGCCTTGGTGTCTTTACTAACCATTGCCCTGCTACCCAAATTTTCTGGTGCGCCCGATAGCATTGCCGTTTTATTGCAAAAAATGGCTGATATTGTAGAAAAATTGCGCAGCTATTTGCCAGAATGGACACTAGAATATATCAATCTCACCAATGGTGAATGGCAGAAATTGGTTTCAAACTGGTTACGTCATAATGCTGAAGGCGTGAGTAAAATTGGTCATGATATTGGTCTGACCTTTATTCATATTATTTTGGGCATGGTTATTGGTGGAATGGTGGCTTTTAGTCATGAACAAACAGCACCACCACGCGCACCTTTATCAGGCGCCTTGGTAGAAAGAGTGGATTTATTAAGTAAAGCCTTCAGAAATATTGTGTTTTCACAGGTTAGAATATCAGGGCTTAATACAATTCTCACGGGCTTTTTTCTAGCTGTTATTTTACCATTAAGCGGTAATGGCCTCCCTTTCACCAAAACCATGATCGCGATTACTTTTGTGGTTGGTTTATTGCCAGTGATTGGTAATCTTATATCCAATAGTATTATTTGTTTAATTGCCCTGCATGTTTCTCTTGAAACCGCTATTTTTTGCTTAGTATTTCTGGTTGTTATTCATAAGCTGGAATATTTTCTGAATGCACGGATTATTGGCAGTAGAATTCACTCGCGTGCTTGGGAAATATTGGTGGTGATGCTGGTGATGGAAGCTGCATTCGGTATCGCGGGCATTATTGCTGCCCCAATATATTACGCCTATTTGAAAGATGAGCTATCACGGCAAGAATTGATTTAGATGATATTTATCTGATTATTTTATTGATTTACTTTTAATATTATTTTATTTTACTTTGGCTTTACCAATTCGAGCCAGTATTAATGACCCATTCCGCCATAGAAATTGCTGTTTTATGTCATCCAGAAGATCGTCAGGATGCACTAAATGTTAAAAATATTCTCAGCACATCGGCTGCTGTATGGAATTTTGACAGCATAGAAACAGATGAACAAGATAGGCTGAGTAATGTTGAACAAGCCCTGAGCTCTGCGCGGGTGGTTGTGCCTATCTTATCACCAGAATTCAATAATTGGCAGGATGTGGTAGGCATTAAAGGGCTCAGCGCTTTATCCCTACTGCAACAAATAGCGGATCAGGGCAAAAATTTATCTGCCCTGCATCTTCGGTCTTCTGAAGCTTCAATAAAAATCGATGCCATGCAAGAAACAAGTGTGGAGAATGGCCTCAGTTACTGCCCGCATCTTTTATATTTACAAACCCTATATAGTTTTACGCAACAAGTTCTAAAACTAGCCAGCACCGTTTCACCCTCAAAACCCATTCAATTAACGCTGGATACACCAAATGCAAGCCTTTGTTCAGATGATTTCAACAAAGCCAGTGTTAATCACGGAATATATACAGCGCCTGCAGATGTCATTCGTTTAGAGAAAATAATTACGCAATCCACCTCTAGCAGTAAACGTCGAAAAAAAGTCCCCGTCGCTTTGGGTTAAATTTTCTTTTCCTAGAAAAACTGATGATAAGAAGCACTACACAATAGAAATTTTGCGGTGCTTCTTATAGAAGGTTTCCTATCAATAACTTAGCTGGCGTATTTTACCCCGCAACCATAAGATTTTGTCGTGGTTATCTCGGGTGTTTTTCCTGCTTTCAAGGCATCTAAGGCTTTTACAACATAATTATCCGCTTTAGGAATATCGCTAGGATATGGGCTATTAATACTATCAATCGCCCCCATATAAACCAAATTTCCTTGCTTATCGATCACAAACATATGGGGGGTTGTGGCAGCTTTATATAATTTGGCAATATCAGCCTTAGGATCTAAAATTTTGGCGGTGGGGAAAGCATGTTCATCCGCCACAATCTTATTGGCATCTTCAGCACTGGTATAACCTTCCTTACCCTCGGCCGATGAAACGATGGATAGCCAAATTACCCCATCATCCGTAGCATTTTTTTGTAGCTCTTGCATTTTGCCAGCATCATAAAATTTACGCACAAAAGGGCACTGATGGTTGGTCCATTCCAATACCACTATTTTACCCTTAAAATCGCTGAGCTTTACCGCTTTACCATGCGTATCCTGTGCTGAAAAATCTGGGGCAGCCTTGCCGATTTCCAGTGCCAGTGCCTGCGAAACAGTGAGTAACGCCGCCACGCTATAAATGGCTACTTTTTTCAATATTCTATTCATGCTTTAGTCCTTACCCATCATCATATAATTAATATTGATACGTTAATATGCACCGTTATGGCAGCTTTTCAAGCTCATCCAGCATTATGTTTGGTGTTAATATTTGTGGCAAGATTATTGGGGTTTTTTGCCGTGCTGGATATAATAGGTAAAGTGGTACACCGCTGCGGTTATATTGTGCCAATAAATGGGTAATATCGGGGTTTCTATTGGTCCAATCCCCTTTGATATAACGCAATTTTTTCTCCACAAAGGCTTTTTTTACCCCTGTATCTTGCAGGGCTATTTTCTCATTCATTAAACAGGTAATACACCAAGCCGCCGTTAGATTAATCAGTACTGGCCGCTCTCCCCCCACTGCTTCTTGCAATAATTGCGGTGTAAAGGCTTCATATTCTGCCACTACCTTTTTTTCTTGTTCATTATCATGAAACTGCATACCCAAGGCTGGGATAGCCAGCAGTGCCAGTATCGCCAATAGCCTGCCCCATAAAGCCCGCGCTTTTTTCCAACTCCACACCGCAAACACTAAGGCCAAAGCAGCACTTAAGGATAGCAACACCCCTTCTGCCCCTGTTTGTTGCACCCCCACCCAAATCAGCCAAATAGCAGAAGCATAGAGTGGGAAAGCCAGAAATTGCCGTAAATTTTCCATCCATATTCCGGGTTTGGGCAATATGCGTGCCATTTGAGGAAAAAAAGTAAACAGCAAAAAGGGAAAAGCTAATCCCAAGCCCAACGCCAGAAATACAGCCAATGCTATTGGCCAAGGTTGCACTAAAGCAAAAGCCATGGCTGTGCCCATAAATGGCGCGGTACAAGGGGTTGCCACCAAGGCTGACAGCATACCAGTGAAAAAAGCCCCAACCCCACCACCTTTAGCAATGAATCGCTGCCCGCTATTGGCCAATAACATGGGTAATTCTAAAAAACCAGAAAGGTTAAGACCTAGCGCAAATAATAATAAAGCCAAACCATACACAATTTCTGGCCGCTGTAACTGAAAGCCCCAACCAATTTCTTGCCCTTCAGCCCGCAAAATGAGCAAAACACCCGCCAGCAATAAAAAACAAGTAAGCACGCCCAAGGTATAAAACACACCTTCCACCCGCACGGCGCGAGGGGCAGCACTAGCTTTCTTCAGTAAACTCAAGGCTTTCATTGAAAGGACAGGAAACACACAGGGCATTGCATTCAAAATAATACCACCCATAAAAGCCAATATCACCGCAGAAATTAACCCCATGCCGCTCTTATCGGCTATATTAGTGGCCAGTATTTCTGGCTTTGGCGGGTTTTTATTTCCTCCCCCCTCAGCCCCTAACCCATCTTGTAATTCTATATCCAATTTATAGGCTGCTTGAAATTTTCCTGCCGTATCATCCAAGCGCAATACACCTTGCAAGCTGGCTGGCTTTTTGGCTCCATCGGCCAGCGGTAGGGTTATTTTTGTATCGGCAGCGGTTTTTTCCGCTATTTGCGGCGCAGCATGATCCAATAAATCTTCACTGTCTGGAAAAAACCAGAGCTTGCCATCATGCTGCGATGATAGGCTTAACTGAATGGGTGCTTTATCCCCCATCCACCGTGCCTTCACCACAATATCCGGCGCTTTGGGAATAAAGCGATCAATCGCCGTAAAAAGCGGGGCGTCCATGCCATGGCCATTATCACCATGGGCTAAAACGGGCAAAGTAATTTCTACATTTTGCTGTTCAGGGATGCAAATATCCGCACAAACCAGCCAACTGGCTTCGGCCTTTAAGGTAACATCCCCCGTTACACCAGCCGCCACGTCAATTTCAATTGGTAGTAATATCTCATTATTATAGCCGTAATTAATCAACGGCCCATAAGGAATGGCTTCTGGTACTGGCCAGTTAATGTCTTTAGCGATAATAGTGCTAGGCAATTGCCATGAAAGACGAGGCGGCGTACCAGAACTACCAGGGTTTTTCCAATAAACATGCCAACCGGGCTCTATGGTGAAATACAGGCCTACTCGGCTGGCTTCCCCTGCTGTTAGGCCATTTTGTTCACTCACCAATCTGGCCTGAACCTTAGCCGCTGCTGCTGGCTGCAGGCACAAGCATAAAGCCAGCAATAATAATGCCGCAAAAGCCCCGAAATCTATGACACGCTTTTCACAAAATCTAACCATTGATCTTCATCCCATATCGGTATCTGGTGTTTTTCAGCTTCTTTTAATTTAGACCCTGCCTCAGTGCCCGCCACCAATATTGATGTTTTAGCCGATACAGAACCCGCTACCTTTGCCCCTAATCGCTCGGCTAGTGCCTTGGCTTCATTGCGGCTCATTTTGCTTAATGTACCCGTAAAAACTATGGTTTTTTCAGCCAAAGGCAAGTGGGTGGCTAATATAGTTTCTTGCGGTAATATGGCAACCTGCTGCAATAAATCATGCAATGCCTCTATATTATGCGGTTCTTGAAAAAAATTCACCAAATCTGCAGCCATGGCTTTGCCCATACCATCTTGCGCTAGCAACTCCTGATAGGCAAGGCTTTGATTATCCGCTGCTTCTTGCATATTTTTTTGCCAATTTTCCACCGTTCCATAAATTTTGGCCAACATTTGCGCTGTGGCCTGCCCCACTTGGCGAATGCCCAAAGCAAAAATAAACCGCGCTAAAGGAATGCTGCGCCGACCATTAATGGCTGCAAATAAATTATCGGCCGATTTTTTACCCCAACCAGCCCAACAGGCCAAGGGCGTCAGGCTTTTTTTATTGCGCTCTTCAAAGGTATAAATATCCGCTAGATTTTTAATCCAACCCTCTTGCCAGAAACGACGCATATGCCGTTCGCCTAGCCCTTCAATATCCACCGCATCACGGCTGGCAAAATGAATAAGCCGCTCCATGGCTTGGGCAGGGCAAATCAACCCGCCACTGCAACGCCGCACGGCCTCTCCTTCACCACGCACCGCAAGGCTACCACATTCAGGGCAATGGCTGGGGAAAATAAAAGGCACAGAATCAATAGGGCGCAAATTTGCCTGAATACCGATAATTTGCGGAATAACATCCCCCGCCCGCTGTAGGGTAACCATATCCCCTACCCTTACATCCTTACGCGCTATTTCATCTTCATTATGCAAACTACAACGACTAACCGTAACCCCTGCTAATTTTACTGGGGTTAAAATAGCAACGGGCGTTAAAGCACCCGTGCGCCCCAATTGAATATCGATACGCTCTAATCTGGTATTCGCCTGTAACGGCGGAAATTTATGGGCAATGGCAAAGCGCGGTGCTCTAGCTACAAAACCAAGCCGCTGCTGTAAGGCCACATCATTCACCTTATACACCAAACCATCAATTTCAAACTCAAGGCCACTTCTGGCCTGCAACATTTCTTGATAATAGGCCCATAAGGCGGCAGCATTTTCTACCAACCGTGCAGGGCTAGCCAAGGGAAAACCCCAACCACCCAATTGTTGGCGAATATCGTGCTGGCTGCTGAAGCCATTATTATCCCCCAACCCCCATGCAAAGAAACGTAATGGACGGCTGGCGGTAATCTGCGCATCTAACTGGCGCAAACTGCCCGCGGCCGCATTGCGGGGGTTAGCAAAAACCGGCAACCCTTGTTGCTGGCGGCTAAGGTTCAATGCTTCAAAACCAGCAATTTCCATATAAATTTCACCGCGTATCTCAATGCTACGGTTGGTGGGTAATATATTGGGAATATCGCTAATGGTGGCAATATTGGCGGTTACATCCTCGCCTTCCACCCCATCGCCGCGGGTTGCGGCCACCTGCAATCTTCCTTGTTCATACCGCAAAGAACAGGAAAGACCATCGATCTTGGGTTCAGCCAATAAGGGCACAAATTCATCATCCGCCAAACTGAGAAAACGGCTGATACGTCCCATAAAATCGCTTATATCATCTTCATTCAACGCATTTTGCAGCGATAACATCGGTGTGTGATGTTTCACCTTTTGCAAATTGCTATCTGGTACGGCACCCACCAATTGCGTTGGGCTATGCTGTTGCTGCAATTGCGGAAAAGCTGTTTCTAATTCTTCTAAGCGCCGGCGTAATAGATCATATTCAGCATCGCTAATAATCGGGGCATCTTGATTATAATATAATTGGTCATGTTGGCGGATAGAATCAGCCAAGGCTGCCCATTCTGTTGCTGCTTGTTCAAAATTCATGTTATTATCATCAAGGGTGAAGAGTGAATGACTAAAATTTAATCCATGGCACTGTTAAGCCTGAAAAGCAAGCCCCCCACCATTGGCACTTTAACTATAGGAAATACTTCAACGGTAGCGTTTCCTTGTGTCATTGACTGTACGCAACTACTAAGGCGCAACCCTTATAGTAAAAATTAAGCGGCAGAATGTAATAAGCTGGCGGCGGCCGCTCTGGCTTCATTACTCACCACCTCACCCGATAACATGCGGGCAATTTCTTCCAAACGTTCGCTCTGTGGCAATTCACGAATATGGGTTTGGGTAGAATGGGCATCCTGCTTTTTTTCTACCAAAAAATGCCGGTTGCCCCGCGCTGCAATTTGTGGGCTATGGGTGACCACCACCACCTGCTGCATAGCAGCCAACCGCGCTAACCTAGCGCCAACTGCATCCGCCACCGCGCCGCCTACGCCTGCATCTACCTCATCAAACACCATCACGCTAATATCATTAACCCCTGCCAAGGCAACCTTTACCGCCAACATCAAGCGCGATAATTCACCACCAGAAGCAACCTTGTGCAATAAGCCGGGTTGCATGCCCGGATTAGCGGCCATTAAAAACCGCACCTGATCCACCCCATTTTCCTGCCATGATAGTTCCGGCAGCTTTTCTAATTCCACCAGAAAACGGGCAAGCGGCATTTTTAGGCCAGCCAACTCTTTAGCGATATATTCTTCTAGTTTTTTCCCCGCCACTATACGGGCGGCTGAAAGCTGTTGCGCCACTTCCTCATAAGCCAATTGAGCATCTTTTTCTTTGGCTTTCATTTCCAGCAAGCGATCAAAAGGGGCATTAATTTCTGCCATTTTCTCTTGTAAATCTTGATGGAGTTGCGGTAAATCTTCTACAAGACATTGCAACCGCCGCGCTGATTGCCGCAAATAATGCAGGCGTTCTTCTATCTCTTCCAGCGTTTGTTCTTCCCCGCCAATACCATCCGCGGCTATTTTAATTTCAGCTTGGGCATCTTGCAACTCTACCGATGCCCGTTCTAAGGCAGCCAATGCCGTATCTAGCCGCCCTTCAGCCAAAACAGCTGCACGATTTACCTGCTTTAACACCACCCCTAAAGAAGAAGAGGTACTACGGCTTATTTCCTGCCACGCCTGTTGCAGTGATTCTAATAATTTACCCTGCACCGATAAAATTTTGCGCTTTTCTTCCAACCGTTCTTCTTCTTGCGGCAGTGGTTGCAATAATTCTAACAATTCCAGTTTTTCGAGCAGTTCTTGCTGTTCTTTGGCCTGATTTTGCTGCCGTTCTTCCATGTGTTGACGCTGTAATTTGGCTTCTTGCCATTGGCCAAAGGCTTTTTGTACGGCGGTGCGCAGTGGCAATAACTGGCCAAAGCGATCCAA
This sequence comes from Alphaproteobacteria bacterium, assembly GCA_049318825.1. Lineage (GTDB taxonomy): Bacteria > Pseudomonadota > Alphaproteobacteria > JBMOFM01 > JBMOFM01 > JBMOFM01. Next base: position 43,084 of record JBMOFM010000009.1, on the reverse strand, counting down.
TAGCACACCATGCATCGAGGCATCCAATAAACCATAGGTTTCAAATTGGTTATGAATATCAACCAATTGCTTGCCAATAATTTTTAAGCTGCTGAGGTTGCAGGGTTGATCGTTAATAAAAGCCCGCGAGCGGCCATCCTTGGTTAATAGGCGGCGCAAAATTAATAAACCCTGCTGCTCTTCATCCGTCACATTCATCCCTTGTTCTTGCAATAATGCAAAAACTGGATGAGTGGGCGGCAATTCAAAAGAAGCCACCACCACCGCTTGTTCTGCGCCTTCCCGAATCCAACTGCTTTCAGCCTTTGCCCCTAAAGCTAGGCCCAACGCATCCAGCAAGATTGATTTGCCCGCCCCCGTTTCTCCAGTAAGCACAGTTAAGCCCTTATCTAAAACAAGGGTTAAGCGCTGCACCAGCAGCAAATCAGTGATGGCCAAGGTGGTGAGCATTTTATTTTAGCAATTCATAAGCATCTTCATACCATTGGCTACGGGGATAGTTTTTACCCAATACCGCCGCCGATTTTTTGGCCTCGTCCCTCAAACCTAATTTCAGGTAAGCTTCCACCAAACGGTATAAAGCCTCTGGCGTGGAAGACGTGGTTTGATATTTTTCTACCACTTCACGAAAACGGCCAACTGCTGCTAATGCCATGTTTTTCTTCAAATAAAACCGCCCCACCTCCATGCTGGCGGCAGCAATTTCATCTTCAGTGAGGGCTAGCTTTTTCTCGGCATCCTTAGCATAAGCACTCTCTGGGAAACGACGCACCACCAGTTGTAGGGCATTGGTAGCATCTTGGGTGATTTTTTGATCGCGGGCGGCATCGCGAATACGCTCATAAAAGCACAAAGCCCGCAAATAATAAGCATAAGCCGCGTGGCGATGCCCTGGGTGCAGTTGAATAAAACGATCCAACACATTCACCGCATCTTCATATTTCAGCCCTTGATAATAGGCATAGGCCGCCATTAGTTTAGCCTGCGCCGCCCATTGAGAATAGGGATATTGCCGCTCTACTTCTTCAAATGATTTAGCAGCATCGGTGTAATGCTCCTCCTTCAAGGAGTTACTGGCTTCATCATATAAGGTATGCAGCGGTTTTTCTACATATTCATCTTTTGAGGTGCTGCAACCACTCAGCCCCAACACCATTATTCCAGCCAATAATAAATAACGAAATTGCATTGCCCAAAACCACGCCATGTTTAACTTAACATGCGGATATTAAACCAAAATTTGGCCAGCACAAGCCTAGTCATTATTCTTTTTACGTCGCTCCACAATAACGCTTTGTTGGCGACGGCGGCGGCTAGGGCCAACATAAGAATCTGCGCGCACAAAAAAACGCGGATGATCAATCAACCATACCAAACGGCTGAATAGAATATCCGCACTAAAAGGCTTCATAATAATATCATTAATCCCATGATCCCGCGCCGCTAAGGTTAATTCGCGGGTACAATGGGCAGTGGTCATCACAATAAGCGCCTGCCGATTAATAGAGGTAACGGCACAACGCACAAATTTTGCTAACGAAAATTGATCCCGATAAATTGTGCGGCAATTGGCTATAACCACATCGAAATGATTGGTGGCGGCGTATTTTGTACCATCTTCACCGCTTTCAGTATGTAACACGCGGTTAAAGCCAAACGCACGCAACATATCGGTTAATAATATCCGCATCTGCTGGTTGTCTTCAACAACCAGCACGCTTAGCTTAGAAAAATCTCTTCTAATATTGAGTATATTATTTCTGTCCATTCCCCAAATCTATAAAGGAAAAATCAGAATTTTTTCTTAACTGAAAGGATTATCAATGATAATCGTGTCATCCCGATCAGGGCTGGTAGAAACCAACGCCACGGGCACACCCAATAATTCTTCAATACGCTTAATATAGTTAATGGCTTTTTCTGGCAGATCACTCATGTTTCTTGTGCCTCTGGTGCTTTGCTGCCAACCTGGTATTTCTTCATAAATGGGACGAATCACCGACTGACTGCTTTGACGGGCGGGCATATAATCATATTCTTTGCCATCCACATTATAGCCAACGCAAATTTTAATGGTTGGCAACTCGTCCAACACATCCATTTTGGTAAGAGCAATACCAGTAATACCACCAATTGTAGCCGTCTGGCGTACAATCACCGCATCAAACCAACCACAGCGACGCTTGCGACCAGTAACCGTACCAAATTCACGCCCTCTTTCACCCAAATGTTCCCCCGTTGCGTCTTTTAATTCGGTAGGAAAAGGGCCAGACCCCACGCGGGTAGTATAGGCTTTTACAATGCCCAGCACATAATTAATACCATACATGGGGAACCCCGCACCCGTAGAAGCAGCAGCAGCCAACGTATTAGAAGAGGTAACAAACGGGTATGTGCCATGATCCACATCCAGCAACGCCCCTTGTGCGCCTTCAAAAACAATGTTTTTACCCTGTTTGCGGCACTCATCTAGCCTTTTCCATACTGGCTGGGCAAAAGGTAATATTTTAGAAGTAATAGCTTGTATGGCTTGATACAAACTATTATAGGCCACTTCTACAGCACCCAAGCCCCGCAGCAACGCATTATAATGCTCTAATAATAGATGTAATTTTTCTTCTAATACCACTGGGTCAGCTAAGTCACACACCCTGATTGCCCTGCGGGCAATTTTATCTTCATAAGAAGGGCCTATGCCTCGGCCCGTGGTGCCAATTTTTTTAGCCCCGCGCGACATTTCGCGCGCTTTATCCACCGAACTGTGAATCGGCAGAATCAATGGTGCATTTTCGGCAATCATCAAATTATCAGGGGTAATATTAATACCTCTCTCTTTCAGCATCTGAATTTCAGCCAGTAATGCCCAAGGGTCAATCACCACCCCATTACCAATCATCGATAAAGTGTTGGGGCGAATAATCCCTGAAGGCAATAAACTTAAGCGATATTCCTCGCCATTAATCACCAATGTGTGGCCAGCATTATGGCCACCTTGAAAGCGCACCACTACATCGGCTCTGGCCGCTAGCCAATCCACAATTTTGCCTTTGCCTTCATCGCCCCATTGAGCGCCAACCACCACCAAATTTGTCATTACATCTTCCTGAAAATTATTTTTTACTGATTATAGCCAGATCATCCCAAAGGATAAATTTGACCATTGCGCACAACATGGCTGCATTTCATGCGCCGTGCCTCGCCATCCACATCGCTCACCCAATATAAACCAGCCAACGTGCGATAACCTTTGGTTTGTATCGATTCCAACAGCCGCCAATCAACGGGATGGGGCACAAAAACCAGTGGCTGCGAAGAAGGCAAAGCAACAACCTGACGCAAACTATCACCATAAAGGCTAAACCCAACCGATGATTCTTCTGTTTGTACAGAAGATGGAGCATTGGCCTGATGAGTGGCATATTTACCCGAATCGTGATCTTGTACACTATAACGCCCACCACGCCCCAATTCTCCTGCGGCATCGGCTGAAAACAGGGTAAAACCTAACCCCGTTTTATATTCAAGCCCTCGCCAATCGGCGAGTTCCAAGGTAATGGGCATATCGGGGTCAATTTCACGAATCAGCTTCAATGTTTCTAATACATGAATGCGGTCTTTCTCCGCTTTTTCTGGCAATGGTAGTGCCTGAAATAAGGGTAGCACCTCTTCTAATGGCCCACTCGCATCCACCAACTGCACCGCAATTGAAGCGAGAGAGCCTTGCAAACGGCTCAGGCTATGCCTATCCTTATTATTAAGGGCTTCTTGGTAAAATTGATAATCCTTTGCTGCTAAACCATAGCTCTCGGCTAATATCAGCCCCAATTGCGGTAAGCACAAATCAAGGGTTAAGCTTTTTACCCCCAAATAGCGCAAGGCCCCGATCGCCAATAAAATAATTTCGGTATCGGCTCTTGTTTCTTCGCTGCCCAATAATTCACAGCCAAAATGCGGAAATTGCCGCTCTGGGCGGGTGGTGCTTTTCATCGCCCGCAGCACATCCCCCGCATAACATAAGCGCAATGGCCGCGGCGCATCCGCAAGACGCGTGGCTGCTATTCTGGCTACCTGCACCGTGGTATCGGGCCTAATGGCCATCATGCGATGGGTTTGTGGATCCATCACCCGAAAACTTTGTTGCGATAAGGTTTTGGCAGAACCCGCCAGCAAATTTTCTTCATATTCCATCAATGGCGGGCGCACGGGCGCATAACCATGGCGGATAAAATAAGCCATTAATTGCTGACGAATATGCTCATCCAACAAGGTTTCTTCAGGCAATAAATCTTGCAGCCCTACTGGTAGTAAAGACCAATCCGACACGAGGCGTTACACCTCTCTGGCAAAATTAAGCACCTTCACCCGCACCACCTGCGGTAAGGCCGACAGTTTTTCTAGCACCAATTCATTAATGTTGCCATCCACCGATACTAGGCACAAAGCATCCGCCCCCGGAGCAGAACGACCATTAAAAAAGCTAGCGATATTCACCCCATTTTCGCCCAATACCGTACCCAAACTACCAATAAAGCCCGGTTTATCGCGGTTTTGGGTTAGAATCATCGTACCGGTTAATTCCGCCTCGGTTGGCACGCCATCAATAGCCACCACCCGTGGTTTATCGCTTAGCAGCGTGCCAGCCACTGAACGGCTACCATTATCACCTTCTAGCGTTACGGTGATTAATGTATTCAAATCGCCCGCTTGTTCCAAACGGGTTTCCTTTATCACAATATCCCGCTGGCGCGCGATGACTGGTGCATTCACCATATTAACACCTGCCATGATTGGGCTCAGTAAGCCTTTCAAGATGACGGCGGATAATGGCCGCAAATTCAACCCCGTCACATGGCCTTGATAGGCAATAGACACGGTTCTAAATGATTGATCGGCCGCTTGCCCCATGAAAGAGCCTAGCTGTTCCGCTAATTTAAGATAGGGCTTTAATTTAGGGGCATCTTCAGCAGAAAGCGATGGCATATTCAAGGCGTTCACCACTGCCCCATGCACCAGATAATCAGCCATTTGTTCTGCAACCTGCAAGGCCACATTTTCCTGCGCTTCAGTGGTTGAAGCCCCCAGATGCGGGGTGCAAATTACTTGTTCTAATGCAAAAAGCGGGCTTTCTTTGGCTGGCTCGGTTAAAAACACATCCAAGGCAGCACCAGCCACATGGCCTGCTACAATCGCCTCATGCAAGGCGGCCTCATCTATTAACCCACCGCGGGCGCAATTAATAATACGCACGCCTTTTCTGGTTTTGGCCAAGGCTTTAGCATCCAGAATATTTTTGGTTTGCTCGGTTAGGGGGGTATGCAAGGTAATAAAATCAGCACGGGCTAATAAATCGTCCAAGCTTACTTTTTCAATCCCTAAATCACGCGCCCGATCTTCGGTTAAAAAGGGATCAAAAGCCACCACCTTCATTTTCAAGCCCACGGCTCTATCCGCTACAATCGCGCCAATATTACCGCAGCCAATAACCCCTAGAATTTTTCCATAAAGCTCTACGCCCATGAAACGATTTTTTTCCCACTTACCCGCTCTGGTGGAGGCATTGGCCTGCGGAATATCGCGCGCTAAGGCTAACATTAAAGAAAGGGCATGTTCAGCCGTGGTAATAGAATTACCAAAAGGCGTGTTCATCACCACCACCCCTTTTTCGGTGGCGGCTGCTAAATCAATATTATCAATACCAATGCCAGCACGGCCAACCACCCGCAATTTAGTGGCGGCACTTAAAATATCGCGCGTAACTTTGGTTGAAGAGCGCAGGGCCAGCCCATCATATTCACCAATAATCGCGGCCAATTCAGCGGGTGGCAGGCCAGTTTTTACATCAACCTCAACCCCTTTTTGCTGAAAAATTTCAACCGCACGCGGGCTCAATTGATCCGCAATTAGTACTTTTGCCATAATCTATTTCCTAAAAATAATATGATGTTCTCAAATTGATTGCTACCAACAGCCAGCCACAAATTAAGCTTCTGCTTTAATGGTAAAAAATGCCCATTTTACCCATTCCAGCACAGCCGCCATATCGGCTTTTTCTACTGTTGCCCCTCCCCAAATCCTTATCCCCGGCGGAGCAGAACGGTAGGCTGCAATATCATAGGCTACACCTTCTTTATCCAGCATGGAGGCCAGCTTTTTCGCTTTTTCGGCTTGCTCATCGGCGGATAGAGCCACAAACCATGGGTCAATAAATTTCAAGCAAATAGAAGTGTTAGAACGTATTTCTGGCTTCTGGGCCAAAAAATCCACAAAATCATTGGCTGCTACCCACTCTGCAACTAAAGCTAGATTCGCATCGGCGCGCGCCACTAAACCTTGTAAACCGCCTTGTGATTCGGCCCACAACAAACCATCCAGCGCATCTTCCACACAAAGCATCGATGGGGTATTAATGGTTTCCCCTTGAAAAATGCCCGCACTTAATTTGCCCTTGCTGGTCATGCGAAAAAGCTTCGGCATTGGCCAAGCAGGGGTATAGCTTTCAAGCCGTGCTATTGCCTTTGGCGATAACACGATCACACCATGCTGCGCTTCACCGCCCAACACTTTCTGCCATGAATAGGTAACCACATCCAGCTTATGCCAAGGCAAATGGTTGGCAAATACGGCAGATGTAGCATCACAAATGGTTAAGCCTTGGCGTTGATCGCTGATCCAATCAGCATTGGGCACACGCACCCCAGCGGTGGTGCCGTTCCACAAAAACACCACATCTCGCTCTGGCGATACTTGGTTAAGATCAGGCAATGCCCCATAATCAGCAGCCAGAACCCGCACATCGGGTAATTTCAGCTCTTTCACCACATCGGTCACCCAATCCTGACCAAAGCTTTCCCACGCCAGAATATCCACCCCGCGCGGGCCTAATAACGACCACATGGCCATTTCTACCGCGCCCGTATCTGAGGCCGGTACAATACCCAGCACATAATCATCGGGCAATTGTAATAATTGGCGGCTTAAATCAATCACTTGCTTAAGGCGCGCTTTACCAGGGCCAGAACGATGCGACCGCCCCAATAAGGCTTTTTCTAAAACAGCCAACGACCACCCCGGGCGCTTAGCACAAGGGCCAGAAGAAAAATTGGGTGAAGATGGTTTATTTAGTGGTTTTTGTAAAGACATCGGCATATCTACATAAAGAAAATAATCACGGCATAACTTAAAGCATAAATTGGTAAACTCAATATCAAGATTACAAATTATATGATTTCATGCCGTGAATAAATGTTTCATGTTATTAATATCCCGTATTTTTCCTTAAACACTCGCTGTCAACAGCTTACTAGTCGGCTGCCTAAGAGATTTTGCTTTTATATCGGGCAATGAAACAACGTGCGCCATTTTTTTAGCCGCCTCATCAAAAATTTCTCTGTTTTCCGCGGTTGGCTCATTCATAAAATTTCTAATTACCGACTGATAGGAAGCAATAGGCACAATATCCGCCATCACACATTCTAAAGATTGCCGATATTTATTTTTTTCCACATTAAGCCAAGATAATCCATATTTCCAAGCCTGACTAGCACAACCCTCCTGCCACTCATGGTATATAGACGAGATCGTATCTTGGCTACGTTGAGTTTTTCTGGCTAATACTAACAGAAATCTTTCTATTGTTTGGTTATCCGCGTGCTGCTGTTCTATGTCGGCAGCTAATTTGCAAGATAAATTCCCTACCGTTTCTATATTGGATGGCTTCACTGCCGTTCCTATTACATTAATAATTGTTTTATTAAATTTAGCCACCGCCAGATGATCAATAGCTTCAGCGCTGGAGGCCACAAAATCCAAGACATCATGCTGGAATTTGGTCAATGATTTATTGATGTAAGGCATTTGCAAAATTGTTACCAATTGCTTTTTATCTTCAACCGACAATAACCCAGCAAACCGCTCAACATCCTTAACCGCGAAGAGTTCACGAGGGGCATATAAATCCTTCACCTGTTCATATGCTGTGTGAATAAGTTCCAGCACATGCGTTACATAATCCGACGCAGCCAGAATATCAGCGGGTTGATAGGCAATAATATTTTGATTCAGACGCCTAGCCAATAGGTGATGTTCATCACTTATTCGATGCATTTCAGTAATAACGGATTCGTAATATTGGTTGAATTCTTGAAATTTCTCTCGATCTTCGGACGATAAAATTTGCAAACTAAAATGGGTGGCCACGGATTGGCCAGCTTGCTGTTGGAACATTTGCAAATCTAAAGCCGTTGGATAACGCGCCCTACCCTGTAGCTTTGTTTGCTCATAGTAATATAAGGCCTGCTCATCTTGTAAAAGATCCGCAGCTAGATGAATGGCTTGCAGTTGCTCCTTAACTTCTGGATCAGTGTCCCCATATTGATTAGTAATATCACCCACCAATCTTCTTTGGGCTACTTTTACCATCTCAATCCGTTGAGTGGGATTTTTATAAAAAACATCCCGCTCAAGCCCTAATATTTCAAAAGGATCCGGCGATTCAATATTATCGTTAATTATCGGTTGTTTTATATCTGCCGGCGATTGAGATGGTGCAGGGGCTGGAAAAAAACTCATATTTCTTAATTTTTCGCTTGCCTTATCTAGATTTACCCTGAAGCTATCCAAAAAAGAGATGATGGAAGTAGAAACATCATCATAAGGTATAATTTTTTCTCGTTTTTCATCCCACCTTTTATCGGTGGTGTTAAGCAAAACGGCCACACAAATATCAATCACCTCTACATGTTTTTGATATTGACTCGTAGAAGAAATTTTAGCTTGCAGCTCCTCATTGACAGCAAAGGCACGCAAGGCTTGCTTACGCTTTTCTTCTACAAGCTCGGCTTGAGCATCTGCATCGATGGCGTCGAAATATGGTCGATTAATCCCCAAAACATCATATGGATCAAGCCATAAATCTTGCTTACTCATCTCCCACTCAGCCCTTTCAAAAACTAACGGTGCCACAATAGATAGTCTTATATTGAGAATCTATTATGCTGTTCACTAATCGGTTGTTTTTACCGCTTTTTTTATGATATTGCAATCATCGTTTTTGCTTATAGGAAACGTCGTATAAAAAAAGCCAGAAGGCCTTTCCTGATATTGAATCGTTGGAAAGGCACATCCAGCTTTTTATAGACTTATAGCAACTAATTTTTACGATATATCTTCAACATCCTTAACCAAATCTTCAAAACTGACTTGTTTTTCATTGAGCTTGGCTGCCGCCAAAATATGATCCACCACAGCATCCTCATAAACTTCAGCTTGTAATTGAGCCTGAGCCTGACGGTTGCTACGGAAAAATTCTATAATCTGACGCGCTTGCGGTGGGTTAGCTTGAGCTTTGCGTAACACCGCGTGATTCATCTGTTCATTAGTGATAGAGATTTGATGGCGCTGACCAATTTCATTGAGCAATAACCCCAAACGCACACGACGCTCAGCAATAGCGCGATAATCGGCTTTCAACTGCTCTTCAGTTTTTTGACGATCTTCTTCATCACGTTCATGCTCTGGCAAACGCACAAATTGCTGCCAAATTCCTTCAAACTCTATGTCAATCATGCCTTGTGGAACAGCAAAATTATTTTTCTCAGCCAAAACATCTAACAGTTGACGCTTCAAACGCAATCTTGAAAAATTAGCCGATTCGGTTGCAATCTGCTCACCCAACGCTTTTTTCAGATCCTCAAGATTTTCTCTGCCGGCTGATTTAGCTAAATCATCATTAAGATCGTGCTTTTCTAATTTATAAACTGCCTTTACCAACACTTCAAAAACAGCTTCTTTTCCAGCAATAGCAGCTTCTGGTAAATTATTGGGTAAAGTAATAGTCACTGTTTTCGTGCCACCCACTTTCACACCAATCAACTGCTCCTCAAAATCACCAATCAAACGGTGGCTACCAATTACCACGCGGTGACCTTCACCGCTCAGCATGGGGTAAGGCTTATTATCAACCGTGCCCGTAAAATCAATCTCAACCAATTGACCATTTTCAATAGCAGGATTGCCTTCTAGCTGTATTTCTTGACGAAAAGCTTCAGCCAATTTATCTAGCCCCTTAGCCACTTCATCATCACCAGCTAATGCTACCAATTTTTCAAGTTCAATCACTGAAAGGTCTGGAATCTCAACATCTGGCAAAATTTCAAGGGTCATGATATATTCAAGGCCAGTCTCATCGTCAAAACGTTCAACGGCTATTTGCGGCTTTAATGCCGGACGATAATTATTATCATTCATTGCCTGACGCGATGTCTCATCAATCAAGCGCTGCAATACTTCGCCTTTTACGCTATCACCAAAACGGCGTAACAATATATCCTTAGGAGCCTTACCAGGTCTAAAACCAGGCATACGAACCGTAGAACCGAGCTCCTCCAGACGTTTCTCCACCATCTGCGATACATCAGCCGATGGTACCGTTACCTTAACTTCCCGCTTTAGTCCTTCTGCACTGGTTTGAACAACTTGCATTTCTACCATCTCATAAAATATTAATGTTTACTGGGTTTATCGTCTGGCTAGTCACCAGAATGTACGTCACCTGATTTTTTACGATCTTAACTCAGCACCCTTACTACAAGATGCTGGAACTTCCAAGGTAAATAGCCATGAAACAGAACTATAGTCAGCACAAGGCCACCATTATTAGCAAGCTTTTTTTATGAAGCTGCGCTTTTATGCATAAAAATCATTTTTTAGTTTCCACCGCAATTTTTCGATCAGGGCATAGCGTAGAAAGTTTCTGATAGGTTTTCACCGTATCAATACCATCAGCAATCAATCCTCGTTGTTGATCAATATTAGCAACAGCAATCTTCAAATCTTGAGCAATACGGGCTTTCGTTGCCTTATCAGAATCAAACATTGCCTGTCTTGATACTGGCCCTACCACCCCTGCATGAATAGCCGATTTTCTAGCAACTTTTGCCAATATTTGTTGCCCAATTTGCACGGATTGAATATTAGCCTGCACATGATTTAACTCATGCTGCCACAATGCCGTGGACATACAACTATTAACAGGATGCTCCCACGCAATGAAAACAGTTGATATGGGAGTCATTTCAAGCCTAATATCGCGGATGGCAAAACAAACCTGCCCTGTTGCATTTGTTTTAACGCGATATTCTATTTTAGGCGATACTTTCACCTGACTTTCGGTAATGGCACCAGAATGACGATAGGCTGCATTTATTTTGGGTATGCGTGCCTGCTGTAACTTAGCAATGGCTGAGGCAGACAATGATTTATCGACATAAACCTCAACCGGCTTTTGCTCAACAATAATCCTTGGCTTAGGCATTAAAGGACAAGATGTCGTTGCTGATGCCAGCTGAAGTGCCAAAGCGGGTGCTGCGATTAAATCGAATAACACTATCTGTTCCCTATATCTTCAAAAATTACAACTTAGCTCAATCTCAAGATTACCAACAAAAAAATAAAAATTTAGTTTCTATTGAAATAAATTACTGTTTAATAGAAAATCTAGCCATATTTATCTTGTCGTATCATACTTTACTTGTCATCATATTATTCGAGCATGTTTTTTATTGAAAGCATAATACGTTTTTAGCATGAAGAATTTTCTTTTCTGCGTTACAATAAAGCATATAAGCAAGTGAGGCGTGTCATTTTTTACTCAGCAGGAAAAAATAGCTCTTTCCTATCATGGAAAAAAATCGCAATTGCGCTGTTCTTAGCCGTGGCTTGGCTATTTTTGCTGAGCAACACGGCAAATGCATCCTCGTGCCCTAAGATGGGGCAACCCACTGTTGATTTGAATATTGAAGATTCATACCCACGCTTTAACTACAATAAATCGATTGCAGAACTCAGCCATTCTCGCGTTGATTCTAGAGCGGCACAAGCCATGTCTCAGGGCAAAATTGGTGGCCTCACTGTGGGCAATGTAAAATTATCACAAGTTACGAATTTTCAGATCTCCAGCTTCCCTGAAGAAAAAGAAAGCTGCATTAGTATCTCAAGGGTGCTGATTACCATTTCTCTTGATTCTACCGTGCATGTTGCCAAAGATTACCCTAAAGGCTCTTGTTTACACCAAGAAATATATAACCATGAACTTAAACATGTGGAAGCGGATAGAATAGTGGTGCGCAAATTTGCTGGACAAATACGGCAAGCGGCAGAAAAACAAGTCATACGAACCGGTGTTATCGGCCCATTTTCTTCCATGCTGACAGATGCAAACCGCCAAGCTTTATTTACTAAAGTCGATCAACAAGTACAAGAAGCCGCTGAACAGATGTTCACCATTAGGGATAAAATGCAGCAAGATATTGATAGCCCGCAGGAATATCTGCGCATCAGCATGGCCTGCCATGGAAAATAATCACTGATAAGATGGAATGACGATAAGATAGAGCGGTGGTTTTTATTAACACCACAGTACTTCTAACCACAGTCCCCTTCCAGCCATTCTTTTTTTACCTGTGCTAATGTATCGGCCGTGATTGCCTGCCTAATATCAGCCAACAACCGATTCATCGTGAAAACATTATGAATAGAGAGTAATTGACCAGCCAAAATTTCCTGTGCCCTGATCAAATGATGAATATAGCCCCGAGAAAAGTTTTTACAGCTATAACAGCCACAAGTTGAATCGATGGGATTAGTATCCATTCGAAAACGGCTATTGCGCAAATTCAAACGCTCACTACCCCTGCCCTTTAACAAGGCCCAGCCATGACGCGCCATGCGGGTAGGAGCCACGCAATCAAATGTATCCACCCCAAGAGCAACACCCTCAAAAATATCTGCAATACCACCAATACCCAACAAATGAACAGGGCGATCAGGGTGTGCGCTCTCCATGGCCCAAGCGGTTACCTGATACAATTCTTCTTTGGTGCTGCCCATACAATCGCCAATGGCCGTACCAAAAAAAGCTCGATCTCTGGTATAATCACCAGATGCTCTGCGCAAATCTTCATAAATACCGCCGCCCAATAAACCATACACCGCCTGTTTTCCGGGCACAAATTGTGAAAAACGCTGCAAACAACGATCGCCCCAACGCCATGTTCTGGCTAATGATTTGGCGGTATAATCACGAGAAACATGAAAAGGCGTACATTCATCAAGCTGTACCACAAGATCAGCGCCCAGTTGCCACTGAATCTCCATTGCTTTTTCTGGTGAAAGAAATAGCGCGCGGCCATCATTATAAGCCCGAAAAGTGGCGCCTTCTTCAGCTATTTTCAACAAAGAAATTTCACGACCTTGAAAACCACGCCCCTTAATTTCACTGGAAATAGAACGATGATTCATCGAAAAAATCTGAAAACCACCGCTATCGGTTAACATTGGGCCATTCCAGCCCGTTACCCGATGTAAACCACCCAAACGCTCAATAACATCCGCCCCAGGTTGCACCAACAAATGATAAGTATTAGCCAAAACAATAGATGTATTGGCCTCCTTCATTTGCTGCATCGTCACACCCTTCATGGCTGCTTTGGTGCCACAAAAAATAAAATTGGGTGTTTCCAACGCACCATGCGGCGTCATCAATACACCACGCCGTGCCTTGCTGGTTTTGGCGCGCTCTATTATATCAAAGGAAAAACCTTCATAAGAAATATCCATTAACTCCCCACTAACCCTAACCTTGGGCTAGAAGCCTCGGCATGAAATTTTTTAGGAATACGACCAGCCAAATTTGCTAATCGCCCTGCCTCTACCCCTGCACGCATGGCACGCGCCATCAATAAAGGCTGCAGGGATTTAGCAATGGCTGTATTTAATAACACGGCGCTACAACCCAATTCCATAGCCAACGCCGCATCAGAAGCCGTACCCACCCCTGCATCCAATATCACGGGCACAGAAGAGCGCTCACAAATAAGCTCTAGCATAGCGGGATTGTTAATCCCCTGCCCTGAACCAATTAATGATCCCAAAGGCATCACCGCAACGCAGCCAATATCAGCCAATTTTTGACATAAAACAGGATCATCGCTGCAATAGGGAAAAACTTCAAATCCCCTATCAACTAAAATGGTGGCTGCCTCCAGCAATTGGGTGCTATCGGGATATAATGTGTCTAAATCACCAATAAGTTCTAACTTAACCCAATTGGTACCCAAGGCTTCACGGGCTAATTCTGCAGTAAACACAGCATCTTTTACAGTGGTACAACCAGCAGTATTGGGCAACAACCGGTAGGCACCGCCCCCCAATAGCCCCAATATATTTTCTTCACCACCCTCTTTTACCAAATTGATACGGCGAATAGAAATGGTAACAATTTCGGTGCCTGTTGCCTTCAGGCAATCAAGCAATATCTTCTGGTTGGGATAACCAGCCGTACCCACCAAAAGACGAGAATTAATGGCTTCACCAGCCAATATTAGCTGATCGCTACTCATAAGCTTGGATTAAAAATTATCGTCGGATAAATCGCCCTCGGCTACTAAATCCGGCTCATCCATGGCAAAATCATCATCGCCATCATCTTCACCAAAACCACTGGCCACATCAGCGGCAGAAACTGTATCGGCCATCCAGCTTTGCTGTTCGCCTTCCATCACATCCAAAATATCACTTTCATCCTCTGGTGGCTGCACACGCTGTAAGCCCCTGATGATTGAATCTTGGAGCAGATTAATATCTACCTTGCGCTCTGCAATTTCACGCAGTGATACAACTGGGTTTTTGTCATTATCACGATCCACATGAATAAGTGCGCCGGCGCCAATTTCTCTGGCACGCTGTGCTGCAATCATTACTAAATCAAAGCGATTAGTGATTTTGTCAATACAATCTTCAACGGTAACGCGTGCCATTATTCTGCTCTCCCCAAACCAAATATCTAATGCCTGAAATCCATCAAGCTGTAAAATCATTGAATAATTTCATCAAACTTGCTATGTAAACCATTTTTTTCATTAAGGCAAGAAAAAGCACCATGCGTCTGTTTACCCCGCACCCGCACACAGCCCCCGATCATGATTGTATGCTCTGCCCAAGATTGGCTGCATTTCGTGATGAAAACCGCAAATTATACCCCCATTTCTTCAATGGGCCAGTTCCTTCATTTGGCGATACTAATCCATGGCTTTTAGTGGTCGGCATGGCACCCGGCCTGCAAGGCGCTAACCAAACTGGCCGACCATTTACAAGGGATGGTGCCGGTGAATGGCTCTACCCGATCTTAAAAAAAATGGGCCTAGCCAGCGGCGATTATGGCCGACATATCAATGATGGATTTACCCTGAAAGGCGTGCATATTACCAATGCCGTGCGCTGCGTTCCTCCACAAAACAAACTGATTGCGGAAGAAATTACACAATGCAACCAATTTTTACGCTCTGATTTCAGCCGTTTTCCTCACTTAAAGGCTGTTTTGGCTTTAGGACATGATGCCCACAAGGCCATTCTCAAAACATTTCAAGAGAAGCCAAGCCAATATCGCTTTGCTCATGGTGCGGCTTTTACCCTGAAAAATGGCCTAAAACTTTATAATAGCTACCATTGCTCGCGCTATAATACCAACACTGGGCGCCTAACCGAATCAATGTTTCAAGATGTTTTTGATCTTATTGCCAAGATTAATCCTGAAAATAACGATTCTATTTAAGTGTTAATTTACCAAACAAATGCATGATGAGGGAAGGAAAAATACAATAGAAAATGTGAGGATGCCATGGCTATTAACAATAAATTTATTTATACTCTATTTGTTGGCATTTTAGCCACATCAATTACCCCGCCCGCCATGGCAGAACAGGATGAAAATGGCTATAATATTAACATCACTGCCTCTGAAACGACCATTAATGAAAGTAGTCTGCTATTCAACCAAACGCCTTTTTCTAATAACTACATTGCCGCCCGTATTGATGGTAGCGGCCATGATATTAGCGTAGAACAGCAAGGCTACGATAATTATGCCCTTATTGATACCCAAGGAAGCAATAACAGCGCAAAAATTGAACAGCAAAGCTACGGAAACTTTGCTAGTATTACCCAAAATGGCCAAAATAATATAGCCAGCATTGTACAAAACAGTGCCAATAATTTTGCTAGCATTACCCAAAATGGTTCAGGTAATTTTGCCAGTATAAAACAATAGATAAGGTTTTTTACTGATCTATAACCATCAACCGTAGATTTTCTAATGCGCGTGAAGGCGGCTCGTTTGTGTTATGCATAAATGTACCGCCTTTAGTGCTTAAACCCGAAAAGAAACCAAGCCGTGGCATAAAATGTTGGCTAAGTGTTTGTTGATGGATAAGAAATTTTTGCTGATAAAATTGTTGTAAATCCGCCGCTTCACTGATTGATTTTTTGCCTTCTTTTTCCATGCTCTCAAACAAACAATGGCCTTGATAGGAAAAGTCAATTTCCTGAGGATCAAGAATTTGCAACCCCAACACTCGAATATTCTGGCTATTTTGCAACAAAATAAATTCTCGCAATTTTTCAAGGTTAAATAAAAAATCACTGGCCAAAATTAAAGTGCTACCACGCACGCATGGAAAGGCAGATAATCTGCTGCCAGTTCGTCTTTTTAACTCAGAAGCTGGCTCTTCAGGCAATAAGGGTTGATCCGGCAACATTGTAAATTGCCACTCTTCCCCAGCTTTGCGCAATAGAATCGATAAGGCTGTTAGTAATAATGCCGCCCTTCGATGCTTAGTGGTTGCAACTGTTTCACTACTAAAATTCATTGATGGCGATGAATCAATCCAACCATATATTTTAGCCGGCACTTTTCTTTCTGTTTCCCGCACTAAAAGCTGCGCACCACGACCACTGGCCTTCCAATCGATAGATGAAGCATCATCCCCAGCCATGTAGGGGCGATATTGCCAGAATTCACCCGCCCGTGCCTTTTGTCTGTTGGGATGATTTCCCTCGCGCCAACCTGTTTGAAAACTGCGTGAATTGGGTAAGGATATTGCACTAAACATATTGGCCAGCATCATGGCTTCTGCCTGAATATCAGCAGAAACACCCGAATATTGGGTTTGGTGGCGCTGTGAATATGTCATTGTTTTTTTCCATCATCGCTACAGATTGTGTTTCGATTGTAAATGCTTTGTGGTTGACGAACAAGAAATATAGGGGTTACAGTATTTTTTATTAGTCAAACAACAGGTAAAATCGGTATGAGCATTGCAGACTTCACCATGAACACCCTCGTTCCAATGGTTATTGAACAAACCAGCCGTGGTGAACGATCCTATGATATTTATTCGCGCTTGCTGAAAGAACGGATTATTTTTCTGGTGGGCCCCGTTAATGATGCTATTTCCAGCCTTATTTGTTCTCAGTTGCTATTTTTAGAATCAGAAAATCCAACCAAGGATATTTCGCTTTACATTAACTCCCCTGGTGGTGTTGTGACGTCTGGTCTTGCCATTTACGATACCATGGAATATATCCGCCCAGATATTTCCACCGTATGCCTTGGCCAAGCAGCTTCTATGGGGTCGTTATTATTGGCGGGCGGTGCTAAAGGCAAAAGATTTTCTCTGCCCAATGCTAGAATCATGGTGCATCAGCCTTCTGGCGGCGCGCAAGGACAAGCCAGCGATATTGAAATTCAGGCCAGAGAAATCATCAAACTGCGTGAAAGGCTGAATAATATTTATATCAAACACACAGGCCAACCGCTGGATGTGATTGAACAAGCCATGGAGCGTGATAAATTCATGGATCCCCACGAAGCTAAGGCTTTTGGTTTGATTGATGAAGTGGTTGAAAAGCGTCCGTCCAGCGCTTTGGATGCCGCAGCTTAATAACACTTAATATTATTAAGGCACATTAGTTTTTATACATCATAGCTGATTGATAGCGTGTGGAAACATCGCTGCATCAATCAGCTATAATAATGGCAATATAATAAGAACGCTCAAGGGCTACGGTTATATTGTTTTATGCTAGCATCAGGAAGAGATTTTTTCAAAGCCTTGCACGATTCTTCTAGAACTATATTCCAGTTTCGTTGTACCAAATTACTGGAACTAATAGGAAAAACCACCGCGGACAGGGTAACATTATCAGCAGTGATACAGGTTTTCAGATCCCCTTTTTGTGCTAAATCATAAAAAGCTCGCGATGGCTCTGCAAAAACTGGCCAGCCCTCTTCATATTTCCCACCAGCCACTATACAAGCATCCTTAAACCTCTGGGTTAAGGATAATTTTTCATTTTTTTCTTTGGGTAGAGTAATCATGGCCACTGGCCACGCGCCTTTATTTTGCGTTGGGTTGCGATTATCGTTCAGCATACACCGCAGATAGGTTGTAGCGCCTTCAGAAGAGGATAAAACTGAAGTTTGAGGGGGAGAGGAAGACGGTTGGGGGGATTTTTTTACCTCTAACTCTCCATCTTTTTGTTGAAAAAGAAGTGATAATAAAGGCCAGCTCAACCCTGACACAACAAGCGGCAAAAGCATCCAAGCTTTTAAGCGTTTCCAGTTCATGGCCAATCCCACTTCACAAAAAGCAACAAAAAATAAAGTTACTGACTTATTTGTTATTCATGGCCACAATAGCGGATTGTTTTATTATAGTAAATATTTATATAATTTATTGATATAACCACATTCACATAAAATGGGCTGGCTATAAAAGCTGCCCTCTTGAGGAGTGATGTGGGCTTGGGTAAATAACGTTATTTATAAATTCTATAGCCACAAAGCCTTGGCTTTATTAATGTTCACCCAATCCCACCAACGCCATCAACCTCAACGCTGCGCCTGCTTTTCAAGAAAATTTTCAAGCCAGTGAATGGTATAATCCCCACGCTGAAATTCTGGCTCTTCAATAATTTTTTGATGCAATGGCAAGGTAGTATTAACCCCTTCCACCACAAATTCTTCTAAACTGCGCCGCAAACGTAACAAACATTCTTCTCTTGTTTTGCCATGTACAATTAATTTAGCAATCAAGCTATCATAATGCGGTGGCACTTTATATCCTGCATAAAGGGCACTATCCACACGCACCCCTAAACCACCTGGGGGATGATAACCAACCACCAAACCAGGGCTGGGAATAAAATTTACGGGGTCTTCTGCATTAATACGGCATTCAATAGCCACCCCTCGCCAGCTTATATCTTCTTGTTTTACAGAAAGAGGCAAGCCAGCGGCTACCCGCAATTGCTCCCGCACCAAATCAATCCCCGTTACCATTTCAGTAATGGGGTGCTCAATTTGTAATCTGGTATTCATTTCTAAAAAGAAAAACTCACCATCTTGATATAAAAATTCAAAAGTACCGGCACCACAATAGCCTATTTCCCTAGCGGTTTTTACAGCCAAACCGCCAACAAATTCGCGTTGTTCAGGGGTTAATACTGGCGATGGCGCCTCTTCAATCAGTTTTTGATGGCGGCGCTGAATAGAACAATCGCGCTCACCTAAATGAATGGCATTACCATGCTTATCACCCATCACTTGAATTTCTATATGGCGTGGCCGATCAAGATATTTTTCCATATAGACTTGATCATTACCAAAAGCAGCACGGGCTTCATTACGCGCCAATTTCCAAGAATCAACAAATTCAGCGGCACTTCTTGCCACCTTCATTCCTTTACCACCACCACCACCCGATGCCTTAATTAACACGGGATAACCAATAGTTTCTGCTAATTGTGCACCTGCTACCTCATCTTCAATAGCAGCCTCTGAGCCCGGAATGGTTGGCACACCAAAGCGCTGCATGGTGTGCTTGGCAACCAACTTATCACCCATCATTCTTATATGTTCAGGCGAAGGGCCAATAAAGGTGAAGCCATGCGCTTCTACCATTTCAGCAAAGCGAGCATTTTCCGATAAAAAACCAATACCGGGGTGAATAGCATCGGCGCCAGTAATTGCCGCCGCCGACAGAATGGAAGGAATATTAAGATACGAATCACGCGAAGAAGGAGGGCCTATACACACACTTTCATCCGCCAAGCGCACATGCATGGCATCGGCATCCGCCGTGGAATGCACCGCTACCGTATGAACACCCATTTCACGGCAGGCCCGATGAATACGCAACGCAATTTCGCCGCGATTAGCAATAAGAACCTTGGAAAACATAACCATGCCCTCCCTATTCAATAATCATTAAGGCTTCACCAAATTCCACAGGTTGACCATCATTGACCAATATCTGCTTTACCACCCCTGCTTTTTCAGCCTTAATTGGGTTCATCACTTTCATGGCTTCTATAATCAGCAAAGTATCGCCGGGTTTTACATTATCCCCCGCCCTCACAAATGGCGGAGAGGATGGCTCGGATTGTAAATACACCGTGCCCACCATGGGGGAAAGAATGCGCCCATTAACGGGTAATGGATCAGCTACTGCCGCGGCTCTGGGTGCTTGTACCTGCTGGCTTGCATAATCTGCCACCACATGGGTAGGGACGGCACCAGCCGCTGGCTGAAACACAGCCCTTGCTACACGCACTGTCTTTTCACCTTCAGAAACTTCAACCTCACTGAGGCCAGTTTCACGCATAATATCAGCAAGCTGACGAATGGTATCGGTATCAATATCTATAAATGGCATGATTTTTTCTATTATTGTTTATCGAATAATTGAGCAATAGCAATGAGAGCAAGTTTATAGCCATTTTTTCCTAATCCACAAATCACTCCTTTGGCCAATGGCGCAATATAAGAATGATGGCGATACGGCTCTCTGGAAAAAATATTGGATAAATGCACCTCAATAATTGGTAAGGAACAAGCTTTTAACGCATCTGCTATAGCAATGGAAGTGTGTGAATAAGCCGCCGCATTAATAATAATCGCATCGTGCAAAGATGCAGCAGATTGCAACCAGCCGATAATTTCTCCTTCATGGTTTGATTGGCGGAAATCCACATCAATCCCCACATGATGCGCATGTTCACGCACATATGCTTCCAGATCGGCCAATGTATCCGAGCCATAAATTTCTGGCTCTCGCATTCCCAAAAGGTTAAGATTGGGGCCATTAACCACCAACACCGATGTCATTTACATCCCCATTGCTTTGTTATTACCGTGAATGATTGGGCTAGCCACTGCTGCATGACCAATTTCTAACCCTAATAATTTGAGCGCTTGACGCAATTGCTGCGTATCTTGAAAAATAATTCCTTGCATTCCTAACCCACAAGCGGCTTCTATGTTGGCTGGCTTATCGTCAATAAACAAGCCTTTTTGCGGATTCAAAGCGTTTTTGTCAAATAAATACTGAAAAATCCTTTTATCTGGCTTTGCTATCCCCAATTTTCCAGACACGGCTACATCAATAAACATGGCTGGATAATCATAACCATGCGCGGGGCTTTCATCATATTTCTGGCCATTATAATTGGTAATTGCGTATAAGGGCATGGATTGATGCTGTAATTGTTTGATGAGATCAATAATCCCTGGCACAAAATCAGGCAGCGCATCAAACCATAATGCATCAAAGGCCATAATTTCTTGCTGATATTGGGGGAATTTTTGCGCTAATTTCTGCAATTCAGGCTGCAGAGAATCAGCTAAATCAGTAGAATGAATGAAATTATCGGTAAAAACATTCCCTAAAAAATGATCCAACAATGGAGATTGGTCAAAAAAACGTGAAAAAATGAGATTAATATCCCACTGTACTACCACACGCCCAAGATCAAACACCACATATTCAGGAACAACCATCATCACTCACCACCTGTTTTCCTCCTTATAACCAGAAAAAAAACAAGCAGCAATTCTAAAAATTGGCTTCTGGTTTTGTGTTCCCCATATTCTTTCCATGATTGTTACGATTATTGCCATATTCCGTGTTTTTAATATATGCAACCCGCTGCATATATCCCATTTCATTGCGATGCCCTATTCTATTCTGCTGATTCGATTCTTGATCCAATTTATTGAACTGTTTTTCTAAATAGCCCAAGGCTTCATTCATGGCAGGGATAATTATTCCCATCATCGCAGACAGGGGTTGTATTGATTGCTCTATTCTTTCTTTGGCCACCGAAACGCCGGCAAAAAAACGCTCAGCCAGATGATCAAATTCAGCGTCTGGTGTGAATAAATTATAGATCATCAAATCATCCACCATGCAGAATTTACCTATTGCTTCCTTATTGCTCAATAGATGCTGGATGGCTGATAATTCAGGCAATTGCGCTTCAATTAAGGTAGAAATAGCAATATTCACCCGTTGTTTAGGGTATTCTCTATAAAAATCCTCCTTAAACGCTGCATCAAACATATCGCCATTCATAAAAGTTTCTATTTGCTGTGAAAAATCACGCAGCGCTTGTTGTTGCCCAGAAGTGACAATAACAGCTCCCGATTCTATAGCATCAATACCCGCCAATGCTATGGCCTGATAATTGGCCATGGTTGCTGGGTACTTAAAAGCTTCTAATAATTTTTGATAATCTTTTATCTCTTCATGGGGTAAAAAATCTAAATGCTGTTCAGCCAACCCCAGCCAATTTGTAATTTCTTCCTTAATTATTGTTGTTTGCTCCCCCATATCGGCATTTTCTATGGCTTTGCACAATAATGGTAATAGCTGTTCGGCTAATTCTTTTCTTGAAGGGTCGAATGCAATGGCCTGCTCAACCGCTAATAGCGCACAAGCACCGCTTAAAGGGGTGGCTAATCGATGAACCGGCGTTGCATATAAATACTCCATAATATGCTGATGCGGATCAAACTGCGCCATGGCCTCCAAGGCTTGCCTCTTCTCATCTTCTTCTGGAGTAGATTGTTGCCATGGCAACGCCGTACCACGATTTTTCAAGAACAATTCTTCTCTGCCTGAAGTAAAATAGCTAGCAATAATATAGTTTTTTATACGCGCCGTCATGCTGAGCTCTATGGCGTCCGCTTCACTCGTCACATTAAATAAATCCAGTTCGGCCGCAAATCTAGAAGCAATAGCGGGTTGAGATAAACCATCCAGAAATTTTTTAGCCGCTAAATCCAAACCTTGCTTTTCAAGTATATGGGTATGTATATATATTTCTATAAAATGTTGTTTGCAGCCTAAAATATCGTGTTCTATCTCATGGCCTGCGGCGCTAACATAATAATTTAAGTAATCCAATAGAAATTCAGCTGTTTCTTTTTGTGGTTTAGTCCCACTCGTCAATACATCTTCGGCTAAGGCTAAATAGCGGCCAATTTCTAATTTTCTGCCCGAGTTTTTGGGATCAGCTAAATGCGATTCTTCAAAATTTCCCTGCTCTTCCAATCGCGTATTTTGGCAGGCCTTTTCTAGATTAGACAAGCAATCTTTAATACCATTAAAACCCGGCACTTCCCCTTCTAGGCTGTCTATTCTTTTGTAAATACGGCAATATTTAAGTGTGCGCTCTGGCTCGGTAATTTTACCCCTTGGCTGTAGGGGTTTAGCTGTAAAATACTCTTGTGCAATCTGCTGCATATTTTTTAAAGCTGTTACAACTTTTGATGATAGATTGGGTTGTTGTAAACGCTCTTCTATTTCAACAATAGCAAAACCATGCTCATATTTTTCTCCCTGCCGCCATTGTCTTTTTAGCCAGTTTTCTATTCTTAGCCGATGCTGCCAATCCTCCCCGCCTTCAATATCTGCTATAGCCACTTCATAATTAATCAGCGTATTTTTATCGGTATAACCACGGTGCGCGGTAAGAGCTACCTCTTGCTGCAATCCTTCTAAATCGCTACTATTCAATTCTTCAAAAAATGTTGCAGAACTCACCAATAGCAAAGTTTGTTGCTGTTGTGCTATTTCCTCTTGCAGGGTTCGGCGACGATATTCAGGGGTATCATCGTACCATTCGGGCAATATTTCGGTAATAAATTGCCGAACCTGAAGATAAGCATTCAATATTTGCGGGGATAATTTATTAGTGGCTCCCAAATCATCCATCACCAATAAAAAAGCTGCTATTCTTCCTGTTTTTATTTCTGTATCATATAGCCATTGGCTAGGGTTAGCTAATAGAGCAGCCTCTTCCTCTCTCTCCACATCATCATTAAAATCCCCATTGAGAAGATGATACATACGACCAATATCATACAGCTCTGGTATTTTAGCGTTGCTGATAACAAGAGCGGCTTCTTTTGCATTAAGCAGTAACTGTGTCTGTAACGCTGCAGCTTGTTGCCTGTTTGCTAATGAATCATCATCGATGGGAAGAAATAACAATTCATTGGCCAGATCCCCAATATCTTGTTTGATGTTGGCAGAAAACATATTGCTTTCATCAATACTGATCTCTGTTGCCGCCACAATAAAACGTGTTAATTGGGGCACGGAAGCCGTGTGACTATAATAATCAATAATATAGTCTTTAATGGTTTCTATGGCGGCTGGTGGCTGCTCCATCATCAAACATTGCGCCAGCACGGTGGCTGCATAGGCTGGCCGCTCTTGCAACGCCGCCACAAATACATCGGGTTGCAAATAAAGATTGTCGGCAAAATCTATTGGCGATATTTCTTGATTAACTAGCCCTTCAACAGCATTGATCAATGCAGCAGCGTCCATCTCCACCTCAATAATTTTTTATTGTAAATTTTTCGTTATTTTACACAAAAACGATTTTATTTCAATATAATTATGGGCAATGGGGCTGTTGAGGGAAGTTATCGGGCAGTTTTTGCCAATGAATCTCGGCTTCTGCCTTTTGATGATGTTGGCAGGCATAAAGCCCTAATAAATAATGCGCCAGATAATAGGGGCTGGAAGGCTCGGTTTTTATCTGCAACAACTTCGTCGCTATTGCTGCGGTTTTATCGGGAATCTCTGTTTCCAACATGTAAGAATTTTCCAAAAAATTGGTGAGCAAGTCCAAATTTTCAGGAAAGTGACCCAACGCCTTGTCTAATACGGCCATGGCGGCCTCTGGCTGTTGTAATACCACTAGGCTTTTGGCTAGTTTTTGCCATTCTTCTGCACTGCCACCCTCTTTTTCTAACCGCTGTTGTAACTGAGCGGTCATGCGTTTGCCCATGGCACGCGCATCTTCTTGCGATTCTGTTTCCTGCTGCAAGGTTGGTGGCGGCTCAACCAGAGAAGGGTTACCCCCCACCCCATAAATGATGGGCACTAACCCACCAAATAAAATAAATAATATTATCAGCAGTCGCTTTTTCCAGATAACTGATTCAAATAGTTGATTTTGTGTGGGGTGATCCTCTGGCGTTTTTGCAAAAAATGGCGCCGCCACAAAAGCCAATGGTGCCACACAAAGCACGGCCATCACCAACCAGAAAAAAATTTCGGTAACGCTCATGGTTTTTTCCTGATTGCGCTATAAACCCCATACCCACCTAATAGCAGTAATAAAGCGGGGGCTAGCCATAATAATAGATTTTGTGCCGATAATTCAGGCTCTAATAATATTTTTTCACCATAACGGCTAGCCAGCCATGTTTTTATTTCTTGGGGGGATTTGCCCGCCGCTAATTGCGCCCGAATAATTGCCCGCAAATCGGCAGCTAGAGAGGTTTGGCTATCTTCAATCGTATCATTTTCACAAACGGGGCAGCGCAACTCACGCCCCAAAGCATGGGCCGTTTGTTCCATGGCCATATCCACAGAAACACTTGCCTGCACTGGCGCTGCTAATGAAAAAGCACAAAAAATAACCACACACCAATATTGCTTCACTGAACAGTTTCTCCATTCATCAGCGGTAAAATTTTTTCCACCATGATGGCTTTGGTTAAAGGCCCAACATAACGGTAGCGAATAAGCCCCGCCGCATCCACCACATAAAGTTCTGGTACACCATTAATACCAAAATCTATACCGGTTAAACCATTTTCATCCAAGGCCACCTTAGTGTATGGATTGCCTGTTTCTTGTAAATATTTCCTGATATTTTCTGGCGTATCCTTATAAGCAATACCTATAATCGGGCGTTGATGCTGATAGGCCAATTGCAATAACATGGGCTGCTCTGCCCGACAAGGGGCACACCAGCTAGCAAAAAAATGAATAATAACCGCCCCTTCCCCCAATTTTTTCTCATCCAGCTTTTCTTCGCTATCCAATAAGGGCAGGCTGATTGCTGGTACAGGGCGATTTTTTAAGGCCGTGGGGGTTGGTAATAATTCAGGAATCATCACCAACTGTACAGCAAAATATAAGCCCATCATGCCAAAAATCATCAGGGGCATGAAATCCTTAAAAAAACGAATAAGCAGGGGCGATTTGATTTTCATTGCTTCTTCGCCCTTATATTGCGGGTGATGATAGGCCACAAGCCACCCATAGCCATGATGATTGCCCCCCACCAGATATAATAAATAAATGGGTGAAACCTCACATGTATTTGCCATTCTTTCGGCCATTCCTTATTCAATGGCATCAATTGCTCTGGCGTTTTTTTCACATCGGCTGGGCTAATGGTGATAAATATCATGCCATTCCACCGCCATAATAAGCCTGCCTCGGTGGTGCGCTGCTGCGCAAATTGATACCAGCGCAAGGATGGTTCAGTGCTGCCTTGGTAATCATTGCCCTCATATACATCAATATGCGCTGCAATGGCTTGAAAGTTAGCCGCTTGTTTAGGGCGCAGATCATTAAACGCTAGCCGATATTGGCCTATTTCCATGGATTGTCCTACGGTTACTATGGCTGTTTTTTCTGTCTGCCAGCAAGAAGCAGCTGTTACCCCCACAATAGTGATGCCCAAACCAATATGCCCTAACAGCATGGGCATGATGGGCGATAATTGCCGGCGTTGTTGCCAGCCCATCCATAGCATGGGAGCAATACACCAACTGGCCATGGCTAACCCCATCGCTGCATAAAAAGGTTGGGATAAGCCGAAAATAAAAGGCACAGAAGCTGCAGCCAATGTTACCAATAATGGCCCACCATAACGCTTACGCCATAAACCTGCCCCACCCCACGCCAGCATGGGCCCTAACCCTAAAAATGCGGTGAGTATAAAAATAATCGGCACAAAGCTGCGGTTAAAATATGGTGGCCCCACTGAAATGGCTTTATTGGCAATGGCCTGAATAAATAAAGGGTATAATGTGCCAATCAATACCACACCAGCACTGGCCAGTAATAACATATTATTGAACAATAACATGCCCTCACGGCTAAACATTACAATCTCAGACGGTGAACGCAAATCACGGGCACGCACCCCGTAAATGAATAAGCCCCCACCACCAAACAGCGTTAAAATAGCTAAAGCTACCAGCCCTCTGGCGGGATCCACCGCAAAAGCATGCACGGAAGTAAGCACACCAGAACGCACCAGAAATACCCCCATCAAACACAAGCTGAAGGTAAGAATGGCCAATAAAGCCCCCCAATGCTGTAATATGTGCCGTTTTTGAATTACTACTAATGAATGGATAAGGGCTGCCCCCACCAACCATGGAATAAGCGAGGCATTTTCCACGGGGTCCCAGAACCACCAACCGCCCCAGCCCAATTCATAATAAGCCCACCATGAACCCAGCATAATACCTAAGGTTAACAACCCCCAAGCCAATAAGGCTGGTTTTCTAGCCCATACAGCCCATGCTTTATTTCTTTGCCATAAACCCGCTATAGCAAAGGCAAAAGCGATAGAAAAACCAGTATAGCCACTATATAGCAAGGGAGGGTGAATAGCTAAAGCGGGATCTTGCAGTAAAGGGTTCAAATCCATCCCCTCGGTGGGCATGGGATTTAAGCGGCCAAAAGGGTTAGAAAAAAACAACGAAAAACCCGCAAAGCAGGTATTAATGGCCATCATTACCCATAGGCTTTTGCAATAAAGCGCCGGTTCTGTTTTTTTATGTTGGCCCAGCGTTTGCCATAAAGTAAAAGCGGCCAATAGCAACAACCACAACAATAAAGACCCTTCATGATTGCCCCAAACACCCGTTATTTTATAAAAAAGGGGCTTACTGCTATGGCTATGTTCAAAAACATTTTTTACGGAAAAATCATCGCCTACATGACACAGCATTAAGCTGATAAAAGCAGCCAACACAAAAATACAAAATACGAACACGGCACGCTGGCCAGCCTTAGCCGCGCTTTGCATACCCGTTGCCAGTAATATAAGGCTACTAACAGAGGCCATGAAAGCCAACACCAGAAAAACATGCCCCAATTCAGCAATCATCGGGTTGCTTCTCCATTATTGGCTTCTCTTTTCCATGGGGCTGGCCCTTGGGCTTTGCTTAATATAACACGGCGATATTCTTCTCCCAATTGCGGGGGCACATAATTTTCATCGTGCTTGGCCAACACGCGCAAGGCTTTCATGCTACCATCAGCTTGCAACTCACCATCCACCACCACCCCTTGCCCTTCGCGAAAAAGATCGGGCAAATTACCCACATAATCAACGGCAATACTGGCTTTACCATCGGTAACCACAAAATAATAACCGCCTAAATCTTTTGATTGCAGGCTATATTGCTGTACCAGCCCACCCAACCGAAAAGACCGTAATGGAGGGGTTTTCACCACATCAGACGCGGTCATGAAATACATAATATCTTTTTCCAAGCCTTTAGTTACCAAAAAGGCAGAAAAACCAGCCAGAACAAACACTGCCAACAATAACCATAAACGCTGATATTTTTTCTTCATGAGCTATAGTTTCTGTGGTTTTTTCTCGTTTAACTCTTGCAATTCTTGGTATTCGCGCTGGGTTTTACGATATTGCCAACCGCAAAAAACCACTAACCACAGCAAAATAATAATCGCCAATACATAAACTGGCCATATATAGCCATTATATTGACCCATATCCAAAAAATCAGTGAGCTTATTCATTGCTGTCATCATGATGCGTTACTCTACAGCTTCGCCTTGTGGTTTTAGATGGGGTATTTTGTCGTTTTATCCAGAAGTTATTGAAGGAAAAATCAGGGGGTGATAAATAAGATGGCATGATTATTATTTGCCCCGCCTGTACCGCACGTTTTATGGCCTCGCCCGCTTCAATCGGGTTAGAAGGGCGTAAGCTGCGCTGCTCTTCTTGCAAACATGTCTGGTTTTTTGACCCACGCAAGCAAGAAGAGCCCGACCAACAACCGCCAGAAAGCGAACCAGAATTAACTGGGGATGATGAAACCCTGCCCGATCAATTATTGGCAAAGGAAGCCACAAGGGTAACGCGAGCTGCCCCAACACCACGGCCATCAGCTAGCTTTACGCATTCACGGCAGCAAAAGCCCAATAATTTTTCAGCTTTTTTACAAAAGCTAAAAAAAATTCTGACACTGCCGATGATTATTGCCGTTATCGGCTTGTGGTTATTTATTGGTGTTTTACTTGCTCACCACTATCTGGCTACTATTACCCCCTTTTTTAAGCCTTTGGACGCTTTAGTTACCCGTTTATTGGCTGAACGCAATGAGAAACTGCCTGAATTAGAAGAGCTAAAAGCTATATTGGTTGAAGAAGACAAACGAAAATTTGTGCGCTTGTCGGGCATGATGAGCAATAATGGCCCGCGGAGTTTAGAACCACCACCATTAACAGTCATATTATCTGCAGGCGAAGTGCAATCCAGTAAAATTGTTACACAAGTTACTGAAAAAATTACAGCTTTATCAACCCATCAATTTTCTGTCGATCTTGAAATTCCAACAAGCTTGAGTGATAAAGGGTTATGGCCTGATAGCCTTTCTCTTGCCTTTCAAGAAGCTGAAAATTCAGCAGAAACAGACCATACGGGGGTAGAAACAGTGATTGAGCCTGAAGGCACAGCGCCTCCCTCAGCAAGCAGTGCTGTAGCGCCAGTTAAAGCTGAAACAAGCCCCAACACTAATAAAGTAGAAAATCTCAAAAGCGATATAAAACCAGCCCCTAACACTCCACCAGCTCATTGATGACAATGATTCATGCCAATGATTGATAATTATGATGTGATTATTGTTGGTGCTGGTTTTGCGGGCCTTGCCATGGCGCGGGTTTTGTGCCGTGAAGGCCTTAGCGTTTTGGTGATGGAACGTAAAAAAACAGCCGGCCAAGGCATGCACACCACTGGCATTCTGGTAAAAGAAGCCCTGCCTTTACTGACACCGCCAGCAGAGCTTACCCGTGAAATCAGCCGCGTATTGCTGCATTCACCTAAGGGGCAAACCATGGCCTTACAAAAAAGTGATTATTTTTTTCTGGCCACCGATACCCCCGCCCTCATGCAATGGATGAGTGATGTAGCACAAAGTGAGGGGGTAAAAATTGCCATGGCCACCCCCTATCAGGGGGCAGAGATCACGGCTAACGGTATAAAACTGCATGGCTACCCAATTACAGGGCGTTTTTTAATTGGGGCGGATGGAGCACGCTCGCGCGTGGCGCGTGATTTTTCTTTAGGCACGAATCAGCGTTTTTTACTAGGGGTAGAGGCAGAATATCGACATTATGATATAGCCCCTAATGATGGGTTTCACTGCTTTTTTGGCCAGAAATTTGCTGCGGGCTATTTGGGCTGGGCAGTCCCTGCCCCCGGATATAGCCAAATTGGGCTGGCTTGTATTGAGCCACATAAACCCAACATTCATCACTTTAGCCAAATGGTGGCAAAACGTTTACACATCACCCTTCCCCCTGTCACTGAACGGCGCGGTGGTCTTATTCCCGTGGGGGGGCTGGTAAAAAAATTAGGCAATGAACGGGTGCTATTGGTGGGGGATGCAGCGGGCATGGTATCTCCCTTAAGTGCTGGTGGTATTCACACTGCTTTGCATTATGGTGAATTGATGGGCGATATTCTGGCCAAATGGTTGCGCAATAAAGGCTCTCACCCCGTGGCTGTAGCCCAAAAATCATACCCACATTTCCATACCAAACAGGTAATGCGCCGGCTCTATGAATATTGGCCAGATTGCTTAACAGAAATGGGCTTTAATGTTGCTAATACCGGATTTAATATTTTAGCGAAACGTATATTTTTGCATCCCAAGAAACTTTAATTTCTTAGGCAAAAACTGCTGAATTTTCTGGCAAATAACTTATATCGACGATATGATATTTCATTGTTTATCACTGAAAAGGCTAAAAACGTGAAAAAACTTCTACAATTTTGTTCGATTATGGCACTATCCGCCATGCTGCCCTTGTGCGCCATGGCTGCGGAAACAACATCCACCAGCAGTGAATCAGCAAAGGTTTCTAGTGCCCCTGAAGCTAAAACCCCTACCGTACCCGATGTATCACCTGAAGAAAGAGCACGGCTTGAGCTGATTATTTCAGATATTCTTATTAAAAAGCCAGAAATTATCTCTAATTCAATGATGGAATATCAGCGCCGTCAAAAAGAAGTAAATCTGGAAATGGGGCGGAAATTAGTGGCTCAATATGCTACCAGCCTATTTACGCCAGATGGTACCAGCGCTATTCTTGGTAACCCCAAGGGTAAAAAGGTGATGGTAGAATTTTTTGATTATAATTGTGGTGTTTGTCACAATGCTGCAACAATGGTGTTAGATCTCGTAAAATCTGAACCTGAATTAAAAGTGGTGATGAAAGAGCTGCCTATTTTGGGAGAAGAATCCACCTATGCTGCTAAAATGGCCTTAGCCGCCAGAAAGCAAAATAAATATAGCGAATTCCATGTGAAGTTAATCACAGCCAACCAACGTCTCTCGCTGGCAAAAATTGATGACACGGCAAAAGATGTTGGTCTGAATATGGATCAATTGAAAAAAGATATGCTTGATCCAGAAATTGAAGCCACATTGGAAAAAAATAGAAAACTGGCCATGTCGCTTAACCTTCCCGGCACACCCAGTTTTATTATTGGCGAAACCATTTTCCCAGGTCTGCCAACCAAAGATGCTATTCTGGCAGCCTTTGATAAAAAATAATTTTTTATTACATCTGTAACATTCGGGGGGGTGGTTGCTTATGGTAACCGCCCCCTGTTTTTTGTACCAAATATAGTGGCTTTATGTTGTTGGCGTAGATAAGTAGAAGAGAGTGGATTTTCGGGCATGGTAATATAGCTCCAGCGTGGTGCCGGCCCCATCAGTTGAGAATAGGGGCAACGGGCATGGGCAAAAGCTCTGGCAGCAGGGGCATGCAGTGCTTTCATTGCATAAGGGCTTCGTGCAAAAACAGCCAATTTTACCGCAGAAAAAATTTCTGGCCATTGTCGCCAACGATGGAGTTGGGCGAGATTATCTGCCCCCATCAACCAAATAAAATCCGTATAAGGTAATAAATGGCACAACAAGGTAAGGTTACGCGCTGAATAAGTGCTGCCGATTTTTTCTTCTACCCCCATTACCTTGATATAAGGGCAACGTGCAACCAACAGCGAAGCCTGCTCCATTCTGGTTGCTAAAGAAATATTATTCTTGGTTTTCAATGGGTTCTGAGGGCTAACCAACCACCATACCGCATCTAACTTCAGTCTTTTCATGGCTTGTTGGGATAAATCCACATGCCCTTGATGCGCTGGATTAAACGACCCCCCCAACAAACCAATGCGTTGGCCACGCGCCAACCGCCAAGGAAATAACCCAGCAGGAAATGCTGATTTTAAGGGGGCGCGGTTATATAAAAGCATAAAAAAGGTTACACTGGCCTAATTTGCCCTGCCCCCAATAATTGATATTTATAGCTAGTGAGCTGCTCTGGCCCCACTGGACCTCTGGCATGGAGCCGCCCCGTTGCAATGCCTATTTCTCCACCAAAACCAAATTCCCCCCCATCAGCAAACTGGGTGGAAGCATTATGCAACACAATCCCACTATCGACCCGTTGCAAGAAAATCCGCGCATTTTCCTGATTATTGGTAATAATACTATCGGTATGGTGAGAGCCATAATGATTGATATGGGCAATCGCCTCATTCACCCCATCCACCAATTTTACTGAAATGATGGGCGCCACATATTCTGTACGCCAATCTTCTTCAGTCACGGGGCTCATGTTAAGGCTTGGTAATAATTGGCGCAATTCTTCGGTTGCCCTGATTTCACACCCTGCATCAGATAAGGCGTTTAATACATCCTGCACTGCTTCAGGCGATAATTTCCTATCTAATAAAAGGGTTTCTGTGGCGCCACATACCGAAACACGGCGCATTTTAGCATTCACCACCACCTTCATGGCCATCTGAATATCGGCATCGCCATCAACATAGCTATGACATAACCCCTCTAAATGGGCTAATACCGGCACACGGCTTTCATTCATCACCCGCGATGTGAGCGATTTACCACCGCGTGGAATAATCAAATCAATCAATTCTGGCAATTGCAGCATTTGCCCTACCGCTTCACGATCAGTGGTGGGCACTAGCTGCACTGCTCTGGCAGGCAAATCAACCGCCTGTAAGGCTTTTTGTAAACAAGCCACAATAGCAAGCGAAGATTGTAAACATTCACGCCCACCCCGTAACAACAATACGTTACCAGCCTTCAAACCAATAGCCGCTGCCTCAGCGGTTACATTGGGGCGAGCCTCGTAAATAATACCAATTAAACCAATGGGTACCCGCACCCGTTTAATATTCAAACCATTAGGGCGTACCCATTCTGCCATTACCTGCCCCACCGGATCAGGCAATGCCGCAATCGATTTCAAGGAAGCGGCCATGGCCAACACTCGTTTTTCATCCAAAAACAAGCGATCCAACACAGATTCAGACGCTTTTTCCTGACGGGCTATTTTCATATCTTCCAGGTTAGCCGCCAAAATTTGCGGAAGATTCTCAACAATCAAAGAAGCGGCATGTTCTAAAGCAGCGGCTTTTTTTTCTGGTGTTGCCAGTGAAAAATCATGAAAAGCCTCACGCGCAGCCAATGCCATTTCCCTAATCATGGCGGCGGTTTCATTTTTTTCTTTTACATTGAGCTGCATTAATTTTTCCACCAATTACAATTTAGAATTGACTAAATACAGAAAGTTCAGCACTGATTAAACTTATTGCGCGATATAATCAAATAATTATTACCTTTTATCCCCAACTTGTCGATAAAATTCAGAAAAAATCATGAAAAACTGGGTCAGTTTCTTCCTATCCTTCATGGTATCGCCTTTCTCCTATGGTGCATTCAAAAATAAAAAAGCAATTGAAGAATTAGCAGAGAATTTTGTACAACTCACCCAACATGGAAATTTTACGCTTAAGGTAGAAGAAAACGCTAAAAATCCTGATATAAAAAAATTACAACAACATTATAATCAGCTATTGGCTCAACTCACCGAACGCGAACAAAATTTTATCGCCCAACAAAATCATTTAGAAGAATTGGTGGCATACAGAACCAATGATTTACGGCAAATCAATCAAAACCTCACGGGTTTTCTGGCTGAAATGAGTACCGCCAAAGAGATAGCCGAAGCAGCCAACCAAGCAAAATCTAATTTTTTAGCCAGCATGAGCCATGAGCTACGCACACCGCTGAATGCCATTCTTGGTTTTTCTGAGATCATGGAACTAGAAATATTAGGGCCTATTAATAACAATGCTTATAAAAGCTATGCCTCCAGCATTCGCACCAGTGGCCAACATCTCCTCAACCTGATTAATGATTTACTTGATTTGTCTAAAATTGAAGCTGGGCAAATGGAATTGCGAGAAAGCGAAATAGAGCTTCATGCTATTATGCAAGAAATCTACACCATGGCACAAGGAATGGCCGAAAAAATGGGGGTGATGATTAAAATCACCCCGCCTTCACAATTTGTGCGGATTTATGTGGATGTGATGAAAATCAAGCAAATTCTGCTTAATTTTATATCTAACGCTATAAAATTCTCCGAAACATCTGCGATTGTGGATTTTACCGCTGATATAGATGCAACGGGTAGAATATTTTTTGCGGTTACTGATCAAGGTTGTGGGATTGCAGCCATGGATATTCCCAAAATCATGACCCCCTTTATGCAAGTTAGCAATGCCCTGTTGGCCAATAATTCAAGCGGTACCGGCTTGGGCTTACCTTTAGCCAAAGCATTAGCTGAACTGCATGGCGGCGAATTAGAATTGCAAAGTACACAAGGTAAAGGCACGCATGTTGTCTTATATTTACCCAAATCCCGCATCAAACAGGATATGCTATAGGGCGATGCAGAATAACGCAGTTCTTCCCTGAATATGTTGCGCTATAATGCCGGTTTAATGATTATGTATTGGGCGTTTATCCATGAGTGTTGTTGTACGTTTTGCTCCAAGCCCCACTGGATTATTGCATGTGGGCAATGTTCGTTCGGCTATTATTAACTGGTTATTTGCCAGAAAAAATGGTGGTGAGTTTATTCTGCGGTTGGATGATACCGATGAAGAACGCTCAACCAAAGAATTTGCAGAAAATATTTTAAGCGATATGCGTTGGCTTGGTCTTAACTGGGATCGCCATTTTAATCAGCTTTCGCGGATTGCAGAATATGATGCAGCTACCGCTAAACTCAAAGAATTGGGTCGTCTTTATCCTTGTTACGAAACAGCTGAAGAATTATCACTGAAGCGTAAAACCTTATTGGGGAGAGGATTACCGCCAGTTTATGATCGAGCTGCACTCAAACTCACGGATGCAGAAAAAGCTGATCTTGAAGCTGAAGGGCGCAGACCACATTGGCGCTTTTTATTAGATGGCAACCCTGTGATTTGGCAAGATATGGTGCATGGGGAGTTGAAATTTGACAGCCAACTTCTGGGTGATCCCGTCTTGATTCGTGAAGATGGACGCTATCTCTACAGTCTTTGTTCAGTGGTGGACGATATAAGGGAAGGTGTAACCCACATTATCCGTGGCGAAGATCACATCACCAACACCGCAACCCAAATCCAAATGTTTGAAGCTTTGGGGAGCTCTTCCCCTGCATTTGCCCATCTAAGCTTGATGACTGATGCCGATGGTGGAAAATTATCTAAACGGTTGGGCAGTTTAACCGTGCGCTCGCTGCGTGAAGAAGAGAGTTTAGAATCAATCAATATTATTGCCTATATGGCGCGCTTGGGCTCATCGGATCCCGTTGAACCACGCTGGAACAGACAAGATATTATTGATCATTTTGATCTTTCTCGTTTTTCCAGAGCGCCTGTGCGCTTTGATATGGAAGAACTGAACCGCTTAAATGGAAAAATTCTTCATAAGGCTGAATTCTCCATGGTGAAGCCTCATTTAGATGTCTTAAACCTATCCGTGGTCGATGAAGTTTTCTGGGAATCAGTAAAGCATAACCTTAATCGTCTGCCAGAAATAAAAGATTGGTGGGCGGTGGCTAAAGGGCCTATAAAACCAGTAGTAGCGGAAGAGGATAAAGATTTTCTGTTAGTGGCATTACAGCATTTACCCACCAGCCCTTGGAATACAGAAAGCTGGGGGCAATGGACTAAGGAATTGGCAGGCGTCACCGGTAGAAAAGGGAAAACGCTGTTCATGCCCTTGCGTCTTAGCCTCACAGGCCGTGCTGATGGCCCTGATCTGGCATCATTATTGCCTTTAATTGGTGAAGAACGCGCCAAAACCCGTTTACAAGGTTTGCCTTCTTGAAGATTGTTAGCCAATCTTCAATCCGCCGCTTAAGGCTGTTATTTTTATTAATGGCAGCCCTTTTGGTGCTGGGGGTGATGGGTTGGGGATATTGGAACAAACCCAATTTTCAAGAGCAAAAAACCAGAGCGAACCTTGCCATTATGGGTACGGAATATTCTGGCTTTAGCGATGGTGGCAGACCCTATAAAGTAAAAGCCGAAAAAGCCAGCAAAAGCCCCGAGCAACCAGATGTTATGATTTTAGATAAGGTAGAGGGTTGGTTTCAGTTAAATGAACAGCAAAATATAGAGCTCACCGCCGATAAGGGCATTTATCATCAATCAGAAAAACACCTTAAATTGGTGGGGCATGTGGTTTTACTGGATGGTAAAGGCACAAAATTTTTTACTGAAGAAGCAATTGTTGAGTTAAAAGATAATATAGCTTATGGCAACCAACCAGTTATTGGTGAAGGGGCCAATGGCAGGCGGTTAGAAAGTAAAAATTTTAGGATAGACCGCAACAGTGAAATTTTCTCAGTGCAAGGAAAATCATCCATTCAATTTAATACCCCATCACCCACCCTCAACAAGAAGTAGCTTAAAAAATCAGAGGATTAATCCCCACTCGGCCCATGAACCATCATAAATAGCAGCATCTTGCTGGCCAATTTCATATAGCGCCAATCCCAAAACACACGCCGTAACACCGCTACCACAAGTAATGGCAATCGGCTGATGCAAATCAATGCCTGTTTTGGCTAATATCGCCCGCAAATCATCCCGCGATTTTAACTGTCCCGTTTCACGATTAATCATTTCTTGAAAAAATAGATTAATACTGCCTTTTATATGACCCATGGCTCGGTTGGGCCAAGGCTCTGGCGCTTGCCCAGAAAAACGCTCAGGACTTCTGGCATCCAGTAATAAAAAATGGCCATTATTAATATTTTCTTCTACTTGCTGTCGTGTTTTTAACAAATGCGGTTGAAAATGCGCCATATAATGTTGTTTAATTGGCGGTTGTTCAACAACATTGCTCACATGTCCGCCCTTTTTTATCCAAGCGGGCAAACCACCATCCAATATATTAATTGAACCTCGATGACCAAAGAGCCGAAACATCCACCACACCCTTGCTGCAGCAGAAGCAAAACCCCAATGATCATATATCACCACATGATCATCGGCTCTTATTCCTAAATTCCCCACATATTCTTCAAAAACCGTTGCCGCTGGAATCATATGCGGTAAATGGGTGCTATGATCCGCAACCAGATCTATATCAAAAAAATGACTACCAATAATATGTTGTTTTTCATATAATTGCCGGCCAGTTTCTCCCTTACCTGCCATCACCCAACTGGCATCCAATAATTTCACCTGATCGCGCCCATGCAACAATAATAATTCATCGGGATCAATAAGGGCATTAGAGTGCGTGTGCATTTCTTATTTCACCAATTTTTCTTTATTTCTTGCCAGCCAGCTAAGGGCTATAATCGTCATGGCATTATTTATGCGGTTGTTATCCAATAAAGCAAGCGCTTCTTCCGTTTTATAACGAACAACGCGAATATTTTCTCCTTCTTCGGCAATACCATATATGCCACCAGCCCTTGAAGAATCAACAAGCCCGCAATACACGGTAAAAACTTCGGAAGAACAGCCTGGGCTTGCCAAATATTCACTGATTTTATGCAAGCTTTCTATTTTACAACCACATTCTTCCATGGTTTCTCTCTGCGCCACGTCGCTGGTTGTTTCACCTTCTTCAACCATACCCGCCACGCATTCCAACATCAAAGGGTTCCAACCATTGGCCACGGCGCCAATGCGCATTTGTTCAATTAATACCACCTCATCACGCACAACATCATAAGGCAACACGGCAACCGCTGCGCCGCGCACAAAAAGCTCGCGCTCTAAAGGTTGAGACCAACCTCCTTCAAATAAAGCTATACGCCAGCGATAACGATCAATACGCAGATAGGACTGAAAAATTATCTCCTGTTGTTCTATAATAAACTCAGCAGTCATTATCCCAGCCCAATATTCTAGTTGTTAGCGATTCTTTTTGAACGATAACATCGGCCAATCCTTAGCAATCTGATCCAAATGCCATGCATTACGCGCTAAAAATACTGGCATATCATCGTGATCATGCGCTAATGCACTTTGGTTGCTATCTTCAAATTTCTTTATATCCAGCTTTTCCCCTTCTACCCAACGCGCCGTATAAAGAGCAACAGGCTCTAAAATAGCTTCAGTGGTATATTCGGTACGCAAGCGATCACTCAACACATCAAACTGCAATGATCCAACCACCCCTACAACCCAATCCGCGCCCATGGCCGGGCGAAAAACCCTAGCCACCCCTTCTTGCGCCAACTCTTCTAAAGCTCTGGATAAATGTTTAGCCTTTAACGGGTCTTTAGGGCGAATGCGCTGCAATAATTCAGGCGCAAAACTGGGAATACCAGTAAAGGATAGTTTTTCGCCTTCGGTGAAAGCATCGCCAATTCTAATGCCCCCATGCATGGGAATACCAATAATATCGCCAGCAAAAGCCTCTTCAGCCAAGGCTCTATCTTGTGCCAAAAAAAGAACCGCCTGATTAAGCGCATAAAAACGGCCAGTGCGCGCTTGTTGTAACTTCATACCACGGCGAAAACGACCCGAGGTAAGACGCAAAAACACCATACGATCACGGTGACGTGGATCCATATTGGCCTGAATTTTGAACACAAACCCTGTTACTTTATCCTCATCGGCAACCACTAATCTTTCCACTGCCGTTTGATTGCGGGGCGATGGCGCATAATTGGCTAAACCTTCAAGCAGTTCTTTTACGCCAAAATTACTAATTGCACTGCCAAAAAAGACTGGGGTTAGGTGGCCTGCTAAATAAGCTTCATGGTTAAAAGGCGGGCATAAAGCTCTGGCCATGGCCACATCTTCCCGCAATTTCTGCGCAACATTTTCGCCCAGTAAGGCAGCAATATTGGGATCATCTATCCCCGTTAGAGTTTGCGTTGTGGGTAATTTACCATCATTATTACGGGGCATGAGATATAATTTATCTTCCAGTAAATGGTAACACCCCTTAAAATCACGCCCTTGGCCTATTGGCCATGTAATTGGGCACACATCAAGCGCCAGCCCCTGACTAATATCATCCAATAGCGAAAGCGGGTCTAAACTTTCCCTATCCATTTTATTGATAAAAGTAATAATCGGGATGTCACGCAACCGACATACTTCAAATAATTTACGCGTTTGAGTTTCAATCCCCTTAGCGGCATCCAACACCATCACGGCGCTATCCACTGCGGTTAAGGTGCGGTAGGTATCTTCACTAAAATCCTCGTGCCCGGGGGTATCCAGCAAATTAAAAGCACAATTGGCAAAAGAAAAGCTCATCACCGAAACCGTGACAGAAATACCACGCTCTTTTTCTACTTTCATCCAATCTGAACGAGCACGCCGCTGCTCCCCGCGTGCTTTCACCGCGCCGGCCAACTGAATGGCCCCCCCGAAAAGCAATAATTTTTCAGTAAGCGTGGTTTTACCAGCATCAGGATGCGCAATAATAGCGAAACTGCGCCGTTTTTTTATCTGCGCAAATAAGGAAGAACTATCCGCCACGGGCTGCTCTTCCGATTGTATTGTATCTACCAAGGGTTGATTCATTGAGTGATTCATGCTTAAAAGTGAAACTGAAAAAAACGTCAAGTTAAAAGATTATTTTTAAAATACTAGAATATTGTCTGTTGCATAACCATTTTTTAGTCGCTGATGGAATAATCTCTGAACAGTAGCGATGATGATGATGGCAAGACTAAGGAAAATGGCGGCATTATTCAATACATAACTATTTATGCAGAGGGTTAATAGATGATCAGACCCAATACATAATGATCGCCAATATTTAAGGGATAAGATGACGGATCAAAAAACACTGGAACAATCGTCAACAGACACAACCGCCTCTATTTCTAACAGAAAAATTTCTGCTGCTGAAATAGATAGCGAGGGTTTTGTTGCGACTGAAACCATGGAAGATGAACGCCGCGCCTTAGAAAATGATCTCATGAACCTGAGTATTGATGATGATATTTATGAAGAGCTGAAACATGACAGAACGATCTTGGTGTATCGCCTATTGCCTGCTGTTTTATTGGCAACATTGATTGTTTCTATTGTTACCTCTTGTGTTTTTGCAGAAAATATTATGTTTAACCTCTCTGGCCGCTGGTGGTTGGCTGGGGTGTTTGGCGTTACCCTTTTACGTTTTATTTCGCTTTGTTATTGGCATAAGGCTTCAGCGCAACGAAAAAAACGTTCTTATTGGCGGGTTCTCCTGATTGTTGGTTCTTTATGTAATGGCTTTTTATGGGGCTCTACCGCATTTTGGCTTCTCCCCTTATTGCCAGAAACGCAGCGTTTATATCCAGCACTTATTTCCTGTGCGGTATTAGCCGCGGCATCGGCGGCACTTATTGGTTATTTACCTTTATTTTTTGCTTTCTTATTCCTTTCCGTGGTACCGCACATCACTGTTCTAGGCTTTTTTCAAGATTTTTATCAGCCTATCCCTTCCCTCATTCTCACCATGTTTGCGGTAGTGGCCATGGGCGTTGCGTGGTGGATTAATATTGTTACCCGTGATAAAATATATAGTTTTCATCATTTAGCCATGCAAGCCAGAAGATTAAAGGCATTGGCTGAAGATTTAGCACTTTCCAGAGAAGAAGCCGAAGCGGCCAGTAAAGCAAAGTCTAATTTTCTAGCGAATATGAGCCATGAATTACGCACCCCGCTTAATGCCATTATCGGTTTTTCTGACTTAATGCAGAGCGGCGTCTTTGGCCCCTTAGGCTCCCCCAAATATTTTAGCTATGTGCAGGATATAAGAGCCAGCGGTATGCATCTTCTGGATCTAATTGACCAAATATTGAACCTTTCTAAAATTGAATCTGGCCATGAAGAATTGCGTGAAACTGTTTTCAGCGCCTCTTCTTTGTCGGATACCGCCTTAAACTTAATCAAACCTCAAGCGGCCAAAGCAAAAGTAACCGTAAGAATGGATGAGTTAGCCCCCAATATTCAAATAAAAGGGGATATTCTTAAATTTCGTCAAATGTTGCTTAACCTACTGTCTAACGCTGTAAAATTCACTCCGGGGGGGGAAGTTCAGCTGATCATGGAATTTACTGATGATGGTTGGCTGGAAATTGCAGTGAAGGATACCGGCATTGGCATGACAGAAATGGAAATAGAGGTTGCCCTTACCCCGTTCAGGCAAGTGGATAATGTGCATACTCGCCGTCATACAGGTACGGGCTTGGGGTTACCCCTTACAAAACGCTTAATAGAACTGCATGGCGGCAAAATGCTGGTGGCCAGCAATCCGGGCAAGGGCACCAAAATTAGCCTCATGATACCACCCAGCCGCTTGCAAACAGCGCTACAGCCAGCGCCGCATCCCATTCAACAGGCTGTTTCTCTATAAAATTTTGATGGGCTTTAACCCCACTGGTTTTAACCCTGTTCGCTGATGGGATATTTTATTGAGGTGATGTCTGGTGATGCTGGTGACCGATATTTCAGTGCACAGGGATTCATAATTTTCATTTTCCTTGCTCCGTTGCAGGTAAGGAACAATCTCATTAATATTCTCTCCTGCTTGTTTTGTATCATCAAACAAGGCCGCATAGGGTGGCTGATCGCCTTCTTGAATAAATACAAGCCGCAAACAATTCTTACCACAAAGAAAAGATGCCCCTTCCAATTCAGCCCGCCACTCATCCAGTGGGAGGGGTAAATACAACCCCTTATAAATAACCAATGGTTCTAATATTGCGCGAAGATAGGCTGCCGAATTAAAATGGGCGGTGAGTTCTTTAATGGGGTCTTTTCTTGCTTTCCATAGTCCTGCTGCTATCTCGCCGCTCAATTCAAGGGTTTGGATACCAGCACCATCATCTTCATAATGCAGGTATATACCGCCCTGCTGAAAAATGGCTACAGCAAATTTTTGCGATCTGTTGTGCGTATTTTCTGGCACCTCTGTACAATAAGCCTGCGGGTAATCCGCAATTCCCATCACATCAAGCAAATTGGGATATTGGGTCATTATTTAATTGCTTTCACTATCCGTAGCGTTATCTGGGGTCGAGGCATTCTCTAGGGTAGCTTCCAATAGTTTTTGCAAGGCGGTATGGGTTGCCTGCTGGCGCACCTGCGTGCGCGTGCCAGAAAATAGGTGCGAAAAGCTGCTAGCCTCGCGATCATTTTTTTTCATCAAACCAAACCACACCAGCCCCACCGGCTTGGTGGCTGTGCCGCCATCTGGCCCAGCAATCCCCGTAATCGCCAGAGCCAAATCACTACCCGCCACCTTTAACGCGCCCTCAGCCATAGAAGCCGCTACCTGTGGCGATACCGCTCCATATTCGGCAATCAACGCTGGTTCTACCCCCAATACCCCAATTTTAGCTTCATTGGCGTAGGTAATAAAACCATGGGTAAACACCGCAGATGCCCCCGCAATATCGGTAACAGCCGCACTCACCAAACCACCCGTGCATGATTCAGCTAAAGAAAGCCGCCAATGCCGAGCGGTAAGTGCCAGAACAAGCTGCTTGGC
>JBMOFM010000008.1:0-108926 GCA_049318825.1 Alphaproteobacteria bacterium | reverse complement strand
CCCCTTTTCTTAAAGGAATAGCGTTGATAACACCATCATAGGGGGGGTGAAAAAATAATGTACCTTTTTGCGTAAAGCGGCGATTAAATAATATTGTTTCCGCAATCGGCAATTTATCTTCTGAACTCAGCGATTCATCGGTTAATAAAGCCTCTAACCGTGTTTCTGCCTGCCGGAGTGGGGTTGGATAAAAACGGCGTAGATCAAGTTCTAGGGCAAGAATATAGGCATTGGCTAATTCCAACCCGTCAATTTTTTGTAAAATATTCTGCACCCATAGGGGGGAGCGCTGTTCAAATGCATAATGCATGGCCTCTAAACAATAGGGAGATTTGGCCTTTTTATGTTCTTGACCTTCAGGATAGCTCATTCTCCATGCTGACCAACGGTGAAATAAGTGATCAATCTCATTGACCATATCACGAAAATCACCATATTCTTTCATGGTTTGCGGCGCCCAATTTTCCTGTTCAATGGCTTGCCAAGCTCTTTGGCCAAAGTAGAAGCGCTGCATTTTTTTGTAGGGCATCTCATCGCCCACATTGCGTGTGTTTTTATTCAAAACATCATGATGTCTGCGCCATGGAAAGCTGGCCAGAAGCTCAGAAAAACTTTCTATCGCATCCAACTCACTAAAAACAGAGCGATATTCTGGGGCAATCACAAGAGCATGAGGGTTCTTGCCTTTTTCGGTTTCATGCTGCAGAAAGCTGCTTTTATCCAGCAGCATAATTTTATGATGCCATGAAAATAAATCCAGCGGGTCTTCGATAATAAATTGGTTATAAGGGTGTTGGGGGCGCATGGAGGCTAAGCTACCGGTTACTTTACGATCGCCAAAATAAATTTCTTCATAGCCGGCTTTTCCCCAGCGTTGCCGCTCATCTTCAATTAAGCTATAAAAGAAAGAAATATTATACCAATGAGATTGTTGATTATTAATATAACTAGCTGACCCTTCCATAAAAAACCACTGCAAGAGCGAGCGAAATTGTTCGGGTTTTTCTTCGGCCAATTGAGTAGCTTCTTGCATAAAACGCTTGGCAAATAGCCAACCACCATCACACACAGAAAGCTCTGGCGTGAGCTGCTTTTTATAGCGCTGAATAAAACCATGCCAATCTTGGCGCAGTTCCTGCCAATCCATAGTGGCCAGCAAGGCTTGTTCTTCACGGTCGCGCGCGGCAAGGCGGTTGGTTTCTGCTTCACGATATTGCTGCCAACCATCCAATTCTGGGTAGTAGCGACCACTATCAACTTCTTGGCCGTTTAATAGGTATCCTGGGTTGCGAGGACGATGAATATGACGAAATTGTTTGGCGCCATTCAAGATTAAAGCTGTGTAACTTGTAAGTGTTAAATTGTTAGAATCACCGGTGCTCACTAAATTCCAAAATGGGTTTTGTGGTTTTCCTTTAGCTTGTTGCTGCATTTTTTCAGCTAACACCGCTAGTTCTGGCACGCGTGGATCAACCACC
The DNA here is from genome assembly GCA_049318825.1 of Alphaproteobacteria bacterium. Classification (GTDB taxonomy): domain Bacteria; phylum Pseudomonadota; class Alphaproteobacteria; order JBMOFM01; family JBMOFM01; genus JBMOFM01. Next base: position 107,448 of record JBMOFM010000008.1, on the reverse strand, counting down.
ACCCCAAAATATATTAATGTTTCTAAAATTGCTGGTTCTTGGGTGTGTAAATAGGCCAGAATTTGCGGTGTCCACGGTACAGGATCACGATTTTGATCATTTGTCTGACGCCAACTCAATTGAGGAAAATGAAAATTACCGAAAGCGGATCGTTCAATGGTGATGGTTCTGTTATCACCTTGACCCAATTGATGAAAATTGAGCTTAGGTAAAACACCGTTGAGATAATGAGCGGCATCAATAATTTTTTCTGTATTACTAACAAAAAAGAAGCTGTGAACAGCAGATTTTATTGTGTTAAAGCTTGGGAAAAAGAAAGAGTTATGCTCTGAATCATGCCGCAGGACATCTTGCTGAGTGGTACCGACATAATCACTTTTTATGAGGTTATTCTCAACATAAATACGCGGTTGCGCAAATTTAGATAAAGATATTCTGTCTTTATACCATTGTTTTTGAATTAAATTGAAAAGATTATTGCCCAAATGAACCATTAGGCCATCTTCTTTATATTGAAAATCCAGCAACGCCCAACCTAGCCGTTCTCTAGCTTCTACCGCATGGCGGATTTGTATGCCCCAATCTGTTTTTCTAATGGCATTGCCTAGGGCTTTCCGCCGGCTAGATAATGCATATTCAAAAAACAAATCGGCCTGATGCTCGATCAGATCAGCGATGAGGTTGATGCGGCTCACATCATCGGTATTATCAAAATTATGATCATGTAGCCAAAGGGTAACGGCATCAGCGCCTTGAATTAGCTCAATTTCGGCATTCAACCATGTGGGTAGTGGGGTTGGGGCTGGTTGTACGCGGCTTTGGCTAAGCTCTACCCCTGCATTTTTTAATTGCCGAACGCGGCTGATATTATCGGGGTGTGAATCAAAATAATTGAAGGGATTAAATTTTTCTTCGGGGAAGCGTTCAAAGAAATTGGCTAACCCATCCCAGCGATAAGCAGCATCTGCGGCCAAATTAACCCCGCCCTTATAATCGGCTACATATTCTGCGGCACGGTTATTTTTTTATCAACCGCACTATTGGGGAGAATGGCATTAAAATATAGTAGTTCTGCATCGGTAATGGGGTGTAGAAATTCATGCCCCAAAATGCCGGCCAATTCATCTTCGCTTTCTGGTAATTTCAATAAGCCAACAGAAAGCAAAATTGAGGTGGAACTGCCACCAATAGAAGAGTGAATCGTGGAGCTGGCGCTTAAAAATACTGGTGGGCAGGCGGCGAGTGTGCCCGTTCTTTTTTCTGGGGGTAGGGCGTCGTAAAGCCTTTGGACTATAGATTGCAGCCAATTTTCTAATTGCGGATGTTGACCATGGGGTTGAATCTGTAATTCTTCAATCATTGCGGTTGAAAAAAAATCGGTGTATTGCGCCATGATGTTACTATTTCTATTGTTTGAGAGCGATGTTATAAATTTTTGCTGTTCTGCAGGCGGTGGCTTTGAATGGTTTGTAGGCCATACCCATGGTTTCTTGCATGGCTTCTTCTACTTGTGGTATAGCATTGGCATTCAACAAAGCCCCCATAGCGGCGGTTAATCCCAATAATCCAGCTTCACGGCAGGTGCGCCCCAAGGCTAATTGCGCCCGCTCATGATCTTTTGGTAGCTCGCCAGTGGCAAGGTTGAATTTACCGGTGAGCGCCCCCAGAATAATTTTGCCCATGGCCTTGCCTAGGGCTTGTTTTTCTTCTGCAGTGGCTGGTTGTTCGCGCCAACCAAAAAAATCATATTGGCCAATTTCTACCATATTATCATTCACCGCATGCACATTAGCATTGCCATCATGGGGGTCACGCTCAAAGCCTAGGCCTATTTCCCCGCCTTGGGCTAAAAACTCGGTGATTAAAGAAACCACTGCCGCCCGCCATGCTAGAGGGGAGGCCGCCTCATAATGCTTGGCCAGCATGGTGCCTTGCATATAGCTCATTTCCAGAGATTGCTGACCCATGCTGATGATCTGCGTGCTTTTATTGCTCCATAATTGCTCGCCAAAATAGATGCTCACTTGCGTATAAAATTCTTCAGCCTTGGCCGCTTTTATGGGAGCTTTTTCTAATTCCAGCTCTTCCCGCAGCAACTCTAGTGCATTGCTGAGTATTTCTGGCCAATGGTGATAGCTATGATCTTCTGCCGCCAATTGCTGGGCTGCTTTCAGTAATTTTGCGCCCATAATTTCGGCTCTGGCCAATACATTATCTTTCAGCATGTATAATACTGAGCTGCTGCCAGCCTCTTTTTCCAGCTGCAGGGCATAGGCATTGGCGCCCACGCCCAATAGTTTGCCAAAAAGTTTCAGGCCGTTTTTGCCCACTTCATGACCTTCTTTTCTGGCCATATCCAAAATGGTGAAGCGGGAAACATTTTCCGCCATATATTTGGTTTGCCGCAATTCTGCGCGTATATCTTCACTGGTGGCGTGATGGTTGCTGATGGCTTGCGCCAATTTAGGCCCCAAGGGTGGAAAGCTTTGGCATATTTCCCGCAGCAATTTGGCCTCGGAAAAGCTTCCTCCATCTGGCTTACGGCCTGCCAATAGCATGGATAATAATAGCCGTTTTTCGTCTTTTTCAATGGATGACAGAAAAACCGTCAGCGGTCTGTCGAATTGGCTTTTTTTATCACCCAGCAACAAATTAATAATATCGTTGACCGATTGTTCATGTCGTTCTGCAAGAGAGAGCGCGTTATTATCTTCATCATCTCTTGGTTGATGTAACGGAAAATATAGCCGATCCAGAATAACCGCTTTGGCTGGCTGTGGTAAAATCCATAAGCCTTCATGCACCCGCAATAAATAATCGATCAAGCTTTTTTTGCGTATGTCATTCTTCAAGCTTGAGTAAAAATCCATTCCCCAATAATGCGCTACCCCAGATTCATTGATGGTATCTAGTAGCTGGGTGGCAGCTTCCGCACTGGCTGAATGAGAGAAGAAACCCTTTAATTGATGTGCAATGTCGCTATTCAAGCTGGCCATATCCAATAGCATTTCACATAGCCCTTGCTCAGTGTCCCCCATGCTTTGCTGCTGTAAAATAGCCGTGCATAAATCATTAATCCACGATGCCAATTCATATTGTGCCAGCACCGCGTGTGAGATTTTTTCCAATATGGCGATTTTGCTTTGCCCTCCCAATTGCTTGGAGAGTGGTAATAATATGGCTTGAGCTTTGGCTAACCATTCTGGGGAATGATCATCCTGCCCCAATTCGCTGATGATGTGCTGTTGGATAATTTCTTCTGCCACCATTTTTAAGGGTATGCTGATGATGGTGCCATCATGGGGTTTGCGCAGGAACCCCTTATCTTTCATGGTTTCACGGCGGTCAAATAGTAAAATTTGGGCAATGAATAATTTTTCAGCCTTGTGCAAGGGATTATCGCCAGCATGAGCGCTCAAATAATCACATAATCGATCCTCGGCATGGCGCATGCCTTCAGAACACACATCCCGCGCTTTTAATTCAATGGCATCCACATAAGTTTCAGCCAATTCAACCCCTTGCAGGGGACGCAATAAACGCCCAACCCAACTGGTGGATTGTTGATGGATAATATATCCTACGGCATCATAATCATTGGGGGAGTGATTTTCTCCCTCTTGCTCTTGATAGTAATAAGGGACTGTCCAATCAGAACTATTACTTAACCATATGGAATCAAGATAGACGATGCTGGCAAACATATCGCATAACAGGCCGTATTCTTGCATGGTTTGGGGTTGCCAACCCTCTTCTTGTAACGCGCATCTGGCACGGTTGGCGATGTAAAAGCTTAGCATGTCGCCGTAATATATTACTTCTCCTTCATGGGCTAATTTTTCATTGGTTGTATCATCTTGCCTTCTCCAAGGCAGGGCAGTTAATAAATCTGAAAAATCATCCAATTTATTTAATGGTTCAAACAGGGGGATATAGTCTGCAATAAGGCTGGCCTTGCCATAAGGTAGAGACGGGGTAGGGGGGGTATGTTCTAAAAAATTACTATCTTCTAGCAATTTAATTTTATCCATCCAGCTGAAGATGTTGATCGGATCTTCGATAATAAAACGGCTATAAGGGTGGTTGGGGTGCATGGCCAACAGCCCCCCCATTATTTTTTTTCTTTCTTCCAATTCACCATAGCCACTAATAACCCAACGCTTGCGCTCATCAAGGATGTTTTGGATGAAAAAGGGTTCAGTCCCATACCCATTCCAATATAATTGTTGATTATCGGTGCAATGGGCAGCGCCCTCCATAAAAAAGGCAAGCAATAGAGGATAAAATTTTTCAGGATTTTCTGTGACCAGTTTTTCTGCTTCTTGTAAAAACTTCTCGGCAAATAGCCAACCGCCTGCACATATAGATAATTCTGGGGTTAATTGTTTTTTGTGGGTATTAATAAAACCGTGCCAATCGTCGGCTAAATCTTGCCAATTAGTGCGGGCTAATAATTGCTGCTCTTTAAGGTCACGTTCAGCAAGGCGTAATGATTCAGCTTCGCGATATTCCTGCCAGCCATCCAGCTCTTGGTAATAGCGGTAAGAGGGCATCTCTTGTTTTTTTAGAAAATAGCCCGGATTTCTGGGGCGTTGATAGCGGCGATATTCCAGTGATGGGGTGGCATAGAGTGTACCATAATTTTCTATGGTGAGATCTGTGTTAATATTATTATTCTCCTGCCGACCATCTTCATCCTTGTAGGAATAAATAAATTTCACGGTATTTAAGGATAGTTTTTTGCCTGAACGATCCGCTTCTTGCTGCATGGTTTCTGCTAATATTGCCAGTTCTGGAATACGCGGATCAACAGTTACCCCCAAATACACCAATGCTTTTAATAAAACTTGTTCCCTGTTTCGGTGAAAGGCTTGAATATGTGGTGTCCATGATGTGGGGTCAAGCGCCCAATCTGGGTTGGTTTCCCACAAAAAATGAGGGATTTGATCATACAACCTGCCTTCAATAGAATGAACGGGGGGGGCTTCATCGCTGCCTTCTTTGATGAGACCCCAATGTATTTTTTCGATGAGTGTGGTGAGTTCGGTGGCGGCCTCTATCATGATTGCGTCATGAGAGCTGTAAGCAAAACTATTGGCCGCTTCAACCAGACGGTTAAATGCAGGAAAGAAAGATTGATGATAATCCACAAAGTGATCAACAGCTAATCTATTACTGCGAGAAAGCTTAAATTCCCCTTCTTCAGTGATGCGCAGTTTGGGCGTGCCCGAATAGTACAATTTATTGGTGTTATCGTCGCGCCAAGTTCTTTGAACAATTGCCCAAAAGCCATCGGCAAAATCATCGGGCGCAATATGTTGAAATTTTAAGAGCGCCCAACCTAATTTTTCTCGGGCTTGATGGTGGGCGCGTTGGTCTTGTTCTGGCTCGGCCCAGTTAATATTCCTAGCAGCGTCAACAATCGCTAAACGGCGGCAAAAAAGAAAGGGGTTGGTTAATAAATCGGGCTGCTGAGTAAAAATTGTTGCTAACAGGTCAATTTTTTGGGCATCGCTTTTTTTCTCAAAACCCTTTTCTGTCAACCATAAATCAATTGTATTTTCCCCTTGTAGCTGCTCAATTTCTTCGGATAGCCATGGGGGAAGCGGGGTAAAATCGGGTAAATATTTTCGCTGTGCCAGCGCCGTTGCTTCATTTTTCATGTTGCGCACGCGGCTTAAATCGCCTGGGTGGCTGCCAATATAATCATTCAGACTAAAGCCATCTTCCGTTGCTAGGCGGTTGAAAAAATTGGGCAGGCCATGCCAATGATAGCCAGCTTCTGCAACTAAATTAACGCCGCCATAAAGATCTGCCATATATTCGTTGCTGCGCGCGCGATCGCGGTTATCTTCAACATATTGAGAAAAATATTGTTGGCGATGATTAAGAACGGGGTGCCACAATTCGTGACCCAAAACACCCGCCAATTCATCTTCAGTTTCTAATAGCTCTAATAAACCGGCGCTTACCAAAGCAATAGCTGGATTACTGCTGCTGGCAATAGAAGCATAGATCATTCTTCGGGCACTTAATAAAACCTGCGGGCAACTGGTTAAAGCCCCAATTTTTTTCTCGGTTGGTAGCGCGGCATAAACCCGTTGCATCACCTCATTCACCCAATCTTCCAAGCGTTGGTGTTTGCCTTGGGGCTGAATTTTTAGCTCTTCAATTTCATCTTCGCTAAAAATGATGGGTTGGGTTGTCATGCTATTCTCATGTTGCATCAAAATAATGGCAATTTAACATGTATTTTCGCGTATTATATAAATATTTTCAGTATTTTTGTCACAATTGTGAGCTTGGGCTAATTTACCAACAACCTTGGCTCTTGAATAATCCTTTTATCATTCTTATATATCTGAAAAAGCTTGTCATACCGCCTGCAAAAGGCTTATACCGAACATAAATATCTTAGAGAGAGGAATAAACATGGGTAAAGTGATTGGGATTGATTTGGGAACAACCAATTCTTGCGTTGCGATTATGGAAGGCTTGCAAGCGCGGGTGTTGGAAAATGCTGAAGGGGCGCGCACTACCCCTTCCATGGTTTCTTTTTCCAACAATGGTGAATTATTGGTGGGACAACCGGCTAAACGTCAGGCTGTGACTAATCCAGAAAGTACATTATACGCTATTAAACGCCTTATTGGTCGTCGTTCGGATGATCGGGCGGTAAGAGAAATGGCTGAAAAAGCCCCGTACAAAATTGTAGCAGGCGATAATGGCGATGCTTGGGTGAGCATTCAGGATAAAAAATATGCCCCTAGCCAGATTAGCGCTCATATTTTGCAAAAAATGAAAGAAACCGCTGAAAAATATCTGGGTGAAGCGGTGACCCAAGCCGTTATTACGGTGCCGGCCTATTTTAATGATAGCCAACGCCAAGCCACTAAAGATGCGGGTAAGATTGCTGGTCTTGAAGTATTGCGGATTATTAATGAGCCCACCGCGGCGGCACTGGCCTATGGGCTAGAGAAAAAAGGCAACGGCATGATAGCTGTTTTTGACCTTGGCGGCGGTACTTTTGACGTTTCCGTGCTAGAAATTGGCGATGGTGTTTTTGAAGTAAAAGCTACCAATGGCGATACTTTTTTGGGCGGGGAAGATTTTGACCACCGGATTATTGATTACTTAGCGGATGAGTTCAAAAAAGAAAACAGCATTGATCTGCGCAATGATAAATTGGCCTTGCAACGCTTGAAAGAAGCCGCTGAAAAAGCCAAAATAGAGCTTTCCAGTGCGCAACAGACCGATGTGAATCTGCCCTTTATTACCGCCGATCAAACGGGGCCAAAGCACTTAAATATCAAACTGACCCGTGCTAAGTTAGAGCAGTTAGTGGATGATTTAGTACAGCGCACCATCGAGCCGTGCAAAAAAGCATTGAAAGATGCTGGTATTAAAGCCTCGGATATTGAAGAAGTGGTGCTGGTTGGCGGGATGACCCGCATGCCCAAAATTATTGAGGTGGTAAAGCAATTTTTTGGCCGTGAACCGCATCGCGGGGTAAACCCAGATGAAGTGGTGGCCATTGGTGCTGCTATTCAGGGCGGTGTACTGAAAGGCGAAGTGAAAGATGTGTTGCTGTTGGATGTAACGCCTCTTTCCTTAGGTATTGAAACATTGGGCGGCGTATTTACAAGGCTGATTGATCGCAATACCACTATTCCTACCCGTAAAAGCCAAGTATTTTCTACTGCTGATGATAATCAAACCGCGGTGACTATTCGTGTGTTTCAGGGGGAGCGGGAAATGGCCGCCGATAATAAATTGCTGGGGCAATTTGATTTGATGGGCATTCCACCAGCACCCCGCGGTGTGCCACAAGTTGAAGTGACTTTTGACATTGATGCTAACGGTATTGTGCAGGTTTCTGCCAAAGATAAGGCCACTGGTAAAGAACAGCAGGTACGTATTCAAGCATCCGGTGGCTTGTCGGATGCAGAAATCAAAAAAATGGTACAAGAAGCCGAAGCCAATGCTGCTGATGACCGCAAGCGCAAAGAATTGGTTGAGGTAAAAAATCAAGCCGATGCTCTGATTTATTCAACCGAGCGCAGCTTGAAAGATATTAAAACCCTTGCACCTGCCGATAAAACCGAAGCAGAAGCAGCTATTGCCAGTGTACGTGAAGCCTTGGCGGCAGAAGATGTGGAGCTTATTCGTCAAAAAACTGAAGTTCTTGCACAGATTTCCATGAAAATAGGTGAACAGGCCTATAAAAATGCGGAAGGCGCAGCTGCAGAAGGTGGAGACGCTGGGGTGGTGGATGCTGAATTCACCGATGTTGATGATGATCGTCGTAATGGCACGGCTTAATTTTTATCAACACAGATGGTAATGACCAAGTGATGCAAAAAGGGCTGTGGTATCTACAGCCTTTTTTGTGTTTTTTATGTTTTAGACCTTTGCTCTGTGGCCCCTCAAACCATCATTCATGAGGCTGGTTTTCATAAGCCTTGAAAAAAGAGGGTTGTGCAGAGACTAATATAATTGTTTGAAGGTGCGTTTTGATGGCAAAAGCTGATTATTACCAAACGCTGGGCGTAGCCAAGGGTGCCAGCAGCGATGAATTGAAAAAAGCCTATCGCAAAATGGCGATGCAATATCACCCTGATCGCAATCAAGGGGATCAGGAAGCAGAAAAGAAATTTAAGGAAATTAACGAAGCCTATGATGTGCTGCGGGATGATCAAAAACGGGCGGCTTATGATCGCTTTGGTCATCAAGCCTTTGAAAATGGTGGCCGCGGCGCAGATGCGGGTTTTGGCGGTGCTAATTTCTCGGATATTTTTGAAGAAATGTTTGGAGAAATGATGGGTGGCGGTCGGCGTCGTGGTGCTGAAGCCAACCGCCGTGGTAGCGATTTGCGCTATGATATGGATATTACCCTTGAAGATGCTTTTCGTGGTAAGGCAACCTCTATCCGTATTCCCAATTGGATTGGCTGCACGGATTGTGAAGGAACGGGCTCGGCAGGCAAGGCCGCACCAGCCAACTGTTCGGCTTGTGGCGGTGCTGGCCGGCAGCGCATGCAGCAAGGTTTTTTCACCGTAGAGCGAGGCTGCGCAACTTGTCAGGGGTCGGGTAAAATTATTAAAGATCCTTGCCGTAGTTGTTCTGGGCAGGGGCGTGTGAGAAAAGAGAAAAATTTAGAAGTGAATATACCCGCCGGTGTTGAAGATGGTACAAGGCTGCGCGTAGCGGGTGAGGGGGAAGCCGGTATGCGCGGTGGCCCTAACGGCGATTTATATGTATTTATTGGCCTGAAACCGCATCGGTTATTTCAGCGAGAAGGGGCTAATTTATTGTGCCGTGTGCCTGTGCCCATGGTAAAGGCAGCGTTGGGCGGCGAGATAGAAATCCCTACCATTGATGGCACCATGACCAATATCAATTTGCCCGCTGGCACACAAACGGGGCAACAATTTCGCGTGCGCGGTAGGGGGATGTCGGTATTAAAAAGCAATGCCAGAGGCGATTTATATGTGGATATTCAGGTGGAAACGCCGGTTAACCTCACAAAACGCCAGCAAGAATTGCTGCATGAATTTGCCCATGGCGAAGAAGCTGATAATATAAGCCCTGAATCCAGTAATTTCTTTTCCAGAGTTAAAGAATTTTGGAATGATTTGAAGGATTAAAAGTAAAAAGAGCGCAATTTTTTATAGAAAACGCTTCAACAGTAGCGTTTTCTATGAGAAGTCGTGCAATCCTTAGGGTTTCTTATCGGGAATAGGAGACGCTTTCTCGCAGCGGCAGGGCTGTAAATATGTTGAGTGTGGGGCTTAATGATGCGATAATGATAATCATTGTTATGATTGTGTGTTAATGTTAAATGGAAAATAACCCTGTTCCCGTTTTGAATAACAACGTATCGCCTAAAAAGAAGAAGGCACAAAATTGGTTGATATTTTCAGCCCTTTGCTTGTGGGTGGTATTTGTTTTTATTATCACGATTTGGCGTCTCAAAGGGGGTAATTGAGAGGGTAAGAGCCATGGCTAATCCAATACACCAAAAGGCAAGCAGTAAAAAAACACTGATTATTTTGTGTTCTGTGGTGTTGGGGATGTTGGTTCTTTCTTTTGCTTCTGTGCCATTATATAAATTGTTTTGTGAAAGCACTGGTTATGGTGGCACCCCTAAAAAAGATGCCACACTTCCCACGCATGCGGTATTAAATCGCCCGATGACGGTACGGTTTAATACCGATGTTGCGCCCAATCTGCCATGGCGTTTCTATCCTGAAAAAAAATCGGTGGATATTATTCCTGGGCAAACAGCAATTATGGCGTTCAAGGCCAAAAACATGGCCAGTAATGATTTGGCAGGCATTGCTACTTTTAACGTAACCCCCGCAAAAGCAGGCAAATATTTTGTTAAGGTGCAATGTTTTTGTTATGGCGAGCAAGTTATTGCGGCGGGCAAAGAAGTAGATTTGCCCGTTTATTTTTATATAGACCCTACAATTGCTGAAGATACTAGCTTGGATGATGTAAAAACCATCACGCTTTCCTATACATATTTTAAGGCTAATAGTCATGAATTTGAAACAGCCTTAAAAAAACTACAATAATATAGTAGTATTTGTTGCAGTGGCTGAATTTTTATTTTATAAAAACCCATCATTGAGGCCATAAGAACAGTAAATGACCAATTATTTAGAAAATAATACTTCTATACGGGCTTCTTTCAATCAATATTCTTCGGTAACAGGCGGTTTTTATTGGATGACCGCCTTAGGCAATAATGGTGGTGAAGGTGGTAATATTGGTGGAAACACCCATATATATGGCTGTAAAACCGAATTATCCGACGAACAAAAAGATGAATTATATTCAATATTAGAAACATATTGTTTTTTGCAGCAAATTCAAAAGGGTTTGCCTATTTCTCTTGTTTTTTCCCGTCTTATTTTCAATTTACCAACGGCGGTTCAGAAAACATCATTAATGTTAGACCCCGGACTGTTATTTTCTGATACAAAAGCCACTGGTTATAGTTATTTTGTTGCAGATGTAAATCCAGCTTCTAACACCGCTATTTTGCTAACTCATCACCATTTAGACCATACGGGAGGTATCCCATTTTTGTTGATGTATGGTTATAAATTGCCCACTATTTATTGTTCTGCCATTACCAAGCAAGCCGTATTATCACAGCTTGAAGCGAAGGGTTTTTCTAAAAGTGAGCGTGAGAGCTTACTATTTATCGAAATAGAAATTGGTAAGGAATATCATTTTGGTAATATTGTTGCCACGCCTTACCCTAGTTCTCACAGTGCCGCTGGGGCTTGTATGTGGTATCTAAAAACCCCTTTTGGAACAGTATTGCATACTGGAGACTATAAGTGGGATCAAACCATAAAAATAGGCTCGCCCACGAGTGCAGAAAAATTAATGATGCTGAGAGGGGAAGTCACAGCATTAATGGTGGATAGCACTAATGCTGCAAAAGCTGGTTTTGCACCAGAAGAAGAAAAAGTTTTTGAAGGCATGAAAGCGGTGTTGGCAAAGCACCGTGAAAAACGGTTGATTATTACCATGTCTGGTGGCGATATGCAGCGTTTGGCTAGTATTTGTCGTTTAGCGGCAGATGGTGGGCGTGCAGATAAAATAAAAGACAATAATCTTATCACCACTAAAAAACAAAAACGCGAAGATACAGGGAAAAGGGTTATTGTATTAGCGGGGGCAGCCTTAAAACAGGCAGTAAAAACCTTAAAAAAAGCAGGCCATGATCTGCGTGAAATCTATGGTGTAGAAATAGTAGCCGATGATACGGAGACCGCACAAAACCTAAAACCACACCAAACCATTATTTTAACCACGGGGACGCAAGGAGAAAAAGAAGGCGGCCTATATAAATTGGCCTGCCGTGATAAAAAGCATGTGGAGTTAAGAACGGATGATGTGGTGATTATTTCCAAATCAGTGATTCCGGGGAATGAGGCCGCTTTCTCAAAAATGATGGGGAAGCTACAAAATTTTGGTATCACGCATCTTTATACCCCATCTAACGTGGGGGGTGATCTGTTATTGCATGCTTCTGGCCATGGCCATAGTGGCGACGTTACTGCATTAATAGCGCTGGTAAGTCCCAAATATGTTGTGCCTATGCATGGTAATTATCAGCAATTGGAGGCACAGGCTAATAATGCTTTACAAATGGGGCATGATCATTTTTTTCTGCCTCATAATGGTGCGGTTGTCTCCATTAGTCATGAAAATGGTTTAGACGTTAAACAAATACGTTCGGAAAATTGTTTGGGTATTAAGGAAAAAGGTAATTTTCCTTATCTTACCTATGAAATTGTGGCGAATATTGATAGTCAGGGTAGGGAAACATCTACCCAAAAATTCAATGAAAACGCAGTGGACAATGGAGTAGCCTCAGAAAATAGAGCAGGCCTGTCGTGGCATTCCACTCAAAAACAATATAAATTGACTGGTTGATAGAGCAGCCCCTTCCTTTACCTTGTATTGACACCAACTGCTACGTTCTTGCTGTTTTTACAAATTGGCGGATAATGGCGTTGGCAGGAATAGATTAAAAAAGATCATCCTAACCCCAAACCTTAAATAAGGAAAATTCCATGAAACTATTACGGATGTTATTACTTGGTACGGCACTCACCTTGTCTTTGCCAGTTCTTGCAGCTGAACAGGGACATGAACATGCTATGAATCACCCAAGCCATCAAGAGTTGGGCGTTAATAATACGGTAAAGTTAGAATTAAGTACCGCAACGCCTTTGCAGGCAGGAAAAACCACGCAAGTGCTAGCTAAACTCAGCAACTTGCAAGATCATAAGCCTATTTCATTTGATGATTTTAAAGAGGTGCATACCAAGAAGCTGCATTTGCTGATTATTGATCCATCTCTATCTGATTATCATCATATTCACCCTGTTGCGGGCAAAAAAGCTGGGGAATATCTGTTTGATTTTACCCCTGAAAAAAATGATCAATACATAGTGTGGGCAGATATATTGCCAGCAGCAACGGGCAAGCAAGAATATGTAAAAGCACATATAGGGGCGGCCAAACAACAAAAAGCCCCTATCGATAAAACCGAGAAAATGGTTGCAACGGTGGCGGGGTTTACTTTTACCTTGGCGTTAGAAGGTGAGCCAAAAGCTGGTGAGGCGGTGATGGGTCATATTACGGTTACTAAAAATGGTCAGCCATTTAACCAGTTACAGCCAGTGATGGGGGCTTTTGCGCATGTGGTGGGCTTTAGCGAAGATTATAACTCGGTGCTTCATGTTCATCCCATGGGCGTTGAGCCCAGCAACGATAGCGAACGGGGTGGCCCAGTGATGGATTTTCATATTGAGCCCAAAAAGGCTGGATTTGTGAAATTATTTGCTCAGGTGCACATTGATGGCAAAGATATATTTGCCCCATTTGGTATAATGGTCAAATAAGCGCTTGACCTTAGACCATACTCCAAGGTTTAGGATGTAGTGAAAATGAGGAATCATCCCATGCATCTGACTATTGGAAAACTTGCAGAATTAACCGGTACTACGCCCGATACACTGCGTTATTATGAGAAAATAAAGCTTATTGCGGCTGTTTCTCGTTCTGATGCGGGGTATCGGTTATATGATGCGGATGTTATTCATCGGGTGCAATTTATTCGCGGCGCCAAGGCATTAAATTTTACCTTAGAAGAAATAGGGTATCTGATGGCATTAAATGCTTCAGATAAAACAACTTGCGCCGAAATTCTGAGCCGTATTCAAGAAAAAATCAAACAAGCCCAAATGCGGATTATTGAACTGCAAGCAACCCAAGCCGTGCTTGAAGATTTGGCTAATCAATGCCCAGCGGATGATAGCCCTCTTAATTGTTGCCCGATCTTCAATTATATAAACAGGAGAAAATCATGAAAAAATTGGTATTACTTGCATTGTTATGCGTGGTGAGCGCATGCGCCCCAACCCAATCATCCAGCTTGATAAAAGATAATAAAATAATCCAATGTGGTGTGATGTGCCAGCAATGCCCTTGTTGTCAAAAGATGATGCAAGATAACAGCATAAAAGATGATAAGGTGAAGGAAGAAAAAATGATACAATGCCCCTTGATTGGTAATAGCACTAACAGTGAGATGAAATGCCCCTTGATTGGTAATAGCACTAACAGTGAGATGAAATGCCCCTATTGTCAAAAAATGATGGGTAGCGATACAAGCAAGAATAAGGCAGTAGAATCGAATAACACAGGGGCTGGTGCCATGGATCATGATAACCATAGCCCCGCAAAATGAGGGTGAAGGCAGGTTATGGAGCATCAGGATAAAAAAACAGGGGGTGGCTGCTGTCATCATTCATCCATAGCTGAAAATCATCATGCTCTGCCCATGCCTAGCCACCATACAATCCAGTCCCATGGGGTTGGGGATGTTTATACTTGCCCCATGCACTTACAAATAAGGCAACAAACAGCAGGTTCTTGCCCTCTTTGTGGCATGGCGTTAGAGCCGGAGAAAATTTCACTGGCTGCTATGGATACGCCAGATCCTGAAATGAAGGAAATGACCCATCGTTTCATTTTATCGGCTGCTTTATCGCTGCCCTTGGCTTTATTCGTGATGTTAGCGCATCTCAATTATCCTTTCTTTCATCAATGGATCAACCATCCCTTTGCCTTATGGGGGCAGATGATTGTGGCCACACCCGTAATATTATGGGGCGGTTGGCCATTTTATGTGCGTGCTGTTGCTTCAGTAAAAAACCGCAGCTTGAATATGTTTACCCTCATTGGCTTGGGGATTGCCGTTGCCTATGTCTATAGCCTTATCATTACAATTTTTCCTCAAGCGGTGGAAAGAGTGGCTGGTAAAATGACATTGGATGTTTATTTTGAATCGGCCGCAGTTATTACCACCCTTGTATTATTGGGGCAGATTTTAGAACTTAAAGCGCGGGCGCAGGCCAGCAAGGCCATGAGATTATTGTTGGAACTGGTGCCCAAAACAGCGCGGCGTATGCGTGCGGATGGAGCGGAAGAAGATATAGAGCTTGCGGCCATCCATCAAGGGGATCTGTTGCGGGTGCGGGGCGGTGAAAAAATACCCGCGGATGGGGTGATTATTGACGGCAATAGCAGTGTCGATCAATCCATGCTGACCGGAGAATCCCTGCCCGTTGAAAAAAAAATTGGCGATAGAATAACTGGTGCCACGCTGAACGGTGCGGGCAGTTTTCTCATGCGGGTAGAGCGCGTGGGAAACGATAGCATGGTGGCACAAATTGTGGATATGGTAAGCAAAGCGCAGCGTAGCCGTGCACCCATTCAGCGCATTGCCGATAAAGTGTCGGGGTATTTTGTGCCCATGGTGATAGCCATTGCTATCATCACCGCTTTTTCTTGGTGGGTGTGGGGCGATGAACCCAAATTAGCCTATGCCGTGGTGAATGCTGTGGCAGTTCTGATTATTGCTTGCCCTTGTGCCTTGGGGCTGGCTACCCCCATGTCGATTATCACTGCTACTGGACGTGGGGCGCAAGCGGGTGTTTTGATTAAGAACGCGGAAGCGCTGGAAGCCATGGAAAAAATTGATACATTAATCATTGATAAAACCGGCACATTAACCGAAGGCAAGCCGAAATTGATGGCGGTGATGACACTTGCAGGCATTGATGAAAAGGAAAGCTTGCGGCTGGCGGCCAGTTTAGAGCGCTACAGCCAACATCCGCTGGCTTCTGCTATTATACAAGGGGCAGAAGAACAAGGGCTTATTCTCTCTGAGGTGGTGGATTTTGTCTCCATCACTGGTAAGGGCGTGCAGGGCACTATTGATGGGCAACAGATTGCCTTGGGGAATAAGGCCTTATTCACCATGCTGGCTATTGCGCCCGAATCATTGCTGGAAAAACAAGAAATTTTGCAAGCAAAAGGGCAAACAACCATGTTGATGGCCATTAATGGTAAAGCCGCCGCCGTGCTGGCGGTGGCCGATCCTATTAAAGCCACAACCGCCGCCGCCTTAGAAATATTAAGAGCCGACGGGCTGGATCTCATCATGTTGACCGGCGATAGCCAGATAACCGCTTCAATTATCGCACAACAATTGGGTATTGAGGCGTTTTATGCCGAATTATTGCCCCAAGATAAGGGTGATATTATTCAAGAATTACAAAAAAAGGGCAAGAAGGTAGCCATGGCGGGGGATGGTATTAACGATGCCCCAGCCTTGGCCATGGCGCAGGTGGGCATTGCCATGGGCACCGGTACGGATATCGCCATGGGAAGCGCCGGCATTACCCTTGTGAAAGGGGATTTAATGGGCATTGTGCGGGCGCGCCGCTTGAGTTGTGCCACCATGAATAATATAAAGCAAAATCTATTTTTTGCCTTTGCCTATAATGTGGTGGGTATTTCTGTGGCTGCGGGTGTGTTATACCCCTTCACCCATTGGTTGTTAAGCCCAGAAATAGCCAGTGCCGCCATGGCCTTGAGTTCAGTGTCGGTGATTTTTAATGCGTTGCGGCTGCGTGCAGTGAAATTATAAAAAAGCTCTTTACATGCAACCTTGCACCCCTTTCCTTGTGGGTACGTAACTATTGAAGTGTTTCTTGTAGAATAACAGCACCCCATATAATATAGGGTGCTGTTACATTTTAGGCGGCTAAACTTTTTAAGGCGGCTTCAATTTTTGCCTTTACATTCAGCGCATCATTTTTGCGTTCTTCATTTTCTTCCACCACTTCAGGCGGTGCTTTTTCCGTGAATTGTGGGTTAGAAAGTTTTTGCACAATCTTTTGAATATCAGCTTCAGTTTTGGCCAGTTCTTTTTGCAAGCGCTGGCGTTCAGCGTCAATGTCAATAATATTGGCAACAGGTAGCGCAAGGCTGATGCCCCCTTCCATAACGGCTGTAATACAACCTTTAGGGAAAGCCCCTTCATGCACAATAGGGTTTTCTACCCGTGCCAGCTTTTCAATTAAGGCAGAATGTTGCGCCAACCAC
Organism: Alphaproteobacteria bacterium; assembly: GCA_049318825.1. Classification (GTDB taxonomy): domain Bacteria; phylum Pseudomonadota; class Alphaproteobacteria; order JBMOFM01; family JBMOFM01; genus JBMOFM01. The sequence continues at coordinate 90,462 of JBMOFM010000008.1, read as the reverse complement.
CCCTGTTGTGTGGGCGAGAGATCGCGCACCAATAAAGGCAATTTTTGCGCAGGCGAAACCCCCACATCCATACGGGCAGAGCGAATATGGTTGATGATCTGCACCACCCATTCCACCTCTTGTACGGCATCCGCAAAGCTGGCAATTGCTGGTGGGTTTGGCCAGTTGGCGGTGATGAGCCAACCTTGCTTGCCCTCATGCAATTGCTGAAAAATTTCTTCGGTAATAAAGGGCATAAAAGGGTGCAATAAACGCAGCTGCACATCCAGCGCATAGGCAATTAAGCCCCTTGTTTCTGCGGCTTCTGCGCCATTGAGTAAGGGTTTGGCCATTTCCAGATACCAATCGCAGAAAATGCCCCAGCTAAATTGGTAGGCAGCACCAGCGGCTTCGTTAAAATGGTAGCTGTTGATTTTTTCTTCAACTGTTACCACCACCTGCTGCAATTGGTGATAGAACCAACGGTTTACATGATGGCGCAATTGTTCTGGCTTAAAATCAGCCACTGGTTTGGCTTCATTCATTAAACAGAAGCGGGCAGCGTTCCATAATTTGGTGGCAAAGTTACGGTAGCCTTCCACGCGGGAGGTGGCCAGTTTAATATCGCGCCCTTGTCCCGCCATGGCCGCTAAGGTAAAGCGCAAGGCATCGGCACCATATTGGTCAATCAATTCCAAAGGATCAATCACATTTCCCTTGGATTTAGACATTTTCTGGCCTTTTTCATCGCGCACCAGCGCATGCACATACACCGTGCTGAAGGGAACTTGGCCCGTGGTGAAGAGCGACATCATCATCATGCGCGCTACCCAGAAGAAAATAATATCAAAACCAGTAATCAGAATGCTGGTGGGGAAATAACGCTGTAACCGCTGGGTGTTTTCTGGCCAGCCAAGGGTAGAAAATGGCCATAAACCAGAAGAAAACCATGTGTCTAACACATCCTCGTCCCTGCGCAGGGTAACTGTAGCACCGCCATGCTTGGCGGTTGCTTGGGCAAGGGCTTCTGCCTCGTTATTGGCCACATACACATGGCCTTGTTCATCATACCAAGCGGGAATGCGATGACCCCACCATAATTGGCGGCTGATACACCATGGTTGAATATTACGCATCCATTCAAAATAGGTTTTTTCCCAATTTTTGGGCACAAATACCATATCGCCATCTTCCACGGCCTTAATGGCTGGTTTGGCTAAGGTGGCGGCATCCACATACCATTGATCGGTGAGCAGTGGCTCTATGATAACCCCCGAGCGATCACCATAGGGCAGGGCATGTTGGTGGGGTTCAATTTTTTCCAATAACCCCAACGCTTCAAATTCAGCCACAATTTTTTTGCGGGCTTCAAAACGCTCTAGCCCGCGATAAGCTTCTGGCACTTCATTATTCAAATGGCCGTGAATATCCATAATGCTCATCATGGGCAAATGATGCCGCTTGCCCACATTAAAATCGTTAAAATCGTGTGCGGGGGTAATTTTTACCGCGCCCGAACCAGTATTGGGGTCAGCCCAATCATCCGCAATAATCGGAATATCACGGTTGGCCAAAGGCAGGCGCACCATTGTGCCAATGAGGTGCTTGTAGCGTTCATCTTCAGGGTGCACGGCCACCGCCACATCGCCCATCATGGTTTCTGGCCTTGTGGTGGCCACCACTATATATTGTTCGGGGTTATCTTTCAGCGGGTAGCGTAAATGCCATAAATTACCCTTGCTGGGGCGTGATTCTACTTCCAGATCGGAAATGGCGGTGAGAAGCTTGGGATCCCAATTCACCAACCTTTTATCGCGGTAAATGAGGCCTTTTTGATAAAGATCCACAAACACTTTGGTAACGGCTTGCGATAGCCCTTCATCCAGCGTGAAACGCTCATTCGCCCAATCGCAAGAAGCACCAAGGCGGCGGAGCTGTCCACTGATAATACCGCCTGATTCCCCTTTCCACTGCCATACGCGGCTGGTGAAAGCTTCACGCCCCAATTCTACCCGGCTTTTTCCTTCGGCTGCCAATTGCCGTTCCACCACCATTTGGGTGGCAATGCCAGCATGATCGGTGCCGGGTTGCCATAGGGTATCATCCCCCTTCATGCGGTGATAACGGATCAGAATATCCTGCAAAATATTATTCAGCGCATGCCCCATATGCAAGCTGCCCGTAACATTGGGCGGGGGAATCATGATGGTAAAAGATTTTTCGCCAGCACCAGAAGGGGCGTATAGCCCTTTTTCTTCCCAAATTTTACTGTATTTCTGTTCTATAGCGGCGGGGGTAAAAATCTTTTCCATCAATCAATCCTAGGTTATAGTGCGCCTATTTATCATCATTTGAAATCGGGGCGCACTATATTATGGTTATGCGTTATGGGGAACGCCTTTTTCTGTAAATAAAGAGATCAGTTCACCAGCTTCAAACATTTCGCGCACAATATCGCAGCCGCCAATAAATTCACCCTTTACATAAAGCTGTGGGATGGTCGGCCAATCGGTAAAATCTTTAATGCCTTGACGAATAGCAGCATCGGTCAGCACATCCACACCCTTAAAACTCACGCCCAAATGGTTAAGCACCTGAACCACAGCGGCTGAAAACCCACATTGCGGGAATTGGGGGGTGCCTTTCATGTACAACACAACATTATTACTCGCTATGTCTTGCTTAATTTGTTCAAAAACAGGATTATCCATGATTCTACCCTTATATGGCTGGTTTATGAAGTAGGAATAGCAGTGGTTACCGAAAGCGCGTGCAGGCGGTTATCCATACCACCTTTTAGTGCTTGATACACCATCTGATGTTGCTGAATACGGCTTTTGCCAACAAATTGGTGGCTTTCAACGCGCACTGAAAAATGATCATCATCACCGCGCAAATCGCTGAGCGTGATGCTGGCATCGGGAAATGCTTGTTTCAGTAAGGTTTCAATTTCTGCGGCGGGCATGGGCATAATAAAGCTTCTCCACTAATTTTGTGGCAAAACTTAAACAATCCTTTGCCTCAAGTCAAGAATAGCAATAAAGGGTCAGTGATTTTGCTTCACATTGATTAATATTTTGTGTAAAATATAAAATGATGCTGGTTATTAAATTTTGTGGCAGAAATACAATATTAACCACCATGTTATAGCTTAGGGTTGATAAATCTAAGGGAAAGAAAATCATGGGATCATATGTACCGCCAACCACTGCTGAAGCTGCGAAAAGCGAAACAGATTTATATCAACCGGTTGATTTGGGCGGGCGATCTTCTGATCCTTTCACGGGTAAATTTAAGGGGGATGGCGCGGCGGATAATGCTTCCAGCGAATCGGCCGCGGCAGATGCCGGCGCTGCCCCCGGTGTAAAAATGGATGCCAATGGTGGTTTTGTGGATGCTAGTGGCCAAGCCACCGATTTAACTGGCAGAAATGATGATGGCATTTCTAATCTAGCCGAAGAGCAAATTCAAGCCGATTTGGCTGGAGACAAAGCCGCTGCTGATTATGCAAATAATATTAATCAACAAATAGAAGCCGATAGAGCGGGGGATGAGGCCTCTGTGCTCCAAAATTCAAATGCACCCCAAAATCCAAGCGATATTATATTGCCAGCTGCTGGCAGTGAAGAACCCGCACCAGATATGGTGGATAAAATAACCGCTTTTGCTATTCCAGCGATTGCGGTGGCGGCTTTGGCTGAAAGCGACCTTGATATAAGAGCAGGCTTGGATAATGTATTGGTCGGCGCAGATGGGCAAGAAGCGCCGCTGCAGAATATTGCGGCTTCCCTCAATAATTTGTTGGGGATGGAGGGGCAAGAAAACACCCCTGTTGTGCCATTACTTCAACCCCAAAATGGGATGATTGAGGCCGTGGGGGAAGGCCAGACAATAGTGCATGAAGGCGATTTGCTGGTTAATAGTGGTAATATTGGTAAAGGTGCCGATATCACCATTAATAATGGCAGTTTAGTAGCCCAAGGCGGCGATATTGGCGATGGTGTGAAGATTAACATGCAAAGCACCGATGGTGTAAAACGTGATTTGGTGTTGGATAATGTGACGGGTGATAATGTCTCGATTGCTGCTGATAATACCAGAATGAATATTGCGGCCAGCGGCGATGGTTTGCTGATTGATGGTAAGGCCAATACTATTGATTTGGCCATGCCAGAAGGTGAGGGGCATTTATTAGAAATTCACAATGAAGGCGGTACGGTACAAATAACTGGCGGCGGTGAGGGGGGCTATGTGAACCTCAGCAACTGTTCTATTAATGCTACCAATACAGGCGCTAATCTTACGGCCGTGATGAAGGATTGCAATTCCACCTTAGCTAGCGTAGGCGCCAATACATATTCTTATAATTCAGGTGCTAATGCAACGGCAACTTTTACAGGCGATATTGGACCCAATGTGTCGGCGATAGGAGTGAATGGAGCCGAAATGAAATTTACACAGATTGAAGGTTCTATCCCCGATATTAGTGGAAATAATATTTCTATCAATTCCCCACAAGAGCCTAAAAAAGCCAATTTCAACCCACCCAATCCAGCGGCACAACCTAAACGGCCATCGGCAGGGCCTAGCATGTAAATAATGTCGTGCATTATTCATTGAGGGCACGGTATAAAAATATTGTGTCTGGGTTCATCTTGTGGTTATTGGAGCTTTATTAAAATTCAATAGCCACATTTTTTTTATGCCAACATTGCCAGCCAATTTATTCTCTAGCACTGATCATGCATTGATGCAGCAAGCCTTGCGCGTGGCAGAATTTGGCTTGGGTTTAACATGGCCCAACCCTTCGGTGGGGTGTGTGATTGCCAAAAATTGCCATGTGGTGGGAATAGGGGCAACGGCGGCAGGTGGCAGGCCGCATGCAGAAATCATGGCCCTGCAGCAAGCAGGAGCCTTAGCGCAAGGGGCCGATGTTTATGTAACACTTGAGCCTTGCGCGCATATTGGGCAAACCCCGCCTTGTGCCATGGCCTTAATTGAAGCGGGGGTAAAACGGGTGGTGATTGCCACCGCTGATCCCTACCCGCAGGTGGCTGGTCGTGGGATTATGCTATTGCAGCAGGCGGGAATAGTGGTGGAGGTTGGTTTATGTGCAGCAGAAGCCCAGCATAGCCATGCTGGTTTTTTTAGCCTTGTGCAGCGCCAGCGGCCATTATTAGCCTTAAAAATTGCCGCCAGCCTAGATGGTAAAATAGCCTTAAAAAATGGCCAAAGCAAATGGATAACCAGCCCCGCCGCCAGAGAGCGGGCGCATTGGTTGCGCAGCCATTATGATGCGATAATGGTGGGTATTAATACAGTGTTGGCCGATGATCCCATGCTCAATTCTCGCTTGCAGGGGCTAGAGCGGCGGCGGAACCCTCGCATTGTTGTGGATACACATTTGCGCTTGCCCTTAAATGCCCAATTGGTAGAAACGGCAGCTCTTTTCCCTGTATGGGTTTTTTGTGGCAAGGCGGCACAAGCAAGCGCGCATGCTCAATCATTGCAGGCTAAAAATGTACGCGTGTTCGGGGTGGATGTAGAGCCAAACGGGCATGTTGATTTGGCAGAAATATTGGCCATTCTTGGTAAAGAGGGGATTAGCCGTTTATTATTAGAAGGGGGCATAAAATTAGCCACGGGTTTTTGGCAGCAAGGGCTGGTGGATGAATTATACTGGTTTCAAGCCCCTTTATTAATGGGCGCTGGCGCCATAGACGCCACCCCTGTTGCACAGATTTTTACAATGGCCGATGCGCAGCGTCTATCACAGGCTAAAGTTTTGTGGCAACACCCAACCATTATGGGAGAAATGCTGTTATATAGCCAACTCCAATAAAAATAAGGGCGTTTTTTATAATTGGGGCGGGCTAAATTTGGGCTTAGGCGCCGTGCGGCTGGATTTGAGTTCTTGCGAAAATTTATGAACTACGGTAGAGCCAGCACCATCTAAACAATGAAATTGAAAGCTTTGATTTTGTTCAAAAATAGCACGAGTACCATTTTTAGCATCGGGTGTTGTTGGTTTGTTTTTAGCGGCATCCTCAAAAACAAGAGCTAACCTGCAAACGCTTTTTCTATCTTGTAAAAGATTAAGCGATAAGCGGTTGATTTTTTCATCCGTTGCCGATTTTAGTGAAAAACCAGCATCCATTTTTGTACAAAAGATTGTTTCAAAGCCTTGGGTTTGTTGGTTTGGCTCTTCATAAGGGTTAGCAGCACAAAACACTTTGATTTTGGCATTAGAATTAAATAGAGCAACCAGTTCTTTAATTTGATTTCGCCTTGGAGGTGTATCATCCCCGCCCGTTTTTCCCAGTAATTGTTGGTTAATATCGGCGTCACTATTGGGTAGTGTTCGCCTTTCTATAATGTTGGGCTTAGCTGAAGCCTTAGGTGTGGATTTATCAATGGTTGGGGTGAATAAAGGAAAAGCGATAGGAGAAGAGGAGGGAGACGGCTGAGGGGGGATGGTGGCTGGTGCGGGCGGTGCGTTATTATCATTGGGAGTGGATGTTAACATATACCATGCCGTAGCACCGCTTACTAAAATAAGAGCTCCAGATCCTGCTATCCACCAATGAATTTTTTTCACTCTACCGCCCCCTACAGCGTAAAAAATTACCCGCCGCCATTAATATAGAAAATTAAGCAAAATATCAATGAGTTTGGTTGTAATAAGCGCAACAGGCGCTAATGGGGCAAGCGTGGCATTGGGGGGATCGTGCTTTACAGATATAGCGCCCATGCAAAATAAGCCAATGATGGGCATGGTGTACAAATTCAGCTGGGGTGATGGCTAATAAACCCTGTTCCACGTCATCAGGGGTTTTACCAGTGGCTAGCCCTGTGCGGTTGCTTACCCTGAAAATATGCGTATCCACGGCAATTGTTGGCTGGCCAAAGGCAATATTCAGTACCACATTAGCGGTTTTTCTACCCACCCCCGGCAATTTTTCCAGCATTTCACGGTTATTAGGCACAATGCTGCCATGTTCTGCTACTAAAATACGGCTTAACTCGTATAGATTGCGGGCTTTGGCATTAAAAAGACCCAAGGTTTTGATATATTGCTTAATGCCATCTTCACCCAATTTTACCATCGCTTCGGGATTATCTGCAACTATAAATAGGTTTTTTGTGGCTTTGTTCACGCCAACATCAGTGGATTGAGCGGAAAGCACCACCGCACATAACAAGGTGAAGTGATTATGATACACCAGCTCGGTTTCTGGGTTTGGGTTTTTTTCTGCTAAACGGGCAAAAATTTGATAAATTTTTTCAGTATCCATCATGCAAACCCGCAGAACATATTGGCATTAGGGACAAAGAGCAAGTTTTTTACTTAAAGAGGGCTTATTATTGGCAATACCAATGCTGAGGTCACCACTCAAAAAATCTTCTGCATGGCGTGTGAATATATCATAGTGCCAGCCTTCCATTAAGCGTTCTGGTTTATGGCCACAGGCCAGTTGATTGATTTCGTCGTTGGAGGCAATCATTCTGGGAACAATTTTATGCTCATCGGCAATAATTTTTAGCAGTAGCCGAAGCATTTCCGCTAAGGTGGCTTGGTTAGGGGTAAGGCTTTTATGTTTTTCATGCACAACATTGCCTTTATTTTGCAGCCCTTCTCTCACCATTGTGGCAATGGCTTCTGCCTGTGGGCTAGATAAATGTTGTAGGCCGCGCATGGTTTTTACCGCGCCGCTATTATCTGGTTGCTGCAGGGCAATTTCTTGTAGTAAATCATCTTTTAATACGCGCTGGCGTGGGATATTAAGCTGTTGAGCCTCTGTTTCGCGCCATGCAGCCACTGCTTGCAAGACCCCTATAAATTCTGGCTTATTGTTTTTAGGTTTTAGCTTTTTCCAAGCATTTTCTGGTTTAATGTGATAATCGACTTGGTAGAGGTTGGTTTCTATTTCATGCATGACTTGTGGTAGGCGGCTATTTTCTTGTAATTGCTGCATGAGTTGTATGTAAACGGGGCGCAGAAACAGCACATCATTAAGGGCATATTCTAATTGTGCTTCGCTCAGCGGTCGTTTAGCCCAATCGGTAAAGCGGCTGCTTTTATTAACCCCATGGCCACAAAATTTTTGTACCAGCGTATCAAAACTACTATTTTCTGGTAAGCCACAGGCCATGGCCGCCAATTGCGTATCAAAAACATTGGGGGGAATATGCCCTTGGCTCATATCTTTTCCTGAAGCCTGCAGCATATAAAATATCTCTAAATCTTGGCGTGCGGCGTGAAAAATCTTGGTGATATGCGGCTGATATAAAAAATCTAATAAGGGGGTGAGATCAAGGTTAGGTGATAAGGGATCCACCACCGCTTCACTCTGCTTGCTGGCCAATTGAATAAGGCACAATTGCGGATAATAGGTAGAATCGCGCATAAATTCAGTATCTATCGCCAGCCATGGGGCAGTTACCATTTCTTCTTCTAATTGTTGAATATATGCCGCGAGATCAAGATTATTGGTAATGATTGCCATGATGGTGGATGCTCTTTCAAATTTTTTAAGCACCAATCAAGCATAATTGCGTATAAAAATAAAGCAGCAAAATCATATCTGTTCACCATATAAAATTATGACTTTTTAATTAATTTTGTTTAATATGTAAATAAAGCCCTAACATAAGGTATTGTCTAGTGCGTAATGTCTCATTTGATGAATTAATGGAGAAAATCCTTTATGCACAGGAATTACATTCTTTCCTTGATGCCTTTGTGGCAGAAGGGGTTGCGGGTATGCCTCAAAATGTTGAAGCCGTTCTTGAGGATATTAAAGAAATCTGGCAAGAGCATGGTTTTTTACCAATAGAGAATCTGTTGCCGCAAATGGTTGAAAAATATCTGGGGGAGAGTGATTGCCCCGTGGAATTACCAGGTGCTACCATTGCAGGCTATTTAGCCCAAAAGCTGGAAGAGCAATTTTTGCCAGACCCGTTAATGGGGTGTAACCAGAAACGTTTTGCGGGTATAAAAACTGGCCTGTGCTGTGCTTATGGCAATATGGGCTTCAATAATGCCAGCGTTGCCATTGTTGAGAAAGATTTTATTAACATGGCAGGCACCAATTTTTTCTTCAGAAACCTTATAGCCGTGGCTGAAGGGGTAGAGCCCCATGAGGTGGATTTTAGCCGTTATTTTGAACTGACCGATAGGGTGGTAAGAATTATTTGTGAGGTTGCCCAAGAGGTGATTACCGCAGAATTTGAGCAATTGAATGAACAAATTACGGATAAAAAGCAAAAAATTCAGGAAGAAGAACTGAGGGCTGGTGGGGATGAAGAAAGAATGCTTGCTTATAATATAGATCCATCACAGATGAAAGAATTGATGGATAATAAGGTGTTGCCAGCTATTGAAGCCGTTTTAGAAGAGCTGAACATGCTGGATCACCCCCACACCAAGGAAGAATATGTCCAAGAAAATCGCTGTGGTATTGGGGTTGCCCACACGGTGGTTGATCCATTGGCAGAAGGTTTTAAGCCCGAGAATTGGATTGAATTGGCCGATAAGGAAATTGGTGTACAGAAAAAAATCATTGGCGATTACAGAACGCAAACAGAACCAGAGCGGGCAGAACAAGCGGTTGCTAATAATCACCTGACACGGGCTGATATTGGTAAAAGAGTAGAAAATTTTTATTTGATGCCGCAAAAAATGATGCGGGTGTGGTGATTGATTCTGAAGATGAACAAGCCATAAAACAGCAAAAAGCCCAGCAAGCACTTCAGCAAATAGAAGAAGTGATCAATACCAAATACAGCCATATTATCCAAAAACGGGAACAAGAAAAAAGCCAGTTACTCTCTTACCGTTATTCTGAAACAATTTATAAACCAGCCCAGCATTTTATGTTGCCTATTGATTACCGCGAAGAAACAATAGCCGCTGATTTACAGTCTAAAGGGGTGGATGTTGAGCAGAATTTATTCTTGAAAAAATTGATAAAAATGACAGCAGAAGCCTTAACAGGCAAAGACCCCCCCACCGGTTTGCCCATGCCACTGGATATGCCGGCGGTGTTAGAAAAATGGCAGCAGGATATATGGGGCTATGAGGGGGAATTAGCCGTAAAACAGGCAGAAGCGGGAATATTGACGGCGGTTACTCAGCCTAGCCTTGCTGTTTGTGCCATGACAATTCTTACCGATAATTTGGGTGGTGCCAATAAGATTTTGGGGCGGGATGTGAGCGATTTAATGCTGCATACCATAGCCCATGATGTGATTATCCCAATATTAAAAGAAAAAGGCTTTGAAGATGAACAGTTTTTATTAACCCATGCTGGTAGCGGTACTTTTCAACTGTTATTACCCCCAGTATATGGAAAAGATAGACAGTATGTGCTTAACCAGCAAGATTCTGTTACCATTGCTCAGGAAATTGAGCGCCGAATGCAGGATGTAAACCATTCCCCCATCAAAGAATTTCTTCAGGAAAAGGCAAAGATTTTAGGGCGTTCTATAGCTATTGGTCAACAACAAGAGACTGACTTGCTAGATTCTTCTATTAAAAACAACGAAGCAGAGCAACCTAGACCAATTGAGCTAGCATCACCATTATACACTAGAGAAAAAGACAGTGAAGGCAAAGCAATAAATCGAGGGGGTTATGAAGAAGAAGGGTTGGCTGCCCTTCCTGATCCCAAGAGGGATTATACCTCAGGTTTTGCCTTGAATGTGGTGCACCGGATGATTGATACCAATAACACCCTCAAGGCTGGGCAAATTTGGCATGATCTCAAGCAAGAATGTGAAACATTGACAGATAATCGTCGGGCTAAAAAAGAAGCAGCATATAATGAACGTCTCAAGAATATTGCTGCAAATCCTAAGCCAAATTCCATACAAAATTCTGGGCAGCAAGCCATGTGATGATGCATAATAATAAATGCTGTATTAAAATTGATTGTTGGCTTTATTAACTGAAATAAAATTACCCTGATCGCATAATCATATAATTAATTCTGCAACAGAAAAATTATGCTCATGAGTCAACATCATATTCGTTATGAATTAATCATTAACCCAGCTTTATGGCGGCAAGATAAAGAGGGGCGGTCGGTGGCCTATAAAAAGTTAAAACAGGCCATGGCACAAGATATAGCCACCTTGCAACAGCGCCATCCTTCAATGATTATTCGGATTGATATAGATGATGCGAAAGAAAAAATATCTATTCGGCATCCTTATCCAGAATTCACAGAAATGTTTATGGGGGGCGCAACCGATAAATTGGGTTGGTTAAGTTTTTGGGAAATTCCCACCAAAGGAGAGCAGGAAAAATCGCCCATGGTATTGGTTGAGCGTGTTCCTGAAGATATTATTGATGAATCGAATAGAATTTTGGCCATGGCCGAGGCGCGTGTTCAAAAACAGCTCATCTTGCCCAAAAAAGCTCAAGATAGCGATTGGATTTCGTCCTCGCAAGGGTTGCCAGAGGATTTTCTGGGGGATATTATTGCCGTGCGCCGCGCGCTGGGCGCACAATTACGCTTGGTGATTGGCGAGCAGGCTACCCAACAATCGGCGCGTTTATTACTTTTACATTCCATGCCGGTATTAGCGGCACAAGGTATTACCCTAGGATTAGGGTTATTTTTGAAAGAACAGCAAAGCCTTGTGGATAGATGGCTAACCCGCGATGAAGCTGATGCCCCTATTCCACCGGCTTTGGATTTTTATATCCGCTTCATTGATCGCAATTTTGAAACCAAGCGGGGTGTTGGTTATCGTGAAATATTACTGGCGGCCAAAAAACATCGGGTACCTATGGTGTTTATGGGGTCGGAAGCTGCACTGGCTACTTTGCATAAACCCTCAATATCCTACCAGCAACGGGTAATGATTTATAATGAAGCCGCAACCCAGCTGTTAGAGCAATCTTATGGTATGGCTGGATTTTTGGCCTTGGTTCATATTTGTCATGCAGGGGATTATTTAGGGTTTGGCCAAAATAACCGCTTTCCTGCACCAGTAAAAGGTATTGCAAGCCTTACCGGTGGGGTGAGTATTGGGATCAGTGATTTGCAAGAACAAATGGCAAACCCAAGATTGGGGTTGGATGTTCAAGATTATCTGGGGCACTCTCTTTCCTTGGATGCTTTGCTGGTTAATGATCATGTGAGCATGGAAAGAAGAATTTTAGAGCGGAACAGGAAACAATTCAAAACCATGTCCAGCATGCATAATTTTAGCTTGCCCGATAAAGAAAGTGATACACAGGAAACATCCAGAAACTAACTATACTATTGCTGTGGAGCCATACATTTTTCGGGCTCTGGTTTCAAAAGCTTGTACCATGTGGCGCACGGCTTCGTTAAATACCAGCTCCATCATCGATTGCAAGGTTTTGGAACGAAACTCAAAATTCAGGTAAAAATCAATCAGGCACTCATCCTGCCCATGGTGATAAAAGCCCCATTCATTATTCAAACGGCTTAAGGGGCCTTCCATATATTCTACCTTGATATGTTGCTGTGATAGCAATGTTACCCGCGATGTGTAGCGTTCGCGCAGCATTTTCCACCCAATGACCAGATCCGCCGTAAAACCATTATCCAGTTTCTCGCGGATGCGCGTGGCTTGACACCAAGGCAAAAATTCAGGGTAACGCTCTACATCGGCCACCAGATCAAACATCTGCTGCGGGGTATAGGGCACCACCCGTTTTTCGGCATGGGTGGCCATTTTTACCTCACGCTGCGTTAGTTTTTTTGAGGCGTGCAGCCTTCAATTTGGCAAAATCCTCATCGGCATGGTATGATGAACGGGTGAGGGGGGTGGCGGAAACCATCAAAAATCCCTTGCCTCTGGCCATGGCTTCATAGGCTGAAAATTCTTCAGGTGTTATAAAGCTGGCCACCGCCGCATGTTTAACCGTTGGCTGTAAATACTGCCCTAAGGTAATAAAATCAACATCTGCGGCTCTCAGATCATCCATTACCTGTGAAATTTCTTCCTTTGTTTCACCAAGGCCTACCATTAAGCCGGATTTGGTGAAAACATCGGGCAGAATTTCTTTCATTTCAGCCAGTAGTTTTAAGGAGGTAAAATAGCGCGCGCCGGGGCGAATAGAAGGATAAAGCCGCGGTACAGTTTCTAAATTGTGATTAAACACATCGGGCCCTGCTTTGGCAATAATTTGGGCAGCACCGGCTTTATTTTTGAAATCTGGGGTCAGAATTTCAATGGTGGTTTCTGGGCATTTACCCCGAATTTTGGCAATAACTTCAGCAAAATGCTGGGCGCCGCCATCTTCCAGATCATCCCTATCCACAGAAGTGACCACCACATGTTTCAAATTAAGCTGCTGCACCGCCACGGCCACGCGTAATGGCTCCATGGGATCCAACGCATCGGGCTTACCAGTGGCCACATTACAAAAAGAACAAGCCCTTGTGCAGGTTTCGCCCATAATCATAAAAGTGGCATGTTTTTTGGTCCAGCATTCACCAATATTGGGGCAGGAAGCTTCCTCGCATACCGTGGAAAGCTTGAGATTGCGCATTAATTGGCGCGTTTCATGATAGGTGGCAGAAACAGGGGCTTTTACCCTAATCCAATCAGGCTTTTTACTGATGGGATTATCTGGCTTGTGCGCTTTTTCTGGATGACGCAGTTTTTTTTCATCCAGCGGCTCAGCATTCTGTTCTTTCATGAAACGGCTACCTTATTGAGTTTTTATAAAAAGCACGGCAAAACCGCAGATTTTATACTATTTGATCAACTTTTTTATCATCTTTAATGGCTTTGGCTACCACTACGCGGGCAGGGCGCAATAAACGTTCAGCAATCATATAGCCTTCCTGATACACTTGGATAATGGTGCCAGCGGGGTGGGTAGCGCTTTCCATTTCCATCATCACCTCATGCAAATTGGCGTCAAACATTTTACCCAATGGTTGCAATGCCTTAATGCCATAGCGTTCCAGCGTTTGAATGAGGGATTGGGCGGTGGCTTCAACCCCTACAAATAAACGGTTTACCAATTCATCTTCGCTCCGCAAATTAGCGGGAACGGCTTGTAAGGCAAGGGTGAGATTATCGGCAACGGTCAGCATATCGGCGGCAAATTTACCCACTGCAAATTTTGCGGTTTCTTCACGTTCTCTTTCCCCGCGGCGGCGAATATTCTCGCTTTCAGCAATGGCACGCAGCAATTTATCTTTGTAGTCGGCAACAGTTTCTTCTAATATTTTTAGCTGTTCGGTATGAGTGCCAGCATCGCTTGCTGTTTCATCGGTTGCGGTGAAATCTTCAGTTTCTAACTCATTATTGATGTGTGATTGAGCAGACATTGTGTTTCCTCTTAATGTTTATTCTTCAGAACCTAATAAACGGCTCATTACCCTTGCTGTGTAATCTACCATAGGGATAACCCGTGCATAATTCAAGCGGGTGGGACCAATAACCCCCACCGCGCCCACCACTTCATCTTGGCCATTGGTATAAGGGCTGATAATCAGAGAACAGCCCGTATGCTGAAACAGAGAATTTTCTGCGCCAATGTAAATTTGGATACCCTCAGCATTTTCTGAAGATTCCAGTAAGCGGGCAATCACTTCTCGTGTTTCTAGCGCATAAAAAATTTTTTTAATACTATCAATTTCACCATTTTTATAGCCTTCTTGCAGCAGGTTAGATTGGCCGCGTACAATAAGCTGCGGCACAGAGCCACCCGACCAGATGGCCAAGCCCTCGGTTACCAAATGGGAGGTAAGACCATCCAGCATGGCCTCATGGTTTTGAATTTCTTCAGCCACTAATTTTTGTAAATCTTCAATGCTGCGGCCTTGAACGCGGTTGTTAAGGTAATTACTGGCACTAATAAAACTAGAAGCCGTAATGCCAGCTGGTGCTTCCATCAACCTGTTTTCTACCATGCCATCATCATTCACCATGATGACCAAGACTTTATGATCTCCCAGCGGCACAAATTCCAAATGGCGCAAATGGCGGTTGCTTTTGGGGGCAAGTACTACCCCCGCACAACCAGAAAGGCCAGAAAGAGCCGTGCCCGCTTCGGCCAGCATTTCTTCTAATGAACGCCCCTTTAAGCTGGCACTGGTTTCAAGGCTTTGTCGTTCATCATCGGTGAGGGCTCCTTTTTGCAATAAACCATCCACAAAAAAGCGCAATCCTTTATGGGTGGGTAGCCGGCCACCCGAAACATGGCGAGAGAATAATAAGCCTTGATCTTCTAAATCCGCCATAATATTGCGGATGGTGGCGGGCGATAAATTCAAGGAAAGCTTTTGGGCAATAGTGCGCGAGGCAACCGGAATACCATTTTCCATATACTGATCAATAATCAGGCGTAAAACCTCGTGGGCACGATTTTTCATGATACAATAATGGGCTATCTTTTTTGTTCATTTTTATTGAATTTGGCTATAAACACTATATGAGAAGAAAAATCAAAAATACAATATAGGAAAAAATATTATTATGAGCCGTGCTGCTAACCGTAAACCTGATGCCTTGCGCCCAATTATTCTAGAACCGGGTGTTTCCCGCTATGCTGAAGGCTCCTGCCTTAGCCGTTTTGGTAATACCCATGTGTTATGCACCGCCACCGTGGAAGAAAAACCCCCCGCTTTTTTACGCGGCACTGGCCTTGGTTGGGTAACGGCAGAATATGGCATGTTGCCCCGCGCTACCCATACCCGCTCGGATAGAGAAGCAGCTAAGGGCAAACAATCTGGGCGCACGCAAGAAATTCAACGCTTGGTGGGCCGTGCCTTGCGGGTGGTGGTTAACCGTAAGGATATGGGCGAAATTCAGATTAAGGTGGATTGTGACGTATTGCAGGCCGATGGTGGCACACGCACTGCTGCCATTACTGGCGGTTATGTTGCACTTTATGGGGCCTTCATGCATTTGGTGCGCAAGGGCGTGATTAAACAAAGCCCTATTCTTTACGGTATTTCTGCCATTTCTTGTGGAATTGTGCGGGGCGTGCCCATGTTGGATTTGGATTATGATGAAGATAGCAATGCCGATACCGATGCTAATTTTGTATTCACGGCCAATGGCGGAATGGTAGAAATTCAGGCAACGGCAGAAAAAGAAGCTTTTTCGCCAGAACATTTTCAACAATTATTGGCACTGGCGCGTAAGGGAACAGATGAGCTGGCAAAAATTCAACAGCAAGTGATTGATAAGCATTATCATTGATGTGGCTGCACATTGATTGCAATTAGTGCAAATAATAATAGCTTTTTATATTAAAAGCTATTATATTGCCGTTGGACGAAAAAATTGATGATACCCAAGGATTAATGAATTAATGGATGATGCAGCAAAAATTCGCCAAATCATAGAGTTAGCGCGGCATAGCCCAACAGCAATACAGGTGCTGGAAGAAGCAGCGGGTTATGGAACAAGAATGGTGTTCGATTCCACCCTGAAAAAAGGCGATTCTGTGAGGGCTCGCTTTGTATTTGATGAGAATAAAGTAAATTTATCGCGAGAATATGAGATACATGAGTTATTCTCCCATGCCGTTCATGAAGCACGGCATTCTGTGCAATTTCATCGTTGGGGGTTGCGAGCGGGTTCACAAATGATGCCAGCCGATATGATCCACACCACTTGGATCATGGAAGCGGATGCCAATGCTTTTCAAGCGCAATGTGCTTATGAACTATATTATTCAAATAAACTGGAGAGGTCGAAAGCCAATACGGCATGGACAGAGTTTGGAATGGATAGAACCCATATTGCACGGTTTTATGAGAAAGCGGCAGAAGAAGATGGGCGAAACGTACTGAATGGTAAGGCTCTTTCGCATGCCTTTTTAGGGTTTTATCAAGATTTTGGCACGCGCTCTGTATATGCTGAGAACATATTGACCTTGATTGGCAATATGTCAACAGCCCAAGCCAGAAGCCTTTGTAATTTCAGGGATGATCTCTCGCCAACCAAAATTGCGCAACAGCTTGAATTTCGTGATGTGGCTTATATTCAAGAGCATTGCCCCAAGCTGAATTTGGATGATTTATTTTATGCCGCTTTACTAACGCCGCAATATCAACAGCTGTAACGGTTCGGTAAGGTGATATATGGCGAGCGTGAACTGCCCACGGGCTTTATGCCACCAGAATTGCCTGAACAGTTTGAAGCCCTTACTGATGGCATGGAACTTGTAAGGGGTATAAAATTTTTCTTTAATAATCTGGCCGCCATTGCCCTTGGTGAAGAATTTGATCCCAATAAAAAACCGCCGAAAAAAGGCCATAAAAAAGGTAATGGTGCCAGCCCTCAATAATGTTGTGACCGTTACAAACAAATGTTAACCCCTTAATAAAATTCTCCCATTTTATTAAGGGGTTAACTCTAGCGCAGGTTGCAGGCTTTTATTTTATGGGTAGCGGCTTTATACATTGAAACGGAAATGCATAACATCGCCATCTTGCACCACATATTCCTTACCTTCTTGGCGCATTTTCCCCTGTTGCTTGGCTTCGTTTTCTCCCCCTAATGTTACATAGCTGTTCCAATCAATGGTTTCTGCTTTAATAAAACCACGTTGGAAATCAGTATGAATCACGCCCGCCGCTTCAGGCGCTTTGGCACCACGGCGCACTGTCCATGCCCGTGCTTCTTTGGGGCCAATGGTAAAAAATGTCATTAACTCCAGTAAATTAAAGCCAGCTTGAATCACCCGATTAAGGCCGGGTTCTTTTAAGCCAGCGGCATCTAGAAAATCTTGCTGTTCTTCGGGGGGCAATTGGGCAATTTCTGATTCAAGAGCGGCACAAATCACCACCGCGGCTGCGCCTTCTTCTTTGGCACGTTTTTCTACCAATTGGCTTTGGGCATTGCCGGTGGCGGCATCGGCCTCACTCACATTGGCAATAAATAAAACTGGCTTGCCCGTTAGCAATTGTAATTGCTTGAAAATAGGTTTCTGGTCATCGGTTAAGGGCAATTTACGCGCTGGCTCACCCTGTTCTAATAATTTGAGCGCGGCTTCCATCACTTCCAGCTGGGCCACTATTTCTTTATCGCCACTTTTGGCGCGCCGCTGAGCGTTAGTGATCCGCTTTTCAAGGCTTTCCATATCCGCCAACATTAATTCGGTTTCTACGGTGGCGGCATCCCTTAAGGGGTCAATCGAGCCTTCCACATGGGTAATATCCGTATCCACAAAACAGCGCAAAACATAAAGCACTGCATCCACTTCACGAATATGGGAAAGAAACTGGTTGCCCAACCCTTCGCCTTTACTCGCGCCTTTTACTAGGCCTGCAATATCCACAAATTCTAGCTGGGTGGGGATAATTTGTGCCGAATTGGCGGTTTTGGCCAATTTTTCTAAGCGTTCATCGGGCACTTGCACGCGGCCCACATTCGGCTCGATGGTGCAAAATGGATAATTAGCCGCCTGCGCTGCTTGGGTTGCGGTTAAAGCATTAAACAGGGTGGATTTACCAACATTGGGTAAGCCAACAATTCCACAATTAAACCCCATTTTCTATTCCTTTCTGAGCCATGCTACTAAAACCGCCAATATCACCTGATACCAAACGGGGAAAATATTTTACAATCTGTTCTAATAAGGGCGATACCCAATGTTCATCATTAGCAAAAGGCGATAATACATAGCCACTCACCATATCTTTATGCCTAGGGTGACCAATGCCAAGGCGTAAACGCCAATAATCCTTACCAAAATGAGCATCCAGCGATTTCAAACCATTATGCCCACCGCTGCCACCGCCTTGTTTCATTTTTAAGGTAGCAGGGGGTATATCAAGCTCATCATGCACCACCAGTACTGTTGCTGGGCTAAATTTGAAAAACTTAGCCGCTTCTGCCACTGGCGGGCCAGAGCAATTCATGAATTGCTGGGGTTTGAATAAATATAATTTCTGTTGGTCAATTTTTATTTCTGACCATAAACCAGAAAACCGCGCCTTAAAGGGCGCGGCTCCGTAGTGTTCTGCTAATTTATCCACCAACATAAAACCAATATTGTGGCGGGTGCGCGCGTAATTGTTGCCCGGATTACCTAAGCCAACAATCAGGCTATAATGCTGCCCACCCTCCACTATTGACATGTTGTTTATGCATCAGCTCCCGAAGGGGCAGCAATGGTGGCAATGGTCACATCTTTTTCACCATGCAACACAGGCTGTGTGCCTTCTGGCAGGGTAATGCTGCTGAGGTGGAATGAATCACCAATAACAGCACTGGCCAGATTAATAGTGATTTTTTCTGGAATGTTACCCGCTGGGCATTTCAATGAAACACCATGGCGCACGATGTTCAACACACCACCACGTTTAATACCAGGGCAAGTTTCAGCGTTTAAGAACTCAACCGGCACTTCAATTTCCACCAGCGTATCGTCGGAAACGCGGAAAAAATCCACATGGATTGGGCGGTCGGTCACGGGGTGAAATTGTACGGCTTTGGCCAATACGCTTTGGTTAGCAACATCCAAATCTAAATGGATAAGGGTGGTAAGAAAACGTGGATGGTGTGCATATTTTTCTAGAATGCGAGATTCGATAGAAATAGTCGAGGGAACCTCTTTGCCACCATAAATAACGCAAGGCACACGCCCTGCACGCCGTTCAGCGCGCGCCACCCCCTTGCCGGCTCCGCTACGCACAACAGCTTTGATAGTCAATGCTTTGCTCATGATTTTTTACCTTATAACAATAATAATACGGCTTTTAGAACTGGCCTCCAGGGGTGCCAGCAAAATATACCTTGCGGTGTTTGTACTCTATTTTACAAAATTTCCCCATAGCCAAATCTTCTCACCATACAATAAAGGCCACAGCAATTTGCCGCATCATGGGGCGTGATTGTGCATGTACAGCTAATCAATATAATATTTTTATTGGTTTAGCTGTAGAAAATCCCATTTGCGTACCCATTGGGGTGCGAGGCCGCAGTCGCGTCCTTTATAGCCAATCTTTTTGCTAATTTTTTGAAATTGGCTATATAGTCATTTCTAAAAGTAGGGAGGAACGAATGAAAATAATGGTGAGTGTAAAGCGCGTGGTGGATTATGCCGTGCGCATCAGGGTAAAGCCAGATGGCACAGGGGTAGAAACGGCCAATGTAAAAATGTCGATGAACCCCTTCGATGAAATAGCCGTGGAAGAAGCCGTGCGCTTGAAAGAAAAAGGCGTTGCCACCGAAATTATAGCGGTTTCATTGGGTAGTGCTGCCTCTCAGGATGTGTTGCGCTCGGCCATGGCTATGGGGGCGGATCGGGCGATTTTTGTAGAAACACCAGACGATATTGATTCGTTGGATGTGGCCAAAATTCTGCACGCCATTGCCCAGCGCGAAAACCCACAACTGATTATTACTGGAAAACAAGCAATTGATAGCGACCGTAATCAAACAGGGCAAATGTTGGCGGCCTTATTGGGTTGGCCACAGGGTTGTTTTGCCTCGCAATTAGAACTGGCTAACGATCATTTATTGGTAACGCGTGAGGTGGATGGCGGCTTGGAAAAGCTGAAGCTAAACCTGCCCGCGGTTATTACCACCGATTTGCGTCTTAACGAGCCGCGCTATGCCTCGCTGCCCAATATCATGAAGGCGCGCAAAAAGCCGCTTGATGTAATAAGCCTTGTTGAATTGGGCATCACCCCCCGTGCCATGGTGAAAACCTTAAAAGTAAGTGAGCCAGCTAAAAGAATGGCAGGGGTAAAATTGGCCAATGTTGCGGAACTGGTAGAAAAACTGAAAAGCGTGGGGGCGGTATAATGTCTGGTCAAAAAACTCTTCTTATTGTAGGGCATCAGCACGGCGTGTTAGCGGCTGGTGTTGCTCAGCTTCTTACCGCTGCACAAGAATTACAGGGCGATGTTGATGTGTTGCTGGCAGGTGAGAATATTGCCGCTATGGCCGATCAATTGGCCGAAACACAAGGGGTGGCTAGGGTTTTATTGGCCGAAGCCCCGCATTATCAGCATGTATTGGCCGAAGAAATAGCCCCCTTAGTGGTTGCTCATGCTGGTGGCTATAGTCATTTATTAGCGGTAGCGGATAGTTTTGGTAAAAATATTTTGCCCCGTGTGGCTGCCTTATTAGACATGCCCCAAATCAGTGAAGTGGTGCAGATAATGGCCCCCAACCGTTTCGTGCGCCCCATTTATGCAGGCAATGCTTTAGCCGAGGTGGAAGCAGCTTCCCTACCATTAGCCATTACTATTCGCCCCACTGCTTTTGCACCAGCCAATCTGGAGGCAAGAGGCAATAAAGCCGAAATTATAAAATTGGCGGCACTTCCGCCTGTTGGTATTTCTTGTTTTGTGGAACGGTTTGAAAGCAAGAGCGATAGACCAGAACTGGCCAGTGCCTCTATTGTGGTATCGGGTGGGCGCGGTCTTGGTTCGGCAGAAAATTTCAAACTTGTGGAAGCGCTGGCCGATAAATTGGGCGCAGCCGTTGGTGCAAGCCGCGCCGCGGTGGATGCAGGCTTTGCCCCTAATGATTGGCAGGTAGGGCAAACCGGTAAAGTGGTTGCGCCTAAGCTGTATATTGCCGTTGGTATATCGGGCGCCATTCAACATGTTGCTGGCATGAAAGACAGCAAGCTGGTGGTGGCGATTAATAAAGACGCCGAAGCCCCTATTTTTCAGGTGGCCGATTATGGTTTGGTGGGCGATTTATTCACCCTTGTTCCAGAATTGGTGGAAAAGCTGGGGTGAAGGAATAATTTTTATAAATTTGGGTGAGGTTTTCACTCCGCCTCACCCAAATTCAACAGGGCAAAAACTTGCTAACGGGATGGGGGGGGCATCAGCAAATCTTTACCCCTTAACTGCCTACCATGATGAAAGGGGATGGAAAGTCATGGCAGGGCAGCTAAATCGTACCGTAATATTCACGACGCATGAGCGAATGTTACGTCAGCATTTCACCAAAAATAATCGTTACGTTGATGTACCACCGATGGTGGGTTGTCAGCGATTACGGGTTTTTACAATTTCCGATAAGTCAAGCAAAAATAGCTATCTTAAGTTGCAATTTTCAATCTTAGGTTGTTTTTGCCACAATCTGGGGTGTTTGTCAAGCCCTGCTGCTTTGCCTGCAAAGTCTGCCTATTTTTTAGGCAGCGTTGTTGTTGGTACTACATATAACAACTTAATAATACTTATCTATCTTATCTAGCTGTGGATAGATTTTATTTTTTTCGCCGCTATCCATTGCTCAGTAAAGGATACAGAGAAAAAAACCATCACCGTAACGCAACCGTAACGCTCCCATAACGCCCCAATTTATGCACATTTCATCCACAGGCAATTCACATGGTTATCAACATGGTTATGTACAGGCTTATCCACAGAGAAGTTTTTTATGGGTATTTTATTGTGTAAAATGTAATTGAAAAACACCCCCGAATCACTGTCATAATACACAGCGAATCGGAGATGTTTTTTGGTGTAGGCTATGCCATGAAGATCAAAAAATATTAACCCCGTTATTCTTGCGTGGGCAGGGCAGGGGCGGTTTTAGCCAAACGCACTAAATTAATAAATTCAGCGCGGTAACCATAATTATCGCTTCCCTTACCGCTTTCTGCCAGTTTAATCACATCATCATGGGTAAAGTTTTTGGTGTAGGGGTCGGCTCTTAATAATTGGCCAAAGGCAGCCACGGCGGTGGCAAAGCGAATATCGGTAGGGGTTTCGGCCACATCCTTATATTGTTGCTTGGCGGCAATGGGGGTGGAAATAAGGTGGCTGCTATCTTCATTGGGCAATTTATAGCGTATTTTCAAAAAACCATATTCGCTGGCCGCATCTTTTTCTGCTATATCTTTTTCAACCTTGGGGGCTGCGTTATTGCTGCTTTGGTAGCGCAAATCATCAATTAATTTTTCTTTGCTGCCCACGGGGGTCAGTTCATAAAGGGCGGTAACCGCGTGGCCAGCCCCTATTTCACCAGCATCTACCTTGTCATTGTTAAAATCTTCGCGTTGTAAAAGGCGGTTTTCATAACCAATCAGGCGATATTCGGCAATATGAGCGGGGTTAAATTCCAGCTGAATTTTTACATCCTTAGCAATGGGAAATAGGGTGGCGCTGGCTTCTTCTATCAATAGCTTGCGGGCTTCATTCAAATTATCAATATAAGCCGCATTGCCATTACCATTTTGGGCAAGGGTTTGCATCAGCGCATCATTATAATTGCCTTGGCCAAAGCCCAGCACAGAAAGAAACACCCCGCTATCGCGCTTGCGCTCAATAAAGCTTTTCAACTCATTCTGGTTGGTGATGCCCACATTAAAATCGCCATCGGTGGCCAATATTACCCGATTAACGCCGTTTCTATCAAAATTTTGTTCGGCCAATTGATAGGCTTGGCGAATGCCTTCAGCCCCTGCCGTAGAGCCGCCCGCCCCTAAATTATCCAATGTGCTGAGGATTTTTGTTTTATCTTTTACCTTGGTGGGTTCTAGGGCGGTGCCCGCATTGCCTGCATAGGTAACAATGGCCACGCTATCTTCTGGTTGCAGCGATTCCAGCAATAATTTCAGCGAATTTTTTAACAAGGGCAATTTGTTCGGCTCATTCATGGAGCCTGAGGTATCAATCAAAAACACCAGATTGCTGTGCGGTTTTTCTGTTTGCTGTAATTGATAGCCCTTAATCCCGATATGCAATACCAGTTTTTCCTTGTTCCATGGGGCCGGAAAAATAGCAATGCTGGGTTTGAATGGCTCATTTTTATTATCGGGCACGGCGTAATCATAGGGAAAATAATTCACCATTTCTTCAATGCGCACCGCATCTTTTTGTGGCAGCATATTATTGTTCAGCGCTGCCCGCATGAAAGAATAAGACGAGCTATCAACATCTACCGAAAAAGTAGAAACAGGCTCCGCTTTTACCGATTTTACGGGGTTGGATTGAATATGCTCAAATTTATCTTGGCCATTGGCGTGGTGATAGGCGGGGGAGCTATCATTTATCGGGGCATTTATTGGGGCATCGATTGGGGCAATCATCCCCGCTACCCTATTATTATTCACGGCTATATCCGCCCGCATGCTGGTTTTAGCTGCTTCTTGGCGGGTTTGCACAGAAGGGGCAGCGGGTGCTAAAGTTTGTGGCAGGCTAGGGGCTATAGCTTCTACCGATTTGCCTGCAAAGGCATCAGAGCTTTCGGCTGGTTTAGCGGCATCTTTCTCTTTTTTTACATCACTCACCGCCCCGCCAATATCTGCTTTTTTCTCATTGATTATATTATCAGCCAATTGCATGGTTTTGGCGGGTTTATTTTGTGCCACACTGGTTTGTGCTGAACCCATTTCCGCTACCTGCAATTGGCTTGCGGCTGGCTGTTGCGGTTGGCTGGTGATATTGTCGTGAAGGCTTGAAAAGATAGTGGGGTTTAAGAAAGCAAAGGCTAAAAACGCGGCCCCCATGGCACCAGCCAGTAAATGAGATTTTTTCATATTTCCTGCTCCGTTAATGGTTTCACACACAGTTTGTACTGTATGGATAAGACGAAGCAGGGGGCTTTTTCCTTGGTGGGGGGCTGAATTTTTTTTATCAAATTCCTGCATGGCATTAAAAACAGCCATTTTTTGTATGTCAGCTTCTGGCGTAATGATGGGTGCTTGCCGCAATAGGTTTAAGGTGGCATCCAATTCCTGATCGGATAAATTATTCGATTTTTCTACCATGGCCTATACCAGCCTTTCTTTAAGATATTCACGGATTTTCAACATGCGCCACGAAATGGTGGATTCCGCGCAGCCCAAAATGCGTGCTGCCTCGCCATGGCTGAGTTCTTCGGTTAATACCAGCAACGCTGTTTCTTTTAATGCAGGTTCAAGCTGGCTGATATGGCGATAAAGCCAAGCAATTTTGCGGTTGCTGT
Organism: Alphaproteobacteria bacterium; assembly: GCA_049318825.1. Taxonomy (GTDB): domain Bacteria; phylum Pseudomonadota; class Alphaproteobacteria; order JBMOFM01; family JBMOFM01; genus JBMOFM01. The sequence continues at coordinate 65,592 of JBMOFM010000008.1, read as the reverse complement.
CTTTTTGATTTTCTTGCTCATGCTTTTCTATTTCGGTGTAGTTCTGTTCTAACGCACGGTGCGAGCGGCGGCTTTTATCACTATCGCGACATCTATTCATCACCAAACTATATAGCCATGTGGAAAAGCGACCATTACCCTTAAAACTGCCAAGCTTATGCACCAGCTTCAGGCATATATCCTGTGCTATATCTTCAGCATCGCTTTTATTGCCAGTGTAACGGTAGGCCATGCGGTAGATCACAGGGTAATACTCCTCCAATAGCTGTTGAAAAGCAGCACGATTGCCGTTAATGGCGGCTTGAATGAGTTGGCTATTTTCAGTCACTCTTATCAATTCACTCTATAAGACGATACCAAAGCAAGAATCCTTGGTAGCATCAATTCGCTGTCATGGCATTATTTTTTATCAGTCCTGACACTAGGGGTCAGAATTCATTCACAGCGTATTGAATTGTTTTTTATTAAATATTTGACTTTATTAATGCGGTAAATTAAAATGGCTGAATTATATGAATAGTAAATAATAAGGGTTTTATTGATGTCTGGCGGTATTCATGCGTTGTTTAACGAGGTTTCATCCGATGAATGGCCTTCTATAGAGGCCATGAAACAGGTGTTGCCTGTGCTGCAAGAAGTTACCGAATTTCGCGCCTCTTTACTGCAATGGGAGCATGGGGTTATCACAGATCCGCTGAGAATATTGCAGCAGCTAGAATCTGTTCAAGAATCTCACCAATATTTTGTCTCACAGGGGGAAAGGGATTATTCTAGGACGAAAGGCGAGGCCATTATCAAAGAAATAGAAAGGAATTTTCAGCAAGAAAATTCTGAATATCAGCAAGCCTTGGCCAGAAAGGCTGAGTTGGAGCCTATTGCTAAGGATAAGCCGTCGGTGAAGTTGAGCCTTGAGGAGGGAAAAGCCATTATATCGGCAGTGCGGGTTGAGCTGGCGGAGAGTAACCCTGCATACAAAGCATTAATTGAAAAAAGAGAAGCTTTAATCCAAGAGCTTGCATCTTTAGATAGTGGGTTGGAGATTCGTTTTAAGCGGGCCATTGCTTCACTGGGCAGCAGCTTGGAAAAAGCGGGTGATAAAAAACAGGCCAGTAAATCAGAGATAGTAAAAGCATTGCAGCAGGGCAATGAACAAGAAGCAGAAAAACTGGCTTTTGCAGCATGGAATGGTTGGTGGCCAATAATAAAGCCTTCAGCGGAAATAATGCAGGAGGTGGAAACAGCCTTTAATGCCGTAAAGCAAGTGGCCAATTTGCTAAAATATGATAATGGGCAATTTAAGCGTTCAGAAACAACGGTACAACAAGAATTATCAGCCGTAGAACAAGAGATTACAAGCGTTGAAAAATCAGCAAAAATTAACGATAAAATAGCAGAAGAAAGAATGGCTGCTGAAGCAGCCAAAGAACCAAAATTGGCATTGCATTGGGAATATCTGCGATGCGAGCAGATCGTTAAGCTTGGCAATAAACAGATTAATGATAAAATTGCTCAAACCCTGCAAGGTTTTTATGGGCCTATTGATCGCCTAGCTCAATCCATGAGCGTAAACCCTTCTGCTGCAACTGATTCGGTGGTTACAAAAATTGCCAATGAACAGCAAGCAGCGTTGCTATTGAGGTTAAGCAGTAATAAACGCGATACTGAGAAGACACAAGCTTCTGAAGCTTCTGATGGTTGGGCTAAGGTAGAACCGAAACGAACCGCGGTGTTAGAAGAGTACCTTCCCTTGTTAGCAGCAGGCATTGCCCTGAGTGAGCCTCAGCGTAAATTAAAGCAAAAGCTGCAACAAAAGCAAGAAAAAGTAGAGAGCGTGCGCCGCCTTGGTTCTGGTTTATTTGCAGATAAAAAGAATAATAATTTTTTGCCCTTGAATGAGGAGGGTGTTGATTCTTTAAGCAGGATGATAGAAACCAGAGAAGCTGGCAGTGAGAATGTTTATGCTGGCCTTACCCTTCGTCATGGTGAGGATGCCCAATATATGCGCGATTCTTTAGTGGTTTTATGCAAAGATCCTGAAGCAATAATAGGAAAATTGCAAAATTATCTTGCGCAAGCAAGGCAAGTGGCGGTTGATGTACAGCAAGAATTAAAAACAATATTAGAACCCTTAGGCATAGAAGTACCAGCACTGGTATCGGCCTCTGCACAACAGGCCAATAATCCGGCGGCATTGCCGGTGCAAAAATCAAGAAAGTTAGGTGCGGGTTAAAAAAACTGGCAGCCATGCTTTTAGCGCAGTGCAGCAATGCGTTGCATTCATGAAAAATGCAAAAAAATACTATATAATGATTACTTGTTAGATTTTTATTCTGGGAAAACCCTCTTTCAAGAGTAACTTCACAATAAAATTCCCCATTTTTCGCGCTAAAATTCTAATAATAGGAATGCATTTGCGAACATAAGGGTAGTTGTGAAATGAAATTGCGTAATGCCAGTCACGATGATCGCTATCTAGCCGATGAAGGGGTGATTTGGTTCACTGGCATTCACGCGCTGGTGCGCTTGCCTTTAGAGCAGCGGCGGCGCGATCGCTTGGCAAGCATTAATAGTGGCGGTTTTATTTCTGGTTATCGGGGATCGCCCCTCGGTGGATATGATCAGGAATTGTGGCGGGCGCATCAGCATTTGAAAAGCCATGATGTGGTATTTACCCCCGGTATTAATGAAGATTTGGGCGCAACTGCGGTGTGGGGTTCGCAGCAGGTGAATTTATTTCCCCATGCCTTGAAGGATGGGGTATTTGGCCTATGGTATGGCAAAGCCCCAGGGGTGGATCGCTCGGTGGATGTGCTGCGCCATGCTAATGCGGCGGGCACATCGCCTTGCGGTGGTGCGCTGCTGGTGGTGGGGGACGATCATGATTGTAAATCTTCTACCCTGCCTTGCCAAAGTGAATATGCCTTGGTGCATGCAGAAGTGCCGGTGCTTAACCCGTCTAATATTCAAGATGTGTTAGATTTTGGCTTATTGGGTTGGGGTATGTCGCGTTATAGCGGCTTGTGGGTTGGTTTGGTGGCCTTGGCCGATACCATGGATAGTGCAGCAGATATTCATGCCGATATTAACCGCTTACCCATATTGCCAGCCCCTGCGGCATCGCCCGTGCATATTCGCTTAAAAGATACAGGTATTGCCCAAGAAGAGCGGGTGCGTGCCTTAAAGCTGCCCGCTGCCATGGCTTTTGCCAGAGAGCATCATATTAATAAATTGGTGGTAAACCCAGAGCGACCACGCTATGGCATCATGGCCACGGGTAAGGCTTATGCCGATTTATGTTATGCGCTCGATGCCATGGGGCTGGATGCTGCCTCTTGCGCTAAGTTGGGGATAGCCGTGTTAAAAATTGGCATGCCATGGCCGTTGGATGAGCGGCTCGTTCAGCAATTTGCTACGGGTTTAGAATGGTTGATGGTGGTGGAAGCCAAGCGGCCATTAATAGAAGATCAGGTAAAAAATGCGTTATATCATTTATCCGATTCTGTGCGCCCCAAGGTGCTTGGCAAGTGGGATGCCCATGGTTTACCGCTTTTTCCTTCTACTAACCCATTAACCCCCGGTATGATAGCCAAGGCCATTGCGGAAAGAATTGACCTTGAAAAACTGCCCGAACAAAGCCGCCAATATATAGCCCTACTAGAGCAGCAAGAAAAATTGCTGGATAGCTTGGCGTTCAAGCAACAGCGCCCTCCTTATTTTTGTTCTGGTTGCCCGCATAATGTTTCCACCACCTTGCCAGAAGGCGCGCGCGGCATGGCGGGGATTGGCTGCCATTATATGGTGCGCTGGATGGATCGCTCCAGCGAATTATTTTCGCAAATGGGCGGTGAAGGGGTGCATTGGATAGGGCAAGCCCCTTTTACGGGGGAAGGGCATGTTTTTGCTAATTTAGGGGATGGTACTTACACCCATTCTGGTATTTTAGCCATTAGGGCTGCGGTGGCGGCCAAGGTAAACATCACCTACAAAATTTTATTTAATGATGCGGTGGCCATGACGGGTGGCCAGCAAGCGGAAGGTAGTTTAACGCCAGAACAGATAGCCGCCCAATTGCAGGCAGAAGGGGTAAAAAATGTGGTTATCCTGTCGGAAACGCCAGAGCGTTATCAACAGGTGCAATTGCCCATGGGGGTAGCGGTGCAGCCGCGGGATGAATTGCCAACCATACAAAAAGCCATGCAGGCAACGTCAGGGGTAACGGCCTTAATTTACGATCAAACCTGCGCGGCCGAAAAAAGGCGGCGGCGTAAGCGCGGGCAATTGGCTGAACCCAGCAAAAGGGTGTTTATTAATGAAGCGGTGTGTGAAGGCTGCGGGGATTGTAGCCAGAAATCCAATTGCCTCTCGGTAGAGCCATTAGAAACCGATATGGGTAGAAAGCGCAAAATCAACCAATCCAGCTGCAATAAAGATTATTCCTGCATTAAGGGTTTTTGCCCCAGTTTTGTTACCATAGAAGGGGTGAAGCCTAAAAAAACCAAGGCTGGCTTGAAGGCGGATATTGATGCGGCGCTGCCTTTTCCATTGCCATCAGTTTTTGTGCGTCCTTATAATATTGTGGTGACCGGTATTGGCGGTACGGGGGTGACCACCCTATCGGCCATTATTGGGGCAGCGGCTTTTCTGGAAGGAAAAGGGGCAAAAACCATGGATATGAGTGGCCTTGCCCAAAAAGGCGGGCCGGTTATTTCGCATGTGCGTTTGGCAGAAATGGCGGATGCGCTGCATGGCCCCCGTATTGCTTGCGGCGAAGCAGATTTATTATTAGCGGCGGATATGGTGGTGGCGGCAGGGCGCGAGGCCTTAAAACATTGTGTGCCCCAACGCAGCCGCGCGGTGGTGAATAGTTTTGTAACCCCCACGGCAGAATTTGTAAAAGATGGTAACTGGCAGGCTAAGCCAGATGAGATGATGGCCAATATAGAAGCCGCCACGGGCAGTGTTTTGTTGGTGAATGTCAGTGAAATGGCTGAAAAAATATTGGGCGATACGATTTATGGTAACATGATGCTGTTGGGTTATGCCTTTCAGAAAGGCTTTATTCCCTTGCATCATGAATCGTTGCTGCGGGCGATTGAATTAAATGGCGCGGCGGTTGAACAGAATAAAAAAGCTTTTGCTTTTGGTCGGTTATTAGCGGCGGATATGCCAACAGCCACGGCCATGGCAGGCCAAGATAATACCGAACAATTACCTCAAGATGCTGCCAGTATTGTAGCGCGGCGCAAGGAAGCTCTTACCCATTATCAAAATCAGAAATTGGCACGCCGTTATGCCAATTTGATTGCCGCGGTAGAAACAGCCGAGCGCGAGCTTAACCCCAGCCAGCCAGAAGCTGGTGCGCTCACTGCCGCCGTGGCGCGCTATTATTATAAATTGCTGGCCTATAAAGATGAGTATGAAGTAGCACGATTATATAGCGATGGCCAGTTTATGAAAACGCTGGCGGCGCAATTTGAAGGCCAGCCCCGCTTACAATTTCATCTAGCGCCGCCCTTATTGGCCCGCAAGGATAAAAATACCGGACACCCCAAAAAAATTACCGTGGGTGCGTGGATGATGCCTTTATTCAGCCTATTGGCCAAATTGCGTTTTTTGCGGGGCACAAGGCTGGATATTTTTGGCTATACCGTAGAGCGTAAGGCTGAACGGGCGTTAATTGGTGAATATGAGGCCAGTATTCAGCTTATTCTTACCTGTTTACACCCTAATAACCTTGAATTGGCGGTAAAATTGGCTTCTTACCCCGATATTATTCGTGGATATGGCCATGTGAAGGAAAAAAATATCCAAAAAGCTAGGGCTGAACGGCAAAAATTATTGGAAGCCTATCGCGCGGTATCATTGTTGGATGACAGCGGCGAAATGGGAAAAAAAAATATAGTGGCCGCATAAATTAAAGCGGCAATTATCAAAGGGAAGGAACTGATTATGGAAAAAAACACATCTTGCCAATTATTTTCACAATTATTTGCCGAATGGCCAGCTTTTGATGGGCATGAGCAATTATTATTTGGCCATGATGAGGCGGCGGGGCTTTCGTGTATTATCGCGGTTCACCATACGGGGTTAGGGCCAGCTTTGGGTGGCTTGCGCATGTATCCTTACTCTTCATTGGATATGGCGGTGCATGATGTGTTGCGCCTGTCGCGCGGGATGAGCTATAAAAACGCCATGGCGGGTTTGCCTCTTGGCGGTGGTAAAGCCGTGATTATTGGTGATCCTGCTATTCATAAAACATCAGCCCTATTTCAAGCCTTTGGCCGGCAGGTAGAAGCCTTGGGCGGGCGTTATATTACCGCTGAAGATGTTGGTATTACGGTAGATGATATTGGAGAGGTAAGCAAAACCACCCGCTTTACCGCAGGGCGGGCGCAAAAAGATAGCGTGACCGCTAGTGGTGATCCTTCCCCCATGACCGCGTTGGGGGTATTTTATGGTATGCAGGCGGCTTTGCGCCATAATTATGGGGTGAATAGCTTTGTGGGCAGAAGCGTGGCCATTCAGGGGTTGGGGCATGTGGGCAGTAATTTGGCGAAATTGCTGCATGAAGCGGGTGCAGAATTGGTGGTGACTGACGTAAATCCCGTACAGGCCAGAATTATTGCCGCTGAAACTGGGGCGCGGATTGTTGAACCGCATGAAATTTACGATCAACCGGTGAGTATTTTTGCCCCCTGTGCCATGGGGGCGTGTTTGAATAATGATACCGCCTATCGTTTAAAATGTAGTATTGTTGCAGGGGCTGCCAATAATCAGCTGGAGCGCATGGGCATTGCCAAAATTTTACAAGGACGAGGCATTTTATATGCGCCAGATTATGTGATTAATGCGGGCGGGGTGATGAATATTCTCAGCGAGATTGAGAATAAGCCTTATGACCGCGAAGAAATGACCATGCGGTTATTACATATTGGGGAAAGGTTGCAAGAAATTTTCCGTAGGGCAGAAGCCACTAAACACACAACCGCAACAATAGCCGATGAAATGGCCGAGCAAATATTGGCCAGAAGTCGTGCTGAAAAACAAGAAAAGGGGTTGGCGTTATCGGCTTAATTTTATATGTTGCGGCGATATTACATGCTTTATTCGTGGGAATTATCGGCTAGAACATAGGTTCGAGAAATTGAAGAATTTGTAGATTTTGTATTGTAAGGTTATTTTCCCATGGCTGTTCCTAAGAGAAAAACATCCCCGTCTCGTCGCAATATGCGCCGTTCACATCATGCTTTAACTGCATTCAAGGCACTTGAATGCTCCAATTGTGGTGAATTAAAGCGTCCACATCATGTATGCCCTGCTTGTGGCCATTATGATGGTCGTGAAGTGAGCAAAGTAAAAGCTCCTTCAACCACCGACCAAGAATAATTTGGAATAATGACAAGCTTGTTCATGAGGGCAGGCTTGTCTAGCATTATTCTGTAAAATGAGGCAAAGTTTTTGCCTGATTTCTTTCCGCGCTCATCAATCATGATTATGAAGGCAAGGGAGCTGTGGCAGAAAAATTTGTGATGGCACTTGATGCCATGGGCGGTGATAACGCCCCGCGTTGCGTGGTTGCTGGTGCAGCCAAGGCTAATATTCGTTATCCCCACATAGAATATCTTTTTGTTGGCGATGAGTTAAAAATCAAGCCATTGCTAGAGCGCCACAAAAATTTATTAAAATGTTCCCATGTTCTGCATACCGACAAAATGGTGCGAGGCGATGATAAACCATCGGTAGCCTTGCGTGCTGGTCGTCATAGCTCTATGCGTTTAGCGTTGGATGCGGTGGCTAAAGGCGATGCTGCTTGTGTGGTTTCTGGCGGTAATACTGGCGCGTTGATGGCCATGGGGCGCATGGTGTTAAAAACCTTGCCGGGTATTGAGCGGCCGGCGATTGTTTCTTATTTTCCAACCTTGCACGGCGAATGTGTATTGCTGGATTTGGGCGCGAATATTGAAAGTGATGGCGAGGCTTTATTTCAATTTGCGGTGATGGGTGCCTTGTTTGGCAAGGTAGTGCTGGGAATGTTATCTCCCCGCATTGGTTTATTGAATGTGGGCTCGGAAGAGCTGAAGGGGCACGATGAAATTAGAGCAGCGGCCGCCTTATTGCGTGAGGCTACATTGCCCGGCTCTTATATTGGCTTTGTGGAAGGCGATAATATTTTCAAGGGCTTAGCCGATGTGGTGGTAACCGATGGTTTTACTGGCAATATTGCCCTGAAAACCATGGAAGGAACGGCCAAATTGTGCTATGCGATGCTGCGTCGTAGTTTTCAATCGTCTCTTACCGCGCGGCTGGGTTATTTATTGGCTTATCCTGCCATGCGGAAATTGAAGAAAAAAATTGATCCTCGCATGTATAATGGCGCGATGCTGGTAGGCTTGAATGGTGTGTGTGTGAAAAGCCATGGCGGTACCGATGCGCAAGGTTTTGCTAATGCCATTGGGGTGGCGGGTGATTTGGTGACCCACGGCATTAATAAAAATATCCGCGAAGAAATGTTAAAACTTTATCCCGTGGTAACAGATACGGTGGCATCTGAAGGGTTAGCCATATGATCGCCACGGTGGTGAGGGGGTGCGGTGCGTATTTACCAGAAAATGCCGTGCATAATAATGATTTAGAAAAACGCTTGGATACCAGTCATGAGTGGATTGTGGAGCGTACCGGCATTGAAAATCGGTATGTTGCAGCAGAAGGGCAAACCACTTCCATGTTGGCGGCTCAGGCCTGTATAGCCGCATTAACACAGGCTGGTTGGTCGGCCGATAGTGTGGATATGTTGGTGGTGGCCACCACCACGCCCGATAGAACTTTTCCAGCCACGGCGGTAATGGTGCAGCAAGCGATTGGCATGAAACATGGTTTTGCTTTTGATGTGCAGGCGGTGTGTTCGGGCTTTGTGTATGCCTTGGCTGTGGTGGATCAGTTTATCAAAACTGGTCAGGTAAAGCGCGCCTTGGTGGTGGGGGCAGAAACCTTCTCACGGCTATTAAATTGGCAAGATCGAACAACAGCGGTGCTGTTTGGCGATGGTGCGGGCGCGCTGGCGGTAGAAGCGGTGGCTGATGCTAATAATAATGCTAAGGAGCAGGGAATATTGGCCACCATGCTGCATAGCGACCCTGTAGGCCTTGATTTTTTGCGCACTGATGGTGGCGTATCGCTGGATGGTAGGGTTGGGGTAGTGGAAATGAATGGGCGGGAGGTTTTTCGCCATGCGGTTGCCCGCATGGGGGAAGTATCGGCCAATATATTGCATCATCATGGCTTAACAGCGGCGGATATTGATTGGCTGATTCCCCACCAAGCTAATCGCCGGATTATTGAAGCGGTGGCCAAAAAATTAGAACTACCCGTTGAAAAAATTGTGCTTACCGTACAAAAACATGGCAACACCTCGGCGGCTTCTATTCCGTTGGCTTTAGCTGCAGCCCAACAAGATGGCCGCTTGCAGGCGGGGCAATTACTATTGCTCACGGCCATGGGTGCTGGTTTTACATGGGGCGGGGCATTGCTGCGCTGGTGATAAAACATAATTTTACTTGATATTTTCATCTTTTTATCGTAAAAAACCATGTTTGTGCTGAGTAAGGTGAGACATGGCTGAAATTTTTAATCGACAGGGTGAAATAATTTATCAAACTGCTGGTTCTTATCAAGAAACATTGCAACATGCGGTGGATATTGGTGTGCCATTGCAAGGGGCCTTGTTGGCTTATGGACATCTTTCACCATTAAAAGTTATGGTTAAAGCCAATAGCACCAAGGATTTTTCTAATATTGAAGCAAAAGAGGTCACTTTTATAATCGAGAGTGGTTGGAAATCACAAACAGGCCACCTCAATTTTTCTGGGGCAAATTTCATTGGTGGCGGGCTTCATTCTCAAGATGATGGTGGTTTGACACCATGGTTTCGTAAAAACCTGACGCATAGCAGTTTCCGCGGCGCAACATTCACTAAATTTCACATTGGCCAATATGAAAAATTGGAACAATTACAAGGCTTTATACGGTTCCATGATTGTGACTTTAGTGAAACCCAATGGCAAGAAAGCACGCTCACTGGTATTTATGTGAATCGCGGTACGTTCAATCATAGTCAATGGCATGCAGATTGTGTGCTAAGCGATGTAATTTTTAACCAGACCGATTTTTCAGACGCGGATTGGGGCAATACCCGTATTGAAAAAACAAGCCTGAAAAACTGTGGTTGGAGTGATTTAACCCTATGGCCAGATTATTTTCAACCCGCTGGCCGTGCCGTGTTATTATCCGCTAGCCCGCAATTTAATCATGCGGCTTTGCCCACGGCCTCGGTGTTAACACCAGATGAAAAAAACGCCATTCGGCAAATTGCAGCGATTCAAAGCTTGGATAAATTAAGAGAATTAATCAATAGCAACCAATTGCCTTCCAGCCATTTTGTGGAGGTTGCCCTAGATGCACAGGAAATGCGGCTGCAAATGATTCTTGATGGTACAATCCCTCAAGATGAGCGGGATATAAGCCAAGGCACGAGTGAATTGCTAGAAATCATGCAGCAGCAATGGCTAAACCCACAACGCAGAAATATTCCACGCAGAAATATGTAGATAGTGTTCGTCAACTTCACTTATGCTTAGCTAAGTTGAGACACTATCTAAACCATTATAATATTCATCACGCTATCGGCAGAGCATTGGGGCAGAATATCGAGAAATGCTGCAAGAGCCAAGGCCACACAGCCCGCCGTGCCTGTGCCTTCTTGTTGTGGTAAATGCCAAAATATGGCACTGCCGCGGTGGGGGATAATAGGCGCATCATTATAGCCTAGAACCACCACCAAATCATAGAGGTTATCCTCGCGCCACATTTTTTCATGGCTGGCAGTAAAGGGCAGCTTCACCGCTTGATTATATAGGGGGTGGTTGGGGTCATCGCACCAACCATCATCTGGCGCAATCGCACTGGTGGGCAGGTAGCTTAGCGGCAAGGCCAGCCGATCCGCGCGGTAGAATAAATGGCGCATGGGCCAACGGCCAAGGGGGGTTTTGCCATCCCCTTCCTTTTTATGATGGGTTGCGCCGTTCTTGCCTATAACACAGGGGTAAATATGGCCATTGGCCTCTAAATTAGCCTGAAAATCGATAAGGTTATTAAGGTAAACATTAATCTGTTGGAGCAGCATTTTGTTTGTTTTTCAAAAGGGCGGCGTATTTTTCATAATTCAAGCTCATCATATCGGCAATTAATGCCGGTGGCAAGGCCGAGCTGCCAGCATTGGTTGCGGGTTGCGGCGTGGCCATGGCCTCATGCTGCCCCAATTGCTGTTCTGGATGTTCTGATGGTTGAGGGGATGATTTTTCCTGTGAGCTTGCGGTTGTAGGGGGTAAAATGGCTTGATTGTTGGGTTTGTGATCGTCGCTATGCAGCATGGTGGCCATCAGTGGTGATGGCGGAATGGCTGGATTAATCACCCGTTTTTGCATTTTCTGAAAAAACTCTGTTGGTTGCTGTGCCTGTGTATTGGTGGCTGTTTTTGCCATTGTGGTGGCTAGTGCTGGAGCTGGTAGCGCGGGTGGAGTGATGGTTGGCGGCAGAGCAGGGGCTGCCACAACAGAAACTTTACTTTGGGTGGATGGTGCATCAATGGTGGGGTTGGTTGTTGCTAAGGCATTGGTGTTTTCAGAAATATTGCTGGGCTTATCATCTGGCGATAAAGCAGCGATTACATTGCCGCTGATCGATTGACCCGTTTCTTGTTCAACCGCTACATTAACCGCGGCCATAGCCGCGCCCACAATGCCGCCAAATACTAGACCACCAGCCATTTCTGCAGCGGGTTTAATTGTATCGCCGGTAATGCTGCGGTAAATTTCATTCACAATCGGGATATGCTGTAACGGGTTCACCACATCCAGCAAATCCCAGAAAGAGAAGCCCTCATCCTTAGCGGGGTCATTTTTCCCCTGAACCGGATTATTGGCAGCTATAATATCGGCTTTTTTGCCTTGTATCTGCGCTGCGGGCGTGGTGAAATTATTTGTTGCTGGAATAGTCATGCTACAATCCTTATTTTGTAGGATATACAGCAAAAACCATGCCAGAAATTAGGAACTGATGATGAATTCTGCCCCCGTAATCTATATTCAAGATGATGCAGGTTATATTGCGACTAATCTTATCGAACATCAAAGTAAGTCATTATGTGAATATAGAAGAATCAAGCAAGACGAAATGGTAGAGGCTTGTATCAATGCAGAGGCATTGGGGGTGGTTGCTGTTTGTTCTCATCCTCAATTACCTCAAGCTAGGAGCTTGCAACAATTGGCAGAAAGCGAATGGGGGGGTGTTATTTGGCTGATAGGCGAGGGGGCAACCATATCTGGTGCAATTACCATCTCATTACCCGTGCATTTGCCTTCTTTTTTACGCCATATCGAGCATGCCATAAAATTATTTAGGGCAGAAAAATATGGTTTTAGCTTAGGAGAATGGCACATTGAACCGGCTAGAATGTTGGCCATGGGGGCTAATAGCAACCAGCGGCTTACACAGCTTGAAGTTTCCTTACTGCATTATTTATACCAAGCTAAAGGCAAAGAAATATCGCGCATTCAGCTTCTAAAAAATGTTTGGGGCTATGTTGAAGACGCACAAACAGCCACGGTAGAAAATTGTATTTATCGCTTACGGCAAAAATTGGAAGCAGATTATACCAACCCTATTTTAATAAAAACTGGTTCATTGGGTTACTATATCGCTGCAGCCTTATAAATTTTTTATTAGTAATTATTTCATTTCGGTAATTGTTTTTTAACCGAAACTGCGTCATAATGACTTTATGGGCAGTGGGATTATGTTATCCAACAACCATTATAAACAGCAAAAATTAATGTGAGGTTAGCAAAAAAATAAATAGGCAGAATTTTTGAAAATGTGGGTGGGGTAAATACAACTTTACGAAAAGGTGTTCCATGGCAGAAATTCAGGTGCAACTGGCCAATTACCGTTTAACAACTGCAGAAATTTTATATCATATGCCAGATCATCCCAGCTTATTACAAAGCTATATTTGGCAAGAATATGATATGGCACCTCAATATCCTCAATTAAAGCGGTTTCTCGATTTTTGGGTAAAAACCATAGAAGGCAAGTTGTATTCTGTGCGGGTGGCGCATAAGCCAATTATTACGGCCAGTGAAATAGCTTTTTATGATGGCGAGTTTTTGCTGAATTAATGTTAATTGCGCGCTAACTGTCTGTTGACCATTGCCTCTTGAAGCGTTATTTATTTTATAAAAGTAAAGAGGCGTTTCTCATGCTAAGGCTATTATCGTGCGTTCAGAAAACATTGCCCGTGCTGGCAATGTTATTTTTGGTGTTGGGTGGGGGGTATTCTTCGGTAGCCTTTGCTAACCCTAAGGTAGATTTTTTACGGACAATCTTAAAAAAAGATGATGGTGGTTCTCAGCAATCCCCACTCATTACCCGTGAAATGTTGGAGCAGCATGATGCAGCTATCGCTAAATTCATGGCCTTTACCTTGGCTGGTGAAGAGTTAATGAAGCTGGTTGAAACCGTGCGTAAAGCCGCCGAAGTTGGTGTTGCCGCTGCCCAAATGAATATGGGGTTGTTTAATGAATTTGGGCTTGCCCCGGGCGGTATCCCCAATTTTCAAGATGCCTTAAAATGGTATTTATTGGCAGAATATAACGGCGTGAAAGATGCAACTATTCGCAAAGAAATAGCTGTTTCGCGGTTGAATAAAACCCAGCAAAAAAACGCTAGGCAAGATGCAGAAATAACATCGGAAAGATTAACCATCCAACAATGGCTGGTTTCATATTAGCGGTGCGATTGTAGGTGAATTGTAATTATTCGTGACAATTTATTGTTTCATGTAGTAGGAAAAAATAATGCTATTAGGTAAAAAAACACTGTCATCTGCACAAAACAGCCAGTGGATTATAGATACCAATACAGCCCAATTTGAAAAAGATGTGCTGATTGCTTCCCAAAAACAGGTGGTGGTGGTGGATTTCTGGGCTCCTTGGTGTGGGCCTTGTAAGCAAATGATGCCCCTGTTGGAAAAACTGATTAATGCGCATCAGGGCAAGATGTTGCTGGTTAAGGTTAATATAGACGAAAACCCTGAAATTGCGCAATTATTGCGTATTCAATCGGTGCCCACCGTGTATGCTTTTTTTCAAGCGCAGCCAGTGGATGGCTTTATGGGCGCATTGCCGGAATCGCAAATTAAAGAATTTCTGGATCGTTTGCTGAAAATGACTGGTGAGCAGGCAATGATTGATCCCGTAGCCGAAATTCTGGTGCAAGTAAAAGAATTAATTGCTGGAAATTTTTATCAAGAAGCCATAGCAGTTTTACAAGAGTTATTACAAGAGCAGCCCCAAGAAGTTGAAGCTAGGGGATTGCTGATAAAAAGTTTACTAACACAAAAAGATGTGGAAAGTGCCAAGCTTGTTTTGGCGCAAACCCCTAAGGATTTACTGGAAAAAGCAGAGATAAAAGCCGCTAAACAGGCGTTAGAATTGGCGGAAGAATCGCAACAGGCTGGTTCTGTAGCCGTTATTGCGCAACAAGTGCAGGCTGATCCTGAAAATCGGCAATTGCGTTTTGATTTGGCGATGGCGTTATTTGCTGATGAACAACAGGAAAAAGCTATTGATACCTTGATTGAATTGGTGCGGTTGGATAGGAAATGGAATGAAGAAGCCGCGCGTAAGCAGCTATTGAAATTTTTTGAAGCTTTTGGTTTTGATCATCCTTTGAGTATTGCTGGGCGTCAAAAACTGGCCAAAATATTATTCTCTTAATTTTCTGCTGAATTTTTGGTCTGGTTTATAGGTGAAGCCTGATGCCGCATGTATTTTTGTGGGTTTTTTATTGAAAAACCATGATTTTTCTGCTTAGTTGACCCCACTCCTTGCCACTGAGGATTAAGAAACAGTGGTTATATTCGTGCGGCTTGCAATAACAAGCGTGTGATGCGTTAAGCGTTACATTTCTTAAAAAAAGCGGCGAGTAATCAACAGCCATAAGGAGAGTAAACATGTCGCTTTATGAAAGCGTATTTATTGCAAGGCAAGATTTGTCTACAGCGCAAGCTGAGGCACTAGCCGATAATTTTAGCCGTATTGTTGCCGAAAATGGTGCTCGTATCACCAAAACCGAGCATTGGGGTTTGCGTAACATTGCTTACCGCATTAATAAAAACCGTAAGGGCCATTATGTGCTCTTAAATATTGATGGACCATATTCTGCCGTTGCAGAAATGGAGCGTCATATGAAAATCAATGAAGATGTGTTGCGTTATATGACACTTCGTGTGGAAAAAGCTGAAGATGGTCCTTCGGTGATGATGCAACAGCGCAATGAGCGTTCTTCCGATCGTTACCGCGGTGGTGATTCCCGTCGTGGTGATGAAGGTGGTTATATCGGTGAGGAGATCTAAGCATGAATGATTTTAACGAAGCTGGCCGTCAGGCTGCTGGTGGTGCTACACGTCGTCCATTTTTTCGTCGTCGTAAAACCTGTCCATTTTCTGGTGCTGGTGCGCCAGTTATTGATTATAAAGACGTTAAATTGCTTTCCCGTTTCATTTCTGAGCGTGGTAAGATAGTACCAAGCCGTATTACAGCGGTTTCTGGTAAAAAACAACGTGAATTGAAGCAAGCTATTATGCGCGCCCGTTTTTTGGGTTTGTTGCCTTATGTTGTGCGTTAAGCATTAAATAAAATAGTGTGACACAATCTAAATTTGGGTTGTATGAGTAACCAGAGATAGATAGCGTTTTCGGTAAACCGTAAAATGTTATTTTTCTCTGGTTTTTTTGTGGGATCGGGCGGCTGAATGTAGTATGGCTTATGTCACGATATAACGAATTTCTTCTTGGATAAAATGGAACAGCAAGCATCAAAACTTCCTGAGCCGCATCACAAGCAAAATCAGCTTGTTGCGTCTATCGCTTTTGGCATATTAGCCGGTATCTTATCTTTATTGCCGGTTTTTTTGGGGGTGATGGGTGCGCCCTTACTGTTGATTGCGGTGGGGCCGTTATTGGTGGCGGGGTTGGTGTATGGTGTACGGGTTACGCTGATTGCAAGCCTCGTGGATGTGCTGTTTGTGGGCGCCATGAGTGGCAGTGTTGGTTTTGTGGTAATGGTATTGGTTTTTCATGTTATTCCAGCCATTGGCCTGATTGCGATGGTTGAAAAAAAATGGCCGGTTCGTTTGATTTTATCCACTAAAACACCGCAAGATCCTGTGCAGCAAGTTGCTAAACCAGAGGTACCGCGCGAATTTGTGGTGGATGGTTTGATGATGATGTCTGCCAGTGAAATTTATGCCATTTTACTTGCTTATGCCTCGCTTCTATCGGTGTTGATGTGGGGTTATATTGGCCTGCATGTGCAAGATATTTTTTCCGTGATGGTGAAGAACCCCGCCTTTGCCGATATGCTGAAACTGGTTAATTTTTTAGCTGAAAAAGGCGCCAATCAAGAAAAACTGGCGGAATTATTGATGGGCATGGTTTGTGTATCCACGGCCAGCATGTGGTTTTTCAGTTTCTGGTTTTGTTTTGCCATGGGCTACCGGCAAGCGGTGCGTTCTAAACAAATGGAACATCGTCCATTATCGCTTTTTTTACATTTGCGGGCAGCCGGTTGGTTTATTGGCTTGATGGGCGTATTATTATTAATGGTCATCATTGGGTTTAATGCAATTTCAGCAATTATTGCCTTTACGGTGGGAATATTAGGCTTATCTCTTGCTGGTTTAGCCGCAGTGCATCGCCATACTTTGGGAAAGCAGGGGCGAGAAATTATTTTAGGGGTGGTCTATGTTTTGCTGATTTCTCAGTGGATGCTGGGCTTTTTAGCGGTTATTGCCATGGTAGAATATGGTGTTGATTGGTGGCGAAAGCAGAAAAAAACAGAAAACAACCAATAAAATCAGGTGCGGTTTTTTGTAGGGTTACTTTTTTATTTACATAGTGTAAAAAATATTTTTCAGATTCGTAATCGGGTGTTGTTATGGAAATTATCTTATTGGAACGGGTTGAAAATCTCGGAAGCATTGGTCAGTTGGTAAGTGTAAAGCCGGGTTACGCGCGTAACTGGTTGTTGCCACAGAAAAAAGCATTGCGGGCAACCAAAAGCAATTTGGCTTTTTTTGAAGCTGAAAAAGCTCGCTTGTTGGAATTAAATGCCCAACGCCGTGCAGAAGCAGAAAAGCTGGCCGCTGTTATTGATGGCCGCGCTGTTACTTTGGTGCGTCAAGCTTCTGAAGCTGGCCATTTATACGGTTCTGTTTCTTCTCGCGATATTGCAGAAGCAGCCAATGCGTTGGATATAAAAATTGACCGCGCGATGGTTATATTAAGCCAACCAATCAAAACATTGGGCTTGTTTGTGGTGCGTGTTGCTGTGCACCCTGAAGTTTCTGTGACTATTAAAGTGGTTGTGGCTCGTTCTTTGGAAGAAGCAGCGCAAACAGCCCGTAACGCAGCTAAAGCAGAAGAAAAGCAAGAAAACGCTGCTTAATTATGTATTCTTATGGATGAAAAGAAGTGCTATTAAAATATAGTGCTTCTTTATTGGCCTTATATATAAAAAAACCACCCAGAAATCTCTTGGTGGTTTTTTGTTGTGGCTTGTATCTATAGTCATTCCCCAGCGGGATGACTATAGCGCGGGCCTAAGGTTTCAATCTTTTTTGTAATGCTCGTTGAAAGCACTGACCTGCATCTACCCTAGTGCTTACCAGGATGGTTTTGAATGCCACACTGGGTGCTTCAGCTTCTGCCAGCTGTTGGCCACGTTGAGCGTAAAGTTCTGCTATAACATCTTGATTTTGATAATGTTCTACAGGGTTTAGTTCTTTAAGTGCTACTAATTCTGCGCTTGTTGTGGTGAGCGCAATGCCCTGAATAAGGATTTTTTCTCCATCAGAAAGGGCAGAGTTTTGTTCAATCGATAGTTGATTAAATTGTGTGGTGATGGAGGGGTCTTCTCTAGTAGGATCGGCCTTATTGGATAGGATAGTGGCGGAGTTTGCTCTCTTGTTCATAAAAAATCCAGTAATACCTCTAATAGCAATGGCACTAGCACCTACCATAAGACAGGCAATTCCAGATTGCAAACCAATAGACATACCCTCTAAGCGCTCGTAACGAAGCACATCGGGTAATTGTTCACGGGCGCAATTATTACCGCCCTTTAGCATATCGTCTCGGCATTCTACTATAAGGTTTTTATCTTTTGCTTCATTTAATGCACTATTAATACGCCAGTTCAATAGGGATAACATTGTTAAAACTACCAAAGGCACTGATAAAGGAAGCATGAGTGATTCCACGAAATAATCTTCATTACTGGCCATTGTTTTGTTTTCCTTTTAATTTTTTTGAGGGAATTGCCTTCTGATATTACCAATGGTGGCTAAGGTTTTAATTTCTTAGGGTGTAATGCTTGTTGAAAGATATAGTCTGCATGCACCTTGTTGGTTGCCAGCATGGTTCTGAATGCCATGGTAGGGGCTTCTTTTTCTGCTAGCTGTTGACCACGTTCAGCGTAAATCCCTGCTATAATATCTTGATTTTGAAAATGCTCGGCTGGATTTAGTTCTTTAAGTGCCTCTAATTCTTTGCCTGTTTTTGCCAAACCAATGCTGCGAATAATGCCCTGTTCATCATTGGAAAGTGTGGAATGTTCATTAAATTGCGTGGTGATGGATAATGGTCTTTCCCGCTCTGCGGTTGAAAAGGCGATGGCTTGATGTTTTTTGATCCACTCTAAATCTTCTAAAGCCATCTTTCCTAATATCAAACTGGAGAGTGATAATGCCCAACCGGCCATTTGAAAACCCCAAACAACACCTCGATTATGTGCTATTTGTTTGGATAGGTCTAACTCTGTAGCCGAACATTGGCCGCCATCATATATTTTTTTGGCGGTGCATGGATCTTCGAACTTTGATATATTAAAATCAGCATATCCAGACAATATAAATAGTCCCACGCTTGCGCTTAGAGATGCCATTGCGCCTCCACCAGTGGGCAGATTGATAAGAGTACCAAATGTTTGCTTTAAGCTTAAGGGCTGGCTAGCCTGAATATTCGTTTGGCTGTTATGGGTCATTTTAGTGTATCCTTTGCCTCATATGCATCTAAAAATTTGCTAAACTATATTTATTTTCATAAAATATGTAAATATTTTCTTGTAGTTGTGCGACATTATGAGGGCTGCCGCGATGCTGCTAACCGTTATTTCATGGCGGTATGACAATTTCAGTAGCAATCATAGATTATGGCGCGGGTAATTTGCGTTCGGCCTGTAAGGCTTTTGCGCATATTGCTGCGCGCCTTGGGGTGGCAGGTAGGGTAGTGATTACCGATCAGCCAGAAGAAATTCAGGCAGCAGAGCGGTTGGTGCTGCCGGGGCAAGGGGCTTTTGCCGATTGTATGGCGGGTTTGCGCGGCAAGTCTGGTATGGTGGAAGCCCTTAGCGAGGCAGTATTGCAGCGTGGCCAGCCATTTTTGGGTATTTGTGTGGGCATGCAATTATTAGCAGATTATGGTTATGAGCATGGCACCCATCAAGGCCTAGGGTGGATTAAGGGAGAGGTGCAAGCCATTCCCCCGCAAGGTGCTAGTGGCCATGCGCGGCGTATTCCGCATATGGGGTGGAATGATTTGCGGTGGCATCAGCCGGATTTATTGGCCGTTTCTTCTTGCACGCAGGCTTATTTTGTGCATTCTTACCATTTTATAGCGCAGCAGCCTGAAAATATTCTGGCCACCACCGATTATGATGGTGAGTTGGTTGCCGTGATTGGCCGTGATAATATATTGGCCACGCAATTTCATCCTGAAAAAAGCCACGATGCCGGCTTGAGTTTAATAGAGCATTTTTTACGCTGGAAACCCTGAATTTGACCGAATTACCCCCAAAAACTGTCAAGCATGTTGAATTATTAGAAAAATTCGGCGGTTCTGATTTGCATGATTTATGTGACGCGGCCGATGCTGCTATTGAAGCCGGTGGTGGCTTTGGCTGGGTGAAACCACCAGAGCGCCATATTATGGAGCGTTACTGGCGCGGCGTATTGGTGGTGCCAGAGCGGCGTTTATTGGTAGCGCGGTTGGATGGGGTGATTGCCGCTTCATTGCAATTGGTAAAAACGGTTAAAAACAATGAAGCGCAAGCCCATGCCGCGCAAATTACGGCCAATTTCACCGCTCCATGGGCAAGGCGTTATGGCTTAGCTAAAATGCTGATTCAAGTGGCGGAAAAACTGGCGATTGAAGATGGCATCAAGCTATTAAACCTTGATGTAAGAGATACACAAACCGCAGCCATTAGCTTATATGAACGGATTGGTTTTACCAAATGGGCAAGCCACCCTTATTATGCTGTGGTAAAGGGTCAGTTTATTAAAGGAAATTTTTATTATAAATTGCTGGATGAGAATATAAGTGGAGCGTAAAATATGATTCTTTTTCCCGCCCTTGATATTAAGGATGGCCAATGCGTGCGCTTGCTGAAAGGCGATTTTGATAAAGCGACCATTTATAATGCCGACCCCTTGGAGCAAGCACAGCAATTTGTGGATTACGGTTGTGAATGGCTGCATATTGTGGATTTGAATGGCGCATTATCAGGCCTTTCCGTGAATGGCAGCGTGGTTGAAAAAATTGTGCGGGCAGCCAATATTCCGGTGCAATTGGGGGGTGGTATCCGTGATTTGGCGGGTATTGAATCATGGTTGGAAAAAGGGGTTAATCGGGTAATTTTGGGCACGGTGGCGGTGCGTGAACCCGGTTTGGTGAAAGAGGCGTGTAAATTATTCCCAGGGCGCATTGTGGTGAGTATTGATAGCTTGAATGGTTATGTGGCCACCGATGGTTGGACCGATATATCCTCCCGCAAAAGCTTGGATGTGGCCTTGATGATGGAACAAGCAGGGGTATCGGCGATTGTATTTACCGATATTGACCGCGATGGGGGGTTAAGTGGCTTGAATATGGAAGCCACCGTGGATTTAGCCTATCAATTGGGGGTACCGGTGATTGCTTCTGGCGGTGTGGCGTCCATTGCCGATATTGAGGCGGTAAAAAAAGAAGAGCAGGCGGGCATTGAAGGTGTAATTTGTGGCCGCGCTATCTATGATGGCCGTATCGATGTGGTAGCGGCCTTAGAGATTCTTAAAAAATGCTGAAACCCCGTATCATTCCCTGTTTAGACGTGCATGATGGCCGCGTGGTAAAGGGGGTGCAATTTCTGGAATTGCGCGATGCAGGCGATCCAGTAGAACAGGCGGCGGCTTATGATGCCGCTGGTGCGGATGAATTATGTTTTCTGGATATTACCGCCTCTAGCGATAACCGGCGCACCATGCTGCAGGTAATAGAAAGAACAGCCGAGCAGATATTTATTCCCTTAACCGTGGGGGGCGGGGTGCGCAGTGTGGAAGATATTCGCACCCTGTTAATGGCTGGGGCGGATAAGGTTTCAATTAATACAGCAGCTATTCATGATCCTTCATTGGTGGCACGCGCTGCCGATAAATTTGGTTGCCAATGTATTGTGGTAGCGGTGGATGCACGGCGCGAAGAAAAGGGCTGGGGTGTTTACACCCATGGTGGCCGTAAACCCGCAGGGCTTGACGCGGTAGCTTGGGCAAAACAAATGGCTGCGGCTGGGGCGGGGGAGATTTTACTAACCTCCATGGATAAGGATGGCACCAAACAAGGCTATGATTTACCCCTATTACAAGCGATTACGGAAGCCGTGGCGGTACCCGTGATTGCTTCTGGTGGGGTGGGGGAGTTGCAGCATTTTTATGAAGGCATCGATAAAGGCGCCTCTGCTTTATTAGCGGCGTCGGTTTTTCATTTTGGCACCTTCACCATTACGCAGGTAAAAGAGTTTCTGGCCAGCAAAAATGTGCCAGTACGTTGGTAGAGTACGTTGGTAGAGTACGTTGGTAGAGTACGGTGGTAAGTGGGTAGAGTTTGATCGCCTCTAGTTTATAGATTGGCGATTTATACAATAATAGGGTGAATATGACACAAGATCTATTAAATTGGTTATATGAGCGGGTAGAGCAAAAAAAGGGCGATGACCCTAGCAACTCTTACACGGCGCGGCTATTGGCGGGTTCTATGGCTAAAATGGCGCAAAAAGTGGGAGAAGAAGCCGTAGAAACCCTGATTGAGGCCTTGCAGGGGAACCGCGAAAAATTGCTGGAAGAATCGGCGGATCTTTTGTATCACCTGATGGTGTTGTGGTCGGCATCGGGCGTTACGCCGGATGATGTAGCCCAAATCCTGTATAAAAGGGCAGAAAAATAATGAGCCTATATCAACAAGATAATATTTTTGCCAAAATATTGCGGGTAGAAATTCCATGCAAAAAAGTTTTTGAGAATGAATTTGTGCTGGCTTTTCACGATATTGCCCCCAAAGCCCCCATTCATATTTTAATTTTGCCCAAACAAGCAGCGGTTTCTACTAATGATTTTGGTGGCAACGCAACCCCTGCAATGGCTAAGGCTTTATGGGAAGCTATCCCGCAAGTGGCTGAATTGGCAGGTGTTAAGGAAAGCGGTTATCGAATTATTGCCAATTGCGGCGGTAACGCCCATCAAGAAGTGCCGCATTTGCACCTACATTTGCTGGCTGGCCGGCCATTGGGCGCGATGCTGGTAGAATAGCTATCTAAGGCTGAATTGACGTTTGAATGGTGTTATAGTTTGAGTAACTTTGGGTTTTGGTGTTGGCGGTACTAAATGCCGTTGAATATGTTCTTGTAAATTCACAGGCATTAGCTTCCCACCATATTCAGCGCCACCATCAAAGATACCACCCATTTGTATCACAACCGAATCTGGTCGTCTAAGGTCAATCAGGCTGTGCCAACCAGCCTTGGAATCAAAGGTAATGGATGGGATAATGGTTATCTCTCGTTGCATTTTCCAAGCAATTGATAGTGAATGGTCAAGGAAAGGTTCAAAAGAAGCATTTTTTCTACCAATACCCAGTGCAACAATTTCTTGTGATTTTTCTATAAAATCTCTCAGTGAATCAGGTTCACTGGATTTAGCCCGCTCTTGTAATCCATTCATGGAAGTATGAATTAATACCGCCTGAACAGGTTTAGGCTTGAGGATTGATTGAATATCAACAAATAAATAATCACTGCAACGACCATGGCCAATGCTGATGATGGGCTGTGACTGTGGATCATTAAGATTAATTTTTTTGACGGAAGTGCCTTCTGTTGCTTCTTGGTAAGCATCATAATCAAAGTTTAATAAGCGCAGTAGGCAATCTCTTTGATCCATTTTTTAACAAAATATATAATGACTATCCTAAATTACACAATTTATGAACATTTTACAAGAAATTTGATATGAATAATACAGCTCAAAATCTGCTTCACTGGTATCAGGCTCATCAGCGGCATTTACCGTGGCGTAGCCAAAATCCGCCAGCCTACCATGTACTGGTATCTGAATTTATGTTGCAGCAAACCACCGTGGCCACGGTATTAAAACGGTTTGATTCATTTATTGCCCATTTTCCAACCATATTGGATCTAGCAACAGCCACAGAAGCAGAAATATTAGCCGCCTGGGCGGGGCTTGGTTATTATACAAGAGCGCGCAATTTGCATAAGGCGGCGCGGGTAATTGCGGCTGAATTTGGAGGGAACATTCCCTTAGTGCCAGATGTTTTACAAAAAATCCCTGGTATTGGGGCTTATACCGCGGCGGCGGTGGCCGCCATTGCTGGCAATTACCCAATTATACCCGTGGATGCTAATATTGCCCGTATTACCAAACGCTATCATGGCCAGCCCGCGGCTGAAAAAATAACCCCGCGTTGGTTGGCTGAAAAAGCCCAACAATTTCTTATAGATGGCCATGCAGGAGAAATAGCGCAAGCCTTGATGGATGTGGGCTCGACTTTTTGTACCGCTAAACGGATGGATTGTCACTCGTGCCCATTACAATCGGGCTGCAGGGCTAAAGGCAGAGAAAAAGAGTTTTTAACGCCGATTGAAGCGGTGCCCAGAACAAATTTATATGCCGATTGTTTTATTATAGAAAATAAAAGAGGCGAATTATTAACCACCACCATGCCCGCTAAGGGCATTTATGCGGGCACTAAAGCGTTCCCTTTATCGCAATGGCAAGCACAACCGGTTGCGGCTATTTCACCGCCGGCACTATTAGCCAATATCAGCAGTAATTGGCAAATAATGGGAGAAATTAGCCATGTGCTTACCCATCGATTATTACAAGTTAGGGTGTTAAGGGGCTATTGGCACCAAGACCCACCAGCCGATCAACAACCAACAGAATATGGCTGGCACACGCCAGATATTATTGCCTCCATGCCCAGCCTGATGAAAAAAATATACAAAATCGTGAATCTTGCGGTTAATCATTAATCTTTATTTATCCGCTCTATTGCCATGGCTTATAAAAAGCTGTAATCATGTGTTTCTTAGTAATGATGGAGAAATAGGATAGTGACGGTAAAAGACAGCAATGGTGCTGAATTAAAAGAGGGCGACTCAGTGACCTTGATTAAAGATTTGAAGGTAAAAGGTACATCCGTCACCTTAAAACGTGGTACGTTAATCAAAGGAATTCACTTGACTGATAATGAAGAAGAAATAGAAGGCCGTGCCGAAAAAGTAAAAGGTTTGGTCTTAAAAACCTGTTTTTTGAAGAAGGCATGAGCGACAATCAGCCATTTTGATAAGGGGGGCGGTAATTTGAGGTTATTAACGCTATGCGTGTCAAAGAAGAACACCCCGTGTCAAATAAAACTCATTGACAGGATAATCACATCCTTAAACACTGTATTAACCATTACTGTCTGTTAAAATACATAAACAGACACAAGATTATAATTTCTAAGCTCAAACAAGGCGGACAATAGCATGAGCAAAAATTCAGGCGGTGACAGCAAAAATACCCTTTACTGTTCATTTTGCGGCAAAAGCCAGCATGAGGTGCGTAAATTAATTGCCGGCCCCACAGTATTTATCTGCGATGAGTGTGTTGAGCTTTGCATGGATATTATCCGTGAAGAAAGCAAAACCCAGCTGGTAAAATCTGGGGATGGTGTGCCAACTCCTAAAGATATTAAACTGGTGTTGGATGATTATGTGGTTGGACAAGATAAAGCCAAACGGGTTTTATCGGTGGCGGTGCATAATCACTATAAGCGCTTGGCCCATGCCCAGAAAAATAGCGATGTGGAATTACAAAAATCCAACATTTTGCTCATAGGGCCTACTGGTTCTGGTAAAACTTTATTGGCACAGACCTTAGCGCGGATTTTGGATGTGCCCTTTACCATGGCGGATGCCACAACCTTAACCGAAGCTGGTTATGTGGGGGAAGATGTTGAAAACATCATTCTAAAATTATTGCAAGCTGCAGATTATAATGTGGAACGTGCCCAGCGCGGTATTGTGTATATCGATGAGGTGGATAAAATCAGCCGTAAATCGGATAATCCATCAATCACGCGGGACGTTTCTGGTGAGGGTGTGCAGCAGGCCTTGCTGAAAATCATGGAAGGCACGGTAGCCAGTGTTCCGCCACAAGGTGGTAGAAAACATCCGCAACAAGAGTTTTTACAAGTGGATACCACTAATATTCTCTTTATTTGCGGTGGAGCTTTTGCTGGCCTAGAAAGAATTATTGCCCAGCGTCACCGTGGTACTTCTATCGGTTTTGGTGCAGATGTTCGTGGGCCAGAAGAGCGGCGTACTGGTGAGTTGCTGCGTGAAGTGCAGCCAGAAGATCTATTGAAATTCGGCCTTATTCCTGAATTTATCGGTCGTTTGCCGGTATTGGCAACCTTGGATGATTTGGATGAGGTGGCATTGCTAGAAATTCTGACTAAGCCGAAAAACGCCTTAGTAAAGCAATATCAGCGTTTATTTGAAATGGAAGATGTGAAGCTTGGCTTTAATGAAGATGCATTAAAGGTTATCGCCCGCAAGGCCATTGAGCGTAAAACTGGAGCAAGGGGCTTGCGTTCTATCATGGAAGGCATTTTGCTTGATCCGATGTTTGATTTGCCTGGTTCAGAAACCATTAAAGAGGTGATTATCAATAAAGAATCGGCAGAGAAAAAAGCTGAGCCGCTTTATATTTATGAAAAAGAAAAAGAAAAAGAGAAGAAAGATGGCACTACAAGCTAATCATTGAATACATCCCTATTATTAGGGAAGGCGGGATTGGTTTTGGTATCAATCCCGCCTTTATTTTATCATGATGTTATTCCATGATATTATGATCAATAGAAAAAATGAAAAAAAATCATGTCTGGGCAGCAAGCGTTGATTGATGATTCGGTTCAAGAAAGTTGGAGCAATATAACGCCAGCACTTGAATTGCGTTGTATTTTAGTTATTGCCCTCATCAGCTTTGTGAATGTTCTGGATTTTATGATGGTGATGCCATTAGGACCAGATTTTGCTAAGGCATTAAATATCCCTGTGCATAATCTTGGTTTTGTGGTGGGAAGCTATACTTTTGCCGCTGCAATGAGTGGTTTAGGCGCCGCCTTATTTATTGATCGGTTCTCGCGGAAAAAAGCATTGCTGTTTTGTTTGGCGGGGTTATTGGTGGCCACGGCGATTGCTGCTATAAGTTGGGATATGTTTTCAATGATGGCGGCACGGGTATTGGCAGGGTGTTTTGGTGGGCCGCTTACCTCGCTATCCTTGGCAATGGTGGCCGATTATGTGCCACCCCCAAGGCGTGGTAGAGCCATGGCAAGGTTGCAAATTGGTTTTATTGTGGCTTCAATTGTGGGACTGCCCTTTGGGTTAGAAATTTCTTCCCGTTTTGGGTGGTATGCCCCTTTTCTGGTATTGGCGGCATTGATGATGGTAATCTGGTGGATGGCATTAAAGTTTCTACCGCCTTCGGTTAATATCACCCGCCGTGAAAATTTTACGGTGGCGGTGCAATCTTTAATACGATGTTTTTCCAGTAAAATAGCATTGGGGGCGTTGCTATATACTGGAATTGGATTGATCGCAGCATTTTTAATTATTCCCAATGTGGCTGCGCATATACAAATGAATTGGGGATATGAACGCAGCAATTTAGGAATTTTGTATTTTGCCGGCGGTTGTATCAGTTTTTTTGGTTCGCAATTGGTGGGCCGAGTAATTGATCATATGGCTTACAGCAGTTGGGTTGTCATGATTGTTGCCATCATATTATGCATCGACTTATTGGCAGGGTTTGTTTTTTATCCCAATTCTATTCCGGTGGTGGTGATTTTTATGGGGTTTGTAGTAGCCAATTCAGGTCGCTATTTATGTTTGCAGGCATTATCTTCAAAAATCCCTTCTCCTGATCAGCGGGGAGGTTTTATGTCTGGTTTATCGGCGGTTAATCACATGGCTTCTGCATTGGGCGCTTTTATTGCCTCGCACATGTTGCAAGAAGGAGATGGCAAATTGATTGGGATGAATAAGGTTGCTTATCTTTCGATGATGGGAACTATTCTGGTACCACTGATTTTTTATTGGACGGAAAAAAATCTTAAAAGAAGAACTTGTGCTTCCATAAGATAAGGCATAGAAAATAATGGTGGTGATTTGTTTTCCAGATTGCACGCCACCCAAGGGCAAATCAGCATTAAATAATAATAAAATGCTGGATAGAGGCTCTTCATCAAATTGCTAAAAGGAGTAAATAATGACCGAACACCGTTTTTCACCAGCCGATTTTCCATGCCGCCAGCCATTAACCGCAGAAGAGCTGGCTGGTTTGAAGCCCGATAGTTTATTGGTGCATGGTGGTCAATGTCGTACCAGCTTTCAAGAAACTTCAGAAAGCCCGATTATGAGCTCGGGGTATATTTATGCCTCGGCTGAAGAAGCAGAAGCCGCTTATTTGCAAGATGGCTGGCGTTTTGTTTATTCTAGAGCGCGTAATCCCACGGTTAAAGCCTTTGAAGATAAAATGGCGGTGATAGAAGGTTATGAGCATGGTTTTGCCACAGCCAGTGGCATGGCGGCTGTTCATGTAGCGTTGATGAGCTTAGTGAAGGCAGGGGATAGGGTTGTGGCTCCTTATGCTTTATTTGGATCTTGCCTTTATATTGTTGATCAGCTTTTGCCGCGTTATGGTGTAGAGGTTGAACTGATAGATGGCACCGATCCTGCCGAATGGCAGCGGGCTTTAGCCAAAAAAACCACGCTTGTTTTTTTAGAAACCCCAGCCAACCCCACGTTAGAGATTATTGATCTGGCCTTGGTTGTTAAACTTGCCCATGCTGCAGGGGCAAAAGTAATTGTGGATAATGTTTTTGCTACCCCCATTTTTCAGCGTTGTCGAGATTTTGGTGTTGATGTGGTTGTGTATTCAGCCACCAAGCATATTGATGGCCAAGGAAGGGCGCTTGGCGGGGTTATTTTATGCGATACACCAATAGCTAAAGAAATTGGCCCTTATATTCGCAATACTGGGCCTTCTCTTAGCCCTTTTCATGCATGGATATATTTGAAAAGTTTGGATAGCTTAGCGTTAAGGGTGCGTCAGCAAACTTCTAGTGCCATGCAAGTAGCAGAATTTTTAAGCAAAAACTCGCATTTTCTCTCGGTGGTTTACCCTGGGCTTGCTACCCATCCACAACATGAATTGGCAAAAAAGCAAATGAGCGGTTTTGGTAATATGATTGCCTTGACGATTAATGGCGGCAGGGATGCGGCTTTTGCTTTTATGAATAAGTTACGGTTACTGGTATTATCCAATAATCTAGGGGACAGTAAAAGCTTGTTAACCCATCCTTTTTCTACCACTCATTTCCGCTTATCTGCGGCTGAAAAAGAAAGGGCGGGTATTACCCCAGGGCTTTTGCGTCTTTCTGTTGGTTTAGAAGACCCGCAAGATATTATTCACGATATAGAAAAAGCATTAGGGTGAAGGCAATAAGCGCATTTTAGCCAAAATGTGCTACATTATCAAGAAAGCTATTAATCTGATCTTGTAATTTTATTGCCTGTTCAGTGAGGCTGGATGAGGCATTTTTTACATAAGAGGCGGTATGAGAAGCGTTAGCAGCTTGGCGGTTAATGTCATGCACATTTTCCGCTATGTGGCTAACGCCTTTGGCTGCGGCATCCATATTATAGGTTATTTCATCGCTGGCACTGCTTTGCTGTTTTACGGCGAGCGCCATATTATGGGTTGTGTTTTCAATAGCACCTATTCTGCGGCGCATATCCCCTGTGCTTCTTTCTACTAGGGACGAGGCGGCGAGCAAACTGCTGATTTTTTCTTCAATATTTTTGGTGGCATTGGTGGTGAGTTGTGCCAGATTTTTAACCTCACCAGCCACTACCGCAAAGCTTTTTCCTGCTTCACCTGCCCTTGCAGAAACAATGGTTGCATTAAGAGCTAACAAATCAATTTGGCGCGCAACCCCTTCGATAAAATCCGCTACTTCGCCAATTTCATCAGCGGCTTTTTTAAGAGATGAGGCAGTGGCTACCGATTCCGATGCTTCTTCCATGGTGCGGGTGATCATTTCTTGGGATAATTGAATCTGTTCAGAGAGTTGAGAAATCGAATTGCTCACTTGCCCAGAGGCGCCAGCAACACTATGCACACTGCTAGCGGCCTCTTCAGAGGCGGCAGCAATCACTGAAGCATTTTGTTTGGCTTGTGAAACAGCTTGATCCATACCATTTGCTGTTTCTTGTAAGCCTAGGCAGGCTTCGGATAATTGTTGCATCAAGAGGGCAACATCTTCCCTGAATTGTTCAATATTGTGCAATATATATTGCTGTTTTTGTTCCTTGCGCAGGACATCACGGGCATTTTCTTCTTCTAAGCGTCGATGGCGGGTGGCAAGAGTAACGAAATAAATCAGAGAGCGGCTAATATCACCAATTTCATCTTGTCTATCGGTGTGGCTTAGATTTATACGGGTATTACCATCGGCCAGTGAAAGAGTGCAAATAGCTAATTGTTTGAGTGGTTTACCTATGTAATAATACACACTAAGGCACGCGTAGATACCATAGCCCACAAAAACTATCAATATCATTAAATAGCTACATATAAGCAATAATTGGTTGTTTTCTTCTGCTTGCATATGTGGCTTAGTCAATAAATTTTGCCATTCAATATAAGCATGACCCACCGCATAGCTTGAAGCTATCAGAATAAATAGGGAAAAAGCCCCGATAATACCATGAAGATGCTTCAGTATTCTCATGTGTTGCTATGGTGATCTATGGTCAAATTATAGTTATCCTTGATTGAAATAACTATGCAATCACCTTAGAACCATCATGATAAAAAAAACATTAAGTTTTGAGCGGTTGTTATTTAATATAGTTTTTGGCCTGTTGCCACAATTTTTGT
Organism: Alphaproteobacteria bacterium; assembly: GCA_049318825.1. Lineage (GTDB taxonomy): Bacteria > Pseudomonadota > Alphaproteobacteria > JBMOFM01 > JBMOFM01 > JBMOFM01. The sequence goes on along the minus strand of JBMOFM010000008.1, from coordinate 35,154 downwards.
AGTTGCGATAAATCTTGCGAAGAAAGTTCCTTTTTTTGTTCGGCGAGATTTTTTTCCATCCATTGAAAGCGATGGGTAAATTTATGGTTGGCCTTACGCAAGGCTTCTTCAGGGCAAAAACCAGCTTTATTGGCTAAACAGGCAACGGCAAATAATAAATCTCCCAGTTCTTCTTCTTGCTCTGCTAATAATTTACTATTCAGTGCATCTTTTAATTCGGTTATTTCTTCTTCTATTTTGGCCATGGCCTGTGCAAAGGTTTGCCATTCAAAACCAGTTCTGGCGGCTCTTTTAGCCAATTTGGCTGCGCGTAATAAGGCTGGCAAAGACATGGCCACACCACTAAGCTGGCTATTGTTTTCTTGTTTGTTAGCGCGCTCTTTTGCTTTGATATCTTCCCATTGCACTAATACTGCTTTGTCATCGCTCATTGTTGTGGAAAAGCTAAAAACATGGGGGTGACGATCGATAAGTTTGTTGGCCATCGTCTCGGCAATGCTATTAAAATCAAATAAGCCAGCTTCCATGGCCATTTGTGCATAAAAAACCACTTGAAATAATAAATCGCCCAATTCTTCCTGCAAATCGGGCATATTCTGGCGTTCAATCGCATCCACCACTTCATAGGCTTCTTCTATGGTGCAAGGGGCAATGGTTGCAAAATTTTGTTTTATATCCCAAGGGCAGCCTTTTTCTTTATCGCGTAATATAGCCATAATCGCTAATAATTTTTCAACTGGCGCTAAATGCGCAATGGTTTGGGGGTCAATCATGTTTTTTGTTGCCGATAGATAAACGAGAAAAATCAGGATAAAGATGAGGGTGATGGCTAGCAATAACAGCCATGCCGCCATCAGAAAAATGTTGTTGCAACCATAGTTTTAAGAGTTCAATGCCTTGGCTATCCAACCCTTGCTCTGGCTCATCCAGCAGCCATAAGGTGCGTTGGCTGATTTTGGTGCAAGCTAAGGCCAACCGTTGTTTTTGGCCATGGGATAATTGGTTGCTGCGTCTTTTAACAAAAGGGTATAATCCAGCTTCTTTTAACAACGCCTCAGCCTGATGGGTGTCATTTCCGTAAAGTCTGGCTTGTAAGCTTATGTTTTCCCAAACAGTGAGATAGGGTTTCAACGAAAATTCTGCGGATAGCAAAAAACAAGGAACATCTACCTTAAAGGAAGCCGGGGATAAAACAGGACAAATGCCTGCTAATGTATGTAATAGAGTGGTTTTACCGCTTCCATTTTCCCCTTCTAGTAACAGCCCATGCCCCGCGCTAAGACGAAATGATAAAGGGTGATGGTGAGTATTGCCTATCGGTTTTTCTTGCCGTCCTATCACTAAGCCATCAATGTTCAGCATGATTGAATTTTATCCAACTCCATCTGACAGCTGGCATCGATAATTAAACGCCATAATTGTTTAATCAGATCAGGATCTAAGCCTTTTTCTAAAGCAAATAGGGCATTTTTTTGTAATACTTCTTGTACTCTATCTTCTAGAATTGGTGGAATATGATGCTTTTCTTTTAATTCAGCCACTTGGGCAATAATGGCAAACCGTTTTGCCAGCAATTCAATCAATTCACGATCAATAGCACTGATTTGATGACGATAGGGGGCAAGCAATGCCGCATGTTGCGGGTGAGTGGTGGAGGCTTTTTCTACGATCATGGCTGGGGTTTTCCCGATATAGTACTAGGCTTTTGTTGTTGGGCTGGGGAAGACGAGCTAGGGGAAGGAGCGATGTTAAAACTATGGCTGAGGCCAGCATCAGGGTAATTCATTTTATTAGCCAGCTTTAGCCAATGTTCTTCTGGCGATAACCACAAAAAAGCATTATTTTCATGGGCAGGCAGTACCAGCCATTTCTCGTCTTTTATTTCTTGTTCTAAGGCGCCATTATTCCATACATCATAACCAGTCACCAACCGATAAAATTTAGGATCAACATTAACCAGTGCCTGACCAATGCTGCCGTGATTACCCGTCATCCAAATATTATCACCAATTTCTATATCATTTTTGACTGGAGCAACAGCAGGGGCGCGGTAAATCATAAAAAAATTCCAGTGATCACTGGATGGATCGGGGCTATCATTGGTTGATTTTTGTGATCCCCCCAAATAAATATCGATGCGTTGGCGTAATTGATCTTTAGTGAGGTATCGCTGCAATGATTCCATGCCATCTTCATCGCAAACCAATTTCAAAAAACTTTGTTTAGGGTATTCAGCCTGTAATGGCATTGGTTTGTTCAGTACAATACCCCAACTATTGCCATCTTCATTATGGTCGCATACCAGCAATACACGGTTATAATGCAACCGTTCAACAGGGTCTGTGACATCAGCTGGACATTGTTTGGTATCAAGCAGTAGGCAGCCAGTTAGGTTCATGGCATAAAGTCCTTGTATTTGCTATTGACCAACTTTTTCTAAATCTGGCGACCAGCCCCAGAAAGTATCTTTTTCAATCCAACCTCTGGTGCCTGAAGCTTCAAGACGACACCAACCTGTTTTGCATTCTAAAATAGTGGCAATAACCCCCGGCTCAACCATGGCGGTCACCGCTGAATCTGTGGCTGGTTTTAATTTGAAACCATGGCTAGCAGAACCCTTAATTAAAGCGGCCCGTTTGCCTGAAAGCATTGATTTTTGAACCCAACCCTCTGTTCCTTCGCTGTCTTGAATTTTACGCCACACATCGAAACTGGAAATAATAAGGACAGGCAATCCCTTTTTTTGATAGATCCATGTGATGGGATAGCGTTTGCCCGGGCCAGTGCGCATATTCACCTCGCGCGCGCCTAGGCTGGCAAAGCGCGGCAAGGGTAAATTATCATCATTAGCGCCTTTATGCGTGTCTTCGGTTGGCTCTGTATTGCTTTCTTCGCTATTCGTGGGCAAAGTTTGCGCTGGTGTAGGCTGGTTTTTTGCTGGCAGCGTTTCTATTGTGGGAGTGTTTTTTTCAACAGGGGTGTTCTTTTCAAGGGGCAATGGCTTTGCCGAAGTAATTGACGCGGCACACAGCAATAGGGTGCAGAAAATCGTAAGCGATGAAATTTTTTTTATGAATGCCATTATTTTTGCCATAGGTTTGTCGCTACTAATAAAGCATTTTATACCGAAATGGTCAAGCTGGTCACATGGCGATTCTTGCCTGAATTGTTTATATTAAACCCCAGATTATCAGAAGAAAAAACCAATGAATACCAGCATTTCAGTAGCTCCCATGATGGATTGGACAGATAGGCATTGCCGTTATTTTCTGCGGCTGCTTAACGCAGAGGCGGTATTATATACGGAAATGATTCCCTCAATGGCGGTTACCCACGGCGATAAAGGGCGTTTTTTGAATTTTAACCCTGAAGAAGAGCCGCTGATTATTCAGTTTGGCGGTTCCGATAGAAAAGAGCTAGCGGCGGCGGCAAAGCATGCAGCAGCTTGGGGGTATCGGGCAATCAATTTGAACTGTGGTTGCCCGAGTGAGCGGGTGCAAGCCGCAAGTTTTGGCGCCTGTTTAATGAATGAGCCGCATTTGGTAGCGGATGTTTGTAGCGCTATGGCCGAAAGCGGTTTGCCGGTGGGGGTAAAAACCCGCATTGGAGTGGATGAACAAGATAGTGAACAGTTTTTACACGATTTTGTGGGGGTTGTTGCAGAACAAGGCGGGGTTAACCATTTTGTGATCCATGCCCGTAAGGCTTGGTTGCATGGTTTAAGCCCTAAAGAAAACAGGACTGTACCCCCCTTGAATTATGATAGGGTGTATAGGCTGAAAAAAAAGTTTCCACAATTAACCATAGAAATTAATGGTGGTTTTACAACAATCGATGAAGTGTTGAAGGCTGCCCCTTATGTGGATGGGGTAATGATTGGGCGAGCCGCCTATCATAATCCCTGGCTATTGACGGAAATGGTTACAGAGGATAGAAAAGGGAAGCAGCGTACAAGAGAAGAAGTAGCTAATTTGATGCTTGAATATATCATGAGGCAAAAAGAAAAGGGCGTGCCTCCCAAGGTGGTTACTCGCCATATGTTGGGGTTGTACCATGCTGTGCCTCATGGTAAAAGCTGGCGGCAACATCTTACTTTTCAGCATGATTTAGGCATTGCGGCTTTTTATCAGCAGCGCCAGCAAAAAATTGAGCAGCACATATAAAATGGCGGTTAAGCATCAACATAAAAAGTCAGATGATGGGCTGATGAAAAAGCTGCATCATGCTAGGAATCTAGCCCATGAGCAGCAAATTGAGCCTGCACGCGCTATGTTTTTAGAAATTATTACACAATGGCCTGCTAGCGATTTGGCATGGTCATTTTACGGCCAATTTCTTGAAGAATGCCAGAAAATTTCCGAAGCAGAATCAGCCTATCGTAAAGCCTTAAAAATAAACCCTGATTTTGCTTGGGTTGCTGAACGGTTAGATCGTCTTTACAATGATGTGGGGGATGATGAGGATTCTTCGGAGCTAAGATGGTCGGACATAGATTTATTGCGGCCAGAGCCTGTATTAAAAAAAGCGCCAGCCCTTAGTAAGCGCGAAAAGAACTTACGTCGCCCCGATATGCCCGCCGATGGGGTAGAGCAATGGATGCAGACATTAGCGCTGGAACAACGGGGCGAATATGAAAAGGCATTAGAAAGCTGTGAGGATTTTCTGAAGAAATTCCCTGAATCGGAGAGAGCCTTAGCCAAATACGGCCAATTACTGCACGAGCACATGAATAAGCCTCAAGAAGCGGAGTTGGCCTACCGTCGTTCATTGGATATAGATGGCGATAACCCATGGGTATGGGCGCAGTTGGGGCAATTATTGCATGAGCAGTTAGAACAGATTGCAGAAGCCGAAAGAGCCTATGGTAAAGCACTGGCATTACATCCCGATTATAGCTGGGCTATGGCACAATTGGGCAACTTACTGCAAGAGCATAGCAACCGTTGGAAAGAAGCAGAGTTGCATTATAAAAGAGCCATTGCCTTGCGGCCAGATTATGAATGGGCTATTGCAAAGCTGGCGCAGCTTTATCATGAAAAGCAAGGTCGCTTTCATGAAGCAGAAAAACTTTACCAGAAAGCCATTGAGTTAAAACCAGATGATGGTTGGAACTTAGCGCAATTGGGCATTTTATATGCTGAAAAACTATTAAAGCCTCATAAGGGCATTCAATGCTTGCAGCAGGCTGTAGAAATTTCTCCGCAGCTTTACTGGGCATGGGGGGCATTAGCCGACCATTTATCAAAAATAGAAGGAAAGGAAGAACAAGCCGCTCAAGCTTTTCGTAAAGCCTTGAAGCTAAAACCAGATTATGAATGGGCGCTCATTCATTTAGCCACGCTTTTATGTGAAAAAATGGGGAAAGGGGAAGAGGCAGAAAAAAAACTGCTCAGTTTTCTAGAGCAATATCCTGCCAGAATACAGGTGTGGAATGTTTTAGCTATGGTGCGGCGTTTCTGCCAAAATATTGCGGGTAGCATGGAAGCCCTTCGACAGTCCACCAGCTTGGATCCTCAAAATTTTTGGGGTTTAGCGCAAATGGCGCAATTACAGCATGAAGAGCTAAAAGATTATGTGGCCGCAGAACAAAATTATAAAAAGGCTCTATCGATTGATCCCCATTCTTTTTGGGTATGGTCAAATTTAGGGGTTTTGTATCATGAATGTATGAATAATCTGCCATCTGCTGTTAGTAGTTATCAGCAAGCCTTGGCGATTAATGATCAAGCGGAGTGGGTATGGGCTAAATTGGCTGAAACCCACTATCAAATGAGTGATGATGATAATAGGGTATTGCACCCTAAAAATGAGATTACTGAAAATGAGATAATGGTTGTTGCCTTGCCCCCTATTAAAAAGGAAAATGATGCAGCATCGGCCAAATATTATCTAAAACAGGCCAAAAAAGCAGTGTTGCGGGCAATAGAGTTAAATGAGCAAGATGCATGGAATTGGGGTTTATGGTCGTTTATTGCCGAGCGTATGGATGAAAAGCGCAATGCTTTGCAGGCGATTAGGAAAGCACTGATATTACAGCCTGAAAAAATAGCCCTTAAGCTGCGCTTGATTGAAGTATTATTATTAACTGGCAGTAAAACCACGAAAATTGAGGCACAGAAAAATCTATTGGCATTGCAAGGGCGTGATTTTCCACACCCACAATTATTAATAAAGCTGGCAGAACTAGCAGCAAGATTGGATCAGTGGTCAAAAGCCGAAGAGGCCTTTGCCGGTTGTTTAGCAATCGATCTGAAAAACCCATTAATTTGGCAGGAATGGCTAAATATTGTATATAAATATCGTAAAAATGAGCCGCAATATTTACAAAGAATGGTGGAAAAAAGCCTGAAACAGGTTGATATTCGCCAATGGTCACTGGCTAATATTTACTGCTTGGTACGGTTATATCGGGGCAAAATTTCCACGCAGCCATTGGCTCAAAAATTAATCCGTTGTTATAAGAGTAAAGAATAGAAAAAAGTGCTATTGGCTTTAAGTGTATAATAATTCTGTGACGGCCTGTTTCAGAAGATCAATATCTTGCGGGCGGGATAGGCGGTGGTCGCCATCGCCTATCAGGGTGAGGCGGGTTTGGGTTGCGGGTAATTTTTCCATTATTTTCAGGGCATGTTGAAAGGGCACATCTTCATCCCTGCAGCCTTGTAGCATGTGAATGGGGCAATGAAGGGGGATAGGCTTATCCAATAATAAATGGCTGTTGGCTTCTTCCACCAACTTACGGGTAAAGGGCATTTTACTATCATCATAAGCAGAGGGTAAATACACCACCCCTTCTTCCATCATGGTATTTTTTTGTGCTGTTGTGAGGCGGTGGGGCAGTAGGCGGTGGGTGAAATCGGGTGCGGCGGCAATAGTGACCACTCCCTTTATTTGTTGTGGTTTGGCTAAGGCTGCCAATAAGGCCAACCAGCCCCCCATGGAAGAGCCCACCAGCACCACATTCTCGGATAATTCATTCAGCATAAAAAGCGTATCGGCCAACCAACCACCAATGGTGCCTTCTAAAAAATTGCCGTCGCTTTGCCCGTGGCCGTGATAATCAAATAATAAAAAACCATGCTCCAGCTCGCCTGCGTGAGCAGCCAATGCCTGTGCTTTACTTCCTTGCATATCTGAGCGATAACCAGATAAAAATACCATATAAGGTTTTTTACCGTGCTGGCGGCAAAAGGCGAGTTGATGATTACCATTTTTTAATTTCATATTTTGATAGCTGAACATAATAATGCCCTTAAACAATAATGTTTTGAATATGATGGATAAAAACCCTAAAAACAACCCTCCCGCGGTGCTTCAATTAATTCCGGCTCTTGATAATGGAGGGACGGAACGCGGCTGCGTTGATGTGGGCATAGCCTTGCAGCAAGCGGGTTGGCGTTCATTTATTGCCTCAAAGGGCGGAGCATTAACGGGTGAATTGGAGCGTTACCACATCCAACATATTACCATGGATATTGGAGCGAAAAACCCATTTACTATTCTCAAAAATGCTAAAACCATCAGAAAAATAATAAAAGAGCATGATATTGATATTATTCATGCCAGAAGCAGGGCGCCTGCATGGGCGGGATGGTTGGCAGCACAAAAAGCAACCATCCCTTTTATGACTACATTTCACGCCGCCTATAAATTTTCTAACAATTGGAAGCGTTTTTACAATTGTGTGATGGCGCGTGGTAACCCCATTATCGCCATTTCCCATTTTATTGCGGCGCATATTCAAGAAAATTACCATGTTCCGCCGCAATATATTGAAGTGATACCGCGCGGGGTGGATGTGGCCTTATTTCATCCTTCCATGGTCACATTAGAGCGTATGTCCAGCCTTACTAAGGATTGGCGCGTGCCCGATGATGCGCCCTTAATATTATTGCCCGCCCGTGCCACCCGTATTAAGGGGCATGAGGTAATGATTGAGGCCATGAAACAGTTGGGTGATACGCCTGCTATTTGTGTGATGACTGGTTTTGCTGATCGCTTTGATCCATACACCAAAGAATTACAAGAAAAAATTAACCAGCATGGTTTGGCGGATAAAATAAAATTAGTGCCGCCATGCCGCGATATGCCCGCTGCCTATGCCTTGGCCGCCGTGGTGGCCGCGCCTTCTATTGTACCAGAAGGGTTTGGCCGCGTGCCCATGGAAGCCATGGCGATGGGAAGGCCAGTGGTGGCCAGTGATTTGGGGGGGTATAAAGAAACCATTATTGAGGGTGTCACCGGCATTTTAACCAAAGTAGGGGATGCCGGTGCCTTGGCTGAAGCTTTGCGCGCTTTACTGGCCTTAACCGCAGAACAACGGGCGGTATTAGCGGTTAATGCTATGCAACATGTGCATCAACACTTTACAAAACAAGCAATGTGCGATAAAACTCTGGCAATTTATAGAAAAACACTTAATAAATTGGCGTTGTAATGGTAAGTAGAGATGTAGATGATATGTTGGGGTTGTTTCAACATTATGTTGTGCCCAATAGTGATCATGATATTGAGTTACGGAAGCTGCAATTATAGTTTTCAGTTGTTGGGTTGTTGAATGGAATGAAGCCAGATTGGGGCAAAGATTTTTTCTTGGCGAATTTCCAATTCTTGCCCTTTAGCCATATCCAACGCGGCGGATAATAAGGCACAAAGACCGGATTGACGCAATAAGGAGCTACTGGCCGAGGCCATTTTTTCGCTGGCCAATTGTAACAGGTTGCATGGGGCTTTATTCGGCTTTTTTAGCCATTGGCTGATAATGACTTTGCCTTCAGCCGCGGTGATTAATTCATGACGCTGTAGGGCAACAAATATTTGGCCGCGGTTTTGAATAAGGCGATAAGCATCCACTAAACTGGCCAAAGAAACCCGCAATTTCCATTCATAACGTATTACCATTTCACCAGCAGTGGGAAATACCGATTGGTAGAGTTGAGGTTGATTATTCAAATTATTGGCCAATTGCCTTATTTTATCGAGCTTTTGTAGCTGATCGGCTAATATGGAAGCGGCTTCTGTAGCATTTTCTTCCAATAACGGTTGCGGGCTTGGCGGTAATAATAGTCGTGATTTTAACCACGCCAAAAATGTGGCCATTACCAGATAATCAGCGGCTTGTTCCAATAGTAATCCAGATTCGCTTCTGTTTTCCAGATAGTGATTGAGAAACGCTAAATATTGGTCGGCGAGTTCGGTCATGGAAAGATTCGTGAGATCAAGCTTTTGGGCTTTAGCCAGAGAAAGAAGCAAATCCAAAGGACCCGTAAAACCTTCAATTGTTAGGTGAAAATGGTTGTTGGGAGGGGGGCTAATATTTTCCATAGTTGATTGCTACAAGATTATACGGCTTTTTTACAATCGCTTGTAATGACGCGTTCGCTATTTATTGGCTTGCACCCAAACACATAATTATGTTATATCGTAACAAAAATATGTATTGTTATTGGCAAAATGAAGAAAAAACTTAACCTTTTTCTTGTTCTTAGTTTTATTTTCTTATTTCTATATTCTGCCGCGCATATGGTTCGGTATGGAATAGAAGAACATAAACATCATGGTCATGTATGCGCTCTTTATTTGCAGGTAGAGCAGGCAAAATCTCATTTGCCGCCCTCAGCTTTATTATTCAATTTCATTTCTATTCATGCCATTTTTGCAGTATTACTTCTGAAGCCATTTCTGATTTATAGTAAAATCTATCTGGCCAATTCGGTGCGTGCCCCACCCTTTTTCTTTTAAAGAAACCAACAATCACAACATCAATATTTCTCATTTTTCTTGCATTAAGCAAGGATGGTGATGGTTTGTATTTTTATAAGGGAAAATATTATGCTTAAAAACACATTGGCAGCTTCGGCAGCTTGGGGAATAGTTCTTTTCAGTCCATTGGTCAGTTCCATGGCAACGGCCTCAGAAGTTGATATTAAACAATTACGAACCGAAATTCAGGGGATGAAACAATCCTATGAAACGCGGATTAAAGAATTGGAAGCCAAGCTTTATAGTATGGAAAACTCAAGAAAATCAGCACAAACAACAGAATTGCCTTCAACTACTAAAGATTCCAAGGGCAATAGTAGTAAATCTGATAATGCCTTCAATCCTGCCATTGGTGTGGTGTTAAATGGGCAATATGCTAGTTTTTCAAACGCTGATTCAAATATCAAAGGTTTTAGTGTTCCTGAAGAAGGGGCACGCGGTTCGGAAGGCCTGAAAATTGGTGAATCAGAGTTAAATTTATCAGCCAATATTGATAATAAATTCAAAGGTAGAATCACCACCTCTTTTGTGAATGAAGATGGTGAGGACGGGGTAGAAATTGAAGAAGCCTTTATTCAAACTCTTTCAGGCGCTGGCCTGCCACAGGGCATGAGCTTAAAAGCTGGTCGCGCTTTGTGGACATTGGGCTATCTGAATGAACAACATGCTCATAATGATGATTTTGCTGATCGCCCCCTTCCTTATCGGGTGTTTCTAAATAAATCTTACAACGATGATGGGGCTGAAGTTTCTTATGTATTACCGCTTGATTTTTATACCGAAATTGGTGGGGGTATTTTCCGCGGTGATGATTACCCATTTGGTAATGCTAGTGGTGCGGGCAAAGGTGCATGGTCTGGTTTTGGCCGTGTAGGCGGAGATATTGGTGAAAATCAGAACTGGCGTTTGGGGGCATATGTGCTTTCTGGTGATACCGCTGAACGTAAGGGAAGTGACGATGTTGTGAAATTCAGCGGTGATACAACCCTATATGCCACCGATTTACGGTATAGCTGGGCACCCACGGGCAATGCCAAAGAGCAGGAATTACTACTGCAAGCAGAATATTTCTGGCGCAAGGAAAAAGGCACTTATGAAGATAGTGATGCTGCCACGGGAGCCGTTGGATTTGATGGTAACAGCAGCGGTTGGTATGCACAAACAGTGTATAAATTTGATCCTAAATGGCGGGTGGGTTATCGTTACAGCCAGTTGCAATCACCTTCTACCCCCGTTGGTTTAACTGGTAGTGCGCTTGATAGCGAAGGGCATAACCCTAAAGCCCATGCTGTGATGGTGGATTGGAGCAATAGTGAATTCAGTCGTGTAAGGCTTCAGTACAACCATGAAAATATGGCAAAAGACCAGAGAGATAACCAGTTTCTGGTGCAATATATCATGAGCTTAGGGGCTCATGGTGCGCATCAATATTAAAATCACTATTAAAGGGAAAACGATGAAAAATCATATAATGATTGCCATCATGGGGCTACTATTAGTAGCCCCATTTCATGCGAAAGCTGATACGAAAGATAAGATGAATCTATTTGCCTGTGAGCCAGAATGGGCAGCTTTAGCAGAGAAAATTGGCGGGGATAGATTGGAAAGCTTTACCGCTACCACTGCGCGGCAAGACCCTCATCACATTCGAGCAAAACCTAGCCTTATTGCAGCCATGCGCCGCGCTGATCTGGTTTTATGTTCAGGGGCAAGTTTAGAAATTGGTTGGCTACCGATTTTGCTGGAAAAGTCTGGCAATGCCAACATGCAGCCGGGGGGTAAAGGCTATATAATGGCAGCTGATTATGTGCCCATGCTTGAAAAACCTATAAGGCTTGATCGAGCCGATGGGGATGTGCACCCTGAAGGTAATCCACATATACAAATGAATCCGCATAATATAGCCTTGGTCGCTAAAGAACTTACAAAAAATCTGCAAGCGATTGATCCTAAAAATACGGCTTATTATCAACAGCGTTTTGATGATTTTAGCCATGAATGGGGTAATGCTATTATCAAATGGGAAAAAGATGCCGAAAGTTTAAAAGGAATGAAACTGGTGGTGCATCACAAATCCTTCAGCTATTTGCTGGATTGGCTACAGATAAAAGAATTAACCTCTTTAGAGTCTAAACCAGGCATACCGCCAAGTAGTGGCCATTTAGAATCAGTATTACAAAAGCTGAAAACTGATTCTGCCAAGCTGATTATTCGTACTCCCTATGAGCCAGAAGATGCCAGTAAATGGTTATCCACCAAAACAGGCATTGAAGCAGTGGTATTGCCTTATACAGTGGGAGGGGATGCTCAGGCCACTGATCTATTCAGTTTATTTAACCGAACCATTGAATTGTTAAAAAAGGCAAAGAATGATCAGTAGTGAAATGATCGATATTATGGGGCCAGCCATAGTGGCTGGCCTAATGGTAGCACTTACTCATGCACCATTAGGTATTGAGGTATTAAAGCGTGGCATAATTTTTATTGATTTAGCGGTGGCACAAATCGCTGGCTGTGGATTGGTGGTGGCCAATGTTTTTTGGCATGATGCACCGCCATGGTTGATGCAAGCCATGGCTTTAAGTTTTGCCTTATTGGCGGGATTATTTTTTCGGGCGATAGAAAAATCCCGTCCCGCTGAATTGGAAGCGGTGATTGGTTGTAGCTTTGTGTTAGCGGCTTCAGTAGCGTTATTATTGTTGGCTGATCACCCCCATGGGGGGGAAGAGGTACAGCATTTATTATCGGGGCAGATATTATTAACGTCATGGCAGCAGGTTTTTCAACACGCGCCTTTTTATGTGCTCATTCTTAGCTTATGGTTCTTAAAGCCTTCTCTGCGTCAGGGTTTAGGATTTTATGGCTTGTTTGCGCTGGCCATTACTTCATCGGTGCAGCTGGTTGGGGTATATGTGGTGTTCAGTAGCCTTATTTTGCCAGCTTTGGCTGCAACCACTGCTAAAAAACCACTACTAATGGCCTATGGTTGTGGTATTTGTTCGGTGTTGATGGGCATGATGATAGCGATGTTTTTTGATTTGCCGGCAGGCTCAGTATTGGTAATTACCTACACAGCACTCACCACGCTTATGATGATATTACCGCTTAATCGTAAAACTAATTGAGCGTTGGGTAGCCTGAAAGTCGCTGACATTATCATTGGCTAGGCGTTGTTGATGCTGGCGGTTCAATGCCCCTACGCGGCACTGGGTAGGCAGAGCAGGGATGCCCTCTTCATCAAGGCTGGCCTGATTAAATAAAGGCCATAGGCCTGAGCTGCGACTTTTTTGTAGTTGTTGATTATAATCAGCTGTTCCTGTGGTATCGGTGCCTGCTGCTATGCTTAATTGTTGACCAGCCAATAAAGGCGATAATTGTTGTAAAAAAGCGGCGGCTGTTTCATTAGGGTTGGCTTCCTCGCTATCAAAAGCTTGTATATATATTTGCTGATTGCCATTTTCTGTATTAAACAAACACACTCTTTTTTCCATGGCGGGTTGAGCATAAATTAGGCTGCGCACTTCCTGTTCCAATTTTTCTGAAGCGGTAATCATCACTAGTGGGGTTGTTTTTACCGCTGGTGTAATACCCGTTACGGCAGGGATATGGGCGTTATTATTGGGTGGTGAAAATAGCTGTATAATAGCTTTAGGCACTGCAATAGAGGCAATGGTTAGTCCTAATGATAGCCCTGTTGCCCATAAGCCGCCTGTTTGGCTGGCTTTTTTGGCTGCTAATGGTGCTTGTTTGCCTTTAGCCAGTTCTTTTCCATAAATAGTGAGGGCTTTTTTTCCACTAATTCCACCAATTTTTTCACCAATCCAGCTATCAAAACCAATGTGGGAAGCAGTCATAATGGCTAAATCTTTTAGGGAATTTAAGCCAGCTGGAATGCTGCCCATAAAGCTAATAATAGTTTGCAGAACCCCAGCACCAATAGCTAGATAATCCATCAACCAATCAAACTGTGCCAGTTTTTTAGTTTTAGCTGCTATATTGGGGGCAATTCCCCGTAAATGTTTATGGAACGTGAAATATAAGGGGTTAATCAGGTTGCTTATCAGCAATAATCCCCATATTTTTAGATCAAACTCTCCATCATGCTTATGCTGGTGGGTATTGGGGGCTGCTATAGCGGTTTTTTCAGTGTACGGGATATTAATATTGTGGTCTAAAAATTCTTTGTTGGCTACAACATTGCTGTGTTTTGATATGGTAGAATGAGTTACAACATGCTGGGGAGTATTTTTTTCTAATTTCTCACTGATTTCACTAATGCCGCCACTCAATAATATGCTGGCACCCACAATTAAAGCACCGCTACTTAATAAGTGCTGTCTCCACGTTCTTTTTTTTGATCCTGCCTGAAGAGAATTTTTCTTGGGTTTAGGTTGGCTGCGTTCCTGCATTTCCATTAATAAACCAGCAGCATACCAATAATTATGGTGATGCTGATCCCCACAACTTTCTTGTAAGGCTTCTAAAATCAGCCATTCTTTGCTTTTAACTATCGATTTATTAGGGCTGCTAATAGAGAGTGAAAAATTTCCCGCGTGAAGCAGACCCATAGCATTAGCCGCTTTCTGTTCATAGAAGGGGGCAATAATTTTATGTTGTTTACAGCTATCTAACAGATGTTTCCATAATGTTCCATCATGGTCATTTTTAATAAAACTATTCCATGGGTTTTCTAGCAATTGGATTAGGCTATTACGGATGAGTAACCGTCCTTCCGGTGTTTCCAGTTGCTGATTTAAGGCATTGGTTAATATTTGTTGATTGAGTGGATATTCATTGGGGGAGGGCAGTTGATAAACCCATTGTTTGCTACTCATATGTAAGGCATTTTTTTGCCGTTGTTGCAGATTTTGCTGCTGTTTTCTTTCCAGCCATTGACCAACAGAAGGAATATGATGTTTAAGAAAATTAAAACCTTGATGGTTAGCCTTTTTGATAGCCTGGGTAATATGCTGAAAAATTTCTGCTGGCGGCGGTATTAAATGGTGATGAATATTTTCGCCTTGATGTGTATGTCCGGCAGGTAAATCATGACAGTTATGCCAGATATTTAATTGCAAAGGATGCTGATACATGATGTTTTCTCAATAACTAAAAGCGAGGATGTTGTTTGTTGGTAACGATAATGATTATCATTATCAACAACCCAGTTTGACGCAAATATGTTATATCATAACATATTTGAAATTTAAACATAATCAGCTCATGAAAAGCATGCTAATTTTCAATAACCCAACGCACTAAAAAGTTAGTGAGAGTTTTCTTCGCGGGTTTCAGGGGCTATCAGGTTGTTCAACATGGATTCAACCTGAGCAACCAGATCATTCAAGTGAAAAGGCTTAGAAACCACGGCGGTATTTTGTACTTCAAGCCCTGTTTTATTCATGGCCACGGCAGCAAAGCCAGTAATAAACATGATTTTAAGCGATGGTGAAAAACGGGCGGCACGGTTAGCCAGTTCAATGCCATCCATTTCTGGCATCACAATATCTGCCAATAATAAATCGAATGAATCACGATAGATTGCATCTAATGCTTCCAGTCCATTGCCAAAATCCAGAACATAATGGCCAGCCTTACGCAAAGCGCGCACTAAAAAACGCCGCAAGCCCAGATCATCTTCTGCTACTAAAATTCGTGCCATGTTTTTTTCTTTATCCTATAGCCTATAGCTTACATTATATAGATTATTCACATTTTGAAAACCAAAAATGGCAGCCGATGGATAAAGATACAGAGAATAAAATTAATGGGCAAGCCCTGTGGTTTGGTCATCAGCCCGTGCAAGGGGCGGATCGCAAGCAGCATTTGGTGAATGAGGTGTTTTCACGGGTGGCTAACCGGTATGATGTGATGAATGATTGCATGTCACTGGGCACCCACCGCCTGTGGCGGCGGGAGTTTATAACCATGCTGCGCCCGCGTCACAACCCTTTTCTGTTAGATTTAGCGGGTGGTACGGGGGATATTGCGCGCCGTTTTCTACAAGAGGGCGGTAAAAAGGCGTGGGTATGCGATATTAACCGCGATATGCTGGCGAAAGGCCGCGATATGAGCCTGAATAAGGGCTATGGCGACCAGCTTTCTTATGTGGTGGCCGATTCTGCTGCCTTGCCTTTTCCAGATTCTAGCGTGGATTTATGCTCCATGGCTTTTGGTTTACGCAATGTGGCCAGATTATTGGAGGCCTTATGCGAAATTAGGCGGGTGTTGAAACCGGGGGGGCGGTTCTTTTGCTTAGAATTTAGCTGCTACCAGCCACAATTGGGCAAAAAATTATATGATCTGTGGTTAGAAAAAATAGTGCCTCAAATGGGGCACATGCTGTTGAAGGATAGAGAAAGCTATCAATATCTGGCCGAGAGCATTAACCGTTTCCCAGATCAGCCCGCTTTGGCTAAAATTTTTTCAGAAGCCGGTTTTGCTAGGGTGCAATGGCAAAATCTCAGTGGCGGGGTGGTGGCCATCCATCAAGGGGCTAAATTATAATGCAGTTTATGATTCCTGACCCTAACCTATGGTGTTATTGAGCGGGGTGTTTTTTTATATTCTGCTCTCACCGCTTCAACCACTTGTTGTCCGGCGGTTATGGGATCATTGATGATTCCCATAATGTTTTGAATGTTCAGATTGATGAGGGGCGCAACCGTTCTTTTAAGTACGGCATAAGCCCCGCGTGCCTCAGCTAGCTCTTCAGGGCTATTGATAAATTGAGGATCAGTGAGTTGGTTGATGAAAGCTGAGGGCAGGTTGCTGACATCTATTATATTTTGCCAATTCTCTCTGATGCCATTGGCCAATTCTACAAAACCAGCCGCTTGCTTTACCCTTATCTCCATGGCTTGTTTCTTTGCCTCAACATCATATTGCATAATAGGATTAAGAGAAGAGTAAGTAACGGCACCAGATGTTGAAAGGTTGGAATCATCAAACAATATTGTGATCAAGTTTTGATCTTCTGCTGGCAATAGCGTAAAAGCAACTGTGGTGGTTTGGTGCGGGTGGTAAAGCTTAGCCAATAGTTGTTGGAAAGAATTCCTCTCTTCGCCTTCCAATAGCATTCTCACGCTGGCTTGGCCGTAAATTCGACTCAGTTCATTTTGTAGCCTGATGATATATTCTTGGGCTGCCATTTCTGCTTTGCTAATTTCTAGAAAATCATTCTCAACATTGGTGAGATTTGGATAAACCAGTAATTTTTCCTTGTCTGTTAATAAACCAGCCCGCCAGTTTTCTGATGTACAGAGCGCAGAAATTTCGAGAAGCTGTGCTGAAAAAAAATCTTTATCTTCTATTTGAGCTTGATCTACAATACCATTCTGGCGTACACCAAAATCTTCTTGCTCATATAAGGCAAGCACCTCTTGGGCTTGCGGTAAATTATTTTCAACAATAGATTCTGTAAGCGATTTAATAAGCTCCTCAACCATGATTCCCGAATTGTAATCATGGTAGGTATATGCGGTCAGTGCATTATAACAAGAGAAAAGTTGCCTTAAAAAATCCAAGTTTTTGTGGGTTTCTTGTGCGGTTGCCAGTCTTTCTTGTAAAACAGGTATATTATCTTGCTGTTGTTGTTGTACCAGTGGAATAGCGGTTTGCAGCCATTCCAGAAAATGATAAAACTCATTAAAAACTGGGATGGCCTCAATATATTGAAACTCCGCCGTGCTTTTTTGTTGAAGTTGGCTCATAGCGTCATTCGCTAGGGCTGATTTTTCCTGCCAGAGCGTGACATTCTCTTCAACTTCCTTACAAAATTCTTCGCGTTCAGCAGTAAAAACACGCATCAATTACCTAGCTCCAGTCAAAATAAAATATTTTCGTAAAATACATATATCACGGAGTGAGTGCCGTCAATATATTGATGCGGTTTTTCTGATTGCTGAATAAATGGGGTGTGCCTACCCCATCAGATATTCATTTGTCGTCTAGGTGGTAGTGGTCGGCGAGATTGTTGTGCCGGTGCGCTCACGCCAGTTTCTGCGGTTGTAATTTCACGCATGATCGCAGCCACTTGTTGAGGATTGTCGATAATCTGCTGGATTTTTTCTATCTCTAACGCCATGAGTGGTTCATTAATTTGTTCCAACATAGCAAAACTGGCACGAGCAGCCACTAAATTTTCTGCTTCAGCTATATTGGCCGGATTTGCCAAATGGTTAAGGATGTTGGCCTCAACCGAACTATGGGCTATTTTATGTTCTACTACTTGTTTTATTTCAGATAAAACTTCAAAGAATATAGCATTGGTGGAGAGGCGTTCTTCCATGGCTTGCCGCTGTGCTACAATATCTTGTTGCATAATAGTTGCGGTGTTGCGGCATTTGAAATAATCATTAAATAAATCATGGCCATGTATTATCAGTACAAATGTGGATCGTTCTTCTTGCGGGAATGAGGCATAAAGATGGGATGATTCATAGCGAATATAAAGATTTTCTAACATCCGGCTATAATGCTGATATGAAGAATCATAGGGGATAATTAATTTCTCTTGATCCCCCATCTGCAATAAACGCATCTCTAACGCACTTTTTTCTTGTTGATAGGTGGAAACAGCGTTTCTGATGAGCATATATTGAGAAACATCCGAGGGTAATTTTTTTATCCATGATTTTTGTGAATCATCCAACATGCCTGCCCGCCAATGTTCTGGTTGGCAGAGTGTTGTTAGGGCTTGTACGGTTTCAGCAAATTCTATTCTATCGTCATCACTGATATTTTTAAACCAAAAAAATTTGATGCGGCCATATTCTTTATCTTCATAGGTTTTAATTGCTTGTTGTGCGGCGCTTCTATCATCAATGACAATGGCTTTTTGGAGATCTGTAATCAAATGGGATGTGGTGCCATCCCAAACCTGATCGCAGAGAATAGATTGCGTGGTGAGATTACGGCAATGCGTAACGAATTCAGATAAAAACGTTGCATTAGCCAGATTTTCTTGTGTTGCCGCCAGCTGTTGCGAAAGCTGTTGATAGTCTGTCTGTTGTTTTTGTTGTTGTAGGGGAATGGTGGATTGCAACCATTCCATCACATCATAATATGTGTGAAAGTCGTCAACATGATTTAATTCGGCAAGAACAGAACGGTTTTTATTATTTATGATCTTTAATAGATTGGTGAGTGATTGAAGTTTTTGTTGCCATATATTGGATATATTAGCTACTTGTTCACAAAAACCATCCCGCTCTGTTGCAAAATCATTCATATATTTTCTATCCCGATCATTAAAAAACAAGAATTTATTTTAGATAAAATCTTGTAATTCAATAACCAAGCGGTGTCAATTCAATAAACGCATTGAATATAATCCGATATTATTTGCCCTTTTTGCTTAAAATATCAACCTGTTGGCGCAGTATTTCCACCTGATCTTTTAGGGCCGTGAGGGTTTTATGATCATCAATATCATTTTTACTGCTGCTTGTGGCTAAGGTGGGGAATGGCACTGGAGGAGATAGAGGAGTGCCACCTTGAGTTGTGCCAAACGGGTTGAGCATGCGCATGGTTTTTTCCATCATGTGCAAATTTTGCTTACTCATATCGCCCAGCGTATCGCTGAGTGAACCAAAGGGAAATATGCCACCAAAACTGTGGCGGAAATATTCCTGCATTTTTTCTTGGTTATCAGAAAGGGTTTCCATTACCCGTTCTAAATAGGTGGGCACCACCCATTGCATGGAATTGCCATAAAAGGCAATAAGCTGGCGCAAAAAGCTGATGGGCAGCAAATTTTGGCCTTTTGACTCTTCTTCCACAATAATTTGCGTGAGCACCGAGCGGGTTAAATCTTCCCCTGTTTTGGCATCATACACCAGAAAATCGACGCCATCTTTAACCATTTGGCACAAATTTTCTAAGGTAACATAAGAGCTGCTATCGGTATTATACAGGCGGCGATTAGCGTATTTTTTAATCACCACTGGGTTGGAAATATGCCCCGTGCCACTAGAGCTGGATGATTTGTTATTTACTTTATCTGGTGTGTCTCCCATTTTTCCCTCGTTTTTTTATTTGTTTTTTTTGCACAATAGCTACTAGTATAGCACCAGAGCAACGATAGGCAAAGCAGTTTGAATAATTTTGAGGATAATACTGCCGAAAAGCTGGCAAAGCTAGTGATTGATGCTTTTGAAGATCACCTGACCGCTTTATCGCATTCACCAGAAATGGTGCAGTTTATGGAAAGTTCCATGGCTTTATGGCAAAAATGGCATAAGGGATCGGGCAATCATGGCTTTTCTGGTGCATCTTCAGCGCATTCCCCAGCCAGTGATAAAGGAATGGGGGATATGGCTGCGGTATTTTCTACTTTTGCCCATCAATGGGCCGCTATATACAATAATATGCAGCAAAACCCTCAAGATCATTCTCCAGAAAATGTAAAAAATAATGCACAGCCACCCACAGCCACCCCCTCATCCGTTGGCAAAACAACCGAGAATGGGCCCCAGACCCTTTGGGATGCATCTCGCCTTGATGCCGCTGCTATGGGGGCATGGGCTGAACAGTTGGATGCTATGCAACAATATTTCCGCCAATATAAAAAGTGATTCTATTGAAAAAAACTCCTCCATTGATTGGGCAACAATCGAATTGGCAACAGGGGCTGAAGTCAGAAAACGCTGGCAGCAAACATTAGAAGGCATGATGGCCTATCGTCATCATCCTTATCGCCGTCAGCTGGATGAAAAACCCTGTGTTTTACAGATAGAAACTGCCCGCTTATTAGATTATGGCGGCGAAGGGGAGGTAGTGTTTTTTATCCCATCCCTCATTAACCGATATTATGTGTTGGATTTAATGGAGGAGCAAAGTTTATTGCGCTGGCTGGTGGCGCAAGGATTTCACATCTATGTGGTGGATTGGGGGCAATCCTTACCGCACATGAATTTGGATGCTTGCATTCTGGGTATATTAAAACCCATGTTGGATTTTTTGAATAACCACCATGGAGGCCGGCTTGTGAATATTGCTGGTTATTGCATGGGTGGGGTGCTTTCTTTGGCCTTGGCGCAACTTTTCCCTCAACAGATAAAGAAAATGGCTTTATTGGCCACGCCATGGGATTTTAAGCCCACAATGGCGGCAGAAAGTTCAGTGTGCTTATATAGAATGGCGGCCTTGTTTTATAGTTTTCATCGGCCAATAATTAAAGAGCTGGGTTATGTACCGATTGATATATTGCAAATGATGTTTGCCAGTAGCGATTTATTTGCCATTTGGCGTAAATTTCGCCATTTTGCTGAAATTGACAGCACATCAGAAGAAGCAAAAGCTTTTGTGGCCTTGGAAGATTGGTTGAATGATGGGGTAAGCCTTCCCTTATCCGTGGCGGAGGTAACATTTTATGATTGGTTTGGTGAAAATATTACCGTGAAAGGGCAATGGCGGGTTAATGATGTGGTAATTAACCCAGCCGCGATAGAGCAGCCCTGTTTAATACAGGTGGCAGATAAAGATAAGATTGTATTGCCAGCCTCTTCATTAGCCTTGGCACAATTAATGCCCAAAGGGGAGCTGCATCATGTGGGGTTGGGGCATATAGGCTTGGTCACCAGCCGCCGCGCCCCTGAATTGGCTTGGCAAAAATTAGCGCAATGGTTTGCTTAAGGGGCAGGTAATGTACTCCCCTAAAAAAGATTTACTCCCTTAAAAAGATTTGCGAAGAGTATAGGCATTATTTAAGCCATGGGTGCGGTTATTACGGTTTTGAAGGGCGGCAATACCATAAGCTTGCATCGGTACCTGTTCAGATTGCACTGAACGGGCAGTATTTACCATAATTTGCACCATTTTTCCGGCCAGCTGCTCACATTCTTGTAATAAAATCATGTTTTCCTGCAAGGCGGCATGTAAACGGTTGGCAGGCTCCTGCAATTTTTGCCGATCATTATCGCTGAGTTCTATGCCTTTTTGTTGGCGCAGCGATTCCGCTTGGCGATAAAAAAGCTGGCTGCTTCTTTCTTTGGCATCCAATATTAATGCCGATTGTTGCCAATCACGCTGGCGCAGCAAATCATTTTCTTCTTCTAGTAAAATAGCAAAACTTTCGGTGGCAATTAGCAAATCATCCACTAAACGATCAACGCCCATGGTTTTTACTCCTCTCTTCTTGCATTT
This sequence comes from Alphaproteobacteria bacterium, assembly GCA_049318825.1. Taxonomy (GTDB): domain Bacteria; phylum Pseudomonadota; class Alphaproteobacteria; order JBMOFM01; family JBMOFM01; genus JBMOFM01. Next base: position 13,245 of record JBMOFM010000008.1, on the reverse strand, counting down.
TTACCATTTCATTATAAATATGGGGGGTAAGGCCAATGCCGCCCTTATTATTCATTTGTCTGGCATAGGCATCGGTTAATAAGCTTTTCACCGTTTCTTCTGCGTGGCCGCCGCCAAACATATTATCGCTGGCTTGTTCGGCAAACATCGGCTGCAGCATTTGCGCTAAAAACATTTGCTCAAATTCACGCGCTGATTTCATGATTTTTGGGTTGATTGGCTGGCTGGCGGTTTTAATGTTGGCAGCAGGTGCAACCATGTTGTTATTTATTTTTTCCATATCAGCTCTTACCTTTTTATCATGAGGTTATGGTGGTTACATCACTTCAATATCGGCTTGTAAGGCGCCTGCGGCTTTTATCGATTGCAGGATAGAGATCATATCTCTAGGGCCAATACCAAGGGCATTCAAGCTTTCTACCAATTGTTGCAGGGTAACACCGGCGGGCAATACGGCCATTTTTTTACCTTTACCATCATCTATTTGAATATCGGTGCGGGGGACGGTTGTGGTTTGGCCGCCTTCAGAAAAAGGTTGGGGTTGCGATACTTGGGTGTTTTCAGCAATGCGAATGGTGAGATTACCTTGGGAAATAGCCACGGTGCTAATGCGTACTTTCTCGCCCATCACAATGGTACCAGAGGCTTCATCAATCACCACCCTGGCTATTTGATCGGGCTCCACGGGCAATTGTTCAATATCGGTAATAATATCCACAATATTACCGCGGTTGCGGCTAATATTTAGGGTTACGGTGCCGGGGTCATTAGCTTGCGCTAAATTGCTGCCCACATGATTATTAATAGCACTAGCAATGCGTTTGGCGGTGGTAAAATCGGGGTTGCGCAAGGAAAGGCGCATGGTTTGCATGTCTTTCAGGTTAAAGCCAATTTCGCGCTCTATCACCGCGCCATTGGCAATGCGGCCTGCGGTTGGCACACCGCGTGTTACGCTTGCCCCTTGGCCTTGGGCTGAAAATGCACCAGTGGTTACCGTGCCTTGGGAAACGGCGTACACCTCGCCATCGGCACCCATTAGCGGCGTCACCAATAAGGTGCCACCCAATAAATTGCTGGCATCGCCCAGAGCAGAAACATTAATATCAATACGAGAGCCTTGGGTGGTGAATGGTTTTAAGGTGGCGGTTACCATTACCGCGGCCACGTTTTTGGTGCGCAAAGCATCGGCCTTTACCTTTACCCCAACCCGCTCTAACATACCGCTGAGCGATTGGCCCGTAAAAGGAGAGTTGCGCAAAGAATCCCCCGTGCCATTTAGGCCAACCACTAAGCCGTAGCCTACCAGCATGTTATCGCGTACGCCTTCAAACTCTACCACATCCTTAATGCGGGAAGCGTTGGCCATTTGCGTGCATGCCAGCAGAAAAAATGCTATTAATAAACCATATTGCCAGTATTTTCGCATCATTGCCCCACTCATTTGCGGGTGCTTTTTTATTTTTTTGCACCCTAATTTCCCATTAAGGCAATATTGCCTTAATGGTCTTTGCATTCATGGAGCAAAAAACGTGCCAAAAAGGAAATAGCAACAGAAAAACAAAGCGGGCATGAGTAAAATACTGGTACAGAATTTTGCGATATGCTAATAATTAAAGGGGGCAGTGTATTAATCTGGTGAAACTTGCCCCTTGATTCGATCTGCTGGGATATTTTATTGAAACAGGCATAAGCTCATGAGCATAGATGGAATTAATAAATTGCGCGGCCCGCAAGGCACGCAAAAAACCGGCAAGGCTTCTGGAAGCAATGCGGCTGGTGGTGCTGCTTTTTCTCAATTAATCAATACATCTTCAGAGGCCACGCAGGCGGCTTCTGTGATGGGGGCTTCTGCCCTATCGGGGCTTGAATCTTTATTATCGTTGCAAGAGGTGGATGAAAAAGCCGAGCGTCGTTCTAAAGGGCGTAAAAAAGCCGAGCAGATGATTACCGAACTGGAAGGCCTGCGCGACGCTTTGTTGGAAGGCACCATTCCCGTGGCCAGATTATATGGCCTTTCTGCCATGGTAAAGCAGGCGCGTTTAGAAGTGGATGATGTGCGCTTACAAGAAGCCTTGGACGATATTCATCTGCGTGCTGAGGTGGAATTAGCAAAATTGGAAATGGCCGCTATTTTAGAAAATAGGGAAATCTAATTTTCTTTCTTGAAATTTACTGCGCTGTCGCTATAAGACTGTGTTTCTTATCGTTCTTTAATAAACGAGTGCATCAATGACTGTTACCCTAGATCCAGCCTACCGTCCTTCTGAAGAAGAAGAATATATGAATCCAGTCATGGTAGAATATTTCCGTGATAAGCTGCGTCGCTGGCGCGCGGAGTTGTTGGCGGAATCGTCTGGAACATTACTGAGCTTACAAGATGGCGGCATCCAAGAGCCAGATATTACCGATAGGGCATCGGCAGAAACTGATCGGGGTTTGGAATTGCGTACTCGTGACCGCGAGCGCAAATTATTGGCAAAAATAGAAGAAGCCATTGAACGCATTGAAGATGGTTCTTACGGTTACTGTGAAGAAACTGGCGAGCCTATTGGCGTTAAAAGATTAGAGGCGCGCCCTAATGCTACTTTGTGTTTAGAAGCACAAGAGCGGCACGAGCGTTTAGAACGCACCCAAAGGGATGATTAATGTTCCAAAAGGATGATTAATGTTATAGTGCGTTGCTCTTTTGTGAGTTCATAAAAGAGCAACGCACATCCATATTCTAGCGACGGTTTTTACCAAAATTGGGATCGCGATAGATAAATAATTCTGAATCCAGCGAGATATTAAGCTCTGGTTTTTCCAGCACAACATCAGTAATACCACCGGCGGGGTCAATCACTTGCCAGCCATGAAGCTGTAGTGGCGAATCGCTGAGGAACAGGGTCATTTTTCCTTGGTCTTCTTGATTAAGCTGCGCGATGGTAATGCCTATTACCTTATCTTTTTCTTCCACATTCATCACTAAAATATCGCCGCCAAACGAGATATGGGGGCGCAGAAAAAAATCAGCTAGAGTCATGCCTTGTGGGGCATTGCTTTGTTGTTTGAGTGCTGAGTCCCAATAATAAACAATATTACCATCCGCCAGAATATAATCTTTATTGGGTTTTTCATATTGAAAACGCATCTTATCTGGCCGTTGTAGATAAAAAATACCCGTAGCAGCAGATTTTGTAGCATTGCTTGACGTTTGAGAGCGCGCCTGTTGGCTGAAACGGGCTTTAGCCACCTTAATGCCGTTCAAATATTCTTCCACGCGGCTTAATATGGCTGTTTGTTCAGTGCTGAGGGTGGGTGCAATGGTGCTTTTATCGTGGTAGCCGATATTTTCAACATTATTGGTTGCCTGAGCGGTTGCTGGCATAGGGGTTATGGCCAATAATCCACCGATAATCAGTAAGCGTTTATACATCAGAATATAACCCATCAATAGAACAATACATAATATTAGTGCCTTGTAATTATGGCAGCCTTATGAGAAATCTAGTTTTTTTCAGCGTCATTCACATTTTTTTCTATAATATCTTTTTCTGGTAAAAACCCGCCTGCCTGCATGTGCCACATGCGAGCATAGTGGCCTTGTAGTGCTAAAAGGTCATGATGGTTGCCATCTTCAATAATTTCACCCTTATTAAACACTAAAATCCTATCCATGGTTGAGAGGGTAGATAAGCGGTGAGCAATAACTAAGGTGGTGCGGTTTTTCATCAATTCTTCTAACGCTTGCTGGATATATTTTTCCGTTACCGAATCAAGCGCTGATGTTGCTTCATCCAAAATCAAGATGGGGGCATTTTTTAATATGGCTCTGGCAATAGCAATCCGCTGACGTTGGCCACCCGATAATTTAATCCCGCGTTCTCCCACTAAGGCTTGATAACCTTCTGCTATGTCTTGAATAAATTCATGGGCATAGGCTTTTTTAGCGGCCTCTATCACTTCTTCATCGCTGGCATCTAAGCGCCCATAGCGAATATTTTCTAATAAGCTACGGTGAAACAAGCTGGTATCTTGCGGAATAAGGGCGATAGATTGGTGCAAAGAATCTTGTGTGACATGAGCAATATTTTGACCATCAATCAAAATATTACCGCCATTAATATCAAAAAAACGCAAGATTAAATGCACAAAAGTGGTTTTCCCTGAACCTGAAAAACCTACTAATCCCACCTTGCTTCCTGCTTGAATACTCACATTTTTATTATTGAAAATATTATTATTGCGTTCATAGAAAAAGCTAACATTATCAAATTCTATTTCGCCTTTATCCACGTTAAGCGTGGTAGCTTCAGGATGATCGATCAGGCCATGCGGTTGGGTGATAATAGAAATAGCTTGGCGGCATGTGCCAATTTCTTGCGCTAATCTCACAAATTGGTTGGAGGTGTTCCATAAGGAATCCATAATACGCGAGGTAACACCCAGCACTAAGGCAAAATCCCCCGCGCTAATGGCCTGTTGTTGTACGCCGTGCAACAGATAATAAATAATAATAGCGCCCAGCGCTGTCATGCTGGTGTTTTGAAAAATTCTTACTTTAAGCAGGTACCACTGAAGCGACTGGTCATTTTTTACAACATCTTGCATGTAATGGCCAACATAAGATGTCTCATAAGCGCGGCGCGCAAAAAGGCGAATATTAAGCATGTTGCTGATGCTATCCACCTGTTTACCAGTAAAAATACTTCTGGTTTCAGCTAATTTGGCTGCAAGAGAACGACCCTTAATAGAAAAATACCAGCATAAGCTGAGATAGATAATAGTCCAACCGCCAACCGCCACGGCCAACATTGGCATCACAGAATAAAGGGCTACCATGGCCACTAAAATAGCAATAAAAGGCGCTAAACAAATATCAATCAGCAGGAAAAGAATTTCGGGGACACCGCGCACCATATCGGATATTTTATTGGAAAGGCTGCCCGCAAAATTATTTTGAAAATATTGGTGAGAGTGACCTTCAAGGTAGGCCAGCATTTGCTGTTGTACATCCCGCCGCAATGCTGGTGCTAATTTCATGATCAGATAATCTTGTAACCGAAACACCCAACCAATCACAAAACCAAGAACAACATAAATAATGGCTGGCCAAAAAACAGTATTGGCCATTAAAGGGATGTTTTGTTGATGCGTGGCCACCGCATCCACCATCAATTTTAAGATGTAAGGAGAAAGGGTATTATGCAATGCCCACCAAAACACCACAAAGCATAGCCCTGCGATATAGGGTTTATAGGCCTTCAGAAAATGCCAGAAAAAATTGGGTAATTCTCTGGGCAGGGCAGGGCAATTATCTTTTGGCGTATTGGGATCGGCTAAACACATGACAGAGCCACTTTATAACAATATGGAAAATAGCGGGGTATCAACCATATTGTTATAATGTGGCAATGTCAATATTTTTATTAAAAATAAATAAGTACCTCTTTTACATTAGGCGGCTCTAATTTTTTGTAAAAACTCATCCACTTGCGCATTAAGAATTTCTGCTTGTTGAGATAATTCTTGCGATGCTTGAAACATTTGTTCAGAAGCCGAACCCGCATGAGAAGAAGAGGCCCGTACCTCATTCAAATTATTAGAAATTGTTTGTGTGCCCATGGCCGCTGTTTGCATATTACGGGCAATTTCATTGGTGGTGGTTGATTGCTGTTCCACCGCAGAGGCAACACTTGAAGCCGCTTCGGATATAGAGCTCACCGATACGCCAATTTCACCCAAAGCGGTAATAATGGCATGGGAGGCATGGCGCATTTCTTCAACCACTACTTGAATATCAACCACCGTTTTATCGGCTTGGGTGGCTAGATTTTTTACTTCACTGGCCACCACCGCAAAGCCTCTGCCTGCTTCTCCTGCTCTGGCTGATTCAATAGTGGCATTGAGCGCCAATAAATTAATTTGCCCTGCAATTTTTGAAATCATCTCCATGGCGATGGTTACCTTAATGGTGGCATTATTAAAAGCATTGGCCACTTCATCGGCATTTTTTGCTTTTTCTTTGGATTGGGTAACCAACATGGTGGTTTTATGGATTTGTGCGGAAATTTCTTTTACTGAAGCCGATAGTTCTTCTGCGGCAGCGGCTACTGTTTGTACATTAGCAGTGGTGCTAAGAGCGGCGCCACTGGCATCTGTTGCTTTTTGAGAGCTTTCCATGACGGTTGAAACCATGCTTCTTGCCGTTTGAGAAAGCTCAGTGGCGGCAGCGGCTACCATGTTCACAATATTCTTCACGCTTTGTTCAAATTCGTGGGCCAATTTTTCCTGCATGGCTTTTTTAGCCAGTTCAACTTCTTGCTTATCCAATTCTGCATAAGCAAGTCTGGCTTGCATGGCGCGCACGGTAACTAGAATATTCTGCATTTCATCATCACTAATCACGATATCCGTATTGTAATTGCCGTTGGCAATCGATCTGAGGCGTGAGTCCAGATAAGATAGTCGCTGCTTGATAATATGTTGTAAATATTTTGATGTGACGACAGCAATGGCTAATCCTAAGATAATTGAGGCAATAATAACCCACGACCCAATAGTAAAATCTTCCTGCGAGATAGTATATTCTTCTTGGGCAACCCTTAATTGCAGATCAATAAGCTTAACATTCGTATCCACTGCCGCTTCAAATAAATGATGCGTTTGGTGTAAAAGGAAACTTAACTCAGGAATTTTTTCTGCCTTTGCCAGCAAAACGCCCGGATTAAGGGCTTTTTCTATAAATTCTTGCTGGCGTGTTTGATATTCATTCGCCAGAATTTTTTCTTCTGGGGTTAAATAAGTTGCAGAATAGGCTTTCCAAGTTGTAGAAATTTTCGTGTTTCCATCTTCAATTTCTTTGAGTAAGGCAGTTAAATTCTCTTGCTTGCCTGAAGCCATCATTTCCAGATTAAGCAAGTTATCATAAAGAAGGCGGTTGATTTCTGCCAATTGGCCAGCGGCCACGGTACGATCTTCATAAACAGTGCGAAGCGAATGGGTGGTTTGGTTGCTCACATAAAAGCCAGATCCACCAGTCAGGCTAATAATTAAGCATAAAATGGCAGCAATGCCGGTGACCTTACCATCCAGCCGCTGAAAATATCTACCGATGCGTGCAGGCAGTGTTTTATTGATAATTTTTCCATGTTCAATTGAAAAATCGCCCGCTTTTTTCTCTGTAAATTTTTTATAAACAGCGGCCACATTTTCAATAACCTCTGGTTTGGCTTTACTGCGAATGGATATATAACCCGTTGTTACACCATTTTCAATAATGGGGGCAACGGCCGCTTGTACCCAATAATGGTTACCATTTTTGCTGCGGTTTTTTACATAACCGCTCCAAGATAAACCAGCTTTCAAGTCGCGCCACATATCTTCAAATGCTTCGGGCGGCATATCGGGGTGGCGAATAATATTTTGAGGCTGCCCTATGAGTTCTTCTTTAGTAAAACCAGAAATATCGATAAAATCTTTATTAACGAATTGGATTTTTCCCTTTTCATCGGTTTTTGAAACAATCAGTAATTTATCGGTAATCGGTATTTCGATATTGGTTACTGGTTGATTATTCCGCATGGTGAATTCCTCATATTTTATACAAAAGCACGATGGTGATAGGCACTGACTTTATTGTTGATGAGTAGAATTTTTGTAAGGGCTAGAAATTCTGGCTTGCGGGCAGCAATTTTATACAAAACATCCAGCCCAGATGATGTTGGAGAAAATCTATCCAAGGTAAGGGTGGTGCAATGTAATAGCATTTTGGTTGCCACCAGCTCATGCAGTATGTGCTCAACAGTTTGGGCGTGAACACTTAAATTCTGTGCCAACAAGGGAATATGCTTGAGAGAAATATTATTGACCGTGCACGCATAAAGCAGCTGTGTTTTAAGGGGAGAAATATCATGACAATCGGCTGGATGCCACGAGGCAGCTTTTTCGCTGTTATGATCAGGGTTGGTACAGGCTTGATGATGTTGTATTGCATCCCCTATCATTTTTATATCTGCTTTCTATAAAGTTGATAGTTATAACCATTGTGAAAAAAGCTGAGTATTCTCAGCGATCAAGCGATTTTTTTATGGTACGCGGAATCAAAAAATAAATTAACGGGTATGTTGCTATAAAATTCCCGCGTGGCAGGAATAAATCGATTAATGGCTTAGTCAACATTATTGCAAATATTATCGTAAAAATGATTGCTAATATCAGTAATATTGCATTATGATCGCCGCTGATTGCGATGAGAGGATAAATGTAAATGCCAGACTGGCAGATTAATAAAAAAACTGTATGCTGGCTTGCTTTGCTTGCTAGCGTGGGAGGGGTTGGGACTGCAATAGCGTCCAAATTTATAGCCCCCGTGAATAATAATCTCATCCCCGATAGAGCAGCAGAGCCACAACCTTCTGCTTCTATTACCACCACACCGGCTAATGATAAAGCGCCTGCTATTGATACCGATGCCCTTTTGGATAATAATCATGGGTTTAGATTTTCTTGTGCGGATGTTCCTCCAAGCCAAATGGTTCAAGGGCTCAGCCTTTTTGTTACTAGGCAACCTGCCCCTTAAACAGTAAAAGAAGATTTTCATGAAAAAAAGGCATCTTAAAATATCTTCTGGTCGATTGGTTTTTACCAGCGTTTCTAGCCTAGTGCTGAGTGCTGTTGTAACAGCATGTAACAGCCCACAACCGCCCGCAGATAATAATAATCCTGTACCATCAGCTACACCTTCTGTATCCCCATCATTTGCCCCGTCTCCTACTATAGAAACACCAAAAGCCACAGAGAATCCCACGGGCAGGGAATTACCTAAAGATAATATCCCGCCCGTCGATAAAGAGGCCAATAAGGATAAAAAAGCCGCCGCCGCTCCTGTTGTTGTGCCGCCCAAAACCGTAAAAGATTTAGCCTATCTTTTTACCCAAACAGCCAATGGCGGGGTTAATGTGTTCTGCGGACTGGATGTTCAAGCACTTTCATTTTCTAAGAATGGTTTTTTTACTATTAAATGTGCAAAAATGCCTCAAGGATATAGAATGCCTAAAGATAAAGTGAAAATGGCAACACAATCAATGAATATGGTACAAAGCCCTAATAGTTCTTGTTCCTTGATTAAGGTGTTTCCTGATACAGAAGGCAGTAAAACTTTTGTAAAACCAGATACCAAGGCTTCTGGCACTGAATTATGGATAAAAAATAAAGCGTTTGAATTTAATTGCCGAGAAAAAAAAGGTTTAGATTCAGATAAGAATAAAAAACCAGATTTTCGTGCAAGAGGGAATAATATATAATCAACACTATCACCGCATCATGCGGTGATAGTGCCAGAAACAGGCAATTTTATTTTTTCTCTGCTTCCAATTTTAAGCCCAAAATTCGTTGATCACCCTGACGTTCTAATAGAACCAACAAAGGCTTCTTTTCTTTTTTGGCCTGATCAACAATTTTCCGTACATCTTGCGGGGTGTGAACCTCTGTCTGGTTCACCTCAACAATCACATCGCCCGCGGTTACACCACGTTCAGCTGCATTACTGCCAGCAACAACGGCAGTAATCAGCACGCCTTTTACGGCAGAATCAATCTGGTAACGTTCTCTGGTGGCGGCCGTTAAATTATTAACGGTTAAACCAACCTCTGCCAACATTGTACCCGCTCCAGTATCAGGCTTTTCTTCACTGGCGGTTGGATTTTTATCAATCAGGCCTGCATCTTCCGCGGCTTCTAATTCAGCCACTTCTATTTTGCGGGTGATAAATTCCTTGTTTCGCCAAATTTTTAGATCAGCACTTTTGCCCACGGGCACACCCGCTACCAATCGCGGCAAACGGCGCATTTCTTTAATAGGCACACCATTAAATTCAACGATCACATCATTGCGTTGCAACCCAGCTTTTTCGGCGGGGCTACCCGGAATCATACCCGTGACTAGGGCGCCTTCGGCTTGTTTCAGGCCAATACTATCGGCAATCACTTCATCCACGCTTTGAATGCGCACACCAATCCATCCCCTTTTGGTGCGGCCAAAATCTATTAATTGGCGCACCACGGGTTCGGCTAAATTGGAGGGTATGGCAAAACCAATGCCAACCGAACCGCCCGATGGCGAAAAAATAGCGGTGTTAATGCCAATAACTTCCCCCTTCGTGTTAAACATGGGGCCGCCCGAATTGCCACGATTAATCGAAGCGTCGGTTTGAATAAAATCATCATAAGGGCCAGCGTTAATGTTTCTAGCGCGCGCCGAAACAATACCTGCCGTTACCGTGCCACCAAGACCAAATGGGTTGCCAATGGCCATTACCCAATTGCCCACTTTCATGGCATCGCTATTGCCCCATTTCACATCCACCAATTTTTTGCCAGCGGTTTCAACTTTAAGAACCGCCAAATCAGTTTTTTCATCCTTACCCAAAATTTTAGCTTTAAGTGAGGTGTCATCATGTAAAATAACAGTGACTTCATCGGCATTGGCAATCACATGATTATTGGTGACCACCAGCCCTTTAGCGGCATCAATAATAAAGCCAGAGCCTAAAGAAACAGCCTTGCGTGGGGTGAGAGCTTGTCCTTCTTGATCAAAAAAATCTTTGAAAAACGGTTCAAAGGGGCTGCCGGGTGGTAATTGTGGTATTTCTTGCGGTTGTTTGCCTCCGCCTACGGCTCCTTTAATCACTTGCGTGGTGGAAATATTAACCACCGCCGGAGAGAGCTTTTCTGCAAGGTCAGCAAAATCACTGGCTGGGCCATTAATTTCAGCATTGGCTATGGGCGTATGCCATAAAACCGGCATGGCAGCAGAAAAAGCCAATAAACTACTGAACAAAATAATGTTACGGACTTTTTTTGATGGTTGCAGGCGCATAATAATATACCCTTAAAAAACGCTAATATCTATTTTCCACTTTTACCATCAAATTTGTCGAAATAATGGAAAAATGATGTTTCAGGAGAAAGCACAAGCGTTGTTTCTTTATTAGCCATGGTGTTGCGATAGGCTTCTAATGAACGGTAGAAGGAAAAAAAGGCTGGATCACGACTATAAGCTTTAGCTAAAATTTCTGAGGCTTGTTTATCGCCTTCGCCTCTTGTTTTCTGAGCATCGCGCATGGCGGCGGATAATAACACCGTTTTTTCTCTATCGGCTTGTGCTCTGGTTACCTGTGCTACCTCTTCACCACGCGCTCTGGCATCTTTAGCTTCGCGTAGGCGTTCAGAACGCATCCGTTCAAAAATTGCCTGACTATTTTGTTCAGGTAAATCGGCCCTGCGAATGCGGGCATCCACAATTTCTATACCAAAATTGATAGCTTCGTTGGATAGCTCATCTTTTATTCGTTGGGTGATCTTTGTTCTTTCCGCAGAAAGAAGCGCTGTCATTGGTACGCTGCCCAATACACGGCGCAGAGCGCCCGTTGTTAGCGAACTCAAACGTTGTTCAGCCGCCGCTTCACTGCCCACTGCTTGCCTGAATTTCAAGCCATCTTGAATGCGCCAGCGTACAAAAGCATCCACCTGCAAACGTTTTTGGTCAGAAAGGATAACCTGTTCTACCTTGGGGCTTAAATCCAATACCCTTTTATCGTAATATACTACATTATCTATCAAGGGCATTTTCCAGTTTAGACCCGCATCACGAATTTGCCGTTGCACTTCTCCCAACCGTACCACCAATGCTTGATCGGTTTCTGAAACCACAAAAAAACTGCTGGAAGCCAAAAGCCCCAAAACACCAAGAACCACAAAAATTGCTGGTGCTTTATTTGTTAAATCATTAGCCATGTTATTTTTTCTCATTCATAGTCGCCAATAATAGTAGAAAAGCGGCTGTTTATTTTGTTGAGGATGATTTTGTGCTCTCTGCAGCGCCCAAATTAGCAGGGGATAAATTGTTCAACGGCAGAAAAGGCACCAGATTTTTGGCTGTGCTGTCTAAAAATACCTTATTGCTTTGTTGTAGAACATTTTCCATGGTTTCTAAATATAAACGTTGCGCGGTTACGTCTTTGGCCATGGCGTAAGCCTCATAAACCTGAATAAAGCGTTCTGCATCCCCCTTGGCTCGGTTTACAATCTGTTCTTTATACGCCAAAGATTCTTCGCTCAGTTTAACAGCTTCCCCGCGGGCACGCGGTAGAATATCGTTGCGGTAGGCTTCTGCTTCATTGCGCAGCCGTTCACGGTCGGCTTGTGCCCGTTGTACGTCTAAAAATGCGTCCAGCACTTCACGCGGTGGGGTTACTTTTTGCATTTGCACTTGGGTTATCTGAATGCCGGCATTGTAATTATCCAACATTGATTGTAACAGCTCCAGTGTTGATTGCTCAATTTTTGCGCCGCCTTCAGTAAGTGCAAATTGAATAGGGGTGCGGCTAATAATTTCACGCATAGCACTTTCAGCCGCTTTTTTTACGGTATCTTGGGGGTTGCGCAGCTTGAACAGAAAATCAGAGGCATTTTTAATTTGCCAAAATACCATAAAATTGATTTCCACAATATTTTCATCACCAGTGAGCATTTGGCTTTCATCACTGCTATGATCGGTGATTTCTTCTCCGCGCCTATTCATGCTTTTAGTTGCCACGCCTATTTCAGAGCGATTAACCGTGGTAACTTTTACTTTTTCTATGGTTTCTAATGGCGCTGGAAAATGATAGCGCAGGCCGGGGGGTTCGTTGCGGATATATTTACCAAAACGCAGAACCACGGCTTGTTCATCTGGCTCTACGCGGTAGAAGCCGCTACCCAGCCAAATAACGGCCACAACACCAGCGGCCGCAATAATGGCGCGCAGTGAACTACCCCCACCGGGGAAAAATTTGTTCATTTTTTCACGCGCTTGACGCAACAAATCATCAAGATCAGGTGGGGTGTTTTTACCACCTGGCTTTTTTTGCCATGATGGACGTTGATTATTATTGGGTGGCGGGCTACCCCAAGGGTTTCCACCCTCATCATTCCACGACATTGATGTGCTCTCCATGATGGCTTATCTATTGTACTAATAGATAAGATTTAACACAGCTTTCACAAGATGCTACGGTTATTTTGGCTATCCCCACGCGAAAAGCCGCAGGGGATGTTTATTGAGCATCATGGCTAGCCTTGCAGCCAGCATTCGTAGAATGTAATCACATTATTATGGGGCTGCCCGTAAAATTTTGGGGGCTGCTGCTGCAATTTTTTTCTGTGTTTTTACACCCATATTGGCTTTTATTCCCTCGATTTGCTGTGCTAGTGCCGGTTGATCGAC